>JALGVT010000058.1 GCA_025774555.1 candidate division LCP-89 bacterium
AAAATCCCTGAACCACAGATTTACGCAGATGACGCAGATTTCGCAGATAAAACAAGTTGATCCGAAAGATGGCTGAGAAATACAAGTATAAGGAACTGACAGAGAGAATTATCGGTTGTGCGATGCAGGTTCATTCAACTCTTGGGAATGGATTTCAGGAAGTAATCTATCAGAGGTGTTTGGGTATTGAACTGGATGAGTCGGAAATCTCGCATGCAAGAGAAGTGGAAATGCCGATATTTTATAAGGGCAAGGATGTCGGTACGAGGCGAGTTGATTTTCTGGTGGAAGATAAAGTACTGGTGGAGCTTAAAGCGATTAGCGTGATAGATGATTCCCAATACGCCCAGATCATCAATTATCTTGAGGCGTTCAAACTTGAGATCGGTTTGTTGATAAACTTTGGGGAGAGGAGATTAAGATTCAAGCGCTTTGTGAAATCGCAATCTGAAGGTGACGACCCATCCTAATCTGCGCAATCTGCGACATCTGTATCATCTGTGGTTAAGACAATCTGTTGGGTCACCGCTAAAGCGGATTAACCCAACCTACATATTTCATCTCCATCTCCCCATTTTCCGGTTTTTTCGCCGGATTTTTTTTGTTATATTGGGCAAGATTTATTTTATTGTGGAGAATCTTATATGCGTAAAGCGACCCTGACACCGCAAACCAAAGCCGCGCTGTGGGCAATTTTCGTGGCCAAATACGGCGCTTATAGCTGGATGTCGAAACGGCGCAGAAACATTATGACGATCGCAATGGGGATCTATGTGATAGTCCCCGCCAACCTGGTCTTCAAAGTTGCGGCCGGACAGGAAATCAGCAAGGCTTATGCCTGGTCGTTCCTGGCTCTATTCCTCATTGCTTTCCTAATGCACCAGTTTTTTTTATCTATGGAATTGTACGCCAAGAAGGAGTACGAGGATGAAATGGGTGCGGCGGCTCAGGTGCAGAAGACACTGCTTCCCTCGGGTTTGCCTGAAGGCAACGGCGTGACTTTCGCCAGCTATTTCGAATCTTCCAGAGATGTGGGTGGCGATTATTACGACGTCATACCGTTGGATGATGACCGGTACGCGCTGGTTGTGGTCGATGTTTCCGGCAAAGGCGTTCCTGCATCGCTCTTGATGGCGACTCTGCGGGCGTTGCTGAGGGATTTCTTGAGGCGCAATATCAAGCTGACGGAGGTGGCTTTGCAGCTTAATGAGGCGTTGTCCCAGGATACCACACCTGAACAGTATGCCACCATGTTCTGCGGCATTCTGGACATACGCCAGAAGACGCTGGATTACTTCAATGCAGGGCATGTCACACCGTATATCGTGTCCACTTCGGGGGATCTGCGGAAACTGGAAACGGGAGGTCCCCCGGTGGGAATGCTATCCTTCAGCCAGTACGAACAGGAGACACAGACTATCGCACCCGGCGACCGCCTGATCGCTTACACCGATGGCATAAGCGACGTGGCGGGACCCGATGGGACCTCCTTTACACCCGAAGAACTCGAGCAGTTCCTCGCCGATCACCGCAAGGAATCGCCTGATGATCTCATCCAATCGGTGCTAGCACGCGTCAAGGAACTATCCTCGGGCGGCGATTTTGATGATGACGTGACGATGCTGGTGGCGGAGGTGGGGTAGGGGGAACCCAGCAAACATAACCTTCAGCAGTAAACAAATTATGCTATAGTACTCCAAATAATCTTACCGAACAGTTGGAGGTCGAAAAATGAACATGAAAGAAATACTCATTGACTTTGTAATCACGTTCGCTGTAACTCTGGTGGTTAGTGCAATAGTGACTTTTCTTTACAGTCTCATCGTTCATGGAGCAGGTACCGTGGATTGGGCGACATCATTCCGCTTTGCCATCATTTTGGGCATCGTTTTGTCATTGACGAAAGCACGTGGTAGCAAGGGAAAATCACAATAGCATACAGTAAGGTTCCGACTTCACATCGCTCACTCAAAATTGTGTTATCACTCGCTCTTCGCAAAACACGGAAACGTTTTTTCTCTGCGCTCCACAGTGGCAGGTGAGATTTCTATATACTGTATCGGGTCACCGTTAAAACGGATTGACCCAACCTACTCATTTCATCTCCATCTCCCCATTTTCCGGTTTCTTATGCCGGATTATTTTGTTATATTACTTTGATTTGTAATCTAAAATACATGTAACAGACAAAGCCCCATTCATGGGGGTTGTACCATAATGTAACCTACGTCATTTATGGCTGGGCGAAGGAATAAGGAATCAAGAATGTCAATCACATTAAACGGACAATCGTTAACCATAGAGAAACTAGATCAAATCGCCAGAAAGGGCGAAAAGGTCGAACTGGATAAGGACGCGCTCGAGCGCATCAAAGTCTGCCGCGCTATGCTGGAAGAGAAGATCGAAGCACGGGAAATCATGTACGGCGTGAACACCGGCATCGGCGAGTTCTCCGAAATGGTACTGGATGATCAGCAAGTAAAGGATTTCCAGAAATACCTGATCTACAACCATGCCGCCGGTATAGGCGATCCCGCACCGATCGAATACGTACGGGGCGCAATGACCGGGCGCATCAACGTGCACGCTCACGGCAACTCCGGCTGCCGCCCGGAAATCACGTTTACACTGATCGATATGCTGAACAAAGGCGTCACCCCGGTTGTCTGTCAGAAGGGATCGGTGGGAGCATGCGGGGATCTGGCTCCGATGGCGCAGATGGCGCTTTCTCTGATGGGCGAAGGTGAATCCTTCTACCAGGGCAGCCGCATGCCGACCCGAGAAGCGTTCGACAAAGCTGGGATTCCGATTCCTGGTCTGATGGCACGAGACGGTCTGGCAACCATCAACGGATCGAATCTGCTAACAGCGATGTCAGCTCTGCATCTGTACGACATCAACCGCCTGTTGAAGCAGGCGGAAATCGCCTGCGCGATGACATTGGAATCACTATTGGCAAATCTGAAACCGTACGACGAAAGGATACATAAACTACGCGGTTTCCCCGGAGCAATCCGCAGCGCCAATGCGATTCTTAAATGTATCAATGGCAGTGACCTGCAGTCAGGTAAGATGAAAACAAAAGTGCAGGATGCATATTCCATGAGATCAACTCCACAGGTGATCGGAGCGGCGCATGACGCCATTGCTCATGCGCGCAAGCAGGTTGAGACCGAGTTGAACGGCGTGGGTGACAATCCGATCTTTATACCGGAAGATAGGCTTACGCTGACAGGCGCGAACTTCCAGGGGTCGCCAGTATCATTACCGATGGATATGGTCGGCGCGGCGGTGACTATGATCTGTGTGATATCCGAGCGCCGCCTGAACCGTTTGACCAACCCGGCACTCAGCCAGGGACTGCCCTCTTTCCTGACCAAAGGCGCGGGGATGTTCAGCGGGCTGATGCTCAGCCAGTACACCGCCGATATGATGATCACCGAACAGCGGATTCTATCCGCGCCGGCTTCGATCCTGTCCATTCCTGCCGCGGCGGATCAGGAAGATTTCGTTTCGATGGGTATGAACACCGCCATCAAGAACGGACAGATCATCGACAACGCCTACGGCATCATCGGCATCGAATTCATGGGCGCGGCGCAGGCTCTGGATTTCCGCGATTTCACCCCCGGCAGGGGCGTGCAGAAAGCTCACGAGGTCGTCCGCAGGCATGTCGAACATCTGGACATCGACCGTCCGCTCTTCCCGGATCATAATGCCATGAAAGAGCTGGTAAAGTCGTGTGAAATTCTGGAAGAGGTTGAAAAAGAGGTTGGATCGTTGGGATAACGCCAATCCTATTTTGAAATAAATGGAATACGCAGAATTGAATTTCGGTAGATCGGTGGCGGAATCATCGGTCAGTATCAGTGAAAACGAACAAGCCGCCATTGATGATCTGGTGAAATCTATCCGGAATATCTACGGTGAGCGCCTGATATCAGTGATGTTGATGGGGTCGCGGTCCAGAGGCGATCACCGGAAAGATTCGGACTGGGATTTCCTGGTTTTCCTGGATGAATGCGACTACGATATTGAAGTGCCCAAAATGAAAGCACTCGCCGAAAAGCTGCCGAAGAAATATGATACTACCGAATATTCAATTAGCCCGCTGAGTGAAGAGCAATTTCTGGGATTGGATAAAAAATATCCTGGAATCACAGATAATTTCCGACGAGATGCGGTGGTATTATGGCGCGTATTTGTTTGAATTAGTGCGCCGTTTATTGCTGCTAATTGTCGCCACTAAAAATATATCATTGAAGTTACATGGAAATAACAATTCTTCGTGATATCGTTGTCATCCTGGCGCTGTCGATTTTCATTATCCTCATCTTTCATCGCCTCCGTTTGCCTGCCATCGTGGCTTTCCTGCTGACCGGGATCATTGTAGGTCCTCACGGTTTAGCGCTGGTTTCAGCCGTCCATGAAGTGGAAATTATGGCTGAAATCGGTGTGGTGCTGCTACTCTTCACGATCGGCATCGAGTTCTCTTTTAAAAAGTTGATGCAGATCAAGAAAGCCGTCATCGTGGGAGGATCGCTGCAGGTCATGCTGACTATTCTCGTTTCGGCAGGTGTGCTTTCCCTTTTTAATTTTCCTCTGAACCAAGCCGTTTTCTTCGGTTTTCTTGTTTCTCTTTCCAGCACCGCAATTGTCCTGAAAATGCTGCAGGAACGTACTGAAATCAAAAGTCCGCACGGTCAGGGTTCCCTGGCGATATTGATTTTTCAGGACGTTATCATCGTTCCGATGATTCTTCTGACGCCGATTTTAGCAGGCGCAACTGGTAATCTGGCTTATTCACTTTTAATGATGGTGATCAAGGTTGCCGGAGTAATTCTCTTTATGGTCGTTCTGGCAAAGTGGGTAGTGCACAACACGCTTTTTCAGGTGGCGAGAACTCAGAGCCGGGAGCTATTTCTATTGAGTATTTTAGTCATCTGTATGGCGGTTGCCTGGTTGACGTCCAGCATTGGACTGTCATTGGCAATGGGAGCTTTCCTTGCTGGATTAATTATATCAGAATCAGAGTACAGCAGTTACGCTTTCGGGCAGATACTGCCCTTCCGTGATCTCTTCACCAGCTTCTTTTTTATCTCAATCGGGATGCTTTTAGATATAAATGTTTTAATCGCCTCACCTGTTTTAGTGTTATCGATTGTGTTCTGTATGATGGCGCTGAAATCCCTGATCGCTGGTTTTGTGGGCACGGTTATCGGACTATCTTTTCGAGCCGCCTTGTTGGTGGGTTTCGGGTTGGCGCAGATAGGTGAATTCTCATTTATTTTATCGAGATTTGGTTTAGTAGAAGGGTTGATTGCAGCGGAGAATTATCAGTTGTTTTTAGCTGCGTCAGTATTAAGCATGGCGGCTACACCGTTAATAATTGCGGCGGCGCCGCGCATGGCAGACGCGATTTTCAAACTGCCTCTGCCGGAACGCATCAAGCTGGGTTCGAAAGATCTGCAGAAGCCGCCTCAAGTTGGTGTTATGCAGGATCACCTGATCATCGTTGGATTTGGGTTAAATGGACGTAACGTAGCGCGGGCGGCAAAGACCGCCGATATCCCCTATGTTATCCTTGAGATGAATCCTACAACGGTGCGCAGAGAGAGGCTTCAGGGTGAACCGATCATCTATGGAGATGCGACGAATGATGAATCGCTGCATCAGGTCAACATAGAGGATGCAAAGGTGATCGTCATTGCCATTCCGGATGCGGCGGCAACAGAGAGAATCGTTGAGTCAGCTCGCCGTTTAAATGCCGGGTTTCGCATCATTGTGCGCACGCGGTTCATTCATGAAGTCGAGCGTTTATACGCCTTAGGCGCGGATGACGTTATCCCGGAAGAGTTCGAGACGTCGGTGGAGATATTCACCAGAGTTCTAAACCGGTTCGACATTGCTGAAGATGATATAGAGCGCTTTACAGCGGACATACGGGCGAACTGCTATCGAGTTTTAAGAAGATCACATGAAGATAATTCACTTCCTGATTGAAAAGGGGCTGTCCCACAGAATAATCCCCACGTCCAACTCTTTCTCCAGATAGGAAAAATATTTAGCTGTTATGAATTATTTTGTAACCCCTGAAATATGTTTTATTTTGTATTGCTTATCATGTAAATACTATTTACATTCTTTAAGGAAGAACTATAATTTTAACAAGGAATTTTACTTGCGGGAATAATGACTGACACTATTTCCACAGATGAAGCCAAAAAGGTGCGCATTGTGCACAGAAGCGGCGATACCTGGCTGGTTAATGCGTTCCTCTCGTCATTGCAGAACTCGGCTCGTGAAGAAATGGTCCTTCGGATGCGAGAAGCCAAGCGACTGATCTCTGAACAATTCGATGTGCCTTACGAGCAGTTAGAACTGCAGGAGGTTCACGATAAAACTGAAGTGAGTGATGGTGTAGAAGTTCAGGTGTTTATAACTCGTTTAAAAACAGAAAAGGGCAAGCCGGTCGTTAAGGTAATGCCGTCTATCACTCCCCGCGGATCGTTATTCAACGATATGATTGCAGAACTGAATCTGTATTATCTCGACGAATTTAATAAACCTATCACACTTGACCGGATTAAGACTGAAATAGGGAAAGCTGGAGTCGCTTTAGATTTATGCGACTTAGATACAATTCAAAAAGCAATAGAGAAGGTCATTAAAAATAAAAATCAGGCAAAAGGGATACCTATTGCTAAAGGAATATTTCCTGAGGAAGGCGTCGATGCGCAATTAGAATACACCTTCTATACCGGACAAACGGAAGAGATGAAGGTTGACGAATATCAGAAGGGAAGGAGAGTAAAAGAAGGCGACATCCTCTGTCAGAAGATCGCACCCACGCATGGCAAAAAAGAGGGTCTGGACGTCAGGGGCGGGAAAATCCCCGCGGTAAAAGGTCTGGATTTTAAACTGGAGGCGAGAGAGGGAACCGAACTTTCAGCAGACGGCAATACGGTTACCGCGTTATTGGACGGTTTAGCGACCATGGATCGCACCAATCGACGCGTTTATACTGTAACTGGCGAGAGGGTCATTCCCGACAAAATTGAAATTTCAGTTAAGCCGGTCATTAAGATCAACGCGGATGATATCGACAATCTGATTACTATGGATTCCGTAGAAATCGAAGGGACTTTGAAAGAGGGAACGTCCATTACGACGCATGGAGAGGTGTTCCTTAATGGTGATGTAGAAGCCGGTTCGACTGTAATGGCAGGATCTCTTGTCATGATCAACGGTAAGGTTTTGAATAGTGAAGTATCTTCTGATGATTCAATTATTACAAATAGTGACACAAAAAACACTCTGGTTAGCGCTAAAGAGAATGTTGATATACGAGGTATTGCTGAAAACTCAGAGATCATTGGCACAAATGTTTCTGTAAAAAGTTCACAAGGATCGAGAATTATTGCCGGTAAGAAGATTACACTGGGGAAGGCAACAAATGATATTGAAGGAAGAAAAACCAGAATTCGTGTCGGACGCGCAGATTACTATCAGGGAAAAATTGATGCAGGCAAGCGCGAGATTGAGATGATGGAAGCATCTTTAAAGAAAATACAGGCTATATTTGGGGAAAAAATAATCCACACGGTAAGTAATACCAATCTACAGAAAACGTTCATAATTTATCTGCGCGAATCACGTCCTAAGAGTGGCGAAGAGCAGGATAAGATGAAAGTTGCGAGCTTGAAGAAACTACTTGAGTCAGTTATACCATTAAAAGCGATGATCAAAGAGAAAAAAGCTGAAGTCAGTAAGTTGGAGAAGAGAATCACCAGATCAAGCGAAGACAAGCCGATAGTTATAATCCGCGAAGAAATTACAGATCCCGTCGATATTACGGTCAACGGTGATACCCTGAAAATCAATCAGGATTGACCTAAAAAAACAACCTTCCTCACTGTCCTGCAATATCAATGTTTCTCATTAGAACTTGCAATTTGAAAAAGATTTCTTATCTTTATTCCTGTACTGTCTGAAGAAAACCGCTGACTTACCGTATTATTCTGTGTCGTCGTACGCCCTCGTGCGACGATCTGTTAAACGCACGACTGGCGGACGAGGGCATCTGCCGGCACGAGAAGAGATCCATCCGGAAAGGATAATTCTCTGGATAAAACTGGTTAGCGCGTTAAGCAACAGTCTCACCATACGCAGGCTGAATATTGAGAATCATCGAAGCGTGCTTCACGCCATCCTTGGGCGGGTTGGAGCTTTATTGCCTTAATACTGCAAAGCAGTTACAGGATCGAGGTCACCAGGTTGAACTTTGGTTGGCAGATGGATCGCGTACCTTACAGCATCCCATCACAGAGGACGTTCCAACCAGAATATTCCGTGAACCGGGTTATGTCAGTCCAATGTTCTGTTGGAAAGCCAATCGTCAGATCCAAAATCAGCCGGTTGATGTAATTCATCTGCACCGCTCGAAAGATCTGGCGCCATTTGCCCGGATTAATGATGTTTCGAGAGTGTTTACCTTACAAATCGACAGTACTTTGAAGAAGCGGGACATATTCCATAAGTACGTTTTTGCGAAAGCAGATCGAATCTTGACAATCACTGATCGTATGCGGAAGCTGGCTTTGAATAACCTGCCGGTTAGAGCGGACAGAGTCTTCACCCTTCATTACGGTATTGACATCGACAAGCTGAAGGAGGACAAGCATGCAGGGCGTGAATTCAGGATGGCGAACGGGATTCCCGAAGATTCTTTTCTGATCGGTATGATCGGAAGATTGGAGCATGGTAAAGGGCAACATATTCTCCTGGAAGTGTTGACAGATCTCGTCGGCGATTACCCCAACTTGCATGTTGTCATTGTAGGCGATCCGCCTCCGGGAAATGAAGGTTACGATGAAGAGTTGAAAGCGCAGGCGCGGGCGCTCAACATTGCAGACCGCGCACATTTTACAGGATTTATTCTTAATACCGCGGATGCTTATAATGCCCTGGATACTTTTGTGTTGGCATCAAAGAAAGAATCATTCGGTCTGGTTCTGTTAGAGGCAATGGCGCTGAATGTGCCGATTATTGCAACGAATGCTGGAGGTGTGCCGGAGATCATCCAACATGGAATTAACGGACTCTTGATTGCACCGGAAGATCCTGGAGCGTTGAAAAATGTTCTGCTTCAGCTTCTTGAAGAGCCGCAGTTGCGTATACAGTTAGCAGGAGAAGGCAAGCATATCGTGCGGGAAAAGTTCAGCTTGAATTTACATCTGAATCGGTTGCTGGCGCATTTTGAAGAAGCTGTTGCAGCACATACTTGAGTATTCCATTGTCTCTCCCGCGCAGCAGTTTGTCCGAGAATCTAAATTTGTGTGTCGTCGTACGCCCTTGTGCGAAGACCTGTTAAACGCGCGACTGGCAGACGAGGGCGTCTGCCAGCACGAGAATAATCGACATTCAGAGGGGAACTCCCGACTGCACGTATAAATTTATAATAAATCCGGAGCTAAGTCCTTCCTGGTGGAGTATGAAGATTATGTGTTTTGTTTACCAATTGTAATGTAAATACCAACCAGACAATAATAAGACCATGAGATACCTCATACGTTCAACAACCATCGTTGTTTTTACCATTATTCTCATATCCCTGTTTACCAGCATTGCGCTGGCAACGGAAGGGCATGAGGCGGAAGCCGTCCATTCAGGCAGCGCTTTGGGTGAACATCTGCCTATCTGGTCAGCTCTGCCGTTTGTGGGGATACTGCTATCTATAGCGTTGTTTCCCCTGTTCAAGCCAGTTTTCTGGCATCACCATTTCGGCAAAGTGTCCGCCTTCTGGGCGGTCCTGTTTGCCGTGCCTTTTCTAATAGCCTTTAAGGCAGACGCCTTTCACGAAATTATGCACATCTACCTGCTGGATTACATCCCATTTATCATCCTCCTGTGGGGTCTATACACCGCGTCGGGGGGGATCCTGGTAAGAGGCACGCTGGCGGGAACTCCTGCTGTGAATCTGATTATTCTGATAATCGGCACCATTCTGGCATCGTGGATTGGCACGACCGGCGCATCGATGCTGCTTATCCGTCCCCTCATCCGCGCCAATAAATCGCGGAAATCGAAAATCCATATCATCGTCTTTTTCATTTTCTTAGTTTCCAACATCGGCGGTTCACTGACGCCTCTGGGAGATCCGCCTCTATTCCTCGGATTTCTGCATGGTGTGCCCTTTTTCTGGACGCTTAAGCTGTTTCCGGAAATGATGATAATGAGTCTGACGCTTTTACCAATATTTTTCATCATCGATACCATTATGTACCGCAGGGAAGGATCACCCACCAGCGATACGGAAGCAAAGATACCATTGCGGATTGAAGGGCTGCACAATTTGATTTTCCTCGCTGGCATCATGGGCGCGGTTCTACTCTCCGGGTTATGGGATGCGGGCGAATTCAACTTATTGGGAATCCATATTGGTGTATCAGCTGCAATGCGCGACGTTTTAATTGTCATCATGGGACTGCTTTCCTTGAAAACGACAAGCGAAGATCTCCGCCGCGATAACTCCTTCACCTGGTTTCCTATACAGGAGGTCGCTTACCTCTTCGCTGGTATCTTCATGACGATCATCCCTGCGCTGGCAATGCTCAAGGCTGGAAGCCAGGGATCACTTGCGGGATTGGTGAATGCAGTGCGAGAGCCGTGGCATTATTTCTGGGTGACGGGATGTTTGTCCAGTTTCCTGGATAACGCGCCGACGTATCTGACATTCTTCAATATGACTCTGGGCAGACTGGGGTTAACGGAGTTAGAAGCGAGTCAGATTCTGCGAGGTTTAATTGAAAGCGACGCAGGGCGGCAGTTTATCATAACCCTGAAGGGGATATCCGTTGGAGCAGTTTTTTTTGGGGCGGTTACCTATATCGGTAATGCGCCGAATTTCATGGTCAGGTCGATTGCCGAAGAGAATAAAATCCAGATGCCCAGTTTCTTAGGATATATGCTCTGGTCGGTTGGGATTCTCTTCCCGTTGTTCCTGCTGATCACCCTGATTTTCTTTTAACGAATACTCTGGAGGTAGAATAAATGTATAAGAAGATACTTTTCGCTGATGACCTCAGTAAGCGGGCTATAAAACCGCTTGCTGCGGCGGTGGATCTGGCAAAACTGTACAATGCCGAACTGCTCATCCTGAACGTACGTGAAGACTTCCTGAACAAGGAGGAGATGCTCATGCTCCGGGTTGACGTTTCCAATTTCCATGATGACATTAAAAAGCAGGCTCTTGAGATTCGTAATAAGATCGAGATGGATTCGGATACCTGCGGCGGTAGTGAGGTTCAGACTGAGATACTCTTGCGTGAAGGCAAACCGCCGGATACGATCTGCGAAGTTGCACGGGAGAAAGACGTCGATTTAATTATCGTGGGAACGCGTGGCTCGTCCATTTTGAAGGAGACGCTTCTGGGATCGACGGCTCATTATGTGGTCAATCACGCCAAACGGTCGGTGCTTTCAGTTTGGACAGGGGAAGAAAAAGAATAAGCGTCGCATATATAACATCATACTTATTATTGAATCTCGCTTTCCCAAAAAAGACTTGACAGCGACAGTTAAATTTATTATATTTCAAGTTCTATTTTTGGGGCATTAGCTCAGCTGGGAGAGCGCTTGAATGGCATTCAAGAGGTCAGCGGTTCGATCCCGCTATGCTCCACCAGCGCAACACAAGCGGGAGTAGCTCAGTGGTAGAGTCTCTCGTTGCCAACGAGACTGTCGCGGGTTCAAATCCCGTCTCCCGCTCTATACATTATCTTTTATTCTCCCGATCCCGAACCCGGGAAGGATTTTTATGCCCCCTTCTGGGGGCAGTCTCAGCTATAGGCGGCGTAGCCAAGTGGACTAAGGCGGAGGTCTGCAAAACCTCTATTCACCGGTTCGAATCCGGTCGCCGCCTCATTTTTTGTGCAGTAATATCCCTGTATAATGGTCGCCGAGGTGGCGGAATTGGTAGACGCAGGGGACTTAAAATCCCCCGGGTTTTGACACCCGTGCCGGTTCGATTCCGGCCCTCGGTACAGAAAGTAATAGAAAAAAGGGGCTGTCCCAAAAGTCTATAAACTGTCATTGTCCCATAGGGATGCCTTCGGCACGAACGAAGTGTGGTAATCTCTTAGTACTTGTAAAATAAGAGATTGCCACGTCACTACGTTCCTCGCAATGACTAAATATTTCTCTTTTGGGAAAGCCCCTTTTTGTGTTTAATTCTGAGTATAACGCCCCCAAATCTCCGAACTCCTCCTTGATCTTCAGCCAATCGTCTTCGCCTCTGACGAAGGCTTCTACGCAGTCCTTTATCGAAATGTGATCCCGTGCCTTCTACTATGATGCCGCGGGCTTTTTCGTGCGGCATGGGCGGCTTGTACACACGGCTGGAAGTCAGAGCGTCCCGATATGTACTTCCCGGTGCCTGCCAGCTATGCGGCTGGGAATTATACCTTTGGAGCGAATGTAGGTGTCTATAGCGGCACTGTATATGCCGGCGATAGCTTCCCATTTGTGAAGTCGGGCACAGATTTCACCGCTGGATTTGTTCCCTATCCAGTGGATGGCGCGCCCAATCCGTTCGATGAGATTGTAAAGGGCGACACGCGCGTAGCCCCAACAGGATTCGCGCTGCTGGGCGCCTATCCCAATCCGTTCAATCCGACGACAGCAATCAGCTATCAGCTGTCAGCGGCAAGTTTAACGAAGCTGTCAGTCTATGACACCGCCGGACGACAGGTCGCGGAATTGGTTAACGGCTGGCGCGATGCTCTACGTCTACCGTTTGACGGCGGGAGATTTTACAGCATCCGGCAAAATGGCGCTGATGAAGTAAAACACAGGATGTGTCATCCCGGACTTGATCCGGGATCCAGTAGGGGCGAGGTTACCTCGCCCCTACAATATCATCAGGCGATCCTTACGATCGCCCTTTTTATTACCTCCCGTCTATGGAACAAACAGTCTCAGAATGATGTAATAATGGTAACTTAGATTAAGAAGCGAGGCATGACCATGATCCGTCCCATCAGAACATTGGCGATCTTATCCCTCAGCGCGTTACTTATGACGCTGATAGCAATGGCTGCGATCACTCAGGATAAGTACAAATCCGGCGAACCGCCCTCATATCACGACATGAAATTCAAGACTGACCTCGAATTTGCCAATCTCCTGAAAAAGGAGTGGATGAAGACGGAGATGCTGCCTGGATTGGAGAGAGATGATACTCCCAAACCGGTCGTTATGCCGATGGCGGAAGTTACCGAAGAAGATAACACAGCGTTAGAGGCAACTTTTGCGGAAAGCCAGAAAGTAGAGAGGATTTCGTTCCTGCCTCCGCCGCCTCCGGAACCCGAACCCAATCCATTTGATGAATTGATAACGGGACCTGTCGCGCGCACTGAAAAAGCGGCATTCAGCTATTTTCAATCTCCAGTGGAGATCGAGTACGATCCCGATCTGAAGGTTTATATCGGCAGCGTCATCAACAATCAGGTCATCAGTGAATTCTGGGCGAACAGCAGCCGGGGGAAGTATAACGATTTCCTGGCAGGAGCCACTGAACAGAGGATCAGGATGGGATTGAATGATTGGGGATATGCCCTTTTCCTCTATGAAGTGGGGAAGCAAATCTACCAGGGATCGGAAAATGGCGCTTACCTCTTCACCTGGTTTATGCTGGTTGAGTCCGGGTACGACGCTCGCGTCGGATACGGAGACAATCAAGTGTATCTCCTGCTGCCAACAGGGAACAACCTCTACGAGATATCCTACTTTACCATCGACGGCAAGAGTTATTATCTTATTTCTTTCGATGACGGTAGAGAAGCAGGGACAGTTTACATATATAAGGGCAGCTACCCAGACGCGACAAGAATAATTGACGTGCAGTTATCGCGTTCACCGGATCTGGCTTCTGATATAAA
This sequence comes from candidate division LCP-89 bacterium, assembly GCA_025774555.1. Lineage (GTDB taxonomy): Bacteria > Electryoneota > B3-LCP > B3-LCP > B3-LCP > JALGVT01. Next base: position 13,941 of record JALGVT010000058.1, read on the forward strand.
TACCAGGACGCTGAATTTCGTTGACATGGGGAAGGAATATTCGGTGAACGTCTGGTACGATAAGAACGTCATCGATTTCTACAATCAGTATCCTCTGACTGATCTTGACGTCTATTTCCGTGCTCCATTATCGGAAACTGCTATAGCGTCGCTGGTTCCGGCGTTAAAGCCTCTATTGATCGGCAAATCCGAAGCTGAAGCGGTGAATCTCCTGCTGCATTTCGTGCAGACCGCGTTCGATTACCAGACCGATGATAAGCAGTTCGGCAGGGAGAAATATTTCTTTCCTGAAGAGCCTTTCTTCTATGCCTACTGTGATTGCGAAGACCGCAGCGTTCTCTTTTCTTATCTGGTCAGGAATCTCATCGGTTTGGACGTCATAGGCTTGGACTATCCTGGACATGTTGCCACGGCGGTAAAGTTCAAGGACAACATCAATGGAGACTCTGTGACCTATCAGGGGAAGCGGTATATTATCTGCGACCCCACCTACATAAATGCTAATCTGGGAATGTGCATGCCCAGCTACAAATCGACCGAACCGAAGGTAATTCCGATCCGGACGTAGCTATATGGAAAGGGCTGTCCTAAAAGAGGAATATTGAGTCATTGCGAGGAACGTAGAGACGTGGCAATCTCCTATATTACAAGCATTAAGAGATTACCACACTACGTTCGTGCCGAAGGCATCCCTATGGGACAATGACAGTTGATAGACTTTTGGGACAGCCCCCAGTAAAAGGACACGATGAAGCGTGTCCCTCCGGTATAAGACGAGGCGAGAACTCCTATCTCGTCTCGTCTGTTTATTACCTGAATACAGAGTATCATTTCGGGGCATTTATTGCCGGGGAGTAGCGCAAGACATACCGTTTTATTCGGCGTTGACATTCAGCCAGCCGATGAGCATACCTGTATCCGCGGAATAACGAACCTTAATTCCACGTTTTAATAATGGTCTGATACTTGCAAGAATAATAGGGATGTAACTTATTGAATTCGCAGGCGCAATTCTAAATAACGGTGATCTCGACTCTGAAATATTGCATTAACTATTTTAATACCTTACCTGATATTTTTACAAGAAAGTGCTTGATTTTTAATAAAAAAACGATTTACTTCAGTATATTAAAAGTGTGGTTGTGGTATTGCTGGACGGACAGTCAAAATAGTCTTAATTCAGCGTTGGAGATGCGCCGATTAAGCTCTCCGAAATTTGAATAATACCAGATTGTTAAGAAGATAGACAAACAAATAGATAGAATAAATTAGTAGATTTAATTCAGGAGTACAAAATGATGAAAAGATTTCTTTTCGGACTATGTATGGTTCTGCTGACAGCATCGTTTGCTTCAGCGCAGACAGTAATCCCTGCAGGCGACGTATCCGGCACCTGGAATGCGGCTGGATCACCATACCAGATCCAGGGCGAAATTACCGTGCCTGACGGTCAGAATCTGACCATCGAAGAAGATGTGGACGTTGAGTTTCAGGGTTACTACAAGATGATCGTGAATGGTGTCCTCGAAGCTACCGGCACAGAAGACAATATGATCAATTTCTATGCAACCGATCCCGTGACGGGCTGGAACGGCATCCGTTTCTTTAACCAGACGACTGCCAGCACGGTGCACTACTGCTTCTTCACCGACGGGAATTCCACCGTTGGTGGTCCTATCGACCGGCGCGGCGGAGCGATCTACTGCGATAATTCCGCTCCTGTCATTACCCGCTGTGTTTTCTGGGGGAACAGCGCCAGTTGGGGCGGCGCCATTTACAGTTGGTACGGCGTGATCAACATTGAAAACTGTTCCTTCTATGACAACACCGCCGGTGACAATGGAGCAGTAACGTATGTCGGCGCTGGCACACAGCCAGTAGTGAAGAACTCCATTTTCTGGGGGAACACCGGAGCCGCGCAGCTCAGCAACACTATGGCAACGAGTTACTGCGACGTTCAGGGCGGCTTAGCCGGTTTCGGTAACATCGACGAAGATCCTCTGTGGGTTGATCCCGATAATGGCGATTTCCACCTTCAGGTTGGATCTCCCTGCGTTGACGCCGGCGATCCAACGTCACCCTATGATCCCGACGGTTCCATAGCTGACATGGGCGTCTTCTACCTGCACCACGATCCGCTGGCCATCCCGCAGAACCTGACAGCCGACCTCGATTCCGTGACCGGTGACGTAACCTTAACCTGGGATTCCGTTGAAGGCGGCGGTGGCGCGATTGAAGAGCTGATTTATGACAACGGAATTCCGAACAAATTCTGGTATTATACGAATGCCACTATGGCGTGCCGTATGAGCCCCGCATATCCATGCGATGTCCTGACACTTAAAATATTCACGAGTGGCGCCACCGATTTCAATGCTGAAGTGTACGAATGGTTAGGATCTCAACCGGGAACGACAGCTCTGCTCTCACAGAATACGATGGCGAACAATGACGATTGGACCGAGGTTGATGTGAGCAGTGCCGGACTTAGTTTCACCAGCGACTTTATGGTTGGTTTTGGATGGACTAATGATTACGTTGCGCTGGGCACAGATACACTCGATAACAACAACCGGAGCTGGGATTTTGCTTCCGGATCATGGTCCATGTGGAACCAGCAGTATCTCATACGCGCGATAGTGGAGTATCCTGGTGGTGAAATAGCTGAACTCTTACCTGCGCCAGTGATTCAAGAAGCGCCAGCAGAGATTCCTGTTCCGAAGGAAAAAGTTATGATTATCCCGTCTCACTCTTATCAGATAGACAACACCGATGACTTCATCGAATACATAGTCTATCGTAACGGTTATGATAGGGGACATACTACTGATACAACTTATGTCGATAACCTGCCCGGTCCTTCAACTTTCACATTCACCGTATCGGCTCTGTATGATGAAGGCGAATCCTTCCAGTCAGATCCGGTCGAAGTGACCTGGTACGGCGTGCCCGGCGTTGAGAATGAAGGCGCTGCCGACCTTCCGACCGAATTCGCGCTGTACACCGCTCATCCCAACCCGTTCAACCCGACGACCACTATCAGCTATGAGCTTCCGGCTCTCAGCTATGTGGAGCTTACCGTCTATGACGTCTCCGGTCGTGAAGTTGCACAGTTGGTTGACGGCTGGCGTGAAGTTGGCAGCCATGAGGTTACTTTCGATGCGTCCGATCTGTCATCCGGCGTCTATATGTACCGCATGACCGCGGGTGAATTCACAGCATCAGGCAAGATGGTTTTGACAAAGTAGCCAGAATGCAGAGAACAGAATACAGAATACAGAAAACAGAAAACAAAAAACAGAAGGAGTCCTGCTTCGGCGGGGCTCTTTTATTTTTTAGAAAAAAGCAGAAAATTGCACTTGACAAACAGTTATTCGAAGTACTATATTGCAATATCTCATTTCTATAGGAGAAACTTCGTTTAAAAAAAAGGAGAGAGAAATGAAAAAGCAAATCTTTACAGCTATCTTGCTTATCTGTGTTTGCGCCGCTACTGGCTTTGCGGACCAGGATAAGCTTGAGAAATTCAGAGAAGAGCTATCAGAAGCTGAGACTGTTCAACACCCCATCTTTGCCAAAGTATTTCCCGGAGTTCTTTTCAAGGAAATAATGAGTAGGAGATCTGGAAGTCCAGAAAGATGTGTTTACGCGTTATACAATAATGAAATATACGTCATGCATAATCAATTTAACCTACTATACTCAAAAGTTGCATCTAAGTCAACCTGCACTATAAAGGAGCGATTAGAAGCATTTGCCAGAGTGGCACTCTATGAATTGGATCGTGATATTAAAGTATTAGAATTTGATGAAGTAGAGATTAAAAGATATTCATATGCCATACAATATCGAATGGTCATCAAACAAGAGGTGGAGACAACCACAGGAACAAAGATTAGTAATCCTGAATTATTATTCTGGATTGATAATGACGAGATAAGGGAGGTAGAATTCTGGCTGGAAGGAAAATGTAGAACCATGTTCACGCCTTTATTGTTTAACATGATGGACGATATTGAAATGATAATCACTGGAACAGGCATCTATTCTAAGCTTAATGAGAAAGACCAAGTGACTCAAGAATTATTGGCAGAACATCACTATCTCACAGTAGGTTTAGGTGACGGACCGAATAACATTTCCCTGATACCTGGCCAATCGCTCAATTTTGAAGTAACGGGTTTACAACCGCTAGCTACTAATGTTGTGCTTAGGATAATGCCTCTCCCCAATAATTCACAGTTTCCAACTATAGAGGTACCACTTATTGTCGACGTTAATGGAACTGCCACATATACATGGGATTCTTTTACATTAGAAAACACTTGTATTTATGCACCAGGGATTGTAGTGGGCGGTCATGTTAATGCATTCCCTATACCACAAAGGGTTATCCCGGATATGCGATTTGATGGGATTGTATCAAACGGAATTGGGTCCATGTATTATACTGTATATTTTACAAATCAGGCATTCGAATTCTATCAAGGTAGCTATACTAACCCCGAATTCTGTGGACATGTAGAAAACGCATTTACAGCTTCTTGGCAAAAGCAGGTGAATGAATGGGGTCTTTGTCTCGGACTGGAAAGAGAGATGCCGTATTCTAGTGATAACCTTTACTGGATAGGAATCAACGATTCTGGCAATCCTCAGGTCCTTGGAAACTGGTACCGTTATATGGCTAATACCGGAGGATCTTTAGGTTCTATGAGAGTAATCGGGATCGGAAGCAATCTGAATATGGACCCGACGCACGATCCTGAATGGGAACGTATCTATTTGGCGATGTGTCACGAGTTTTATCACGGCATTCAAGCTTCTCATAATACAACAGGTCCGAATCATACTCCACTTGACATTAAGGATAGGGAAATAGGTTGGATGGTTGAGGGCCAGGCTGTATTATTGACTACTGTATTTATGGGTGAACCGGATATGAGTCAACTACCAGGTGCCATCAATGCAGCATATGATGATGGAAGCTTATATAAAAAGTGGGCAGACATGTATCTTAATTGGTTCTGGCTAAATCAGAGCCTTCAGGTGCAAACTTATAGATACAGTCTTTTCTGGCGTTTTCTTTATGAACATTATGGATATGAAGACTGGGCAACCAGAGAGAGACTGGCGATAATCCGTGAAACATGTCACAACAACGGCAACCCATTTCCTGTTGAATTAGATCAGGTTGATGATTTCATGCTTAACAAATTTGTGCTTGGCGGTGGTCGGTACACTTCAATGACTTCGGCGCTTAGAGAATTTGTAAAAATGGCGTATTTTAACAATCCTGGTTATGATAATTGGAATCCCTGTTACGATAATAATACATATAATACTCCTGATATATTCTCGCTTCCATGTCAGAATCCTCAACCGTATTATGGTGGATATATTCACCATTCCGGTGATATCCCTAGTGCCTTTGGTCTGGATTACTTAGTTTATGATTTCATGCCGGATCATTCCACTGTGCGGATCATGTTTGATCGTGATCCTGATGGTGACCAGAATTATACCGATTTTTATGTCAATGTCATAGCACTTGACTATCATGGTCAGTTCATCGATGATCATGAGGAACAGTGGTTGTTCAATCCGGGAGTCACAGAACGGGAAATCTCTTATACGCTTGACCACGGGGATAAGATTGTCATAGCCATTGCGCGATTAGGTACTGATGAATCAGGCAACACTGATACAGACTACGAAGTGACGCTAAGGGGGCCAGAAGAGGCATGGGATGAGTACTATGGCGGTGTGCTTGAAGACATTTCAGCTGAAGGGCATCAAATTACCGTAATTCCAGAACCTGGATATCCTCAGGACAAAGGTTACATCATCGTCGGAATGACCAATTCCTTTTCGCCCTTAAGTCAAGTCAATTTAGTCAGAACCTATTTAGATGGTTCTCAAGCATGGCAACGGCAATATAATGAGCCAGGTCAACCTGCCCGTGGCGGAAGTGTTAAGCAGACACCTGACTTAGTCGTGTGGGATCAAACCATAGGTGGTACCGAATCTGATGTCGCAAGTAGCGTTCAACTGACATCTGATGGGGGGTACATATTTGCTGGATGCACAGGATCATATGGATCAGGCAACGATGATATCTGGTTGGTTAAAACCGATCAAAGTGGCGATCAAATCTGGCAAAAAACTTTTGGGGGGACAGAACAAGATTTTGGTTGTTGTGTACAGCAGACGAGCGATGGCGGATATATCATCACTGGAAAGATGCGCATCTATGGTGTGAATTATGCCTGCTTAATCAAAACCGATGAAGACGGTGATGAAGAGTGGCCCGAGCCCCAATTATATGCTGCGGGATCCAAGGGCTTTAGTGTGCAACAGACCTCCGATGGCGGTTATATTGTTGCTGGAAGTTGTGGTGGTGCTGCTGGATGGCCTGACTTTTATCTGGTTAAGACCGATTCAGAAGGTGAAGAAGTATGGAGCAAAACATTTGGTGGAGATTTCACGGATATATGCGAAAGTGTTGTACAGACACTTGATGGCGGATATATCTTAACCGGTTGGACCCTATCTTTTGGTGCTGGCGAAAGGGATATCTTTGTGGTTAGAGCAAATGAGCTGGGTGAACACATTTGGGAGCATACAATAGGTGATATCCAACATGATTGGGGCACCTGTGTAGATCAGGATGTCGACGGAGGGTACTTCATTACGGGGCACACAAAGGGTGTCTATGGAGGGACTTATGATTTTTATGCTTGTAAGATAAACCCAGACGATTATATGACCGAGTGTTTTGGGGTGGCTCCGGGAGTTTCAACTCTAATCAAACCTATAGCTTTCTCAATAGGCGATAACTATCCCAATCCCTTTAATCCGGTTACAACGCTGGTATTCGATATGCCCGAAGCTACAAAAGTCAACTTGGATGTTTATAATATATCGGGTCGGCTGGTTAAGACTTTGGTAAATGGCTGGCGGGATGCCGGATCACATGAGGTCACCTTCAACGCTTCCAACCTCGCCTCGGGAATCTACCTGTACCGCCTCACCGCTGGAGATTTCACAGCCACAAAAAAGATGGTGTTGATAAAGTAGTTTTAAGTCAGAATACAGAAGATAGAAGGGCGCATAAATGTGCGCCCTCTCTTGTCACCGATTTATTTTGTCGGGGCGGCCGGATTTGAACCGACGACCCTCTGCTCCCAAAGCAGATGCGCTTCCGGACTGCGCTACGCCCCGAATTTCAGGTTAAAGCTAAAAGCTAAAAACTTAAAGCTAACAGCCAACAGCTAACTGCTAACGGCTAAACAATATACGAAAATAGAATACAATTGTCAAGAGATTGCGGAGAATATAGCTGGGAAAGCGCAGCTTTTATTTCTCCACCTTCCAGTAGAGAAATATCCCCACCAGCAGGAAGAGGAGGTTTCCAGCCCAGGCGGCGTAATGCGGTTCTAAGGCGCCGTTGAAGCCGAGCACCTTACCGATCTGCTGCAGTCCGAAATATACGAAGCTGATAAACAGCCCGATGCCGAACGAAAGCGACACTCCGGATCTGCGGTAATGCGCCGCAATCGGCACGCCTAAAAGAATAACAATCGCGCATGTCCACGGCATCGAAGTCTTAAAAGCCAGTTCCACAGACCATCTTTGCGGATCTCCGCCCATGTCGCGCAGCCTCGTAACGAAACTGTCCAATTGCCAGTAACCCATCTCTTCAGGGTCCGTCTGCACCTTGACCAGATCGGAAGGACCGAAGCCGAGATCGGAAAACGTCATGTCCGTAAACTGACGCCGCACACTGCTGTCCGGGTAGAAGGTCCATCGACTACCTATATCTATAACCCACGTCGAATCACGCCACAACGCTTTGCGAGCTACGATGCGCTGCTTCATGATTTCCTTGTCGTAATGCTGCCAATCGAGATTGAAGACTGTTTCTTTTTCGGCATCGTAATACTTGATATGAACCTGTTCGTCAGGCTGATTGCGCAGATAAATATCGCCCCTGCGTCCCGCCTTATCGCTTTTAATACCCTTGACGTGATACCGATAAATGTCCTTATTCATTTTGTTGCTATAAGGGACGACTGTTTCCCCGAAAATAAAATTCCAACCGGAAAGAAGTATCCCGATAAAGAGCAGGTGGAACAGGATACGGTGAAGATTGATACCCGACGCCTTCATGGCGGTCAATTCATGCGTTCGGCTCAGACCGCCGATCGTGAACAGAGTGGCGAGGAGAATAGCGACAGGCAAAACGAGATATAGGATGTAGGGGAGAAAATACCCGTAATAACGGAATATTACCCAGAAGCCGACGTTTTTATCGATAAACCTGTCCAAATGCTCGATCAGGTCCACAATAATAAAGATGACGGCTGCCGCTATCAGCGAAAACAGTAGCTGCCGGATGAAAATACCGATGATATAGCGGTCAAATAATTTGAAGGGCATGTTTGTCTATAGCTCGCCAGTAATTACTTATATGCACTTATAGCTGATATAAATATAGGTTTTTTCACAGCATTAGTCAAGAGAAAGCTCGACCGGATAGATTGGGGACGTGGAATTGGTTCTTACGGTTGTTTTCACTTGCCTTTTACGCTGTGAATGATTATCTTGTTTCCGAGATAGCAACAAAAACGGACTGTATTATCGTAATATTAGCTGGAAATCATAATTAATGAATAAGCTGATCCTTCTTCTGTTGTTTTCAGTTGGTCTGAGCCATGCTGTTGAACTGAGAAACGTCAGACCGGTAACCTCCCAATCGACCTTTTTTATGGCTCCACAATGGAGTCCGGACGGGCGGCTTTACTGTTCTACGCCCAAATATGCCGAAATACTGGAGATCAATCAAGAGAACGGATTTATAAAATCGATTGCCTCAGGAGTAGGCGTCGGATTCAAATTTGCCTTCACGCCTGATGGAAGTATTTATTATAAGAAGGTGATCAATCGCGGGAGGGAGCTGCACCGCGTCGATCCGGAAGGGAACGATACGCTGCTTGTGTTTGCTGAAAACATAGGATTGCCTGTCTGGTATGGCGATGCCATACGCGTGCTCGTGAACGATGGCATTCATTCATGGACGGTTGGCGGTGATACGGTCGAAGATTCGGCAGTCGGCTGGGTATATCAGGACGGAGCGGGAATTTTCAGAGTGCAAAGCGGCGCTCTGCCGCAGCGAATATCACCGCAGATTGCGGAATGTTGTCTCCCGGTGCAGTCTCCCGATGGGAAGCGGGTCATTTATGAAAATCAAACAGGCGGATTGGTGTACGTAAACCTGGAAACGGGATCGAGTACTCCGATCGGTCCTGGCAACAATGTCTGCTGGGCAGCGGACGGATCATTCTTTCTCTTTGAGCGGACGGAGGACGACGGTCATTTAATAACCAAAGGCGACGTTTACCTGATCATGCGGGACGCCGCCACGGCTGTGAATCTGACCGAAAGCCTGAACATGATAACCAGTCAGCCGGTAATATCAGCGGATAGGAAACAGATCGCCTTTGAAGCGAATGGTAGAATCTGGATAGCCGAACTGGTGATGGAGTAAAAGACTGCTGGGTTAAGAGTTCGATCAAGAAGATATTCTGCTCTATACTTCTTGGAACTCGCGCACTTTTTCCTTATATTACTGCAAATTCATAATAATGGATTTCCCCATGCGCCATTCGATACCTACTTCAAGAGCGGACTTGTTTATATCCATACTTCTTGCCATAGCTTTTCTTGCCTCTTCCTGCCAGCAGATTCCATCCACGCCTGAGGAGCTGAGCAAAAAGATCACTGAAGAGATAGTAAAAGCCGACCCCAAGGCTACCGGTCTATTCTTCGACTCAGAGCAGATGCTGAGTGAAGAACAGCTCGTTGTCATCTATTACATCGCCCGGCAGGACAATATCGACGATCCCTGGCGCTCTAAACGGGAGATCAATTTCCTCTTTCGTCCAGCGCCTTCTGATCCTGAAGCTCCCGGCGGTTGGTATCTGCAGAGAATCGGCGGCGAATATCTGGAATTCCTCGGAATAGGGGAGGGAGTGCAGTTCGATTGGGAATTCGAGTATTTCAGAACCGAGAACGGTCCTCGTGAGGGTATCATTGGGCTTGCCGGTATGCAGAATTTGAGATAAAGTAAGTTACAACAACGCTCAAAAGTAATTTCCAATATAGACTTACTGACAGACAAGAATGTCTATCCTCCACCTCGTATGAACCTGTATAGATTGGAGGTTAAGCATTCTTGCCTGGCTGACAATGCTGGAAATTACTTTTAAATACCGCTAAAAAGTTGAGAGTAACAAAAAAGAGGCGAGGGACGCCTCTTTTTTAATGTAGTGAATTTTAATTTCTATCCTTCAAAGATGGAATTTTCATAATTCTGATACCACTGTTCCGGATTCTCCAGATAGGATAGTGTTTCGGACAGCATGGCATAGTGATCGCTTTCAAAGTGGAAAAGCCAGTCATAGAACTCTTTCACAGACTCGAATTTTGTGACTTCCCGGCGCTCTTTATAGAACTCTGCCGCTTTTGTTTCGAGTTCCATTGAATGACGATAGACTTCCAGAATGCCCGTGTCCGGTTTAACGTTATCCTTGAAATTCTTCTTAGCATCTTCGAAAATCGTCTTTAACCTTACTTTGAATTTCTCCGGTGTTTCCGGAACGTTAATCTCTGTCGAGCCTCCAGATTCACTCAACGAGTCGTGAAATTCATTGATAAGACGTATGTGTTCGATTTCATCTTCTGCGAGGCGCGCGAAGAATTTCTTGGTTACCGGGTGATCTGTTCGATTGGACGCCTCTTTATAATACTCGTAACCCTCATTCTCCGTTTTCAGCGCGAATTGCAGCGCCTCGAGTTCATCGCTGAGGGCTTGATTATCAGTCATTTGATCTCCACAGAATTAATTGCTGATTTGATAGTTAAACGGATTCCACCGATTTAACTTCGGGATGTGCCTGCTTCATATAACTCTCAATCCCCTGTTTCAAGGTGATCTGTGACATGGGGCAGCCACCGCATGCTCCCGTCAACCTGACTTTAATGACGCCATCATCAGTAATTTCAACCAGTTCTACGTCGCCACCATCAGCCTGCAGGGATGGTCTAATCACGTCCAGGGATGCCTGGATTTTGCTCTTTTCCATTCTGTTCTCCTTTTTGGGTGGAATCTGTAAAGTCTCCATAGAAAGAATTCTACCCATCTGTATTTTTGTTTATTTATTGATTTCAGATTAAGCAAATAAAATAATAAAAAATATCTGATCTCGCTACTGGAATCTTGTCTTTATTTCAATTGGATATATCAAACGGAACAGCACGTGCCTTTTCATACTCGTTGATAATCTGCTTAAAGACGTTTTCCACACTTAAAATCTCCTTTACCAACCCGGCGGACTGCCCTGCTTCAAGCATCCCCTCCGATGTGTCGCCTTCAAAGATACCCAGCCTGGGGCGATTGTATCCCCTAAGTTCCGATAGAGTATCTTCATCAGCTCCGTCAGCTTCGGCTTGCTGGATTCTGTCCGAGAAGCTATTTTTTATCATCCTGGTTGGACCGATCTTCATCAGAGTGAGGACAGTATCATCATCACCCGATTCCACAATTGCTTTCTTATAACTATCCGCCGCGGACGATTCGACCGTACAGGCGAAACGAGTTCCCATTTGAATGCCCTCAGCTCCGAGGGAAAAAGCAGCCGCCAAACCTCGACCATCGGCGATTCCGCCTGCTGCAATGACCGGAATATCCACCACATCGACTACCTGCGGTATCAGGCTGAAAGTTGCCACTGCCTGCGGCGCGTTATGCCCGCCAGCTTCGGTTCCTTCCGCCACAATAGCGTCGACGCCGCGTTTCGCGGCTTTCACTGCCAGTTTGACAGTGGGCACAACATGTGCGACGACAGCTCCGGCTTCATGCAGTAACGGTGTATATTTCCCGGGATCCCCAGCAGATATGAAGACAACCTTAACTTCCTCTTCAAGCGTGATCTTCAGCAGTTCTTCGGCATGCTTATAAATCATGGGGATATTAACGCCGAAAGGAGACGTCGTTACAGCTTTACACTTCTGCACATGATGCCGAAAAAGCTCGGCATCCATCGAACCGCCGCCGATTAATCCCAGTCCGCCGCAGTTTGACACGGCTGCAGCCAGTTTATAACCGGCAGCCCAGACCATGCCCCCCTGGATGATCGGGTAGCGAATATTAAATAAATCTGTGACGCGAGTCCTAATGATGCGTTGCAAATCGCTCAATATAAATCCATTCGTAATAGTACGAACTTTACTATAGAGTATAATCGTTACATTCAATTGGCAGGAATACTGCCAGAATGACAGCAAT
>JALGVT010000059.1 GCA_025774555.1 candidate division LCP-89 bacterium
TAAATACGCGCCTATTGCCAGAATACCTGTGCTTATAGTTATCATCAGCTTCTCATTCATATACATTTCTCCATCGTCTTTATAACTATTACTTTAAATGATACTTGCATTGTGTAAATTAATGGATTATATTATTATTGTTATTCGCATCAGGCTCACTGAATATACTCTTTGTTTTGACTGATATACATTTATTCGATATATATTCATCAGGCAATTCGCAATATAATCAAACAACGATAAAACGTTACCGCCAGAGCATCTGAAGATGAAAGCGAAACCGGTGCGCATCAGTGATATTTCTCGCGAAGTACGCATTCCCAGTTCATCACTGATATCGTTCCTGCACGAAAACGGCTATCAGAACGGTTTCCGGGAAGGACCTCCTTTTAAGGAATTAGACCCGCATGTGATCCGCGCTGAGGCATGGGAAAAGGATAATTCTGAGCTGGTCAGCGAACTGCACACTCCTCCTCCTAAACCTGAGCCGGAGAAACCGGCGCCTGTGGAGAAACCCCGCAGAAGGCGAATAACAAAGCCGAAGTTGACACTGCGAAGCCCGGTGCAGCCTAACATCAACAGTGGCAGCATCCGAGTCACACACATTGATTTAGATATCATTGAGCGTATTTTCAACCTCGATGAAGCAGATAAAATCAAGGTGCGCGACTTCTTAGTTCGCAAAACGCTTTTAAAGGCAATTGCCAAACTTGAGTGATAAATATAAACGAAAATAAACGGAGTTAAAATGCCCAGACAAAAATCTAACATCAATATGGCAGAACCGCTTAGATTCTGGCGGTCAAGGAAAGGTTATTCACAGCTAAAACTTGCAGAATTAGCTCAAACAAGCGCTTTGACTATCAGTCAATTGGAAGCGGGAAAGCGCCAGGCGAGAGGCGCGACGATGGATAAAATTATCGGTGGATTAGGGTTAACCCGCGATGAATTCTTCAATATGCGCGAGAGTTCTGCTATAACCGCTCCGGCAGATCCAACTACATCTACTCAAGTCCTTCAGGGCACGAGTATCGAATCAAAATTGCCTCAAACAGGTAAAGAAGCCCCTAACGTCCGCCTTTCCAATCTCGATTTAGAACTCCTGAACCGGATTTTAAACCTGAATTTTGATGAGAAACTTGAATGTCTGAGATTTCTGCAAAATCTTTAGTGGTTTCTAATATTGCCAAGCCCGGCGTTCGCGTCGGGTTTTTTTTTGGGTTACAATCACTTAAGATAGAGGATTTTTCTGGTTATATTTAAATTTTCTCCCAGAGCGCGGATAAAGTACTAAAATGTAATCAATCCTATCTTGAGTGTCAAGTCCTTTCTTCAGAGCAACGCGATAACCTGCTATAAAACGGTACGTTAATTGCGATTATATCAATGGCTGCTTATGCCCTGCCCGCAAGAGCTTTAAATTGCTACCATCCGTTTAATAGGCTTCATTTTGCATATCTAAACATACCGCGCAACTTTTTCGGGATACGTGTCGTCTAAATATCGGACACGATATGCTGACCGGTGTTAGAACCATGAGACGATTGTTATCAATACCTCTGCTGCTCCTTTTATGCGCTGTGGGCTTTGCACAGACTGACAGCGTCAAGGTGCTGCGCAGCATTCCAACCAACTCCCCGGTAATCGACAGAATTCTGGATGAGGAGTGGTGGAAGGCTCCAATCGCAACTGATTTTATTCAGCGCGAACCGAATGAAGGTGATCCATCCACGGAAAAAACTGAGGTGCGCGTAATGCACTCAGAGAGCAACATCTATGTAGCCTTCCGCTGTTATCATAGTGATCCTACCACAATCGACAGCAAACTTAACAAACGTGATCATCTGTGGAGTTCCGACAGGGTCGTATTCTGGCTCGATACTTATCACGATCACCGCAACGCATTTACTTTTGGGACTAACCCGCATGGCGTGAAGTATGACGGCACCTTCTACAATGACAGTTGGGAGGAAGACGAATGGGACGGCTATTGGGAAGTTGCCACGACGGTTGATGATTCAGGATGGATTGCCGAGTTCGCCATACCCTTTTCAACTCTGCGTTTCGAGGCGATGGATGGGGAGCAGACCTGGGGATTTAATGCCTTTCGCTACATACAGAACAACAAGGAGATGAGCTATTGGCAGCCGGTTACCCGCGAAAAACGCGAGCGGGTCAGTGAATTAGGGCATCTGGAAGGGCTGTCAGGTATAACTCCGGGCAGCGGTTTGGAATTTCGCCCTTACGCCGTGACGAACTTCGAAGAAGAAGGCAGATCTCCTTTGCAGAGTAAAAACGATTGGGAAAATCTCGGATTTGACGTTAAATACAGGTTCGCTCCGAATTTGACTCTGGATGCGACTTTCAATCCGGATTTCGCTCAGATTGAAGCCGACAATGAAGTCATCAACCTCTCTGATTATCCGGTCTATCTTGATGAAAAGCGCCCATTTTTCATGGAGGGGGCTTCAATTTTCGATACCAATATCGAGTTGTTTTATAGCCGCCGGATCACAAATCCGCAGGCTGGGGCTAAGGTATCGGGAAAGATCGACGGGACGCAGATGGCATTCATCACTGCCCGGAACATCAACGAAGATGATGAATTTGAGGATTTCGGCATCATGCGTCTGAAGAGGGACATTTTAAGCCGCAGTGAAGTGGGTGTTCTGGTTACCGATAAGCAGGGTCCCGGCGGTGATTACGCGCGGGTATGGAGCGCCGATGCTCAAATTCGTTTTAGCGACCCGATGAAACTTGGCGCTCAGGTAGCGCAGAGTTACAAACCCGGCTTAAAGAACAACAACTGGGCATATTCCCTCGATTATGATTACAGCGGTGATACATTTTCGGGTTCCGCCTGGGCTTCAGGGAAAACCCGTAATTTCAGAGGCAACGACACCGGTTGGATCAGTTATACCGATTTCCATCGCACCGGCGGATGGTTCCAATACGCTCCCCGACCGGAAAAGCTGGGCATACGCCGGATATCGAATAATGTCAATGTCGGTCTGGAATGGCAGATCGATGGGAAATACGCTGAGAAATGGTGGAATTATAACAATTCCTTCCAAACCATGAATTACATGTATTTCGGATTTGGCTTTGCGCAGAGCGAAGCCTGGCGGCGAAACTATATCGATGACGATGAGGAAGAACCGTACGAACACACAGATAATTTTGGCAACTTCAATATGGAGAACTATGCCAGCACGGATTTCTGGGTATGGTTTGAGACGGACTATTCAAAATCCTTTGCTTTCAGTATAGGGCACAGCCGGGGCGATTTCAGGGATGGTTACGAGCGGGAGATATGGGGCGGCTTACAGTGGCGTCCCAAGGATAACCTGACGCTGAATATCTACAATGAATTGAATCATGTAGCAGACGTTTCAGATATCGAGGATGGAGATGCAACTGATTTTATCGTCAGTCGATTTAAAATGGAATGGACCTTATCACTTAATTTATTCACCCGGCTAAACGTGCAATATGTTAGCGAAGATGAATCCTTCTACAACAACGCCTTGATTGGATATCAATTCGCGCCCGAGAGTTTCCTGTATCTGGTATATGACGACGACCGCAGCAAGCTTCTGGGCTGGGATACTGTCGGCGACAGAAAGATCAAGATGAAGGTTTCATACTTCATGCAGATATAAACACAACTTAAAACGAAAAACTTAAAAAGCAAGGGGTTGTCCCTATAGGTGTCACTCTGAGCGAAGCGAAGAGTCTCGAAATAATCATAAAGTTAAGATAAACAAGAGATTCTTCGCTAAGCCTTCGGCTTGCTCAGAATGACATTGACCCTATTGGGACAGCCCCTTTTATAATGTCATAAACAGCGATTTATGCTGATTCCGGCAAAGCCACTAATATCGGTAATCCGGCTTTTAACAGGCTCTGGCAAATAAAAAGGGATCCGCTGATGCGGATCCCTTATATTGTTATGCTGAAGTGTCCCAAAGGCGGAAAGCCCTACTGGGATCAGGACCAAGATCAGGTGAAATCGGCTTCCATCGCTTCTTCCACCAGTGTAATACTCTCGAAAGCGACGCCTGCCTTGTTGAATAGCGCTTCAACCTGCTGGCTATTATCCGCCGTCCAGCAACAGGATACTCTTCCGCTTTCCTTATCCACGTAGGCGATTTCCATTTTGAGCGTTGGGTCACCAACCGACCGGCTGGTAGATAATACCTTCGCTCAATTGCGTTTGACGTCCTCCTCTGACATGGGAGGCATGGCGATTAGAAATTTTGGCATTTGAGACCTCCAATTTGGCTATTATTTGTTACATGTGCGTTGTATGTCATAGACACACGCTTTAGCAATATAAGGTAATTCGGCAACATTCGCAAGCATTATCTTTTAAAAAAAAACTTGCATCTTTGAGCACAAAGAAAAGGGATGAATAAACTTCTGCTTGTTCATCCCCTGTTATTGTCTCTTTATGAAGCGATTAGGTTCCAGCCAAATAATCGCTGGCGTATGCGATCTGATCTTCGGATAAGCTATCGATGGCAATTCCCATCGTTGACAGTTTCACGTTTGCGATATCCTGGTCTTGATCTTCAGGGATATCGTACACTTTATTTTCCAATTTATCCGCTTCACGGATAATGCGAAGCTGGGACAGGAACTGATTGGCAAATGACATGTCCATCACTTCTGACGGGTGTCCTTCGGCAGCAGCTAAGTTGACCAGCCGTCCCTGTGCCAGCAGGAAGATTTTTCTGCCGTTATTCAGGGTGTACTCTTCGCAGTTGTCGCGGACGGTGCGTTTGGATTTAGTCAGCGATTCGAGGTCTTCGATGTTGATTTCGCAATCGTAATGACCGGTGTTGCAGATGATGGCTCCGTCCTTCATCTTCTCGAAGTGGCGTTTGACGAGAATGTCCTTCATTCCGGTAGCGGTTATAAAGATATCACCGACAGCGGAGGCTTCATCCATCTCCATCACTCGGAATCCTTCCAGGGTTGCTTTTAACGCCTGAGTCGGTTTGACTTCCGTGGCAATTACATTTGCTCCCAAACCTGCGGCACGTATAGCACACCCTTTACCACAGTGTCCGTAACCGCCGACTACGAAAGTTTTTCCCGCAATCAAGACGGAAGTAGCACGCAGAATTCCATCGATGGAAGATTGACCGGTGCCATAGACGTTGTCGAAGTCCCATTTGGTTTCAGCATCGTTGACGGCGATGACGGGGTATTTGAGTTCCCCGGCATTAGCCATGGCGCGCAACCGGTTGACACCTGTTGTGGTTTCTTCTGTGCCGCCCAGTAATTCAGGGATCAGGTTCTTATGCTTGGTGTGCATCGCCATGATCAGATCGGCGCCGTCATCCAGAGTAAGCGTCGGTTTAAAATCCAATGTGCGGTCTATGCACCAGTAGAATTCCTCAACGTTCATGCCGTGCCAGGCATATATAGAAATGCCGCTCTTAGCCAGCGCGGCAGCAATTTCATCCTGCGTTGAAAGGGGATTACAGCCTGACCAGGAAACTTCGGCGCCGGCATCACGCAGCGTTTCGACTAAAACGGCTGTCTCTTTAGTTACGTGAAGACAACCTGCGATACGCTGTCCTTTCAGCGGCTTGGTTTTGGAATATTTCTCACGTAGCGTCATCATAACGGGCATTTTAGATTCAGCCCATTCGATTTTCATTCGTCCCGCTTCTGCCAGCGACATGTCTTTTACTTTATAGTTCAAGATGTCTCCTTATAGGTTTTAATGGGGTTGATCCAAAAGTCTATATACTATCATTACGAACGAAGTGTGGTAATCTCTTAGTGTTTGTAAAATAGGAGATTGCCACGTCATCTCGACAAGTCGGGATTCCTCGTCCCGTAGGGACTCCCAAGGAGCAATGACTTAATATCCCCCTTTTGGGACAGCCCCTACTGTTCAATTCGATTTAAATATACGTGCTGTCTAACCTTTTTTTAGATCGCCGACGATATCGGCGCGTTCCCAACTGAAGTCGTAATCTTCGCGGCCAAAGTGCCCGTAAGCTGCAGTCTTCTGGTAAATGGGTCGGCGTAACTGCAGACGGTCGATGATGCCGGCAGGCGTCAAATCAAAGTGTTTATTGATCAGTTCGAGGATTTTCTCATTTGATTCGACACCGGTGCCGTTGGTGTCGATCATAACGGAAACGGGTTCGGCGACGCCGATAGCGTAAGCCAATTGCACTTGACACCTCTCAGCAAGTTCGGCAGCCACGATGTTCTTTGCCACCCAGCGAGCGGCATACGCGCCGCTGCGGTCCACCTTGGTTGGATCCTTGCCGGAGAAGCAGCCGCCGCCGTGAGCTCCAAAACCGCCGTAGGTATCGACTATGATTTTCCTTCCGGTTAACCCAGCGTCGCCCTGGGGTCCGCCAACGACAAAGCGTCCGGTCGGATTGATATGATAGACGATATCTTTTTCATCGATCAGATCTTTGGGAATTATAGGCAGAATGACATGTTTGATTATATCTTCCTGAATCCGCTCATTGGTGGCTTCAGGATCATGCTGTGTTGAGATTACCACGGTCTTAACCTGAACCGGCTTGCCGTCAACGTATTTGATAGAGACCTGTGATTTACCATCCGGTCTCAGATACTTCAAAACCTTCTTCTTACGGACTTCAGCCAGCCGCATGGTAAGTCGGTGGGCAAGGGTGATCGGCAGCGGCATGAAGTTAGGGCTTTCATTGGTAGCATAACCGAACATCATACCCTGATCGCCCGCGCCAGCCCGGTCAACGCCCATAGCAATATCGCCTGATTGTTGATCGATGCTCGTCAAGACAGCGCAGGTGGTGCTGTCGAATCCGTATTTTGCGTTAGTGTATCCGATCTCTTCAATTGTACGACGCGCAATATGAGGAATATCAACGTATGTATTGGTGGTTATTTCGCCGCCTACCAAGCATAATCCTGTGGTGACGAACGTTTCACAGGCGACGCGCCCAAAAGGGTCTTCTGAAAACACCGCATCCAGCACTGCATCACTAATTTGATCGGCTACCTTATCGGGATGTCCTTCTGTAACCGACTCAGAGGTGAAGATGAATTCAGACATTCAATCCTCGCTTTTCTTTTTACTTATTAGGTTATCTATTTTTATATTAAACTATGTATTACAACCAGTCGAACCGCAGTCCGAGACGAAATCCAAAACCTGAAAAATCCAGCTCTTCATGGATTGGGAATCCGAGATCGTCCTTGCCTTTGCTGCGTTTGACTGTGGCTCCGTTATATAGTATCTCGCCTGTAATAGCAGATGACGTCCCCAGAGGGTATGCGCCACCTGCGATTAACTGCCATCCGAAACCGCCGTAAAAGCGATTGTCTTTATCACCGGTTTCGTAGTTTGCTTCCTTGCTGAAAACTATTTCGTATCCACCAGCGATGGATATATAAGGTTGGACAACGGCATCAGGCAGCAGGTGCAGGGTTAACTGTGCCATAATCGGCAGCGCCCACATCTGGTAGTCTATTTCCTTTTGCACTTCTTTAGGATTGGAGCCGCCTGGCGTGGTAACATCTCCCACCGTCGATTCTTGTGTGAACTTGCGGATAAACAGATCTGCACTCAAACCGAAATCGAGCTTTTCATCTACCTGTTTGCCACTGATCAAACCGAAGATCAACCCCGATTTCGCGCCTTTCGGATTAAATGACCCGAATTTCAGATGCGTGTAAGATTGGGCGTTTGCCGCGGTCAGAAAAGACAGCGTAGCAACAGTGACACAGACCACTATAAAAAACTTACTGTTCATAATGAATTATCCAGCCCCTATCATTTAACGAAATTATATCAGCCCTATATGCAGGAGAAACGCGTGCTTATCAGTGGCGCTCATCATCCAATTCTTCCGAACTTTCAATATAATCAATAAGCCAATATTTTCCAAATACTAATTCCTGTTTTTACTGCTCATGTAACTGATGATTTGAGCTTGATGGAAGTAATTACCGGAATCTTCGCAGGATTGACGCCGCGCAGTTTTGCCAGATGATAGCTAACCCAGTCGATCTTGTGAATCAGGGAATACAACCGTTCGATAGGCGCCTTACCCTGCGCCGGTATTACAATCCCTTCAACGCCGGCTTCTTGAAAGGCGGTTCGCACATGCCTCTGCAGGGATATGAGATATTCAGGGTTGTCGGAATCGTCTAAATAGATGGCAATGGGACGAAATGATTCGATCTCTTGAGTGCCCAGTATTTCGACCAAATTATGCAATGCCTCGGGGATTTCAAAGGTAACTGCCAGCGCCTTGGCATTTTCTGCCAGTTGAGCCTGAAAACGGCGCGCAACATCTGCATGGATACCACCTCCGACAATGATCGGCAGGCGCTTCATCAAGCGCCGTGCAATGCCAGCGGCTGTTCCGACTGAATCTCCCCATTCAACACGCAGAGATTCTAATATCTTCACCAGAGAGGCAACTGGCAGATCATCAGATGGAATGGCGCCGATTTTCTGCAGCAAATAGATCAGGGGGATACTGGAATATCCCAGAGCGGCGCGCGGCTCCATACCTGATGGGATGATCAGGTGAGGCAGGTTTTTTTGTTCAGCCAGCTTTGCCAGCGTTCCACCGGATGAAATCGTTATTCCCTGCGCTCCCATATCCAAAGCACTTTTGCAAGCAGTAAGTGTCTCTTTGGTTTCACCGGAGTAGCTGATAGCTACGGCGACGCACCCCGGTTTCAACCACGAAGGCGGTCGATCGCCGCGCTGCACAACCACAGGACATCGCATAGCCCCGGAATAGAGGTTTTGTATCAGCGTCGCTCCGATAGCGCTGCCTCCGATGCCGAGGAAGGCGATACCATCAGGTTGATCTATTCCTTCTAACTTCCAGTTCTGCCCCAATGCAGCGGCGTGTTTCACCTGATTAGGGAAATCATCCAGCCACTGCCACATCTGATCCGGCATATTGTGTCCTCAGGTTACATGATAGTTGTCATTCTGAACAACCGCTTCAGGCTAAGAACCTTGGATATCCTTTCCCAAGGGGACTCCTTCGGAGCACTGTGTTCAGGATGACACGACAACGATGTCGCGAATTCATCTAATAAAAGACTTTTACTGAATAATGTCAAGTGATAAGATGCAAATGATGAACCTTAAACGCAGTAATGGCTCGTATTTCTCCAGCAGGAGAAGATAAAATTGCGGCTGGCAGGGACTGTATTCATTGCGTCAAAGCCGGATATAGTTACGCTGTAATCTGTAGCCGGATAGTAATTCCGATCGTGAAGGTAAGCCGCGCTGTCGTTATGGATATCTGTTGCCGACCTCCAAGCAACCATCCAATGCACATTTCGGTTGACAATTAAAGGAAATTTCGCTATATTTCCCCGGGGTTATCCCGGATAATTTTATTTAGACGTAAAATCTCAGGAGAGACTGATGAAGAAGTTAACCCTTCTAATACCACTTATGATAGCGCTTATTCTGGGTTGCAGCGAAAAGACCGAGAAGAAGGGGCAGGCAGAAAAATCGGGCGCATTGACCGATGAAGTTGCCGTCATCGAAACTCGGCTGGGAAGAATCGTATTGGAATTTTTCCCCGATGCAGCGCCAAAACACGTTGAGAACTTCAAGAAACTGGCAAATGAAGGTTTCTATAACGGCATCACTTTTCATCGCGTTATACCGGGATTTGTCATCCAGGGCGGCGATTTGAATAGCAAGGATGATGACCGCTTGAACGACGGTCAGGGCAATCCAGGTTATTTCATCGACGCCGAATTCAACGAGAAACCGCACCTGCGCGGCACCCTGGCTATGGCGAGAGGCGCAGGCGTTAACACAGCGAATTCGCAGTTCTATATATGTGTCGCGCCGCAGCCAGCGCTTGATGGGAAATACACAGTGTTTGGACAGGTTATCGAAGGCATGGCTGTAGTGGACAAAATTGTTAACCTGCCGCGCGACCAACGCGATAATCCACTGGAGCCCATCGCCATCGATCGAATGGTAATCGTTCAAAGAAACCAATTAAGCTCTGTAGAATAAAATGGATATATCCCATCTTCTGTTCGTGGATGATGAGCCGAACGTCCTGCGTTCCTTAAACCGCATCTTCATCAACGACAATTTCGAAATCGAATTAGCCACAGATGGCGAAGAAGCGCTTGAATATCTGAAATCAAACAAGGTTGATCTGATCCTTTCCGATCACAATATGCCCGGTATGACAGGCGTTGAATTCTTTCAAAAGGCAAAGGATATACAACCGGATTCAATCCGTATGCTGATCACCGGAAGAGGCGACCTTCAGATTGCCCTCCAAGCTATAAATAAAGGGCATATCTACCAATACTTCGACAAACCGTGGGAAGATGACGACCTGCGCATTTCAGTCATCCGGGCTTTGGAATTCGTGCAGGCTCAGCAGAAAATGCGGGATCAGGAGAATGAGATCGAACGGTACAAATCGTACCGACAGACGATAGTTACCGTTTCGCACTATATCAACAACTTCAACTGTGGACTGATGATGTCTGTCGAAGGAGTGCTGGGATCAAAAGAGCTGCCTGAAAAAGCCAGAGTCTTTGCAACATCAGCGCTCAGGGGAGCAGAAAAAATTTCGGAAGTACTGCGCATTCTGAATCAATTGCAGGATTTAAAGATAGCCGATTATCCCATGAGCGATGGCATGATCGATATCGATGACGAAGTTCAGAAGGCTGTCGAGCGGATTGAAAAAAATAATGCCTGAATAATGTCTCAATAGTAATTCAATAAAATTCTCCTTGACATTCTCAGCGTAATTCGTTAATTTTTGTGCGGTAAGCAGAATAATCAGTGGAAACTGCATGCAGCGTAAAGAAAACATCATTCGTTCACTCACCAATCGCCAGATATGTTGTGACAACGTAGAGCTGTTTTCACAACTCCCCGATGAAACGATAGACCTGATTCTGACCGATCCGCCATACAAGAATTATCAGAGCAACCGCCCCGTCGCCAGACCGCGCGTTAAGGCAATGAATGTAACGCAGTTTGATCTGGAATTTTTCGCGGGGGAAAGCTGGCGTGTATTAAAACCAGGCGGGCACCTTTACTGTTTCTGCGATCATATCACTTATCCTGATATTCGCAGCGGTTTGGTAGAATCTGGACTTACTTACAAAAACTGTCTGGTCTGGATTAAAAACAATCACGGCAGCGGCGATTTGAAGGGCAATTGGGCTCCGCAGCATGAATTCATCATTTTCGCAACGAAGGGGCGCGGCAAGCCTTTGCGCGGATTGCGTAAGCCGAATGTATTGTTAAAAAGGAACGTCGGCGGTGGATGGGAGTTCTATAAGAAGGTATCGAACTACCGATTCAATCACGGCACCGCCAAACCTGTCGATCTGCTCCGCAGTTTGATACAATCATCATCTGATGCGGGAGACATCGTATTGGATCCCTATGGAGGCAGTGGTTCGACAGCGGAAGCCTGCATCAGGGAAAAACGGCGTTTCATCCAGTGCGAAATAGACCCGGAACACAGCAAACAAGCGCAGGATAGAATCGATTTTATCAAAACACAAATAAAACAATCAACTATAAAACATAAACGGGTAACAGCATGAAAATAGCAACCAAAGAAAAAATAGACGCGATTTTAAGCGATATGAAATCCCGCGGCATTGACGTCGTCCTCTTCTCCGATTTCGAAACCGGGCGAGATAAGAACCTGCTCTACCTGAGCGGTCAGCCGTCAGATGCCAACCTGTTGCTCTTCGCTGATGGCAGCACAACGCTCATCGCCTGGGACATGATCGTCGCCGGACAGTTGGCGGAAGTAGATACGCTAGTGGACGTCGGCGAGTTCAACCGTTCTTACCGGGCAGCAGTGGAAGATTCACTTAAACGGAAACTAAGCGGAAGTTTTACCCTGGAAGTTCTTCCCACGGAAGGGCATTTCTTAGTTTTACAACTGCAAGAGGCATTCCCGGATAGTAAGATCGTCTGCCAACCTGACGGCATAGCCAATATGCTGATTCAGGCGAGATCGGTGAAGACTCCCAAAGAGATCGATATTCTTCGTGAAGGTACCAAGGTCACCAACGAAATTATCAAGGGGATCAGACCGTTCATCGAATCAAATCGCGGGCTGCGCGAGGTCGATTTGGCGATCTTCCTCGAAACCGAAATGAAAAAGCGCGGCGCCGAAGGTCCCAGCTTCGAGACGCTGGTAGCCAACTGCGATCGTTCCGGAATGATTCATCAGGTGCCGTCGGCTTCGGAAGCGCAGTTCGATAAGACCGGAATTGCATTGACGGATTTCGGACTGACGTGGAAAGGCTACGCCACCGACGTGACTGTCCCCATGGCTTTCGGAAATATTTCTGCTGACCAGCAGAAGATCATCGACGTCAACCGTGAAGCCTACGATCTGGCAATAAATATGCTTGAACCGGGCATTCCTGCGCATAAAGTCGCTGAAGCTGCTATCGGACATATCAAGTCTAATGGATTGAACATGCCTTACGGATTGGGTCACGGCATCGGTTTGGAAGTGCACGATCCGCCGAGATTGGCTCCCAAGCCGACCGATCCTGAGATGCTGAAATTCTGGCAGGAGACGCCGCTGGTTCCCGGCATGGTCTTCACCATAGAACCGGGTATCACGTCAGATATCGGCGGTTTCCGCATCGAAAACGATGTGTTGATGACTGATTCCGGACCGGAGATACTGACCATTTCGGAGCCGATTATATTCTGAGAGTTCAGAGAATTGAGTACAAAGAACGGAAAGGGGCTCTCCCAAAAGAGTAATATTGAGTCATTGCGAGGAACGTAGTGACATGGCAATCTCCTATTTTACAATAACTAAGAGATTACCACACTTCGTTCGTAATGACAGATTATTTACTTTCTGTATATATCAATTGGGATGTTTGGTAATCGCGCCGTCTTGATGGTTATAATTTATCAGATAAACAGCAGCGACGGCTATAAGTCCTCCAATGATGGTGGTAAGCTGCGGGTTTTCGCCGAGTATAATCCAGGCGATTAATACCGCACTGAAGGGGACGAGGAATATAAACGAACTGGCTCGCTCAGAACCCAGCCTGCCGGAGGCTGCGAAGAAGACAGTAGTTGCGAAAGTCGTCGCAAAGACGGACATATAAAGTATATTCCACCAGAATATATGCCCGAAAGAGAATACCCTAAAGACTCCGCTCGGCAATGCTAAGAAGAAATCTATAATAGTCAAGAAGCAATACACGTAAAAACTGAAAACGAAGGGGGAAACAACCCGCTTCGATTTTTCGCTGGTGATGGTCAGCAATGCCCAGCAGGTGGTGGCTAAGAGAAAAAAAGCGTTACCGCTAGCAAAAAGGCTGGTTAAATCAATCGACCAGATATGCAGGATAATTGCGCCGCCGATAAGACCGATCGTCAAACCGGCGAGTTGCATTCTCTTTGCTTTCCTGCGAAAAATTATGACGGAAAAGAGGAACGTCAGGATCGGATTTAAGGTCGTTACGAGCACTCCTCCAGCGCCCGCCAAACCGTTCTGCAATCCCCAGAAAAAAAATTTATTGTACAATAGGAGAAAGAGCGTTCCCAGTAAAAGCAGCCCTATTGATTTTCTTGGAATAGAAAACGACTTTCTATACAGAAACATCACGGGAAGCATCGAAACCGCGGTAAAGAGAAAACGCCAGAAGATCAGCACTTCCGGCGCCGCCATATTGGCGATTACTTTCGACGAAGTCCAGGTGCCTCCCCAGATGGTCATGGAGAGCAACATCAACGATATCAGCCCAATGTTGCCGATTGGTCTCATTTACCTGTTTGTTTCTCTATGAGACTGTTGAAAAACATTATAATGAGTATCTAACTGTCACTCCCGCAAAAACGGTAGTCCATAATAATCAGTTACATAACTGGATTCCTGCCTTCGCAGGAATGACAAAATAAGCATTTTTCAACAGTCTCCTCTATTATGTGTTATCCACTAAAAAACGAGGCTGCAAATCCATACCGCCGAGAGCAGACCGGCAACGTCGGCGATCAGCCCTGCCCAGAGAGCGTGTCTGACTTTTGACACTCCTACCGATCCAAAGTACACCGCGAGGACGTAGAAAGTGGTCTCTGTCGATCCCATCATAGTTGAAACCACTCTGCCGATGTACGAATCTGGTCCGTGAGTATTGATGATATCAGACATGATGCCCAGCGCACCGCTGCCGGACAGCGGTCTGACCAGCGCCATGGGAAGAGCTTCTCCGGGCATACCTAAGAAATTCGTTATTGGCGCTATAAGAGTGGTCAACAGATCAAGCGCTCCGGA
The DNA here is from genome assembly GCA_025774555.1 of candidate division LCP-89 bacterium. Taxonomy (GTDB): domain Bacteria; phylum Electryoneota; class B3-LCP; order B3-LCP; family B3-LCP; genus JALGVT01. The sequence goes on from JALGVT010000059.1 coordinate 14,310, forward strand.
AGCCCGGAAGAAAGCGATTCCGCAGAGGATGGCAACCAGATAGGGGATAATCCGCACGCCGACATTAAACCCCTCTTTGGCGCCTTCGACGAAGGCTTCGTAAATCTTTACGCGTCGTGACAATGCCAGCATAACAATTCCAGCGGCAAGGATAGGGATTGCCCAATCGGATATGGTTTGCAGAAAACCGGTGAGGATATCAGCCATTTTGATCTTCCTCCGGTTTAATCTTGAAAGCAGGCAGTTTTTCTAATATTTTGACGGCGGTAATGGCAACGACAGTGGAGATGCTGGTTACTAAAATTATCACCCCGATGACTTCTGCTGGATTTGCCGATCCAGCAGAAGCGCGAATGGCGATGACAGTTGCCGGAATCAGTGTCAATGAGGAAGTATTGATCGCCAGGAAGGTGCACATGGCATTGCTGGCGGTTTTTTTATGCGGGTTCAAGCGTTCCAGCTCGATCATCGCCTTCAAACCCAGCGCAGTAGCGGAGTTGCCCAGTCCGAGAATGTTGGCGGCGAAGTTGGCGACCATAGCGCCCAACGCCGGATCGTCGGAAGGTATCGATGGAAAAAGCGGGCGGAGGATCGGTTTTAAGATACGCGACAAGAAGCGCACCAATCCCGCTTCTTCTGCTAAGCGCATCAGACCCAGCCAGAATGCCATTATGCCGATCAGTCCTATAGCCAGTTCGACCGACCCCTTAGCGGCATCGATGACCGCCTGCGTACATTCTGCCATCTTTCCGTTAATGGCGGCAAACAGCACTCCCGCGATAATTAAAAACGCCCAGATGAAATTCAAATGCAGATCCTCATATTTAATCTGTCTTAAGGTTCTTCGATCTTACGCTGAGCCGCAATCAGGTCTTCGATCAGCTTTTGCAGGTGTTCAGCGCCTATCTTCAGCGAAACAGGTCTATCGACCTGCGCGCCACTTGCTGATTTCAAATTTATCGTAACGGCAGCCGGCTTACCCTTTCCCCGGGAAAGCCTCACTTGCGGCACAGCGCTGATGGCTTCTACCTGTTTTGATTTTCCTTTAGCTATCTTGCCTTTAATAGCCGCTCGGACTAACTTATCCACCAGTATGTTGTTCTGATCATCAGCATGTCCCCGTACCCAGGTCCAGGTCACGCTATGTTTTTTGTTCAATTCGTATAACTTTTTCCAGAGATCATCATTCTTAACGGGAGAGCCATCCTTCAGTTTCCAACCGCGGCGCACCCAGTTGTGGATCCATTCGCTGATACCCTTCACCAGGTACTGGCTATCTGAGAAAAGTTCAACTTTAGCAGGTTTCTTTAACGCTTCCAACGCATTGATCGCGGCAAGCATTTCCATGCGGTTATTGGTGGTACTTTCCACACGTCCACTGCGCTCGAGTACTTTATCGCTGCTGATGATACGGAATGCCCATCCGCCGGTGCCGCCGGGATTTTTATCACAACCGCCGTCGGTGTAGATTATAATTTGATCTGATTTTTGTGACATTATAAGCGTCTCAATGTTGAGAACTATAGAGGTCAGCTCTCAATTCCCTGTTTTAGTAAGTGAATACATCAATATCCCTGCCGCCACGGCAAGATTCAGCGATTCAGTGCGTCCACTGCCACTGATCCGCACTGTGGAGGTGCATAATGATTCAATCTCCGAGGTTACACCGCGTTTTTCATGCCCGATTACCAACCCTCTAAGCCCCTTTCGTGGAAGATCTTCTGGTAGCCGTTCGCCAGTCATCGTCGCAGCGTAGAGTTTCCGTCCACTTGATATCTCACTGCTTATGAAATCAGCAAGATCGTCCGCCGTGTCGATTCTGACCCGGAAAATCGCGCCGGCAGTGGATCGCACAACCTTGGGATTAAACGGGTCTGCCGATCCTTTTCCTACGATGATGTACTGGATGCCAAACCAGTCGGCGGTACGCAATAGAGTACCGAGGTTACCAGGATCGGATATCTGTTCACAGACCAGGAGGATTTCCTCGGAGGAAGCTATCGAAGCGACCGATCGTTGATCTGGAATCTTCGCTAAAGCAACCGCTCCCTGCGGAGTTTTCGCATCTGACATACGATCCATATCGGCGTTCGAACAGTATGCTGAGGGGACTTCGGCAAGCTCTGTAAGTTTCAGCAGTTCTCTGCCGCCCTCTTCTTCACCGAACGTATTGGTAATCAATATCTCATCTATATCCCAGCCTTCACGAAGCGCCTCCTTGATCAGTTCGGCGCCTTCTATCAGGAAAAGATTCGATCCCTTTCTGCCCTTTGCGCTGTGTAGGCTGCGGCAGAGCTTCAACTTCGCTTTGCTAATCGGCATCTGTGCCTCCCTCGCCTTTAAAAGCAAGGATTAAAGCCGCTATCAATAACAGTGCGCCCGGATAGAGCATGATAGAAGGCTGTTCGTGAAAGAAAAACCATGCCATCAGTGTCGCTCCTATAGGTTCGCGCCCAGTTGAAAAAAGAGTGACCGATTAAAGTGGGAACCAATGCGAGCATTACGATCCAGAAATATGCTTTCCCGGATAAAGAGAACAGAGGCGCACCAAAAAGCAGACAGACCGGCAACAGAACGATGGCTGCAATTCCATAGACGATTGTAATATAAGGCATTATGTCTATCTTCGGTCTGACACTGCGACCGGCTAACAGGTAGAAAGCCGCCATGACGGCGCCCATAAGCGCTAATAGATCTCCCCAGAGATATTCCGGACCAAGCTCCATATCTCCGCCATTGATTAAAGCCGCTCCGGTGACAGTCAGGATTATCGCATAAACCACCCAGCGATTGATCTTTTCACTTAAGAGGAAATGCGCCAGCACTGCGACCATTAAAGGCTGAGTGATGATCAGAAAAGAGGCTGATGCAACGGTGGTTTTTGTTACAGCCGTTACCCAGAAAAACATGTGAATTCCAAGAAACATCCCTGCTGAAATCGTCCGCATTCTTTCCGGGATTTTGAGTGATTTCCAGCTTGAGATAACCTGTCGAAAGGATAGCGGGAGGAGAATCAATGCAGCTAGAAAGAGACGCAGGAATGCAATCGACAAGGGGTCAGTGTCTGCAAGCCGGATAAATATAGCCGGAAAAGCCAGGGCGATAACGGCAATCGTGATTCCAAGTTTCGGCGGGATCGGCGGCTTATTCACCGGACAATCTCCTCGAGCGCAGCCTTGTAGCGAGGAATTAGATTATTCCAGTCCAATTCTTCAGCCCATTTTCTTCCGTTTTCACCCATGGTCTTCTGAAGCTCCGCATCGGTCATCAGCTTTTCAATAGCATTGGCAATCTCCTCCGGGTTCTCCGGATCAACTAATATCCCTGTTTCACCATCTTTCACTGCATCGGGAACGCCGCCAGTGTTTCCAGCAATAACAGGTAAACCGCAAGCGTTGGCTTCCAGGAAGACAATGCCGAAACCCTCACCCGGTTTCTTCTGGCAGTTCAGGATAAACAGATCAGACGATTTTAATATGTTCGGAACGAATGATAGTTCGACCGCACCGATGAATTTCACGCATTCAGTTAAATCAAGGCTTTTTGATTGCTTTTCAAGGTCTTTGCGATAAGCGCCATCACCGACGATGATATAGATAATGTTCGGATAGGTTTTTCGTAATTCTGAAATTGCTTGCAAAACGAAAGAGTGCCCCTTATGTAAAACCAGAGAAGATACGCTGACTAAAACGAATTTATTATCCAGATCAATCCCAACCTTGCTGGATAGGTCGTCCCGTTTTATCTTTCCCGGCGTAAACTGCTCAGTGTCCACGCCATTAGGTATCACGACAGCCGCACTGATGCCGGGTGCAGCCTTCTTTGATAGATCCGCAAGGTACTGACTTACGCAGAAAACGGTGTTCGCTCCATTCATGGCGTTAACGCCCATATAGCGCTCAAACTTGCTGATTACTTCGGAGCTGGCAAGCCTCCATAACTCTGAACCATGTAAGCCAAACACAAAAGGAGTACGATATAGCGAGGCAACTTTGTGCACGAAATAGCCGTAGGGATGCTGAGATGCAGCGAAAATGACGTCCGGCTTCCACTGTTTTATTATTTTAATAAGCGGCGCGCAAACAGCGACTCGCCGTGCTTTGTGCAGGGATGCGTATTCCCTGAAATTGATTACTTCGTAGTCATCAGGTTTCGTCTCAAGCGGCAGTGCGCTGGTTAAAACCTTCACTTCCACGCCAGATTGAGCAAGACCACTGCAGATTTTCGTTGAGTACACAGATATCCCGCCCAGGATTGGAGGGAAATTATGAGTAACAAAGAGTAATCGCTTAAGGTCTGACATATATCTAATCTAAGGAATCTACCGGCGTTGTGGAAGGTTTCTTTTCCATAATCTTCTTCATGATGAATTCAACCGCGGGGATGCGCAGGATGCGCAAAGCGTAGTAATAGACAAGAAAGGCTGCAGTGGATAAAATGATCAGGCTGATGAGTCTGCCCGCGAAACTGTTAAGAATACTGATCGTTTCTATGTGTTGCCAGGCTTGATATACTGCATAACCGATAAGACCTGAGAGAAGAATTCCGAGAAGCATGATTTTCAGATTCTCAAGGATAATTGTCTTTGATAAATATCTAGTGAACAGGAGATAAACGAGCGTCATATTAAGGCAATAACCGATAACCAGTGCTAATGCAAGACCATGTACTCCCATAGGTTTAATAAGTATGAAATCGAAAATAATCATAACGATAACAGAGATTACGGTGGTAAAGGTAGGAATTCGAGTATTACCATGAGCGTGGAAGCCTCGGATAATGATAATCAAAACCGCTTGAGCAGCATAGGCAAATGTATATAAAACGACTAATTCTGACGTCAGAACGGAATTTTCAAAGGTGAAGTTTCCCCTTTCCAGAAGGAGTCTGACGCCGGGTAACGCCTGAGCGATAATCAGCGCGCTGACTATTGAAATAACCAGTATAATCCCCTGCAGGGCAAGGGAGAACTGCTTCGCGAATTCATCCTTTCTATCGCTACTTGCAAGCAGGGAAAAAACAGGGAAGATCACAGTGCCGAAAGTACCCAAAAGGAAATCGGGAAACATCCGCACTAAACGCAGAGAATACCCCTGTGCAGAGAGCGCTCCTTCAGGCAAACCTGAAGCCAGCGATCTATCAACGATCAATTGCACTTGTTCAACAGAGACAGCAAGGAAAAGAGGCAGGAGCATCAAACCATATCCGGAAACCCCGGAATCACCTTTACCCCAGCTTGGTTTTAAAATACTCCTACGATGCGGCAGTAGAAACACCATACTAACAAAATAAAGGATATAGCCAATAGCGAATCCAGCAGCCAGCGAAACTACGCCGTATTTCACCGCGAAGAACACCATCGCGCCAATTGCGCCAAGATTAAAGAGCAGCGGAGTGAATGCGATAGCGGAGTATTGAAAAAAGCAGGTGTATAGCCCGACGAAATAGCGATGGAGAATGATAGCGATGCCGCCAACCGCGAACCAGCGAAGCATGGTTACGGAAAGAGCTATTTGACCTTCATTGAAACCTGTGGCGAGAAAGCGGATGATGGATTCTGCTCCGATGAACACTAAAACGGAAACCAGGGCGGAGACAATTGTCAGGCGAGTGGTTATAGCGCTCAAGGTACGAAGAGCGCTCTGTTCGCCTCTCTCTTTCTTCTCTTTGAAATAAGTGGGAACAATAGGGGTTAGAAATTGCTCGGCAAAAAGCTGCCTCATTCCTGTCACAAGCGTAAAAGAAAGATTGAAGCAGTCCATCGATCTTCCCGCTCCAAATAATGACGCGGCAAGGATTTCGCGCACCAATCCGAGCAGGCGGCTGGGGATGCGTCCGAGAATCAGCAAGGCTGTGCCTCGAAGCGCTGATTGTGGTTTGACCGGTTTCATGAATCAGGCGGATGTCTTGCGAATAGCTGATCCTGGAAAGCGAGGAGAATGATCAGGATGAGATTTTTTGTAATATATCCATGTGGGACAATAAAATCAGTTTCAAACATACTCCGACAGAAACCAGCGATCATAACACCGTTAATGGCTACGAGGACAAGAAAATCGGGCGTGGACTTCAATCGTCTCCAGAGCTTGAAACTTCTGAAAGCGAACAAACCAAAGATAGCGAGAAGTAAAAGCGGTCCGATCAAACCTATATCAATTCCAGAGTTCAAAAAAGCATTGTGCGCGGTTGGTTTTCCTATAAGTTTTTGCAGACCTTGTTCCATAAATGGCGCCTGGAAAAAGAACCGCTCTACAAAGGTAGTGGGACTTAACCCCAACAACGGATGATCTTCAATAATACTCCAAGCCATGGGCCAGAGCTGTTCTCTGCCGGAAAGTCCCATCTGGAATCGCAGTAAAGAGGCAATAGAGGGATATATCCTGGGCAGGAAAATGATAAATAATATAGCGGTTATGATTCCGCTGTATAATAAGATTTTCCGTCCTTTTCTATTCGTGGTTAAGATGAACAAAGTACTGACGGCTATGGCGAGCAAGGCGCTGCGTGACATGTTTATAACAGATACGCCAAGCATCAACAAACCGGAGCATACCAAACTGATCCATTGCCACCGTTTAACTTTTCTGTGAAGTAAAATCGTTGCGACCAGTGGAATTCCAATCATGGGATAAAATCCCCAGAAGTTGGCGTTAAACCCCAACACCTCCGGGCGCATTATTCCATGCACCAGACCAGCTATTGCTACCTGAGGAGTGCCACCGGTAAAAGCTATAATAAATATGACAGAGCTGATGATTACTCCCAATACAATGGAATTAAGCAGACGATGCAGGTTCTGCCCCCAGAACAGGTGCGAGAACATCCAATAAACGACGATAAATGCCATGCACTGTATGAGATTGGTTAAAGAACCGGTGTCGACCTGGGAAAAAAGGATTGAAATAATGACGACGGAACAGTATAAAACTAAAGGATATATGAATGGATTGGGGATGTTTGGTAGTTGCCACCCGAGGTTAATACCATTGACATACCAGATTAACAGCATACAGATCAACCACATCACGGTCACCGGAAAGGCTTCAATCCCAATCACGCCCGGAATTGCGATAAGGGAAGGAGCGATGAGTAGAAAGAGTATATCCATCGGCTGCGGACGGAAATAGAAATACAATAACAGTGGAAGGAAGATAAGACACGAACCGAAGAACCAGAGGACAGATTCGTTGCTCTTAACAGCTATAATAACTGTTAAAAGGACAATCAGCGGAAACCCGAACTTCGCTATTGTCCGCGCGTAATGTTGTCGGTCTAAGGTCAGGGGAAGAGACATCTTAAGTGCAGACAAAGATCAATTCTTTGTTCCAAGTTTGAATATCCCTGAAATCTTCTTGAAATCGGACTTCAAGAGTTCTATGATTTCATCGAGCCATCTAGATTCTTCAGAGCCTTCGTTACGATTGACGTAATCGAGGAAATACACAAGGACAAGAGACATGAAGAGAGCGCTGAATGTGGCAATAATTACCAGAATTGCTCTTTTGGGCTTATATTTATTTATCGGGACTTCTCCGTAGTCCACTATGCGTATGGCAGGCGTATCTTTTAATTCCTGCATCTTTGCCTGTTCGTACTGCTGTACAAGAATCTGGTTAATTGCTTCCAGCGTTTTTACACGACGGTATATGCGGGTATAAGCCAGACTGACTTCAGGCGCTTTTCCCAAGGGAAGTAAAAGGGTTTTGTCCGAATCGGACTGCTTAAGCTGTTTTTGTTGATTGTATAATTCCTGCAGTTCCATCTTGGCTCTCTGCAGTTCGGGATGGTTTGATTGGAAGAGTTTTCCCAGAACCTGGACGACTATCCGCGTGTCAATGATCTTCTGTTCGAGCATCACAGCAGCCTGTACCGTTCCTTCCAATTGCGCTTCGATTGAGCTGATGCCGTGTTCTTCCTGAAAGGCTCTCAGAGAGTCTTCAACTGCGGCTAAATCGGCGGCGGTTTTGTGCAGGTTCTCTTCGACGTATTGACGGCGGAGACTGGCACCGTGGCGGCTCAGTTCAATATATAGTCGATCCCAATTATTCATCAGCAGATTCACCATGCGGGCGCAATATTCGGGATCGTAATCGAGAATTGAAACGGCAATAGCGATAATGGTAACTTTGCCGAACGTCTCTTCGCTCTCGATCTCAACCTCGATATGTTCTTCAAATGCTTCGTAAGCTCTTTCGATGTCATCCTGCTCATAATGTTCGATCAGATCAACCTTCTCGTGAATGCGATCTTTTAAAGCCCGGCTTTTAAGCAGCGAGATCAGGCCTGAAGCAGGGATTTCATTCCTCCCGAAGATATCAATTGATATCCCTTCCATGAACGGCAGCGCCATTCCGCCTTCATACGGCGGGAAGACAACGGCTGTAGAACGGTAGGTCTTAGGGATAATCAGACTGATGATGGCTGTAATGAACGCTGCGGCAAAAACGACCTTGATGATCGTCCAGCGCCAACGAAACCACAGTGATATATGATCGGATAATCTAGTGAAAGGGGCACTCATGCTGTTTCCTGCGTTAAGGTGAATGATTATAAACTATAATAATACGAATATTTTTTATTAAAGTCAACCTCTTTTACTATCGCAACGTCTTAAAATTTCCCGGAAGGCGGTGAAATTTCTCTTGACTGTCATGCAGATAATTCGTAAATTTCTATGGATTTTCATGGGAGACGATGAATGGAACTATTCCCTGAGGAAAAAACAGGGCATGAACCGCTGCCTCCGCTGGCGGAACGTATGCGTCCAAAAGAGTTAAAACAGATTGTGGGACAGGAGCATTTGCTGGGAGCTAATGGGACCCTTACCAGAGCAGTTTCCGAAAAGAACCTGCCTTCAACGATATTCTGGGGACCGCCCGGCACCGGTAAAACAACCTGCGCCCGGCTGCTCGCCGCCGAACTGGGAATAGATTTTATAAGCATTTCGGCGGTTACTTCGGGGGTCAAAGAGCTTAAGGCAATTCTGACCCGGGCGGAGCATTCCAAGAGGCAGGGAACAACGTCTCTCCTCTTTATAGATGAGATCCACCGTTATAACAAAGCTCAACAGGACGCTCTGCTGCAGGCAGTTGAAGAAGGCACGGTAATATTCATCGGCGCAACCACGGAGAACCCATCCTTTGAAGTCGTCGGACCGCTGCTGTCGCGCTGTCTGGTTGTGAGCTTCAAACCGCTAATTGAAGAGGCTCTGGCAATCATTCTTCAAAAGGCGCTTACAGAAGATGCCGAAATCAAGGCATTAAATCTCGCACTGAACAAGAAGAGTAAATCAAGGCTATATGCTCATTCGGCGGGCGATGCGAGGAGGCTTCTGAATGCCCTGGATATAACAGCGCACCTGGTGGAGCCAGATAAAGAAGGCAAGCGGCAGATAAATCCTGAAGACATCGACATGGCTCTGGAAGGACGCACCTACCTGTACGACAAGCAGGGAGACGCGCATTACGACACTATATCGGCATTCATCAAGAGCGTGCGCGCTTCGGATCCAGATGCGGCGGTTTATTATTTGGCTCGTATGCTGGAGGCGGGTGAAGATCCGCTGTTTATAGCGCGGCGGCTGGTGGTTTTAGCATCCGAAGATGTGGGCAATGCCGCGCCGAACGGATTGGTGCTGGCGACATCGGCATTTCAAGCGGTGCATCAGATCGGCATGCCGGAAGCGCGCATTATTTTAGCCCAAGCAACCACATATCTCGCTTCCTGCCCGAAATCCAACGCTTCATATATGGCATTGAACCAAGCACAGTCGGACCTGAAGAAGATGGGACCTCAGCCGGTGCCTAAAAAGCTGCGAAATCCGGTAACCAAGCTGATGAAGGATGAGAAATATGGCGAGGGGTATGAGTATTCACACGAATACGAAGGCGGCTTCTCAGGGATGGACTGCCTGCCGGATAAGTTAAAGGATCGGATATACTATAAGCCGAAGGATATCGGGCAGGAGAAGGCAATCAAAGAGAGGCTGGAAGGTTGGTGGAAGAAAAGAAGGATGAAGGATAAATTATAAGGGTAAAATTTGTAATAAAAAGAGGGCGAGGCGCGCCTCGCCCCTACTGGAAAAAAATCCCCCTTACTCCCCCCTTTGAAAAAGAAAGGGGGGGCTGGGGGGATTTCTTTTACCTTTTGCCTTTTACCTTTTTACTTCATCAGCACCATCTTGCCATTGACGGTGTGGTCACCTGCGGTCATCTGATAAACGTAGATGCCGGATGCCAAGCCCGAAGCATCGAAAGTGACTTCATGGCTTCCTGCATCCCGCCAGCCGTTGACCAGCGTAGTGACCAGCGCACCCGTCGGACTGTAAACCTGCAGGCTGACGTGTTCTGCCTGTGGCAGAACAAATCCGAGTGTAGTGGACGGATTGAACGGGTTGGGATAGTTGCTGAGCAGTACAAACTCATTAGGGATGTTCTCTAAAAGCACCATAGGATAAACCGCACTTACTTCAGCATCCAGCCGCAGCAGCCATGCAGATGGCTGATCCTCTACTGTAGCGCCCCAATATCCAACCGCGATGTAGCCTCCATCCGCTGTCTGCCGTACACAACTTATACGGTCATACTGCGGTCCGCCATAAATTTCACTCCAGACTGTATTACCATCAGCATCTGTTTTAAGCAAACCTCCTTGGTCGTCAGCAGATGTCCAGATAAGCGCCCCAATAATATACCCACCATCATCACAGTCGTCCATACTGAAAGTAAAGCTCAAGTATTCATCGCCAAAGGTGAATGCATTACTCCAAAGTTCGTTCCCATCCCCGTCAGTTTTAATCAGTCTATGATCATAACCGATTACAGAATCCACACCGTAATACAGTAACATATATCCGCCGTCATCTGTGGGGCGGGCATCCCAAATCTGGTTAATATTTGCAGTATAGGTGTAGGTTTGTGTCCAAAGAAGATTTCCGTCAGCATCCACTTTTTTCAGAAAGCCGTCCCCAACAGTATATTCTGAGTAAGCTGTACCTGCCATGACAAAACCACCGTCATCGGTTTCGTGAATCCAATTAGCATAAGCCTGGGTACCGTGAGTGTATGTTTGTGACCAGATTTCATTCCCATTCTCATCAGTTCTGACGACAAAAATGTCACCTGTTGACGAGCTGGTCTTGCGTTTACCGCACAGAATATAACCTCCATCCTGTGTTTGCTCCATTCCACAGAATTCTTCGCTATATCCGGCATCAAATACCTGCATCCAGAGGGAATCACCGCTTGCTTCTACCTTGAGTAGGAAGGCGTCATCATAGGAGTAGCCGCAGACCGCATAGCAGTCATCTTGAGTCGATATTAGATCTAAGGTATAATCATACCCCGATCCGCCGTAGTCCCTCTCCCAGAGTAAATTGCCATTGGCGTCTGTCATTACCAAATATATCTGACCTATAGGACCATTTTCCATATCACCAGCACATAGAAATCCCCCTTCCTGGGTTTCCAATCCGCTGCGGAAACTGTTCCAAGACAGGGGATCACCGTAAAAGTTCTCCCAGAGTAGAGTTGGCTGTGCTAAAGCGGTCATTGAAATTGCTGCAACTGCTACGATTGATAAGGCGATTAATTTCGTTTTCATTTTTCTACTCCTTGATTGTTAAACTTATAAGATTTTGGTTGTAAATTGTCACTTATTCCTTATCTTATAAGCGAAGGGAGTTATCTCCTTCGCGTATGTATTATGGCGCAAGGTTACCAGCTAGAAAGCGCCATATTGTTATTGACTGAGGCGGACTTTTTGTTCGCCTCTATTCTTCTGCAAAAGACTTTTGGTATTCCACCAACTTTTGCTCCATTAGCTCCTCTTTGCCCACTATCCAATCATCATATTCCGAGGCTTGATCCCAGATAAAGTTGAAAAGGGCAACATAGCCCTCGACCGTTGTTTTCTCTTTTATAATGGTTGCGGATAGTTCACCTTCCCCAGCTAAAGAAGACATATCGGCAATCAGTAATTTTCTTTGATCAAAAATGAACATTTTCAATGGAAGCTTTGGTGCAATGCGAAAATCATCACCAGATTTAGTACTATCTTTTATATGTTGAAACATTCTTATTTCAGTGTTTTCGTTTACTTCATAAATAGTCTTGGATTTCCCGCCTCGTTTTAAAAAATCGAGAAAATATCGAGCTTGCTCCAATATCAGATTTTTTGTAACAGAGGCGAATGGGGGGCGGGTGAAGTTAAGCAATTCAAATTCGACAGACTTTAACAGTTCCATATACTTATCGTGAATGTTCTCATTTCCATGTATAATCTCGATATATTCGAAGGGATCCTGTATTTTTCCCGCTTTAGCATGAACTTCTGCTAAATGCTTCGCCAGTTCATTGAGTTTCTCGATCCGCGATTCTAAACGGTTGATATTCGGCTTAATGGCAATTAGTGGATCTACAGACTCATAAGTCGTCTTTTTACCTGCCTGCCTTTTTATGCAGTATCCCTGGCTTACCAGGAAATCTAAAGTATCATAAATTTTACTATGCGGGATTCCCGCCTTACGCTGCAATTCTGCCGCTGTGGAGCCACCGTTATGCAGCATAGATAAATATACTTTTGCCTGGCGTTCACTCATTACCAGTTGAACTAATTGTTCAAGCAGTTCTGAATCATTCATTGTTTAGCTCCGACTCAAGAATTATGTTACCCCCTATGGTGGTTAGTGATAATATAATACTTAAATTAACGAAAGTCAAGAGATTTCTAATTCTCCATTGAAAAATAATTCTCTTGACGATTCAGTAAACAAAAAGGGCGATCACGAAGATCGCCCTTAGAACGGGTCTGCACAAGACCGACCCCTACGCGTAATTGGAGATTATTTCACCAGCACCATCTTTCCATTGACGGTATGATCGCCAGCGGACATCTGGTAAACGTAGATGCCGGATGACAGGCGCGAAGCGTCAAAGGTAAC
>JALGVT010000060.1 GCA_025774555.1 candidate division LCP-89 bacterium
TTTCGTTGAATTAAGATAACCCGGCAACGCCAGAATCGCAAGCGAAATATGACAATTGTGAAATCGCCTTCCCCCATGGGGGAAGGTAGCATTAACCCCTAAACTCTACACTTTCTAACTGTCCCACTTTTGTGGGGGTCAATATATCCATCAATACGGTTTGAAAAATAGAGAAGAGTTGAGTGTACACCAAATTCCATTTCCATATCACAAGTTGAAAAGTACTCTACCCACCATATTGAATAAATGGTATGGTGAAGTTGACAGATTGGGCACTTTATATGAACTGTATTTTGGAGTTAATGTCAATGATTCTTCGCCGATTGATTTTCAATTTATAACACTAATCGAGGCGATTGAATCATACCATCGAGAAACAGGATTAAATAAGTACGCGTCAAATGCTAACTATAAACCAACAGAAGATGTGTTAGTAAAAGCGATTCCCCCAGGAATTGACCGTGATTTCCGGGAATCCCTGAAGTCGAAAATACATTACGGTAATGAATACTCATTCATAAAAAGGTTAAATATTCTTCTTAAAAAAATACCACCTAAAGTTCGAAATATTATTACTGACAACGATAAGAATTTCGCCGTTAAAATAAAAGATACTCGAAATTATTTAATTCATCGTGATAAGAGCTTAAAAAAAGATGCTTTAGATTTTAAAAAACAGATTCATGCGTGTGAGAGTTTAAAATTACTAGTTACGTATCTCTTGCTTAATGGAGTTGGTTTAGATAAACAGTTAATAGAATCAGAATTATCGGCACATTGGAGATATAGAAGATCAACCATCTTCTAGAGGCAGCTAACTACCGCTCTACCAAGTCTTGCTCCCCGACACATCGGGTAACAATTTCTGACAGAAAAATATTTTATGAGGTACATATGCCAATCTCATCAAATTTTAAAGTTGAGAAAGAGTGGATGAAACGTTACGGATTTACAAAGAGTGAAGCTCATCCATGTATACGCCGCCTACCTTGGAAGAAATGTCATGCTTCTTTTCAGGTTGGAGGTTCGCCCTGTTTACCTCCTGGTGCAGATCACTCTAGCTTGTAGAATTTAAACGAAGGCATGCTGTATTTCGCACCCAACCGTATAAAGAAAACTTTGAAAAATACCGCTCTAAAATTACGGAGTTCTGTGATAAATGGAAACTGGTATTTTCAGTAGAGCCCGAATCTTCATGGTGGTATCCAAGAGAGACCATTGCTGTTTTCATATGGAATCCTGAAATACATAAAATACTATTTGGGGAGAGAAGTAAATGAGAAATAGATCAAAGTATATACCTATTCTGTCTCAATTGCTAATATTAATGTTTTTGATGATTTCCTGTGATGACAGTACAACAGATTCTCGTCTGCATGCGAACGTAGTACAAATTGGTGAACTCAGAGAGACGGTGATTAACAATCCAGGAGAATACACAGATTTTAGATTTGATGGCTTGGTTAAGAATATTGGTGATTTAATAGCTTGTAACGTCAATGTACTATTAGTATGTTATGATTTTGAAGGTAATTTCCTTGATACTCTTGATTGTTACGGCTATTATATTGAGCCTGATTCAATCATGGAAATTGGTAATCTATCACCTGGTGAGTTCGCTCCATTCACATATCCCTTTTTTCGATCGCCACCGTTCCCATACCAGAGTTATGAAGAGGTTCTAATTTGCTGGGAAGATTGATAATTATACGAAATTTTATGGTTTTACTACTTGATGCTTTAATGTTGTTTTAATTCTAAAAAATGATAGCAAATTCAGACTTCTGAATACAAAGAACGAGAACTCTACCATGCCAAACGATAATATTAAAGCTGAGAAAGAGCGCTGGTTGGCTGAGACCGAAGCGAAGACCAAGAACCGCCTCGATCGGTTCATGACCACCTCCAGCGAAGATATTCCCGATTTGATCACACCTGCAGACTGGGATGATTCAGACTACATGGAGAAGCTCGGCTTCCCGGGGGAATATCCCTATACTCGCGGCGTTCATAGCCGCCGGAAGACACCAACGAACGCTATAAATTCCTGCTGAAGAAGGGTCAGACCGGTTTGTCCGTCGCCTTCGATCTGCCCACGCTGATGGGACGCGACAGCGACGATCTCTGGTCTGAAGGCGAAGTGGGCAAGTGCGGCGTAGCGGTCTGTTCACTGCGCGATATGGAAGCGTTGTTTGATGGCATCCCGCTGGAGAAAGTTTCGACTTCGATGACTATCAACAGCCCGGCGGCTATAATTTGGGCGTTTTACATTGCAGCCGCTGAAAAGCAGGGCGCTGACCGCAAGAAGCTGCGCGGCACCATACAGAATGACATCCTGAAGGAATATATCGCTCAGAAGGAGTTCATCTTTCCGCCTGAACAATCCATGCGTTTAATTGTGGATACCATCGAATTCGGGACGAATGAGATGCCGCTCTGGAATACGATATCCATCTCCGGCTACCATATCCGCGAAGCCGGAGCGACTGCGGCTCAGGAACTGGCGTTTACGCTCAAGGATGGTTTGACATACGTCGAAGCGGCTATAGAGCGCGGACTGGACGTCGATGATTTCGCTCCGAGACTGTCTCACTTTTTCGATTCGCATCTCGACTTCTTTGAGGAGATCGCCAAATTCCGCGCGGCGAGACGCATCTGGGCGGATGCTATGCGCAATAAATACGGCGCTAAGAACCCGAGGAGCTGGCTCTGCCG
Source organism: candidate division LCP-89 bacterium (assembly GCA_025774555.1). Taxonomy (GTDB): domain Bacteria; phylum Electryoneota; class B3-LCP; order B3-LCP; family B3-LCP; genus JALGVT01. Next base: position 2,716 of record JALGVT010000060.1, read on the forward strand.
TTTCCATACGCAGACCGCGGGATGTTCGCTCACCGCTCAACAGCCGGAGAACAACCTGGTGCGCACAGCTTTTGAAGCTCTGGCTGGAGTATTAGGAGGCACACAGTCGCTGCACACCAATTCGATGGATGAAACCTGGGCGCTGCCTTCAGCCAAAGCGGCGAAACTGGCTCTGCGCACGCAGCAGATCTTAGCTGAAGAGATCGGCGTTGCCAACCCCATCGATCCGCTGGGCGGCAGCTATTTCGTGGAATGGTTGACCGACCGCATTCAGGAGAAAGCGGAGGACTACTTCGACAGGATAGATGAAATGGGCGGAATGCTTGCTGCCATCGACCGCGGATTCCCGCAAAAGGAGATCGCGGGCGCGGCATACCGCTACCAGCAGGAGATGGATAGGGGACAGCGCAACGTTGTCGGCGTGAACAAATACATCGATGAGGATGAGAAACTGGAAATCCCCATCCTCGAGATCACTCCGGAGATGGTTGACCGTCAGGTTGGCAATTTAGAGGAATTGAAAAAACGCCGCGATGACGTCAAGGTTAAGGAGAAATTGATTGCTTTAAAAGAAGCCGCAGAAGGCACTGAAAACCTGATGCCGCATTTCATCGACTGCGCACATGCCTATGTTACCTTAGGCGAAATGATCAACGTGCTGAAAGACGTTTTCGGGGAGTATGTCGAACCAGCGGTGTTTTAAGACTAATTAGAGGGAATAAAATATAGTTTGAATATCATCCCATGCCCCAACAATCTCATAAAATAACCATAGCTGTCACGAAGGTAAAACGCGACGCCAAACAGTCAGATTTTGCCTACTGGCAGAAGCAGCCTTATCAGGCGCGTCTGGCGGCGTTAGAGGAGATCCGGCGGGAATATCATCAATGGAAATACGGTGCTGAACCAAGACTTCAAAGAGTTTATTCAATCGTTAAACGATAACCATGTCCGCTACCTTGTTATCGGCGGCTATGCGGTGGCTCTACACGGACACCCACGCTATACTAAGGATTTGGATGTCTGGATAGAAAGCAACGCTGAAAACATCGATAAATTATTGCAGGCATTGGATCAATTTGGCTTTGGATCTTTAGGGTTGAAACTGAAAGATTTCAAAAATCCCGATGAGGTTATACAATTGGGTTACCCACCGAACCGAATTGACCTTTTGAGCGGTATCGAGGGTGTTGACTTTGATCAATGTTATCAATCCCGTGTGCAACTGGTTATTGACAATATCACGCTGAACCTAATTGATCTGGAAAACCTTAAAAAAAATAAAAAGGCAACTGGACGCACACAGGATTTAGCAGATTTGGAAAGTCTGGAGTAATCATCTTCAACCTACGATATAATAACTTAGAGGCTCGCTAAAAGCTGTTACTAAACAACTATCGCCAATAAACTATCATCAGAAATATAAACTACCATGAACCGAAAAATACGAATACTCATCGCCAAGCCCGGCTTGGACGGGCACGACCGCGGCGCCAAAGTGATGGCGTCCGCTTACCGCGACGCCGGTTTTGAAGTGATCTACGCCGGTCTGCGGCAGACTCCGGAAATGATCGTAGCCGCCGCTATTCAGGAGGACGTCGATGCCATCGGCTTGTCCATCCTTTCCGGCGCGCACATGACGCTCTTCCCCCGGGTTCTCAAAGAGATGAATGATAAAGGGGTAGATGACGTTCTCCTGACCGGAGGCGGGATAATTTCTCCCGAAGACATGGCTCAGTTGGAGAAAGAAGGAGTCGGCAAACTCTTCGGACCTGGCACTCCGACGCAGGAAGCGGTCGATTACGTGCGCCAATGGGTGGAGAATAGAGACAAATTTTAAGATTCTTACCCCATTCAGGCTTGAAATTACAGGGGCGAGCAGGAATGTTCACCCCTTTTCTCTAATTTAGTGTTTTAGAATTTGTTCTGTGGAGGCAGCGTGATCCACCAACTGCTGGCAGATCTGGTTATAGTTCTTCACCTGCTGTTCATTCTGTTCGCGATATTTGGTGGACTGTTGGTTTTGAAAAAGAGATGGATCGCATTCCTTCACATCCCCGCAGTGCTGTGGGGAGGATTTGTCAACGTTACCGGCGGCATTTGTCCCCTGACGCCTCTGGAAGTCAGCCATCAGATTGCCTCCGGGCAGGAAGGCTACGAAGGCGGCTTCATCGAACATTACCTCGAACCAATTGTCTATATGAGTGGGACGTCAAGGACACTGGAGCTATCACTCGGTATTGTGGTGGTGGTATGGAATGTTTTAATTTATAGCCTGATATTCGTTCGTCTTAGAAAAGGAAAACAATCCAGATAATTTTCAAAAACTCGTGAAAATATCACTATTTAATTCAGGCGACTGAACTTATATTTACTAAAAAGGGTGCGACGTCTCTAACCTCGTTATCCGATTAAACTGGAAAATCATAAGATATTAATATTACTACAATAAACAAAATGGATGAAAATGACAGCAGAAGAAGTCCTCAAAACTGTGGCTGATCAGAAAATTACGATTATCCGCTTGTGGTTCACGGATATTCTGGGGCAGCTTCGGGGCTTTGCGATCACTCCGCGGGAGTTGCCGGACGCTCTGGAATTCGGCATGGGCTTCGACGGCTCGTCTGTCGAAGGATTCGCCCGCATCCACGAAAGCGATCTCATGGCGGTTCCCGATCCCAAAACCTTCAAAATCCTCTCCAATCAGGTTGGGGATACGCCCTCAGCCATTATGTTCTGTGACTTGAAGACGCCGGAAGGCGAACCTTATGAAGGCGACACACGCTATGTTCTGCGCCGCAATCTGGAAAAGATATCCAAAGAGGGGTTGACCTTTTACGTCGGTCCAGAACTCGAATACTTCTACTTCAGGAATGAGCACAGCGTTGAAGTTCTTGATAAAGTCGGATATTTCGACGCCTCTATAGTCAACCTGGGAACCATCTTAAGGAAAAAGACTATCCAGGTGCTGGAGAAGCTCGGCATACCGGTTGAATATTCTCATCATGAAGTGGCTCCATCTCAGCATGAAATTGATTTGCGATATGATCACGCTCTGGAAATGGCGGATAGAGTTATAACCTACCGCTTCTTAGTGAAGGAGATTGCGCGGCAGAATGACGTGTACGCCACCTTTATGCCCAAACCGATCTTCGGAGAAAACGGCAGCGGGATGCATATACATCAGTCTATTTTTAAAGGAAAGTCCAATCTTTTTTTCTCGCCGGATGACACTTATCACTTATCAGACTTCGCTAAATCATACATCGCGGGAATACTTACACATATACGCGAAATTACGGCGGTTACGAACCAGTGGGTGAATTCGTATAAAAGACTAGTGCCGGGTTATGAAGCGCCGGTTTATATTTCCTGGGGACAGAAGAACCGGTCAGCGCTGGTGCGGGTGCCGCGCTACCGGATAGGAAAAGAAAATTCAACCCGGATCGAAGTCCGCAGTCCCGATCCGGTCTGCAATCCTTATCTCGCCTTTTCCGTCATGTTAGCCGCCGGGTTGAAAGGCGTCAAGGAAAACTATAAGCTCCCTCCGCCTGTGGAAGAGAATATCTATGAAATGACGTCGGGCGACCGGCGGGATGCCAATATCGATACTCTGCCCGGAGATCTGTTCGAGGCGATCACACTTCTCAAAGAGAGCGAACTGATGCGGGAGACCTTAGGTGAGCATGTATTCAACAAATACGTCGATAACAAGCTGATTGAATGGAATCGTTACCGAGGGATTGTATCGCAGTACGAACTTGAAAAGTATCTGCCGATTATGTAATAATCCCCCTAATTAAACAAACCTGATTTCCGAGATTATGTCAGATCCGTTTATAGATTCTGAACTTTTAGAAGCTAAGAAGTTCCACGGTCATCTGGGACCTTATCTGGTGATTGGTATGCGCATGGGGCACTTCATCAGCAGTGTTTTTGGTGAGGAACCCTTCAGTTACCGCATCCACGCTACGGTCGGATGGAAGCCGCCTCCATCCTGCGTTATAGACGGGCTGCAGATCACGACATCCTGCACCGTGGGAAACTCCATGATCGTGATGGAGGATCTTGGCGATATAAAAGTTCTAGCAGAAAATGACGACCAGAAGCTCGATATTCTGCTGCGCGAATCGGTTCGTGACAGAATAGACCGTGAAACCACACGCGAAAACGAGGAATCCTTTGCCGTGGAATTGTGGAAGATGGGTGCAGAGGAACTTTTTGTGATACGATAAGATTCAGTATGAAGCGTACCCGTTTGCTCACTTTGAGCAGCTTATTGATATCCGGCGGGATTGTCGCAGGGATCAGTTTCCACGCTATGGGTATTGGCGGTCAGGTCGCGTTGCCGCTGCATTATCCCCCCTTATTGGCGGGATACTTATTAGGGTGGCGCAGGGGATTGGTGGTGGGATTGATTACTCCGCTTCTCAGCGCGCTGTTAACAGGTATGCCTCCCATGATACCATCTGCCGTGTTGATGGTTTTTGAGTGCGCGGTTTATGGTCTTACAGCCGGTCTCCTGAGAAATAAAATAGGCGTATATCCTACTCTTTTAACAGCTTTAATTCTCGGCAGATTAGCTTGGGGAATTTCCTTGTGGATGCTGACACCAGTGCTGGGTTTGCAGATTCCTGTTTTCGCTGCCCTGCTCACTGCGTTGATGGTAGGAATTCCGGGAATTATTGGTCAGATGATTATCGTCCCGCTTCTCGTTGCCAGAATTGAGAAGATATACGGCGAATAATTCGAGTATAAATACGAAAACCCTCGAACCGAAACATTCGAGGGTTTTCTATCTATAAGGATGGATAAGCTTATTGACCCTGTAACTCTTGTTTCAACAGTTCCAGATCTTCTTCGGCTTCCTTGCGCTCAGCCTTGATCTTTTCAAGCTCGATGTCTATATATTCGAGACCTTCCTGATCATCTACCACCCATTCAAAGAGGCTTTTGCGGTCGCGCAACAATTTGCGCGTCATTTTGGGATCGCCTGCCTCGGCGAAAGTTGGTTGACGGAAGAAAGTCGTGGATGGGCTGAAGGATATGACACCATTCAGCCTCCATGCGGGGTAATTGGGGTAATCGTCCGGCAGTTGAGGTTCAGTTGTGTCTTCCTCCTCATAAAGCAGGACGTCGCCTGCCAACATAATACTTAGACCGTAGAACATTTTGTAGCGAATCCCGGCTGTAGCCCACATGCTATTCTCTCTGCTGAAGACATATTTTTCCGGGTAATTCGTGAAGAAATTACCTGTCTGTTCCAGTGAGAAGTCGAACTTTTGTGTCGGATAGACATAACCCAAACCATAGACTACCTGCTGGGCGGCTTTAAAGGCACTTTTACCGGTGCCTGCATCGTTGTGGTTCAGGTATCCGAGGTTAAAGTGGAAAGCAGCGGCGTTTTCCTCGTACAGCGGGTTAGCGAAATAAGAAACCAGCATGTCAATCTTCCATTCGATGCCGCTGCTTACATACGGTTCGAGATAGATGTTATCGACAACGCCGGTTCTGTATCTCAACTGGTTTAAAACGCCAAATTTGAAATAGGCATTTCCGATTGTGAACGGATAATTCCCCAGTTTAACGCGCAGAAACGTGTCGTCCGGGATCTGTTCAAGAGTATTCGGATCGATTGCCGAAAAGTTAAGATCCTGATAGAGGATCTGTGTAAAACCCAACTCGACATGTTTGCTGAATCCGAAATTAAAAGATACAGCTCCGGTTCCATTCGTCAATGTAAATTCATCGAAACTCTGCGCATAGCCGCGCGAATGCAGCTTGATGTTCAATGCACCTGGCTGCAGCAGCGTCGAGAATTGAACGATCGATAGACCTTTACCGCCGGATAACTGCGATGCGCCTGCTGTCGTTATCGAGAAAAGAACCCCAATCATTGCGATAATCAGGACACAGCGTGAACCGCCTGTTCGCATACCCATCCTATCCCCCTTTCATAGTCATCATGCTTATCGCTAATACAATAAATAAAAAAGCCGGCTAAGTCAAGAAAAAGTTGTCGTTTTTCATCCTTAGCCGGGATAAGTGATAGAACTTTGTTGCGCTGTGCTCCGTGATGTTTATGTGTTAATTAAATATCTGTAATTCAGCAGTTTAATGCTATGTTGTGGCTTATATTTATCTGAATGAATCGTGTGAAACGACAGGAATCGGTTCCTGTTCTTCAATGTGGAATACATTCGATATCCGTTTTTCATCCGGTTTCGCGTAAATTCTGAAGTATCGAGCCTGCGGCGAAACTGAGACGGAAGGGATCTCAGTTAGCATACCTTCGCAAACTCGAGGAAAGGGAGTTTCTTCAACGTAAGACGTTAGCCGGACGGTCTGTTTTGTGGTAAAGGAGGAGACCTTCAATACTCTATACCCGCACTGTTCCAGCATTTGAGCCAAAGAGTCCGGCGTGAAGAACCAGCGGGGGAAATTCGTTCCTAACAGATAATATCCATCTCCATACAGCGGAAAATCCCAATCTCTGCAATCCGGTGTGGAAATAACAAGCACACCGTTCTGGTGCAGCGATCTCTCAAACTGTTTCAGGGATGCTATCGGATTTTCGGTACGCTCGAGGAAATTATCAAGGCGAATGACGTTATATCTGTCGGCGAGATGATTTCTTGCAGGTAATAAGTCATGCGCAGTTGGTAGATCATTCTGGATGTCATCAGAGGTCTCCGATTGCCAGCCGCAGATTCTCGCTGTCTCTATGATGTCTGTACAGTCTCCGCCGATATTGAGGAAAGTCCCCGGAGGCTGAGTAAACTGACTAATCTCTTCAATCTCTCTCTGACCGTTTTCAGGAATGTCAAAGAATTCCGGAATGTATTTGATGGCGGGGTGAGAGTAGGATTCGCTCTCTCCCCCCAGTGTGCTATGCCGCGGCGAGAGCGAATAGTTGGTGTCAGAAGAGGGGTGCATATTGAACGCTAACCCGCATTTCTTACAACGGGTGATGGCGATACGATTCTGAGAATGATCCGCTTCGTCATCCGGCTGAAATCCATCGGCCTCGGGATTCTGCTTTACACCGTCAGCGAAATTAACAGTGAATTCATTTCCACCGCACAGTATGCAGGATCGATCCCGGTTTCCCCCCATGACATACTCCCTGTTTGCCGGTTAACTATTCTGGGCTTACTGCAATTTTTCCAGTTGATCAGCCGGTATCTCTTCCGTTGATTTCTGAAGTCTATTCAACACCATGCTCCGCAGGGCTTTCTTCGGAACCGATTCATTATCCTCCACAACGTAGCCGACAGGTGCATTGGAATCTATTTGGATAGCGCTAAGTGTGTCTTTTTGCATTTCACGCAGAGCCAGTTTAGTTTCACCCAGACTCTCCAGACAGGCTGCATTTTGCTGATGGAAATATTGCGGACATTCATCTGATGGTTCACGTAGATATTCTCTTAGTTCCAACCTGTAGTAATCCCGCTTATCCTGTTTTCCGACAAAATTGTAAAGCTGTGACAGCCGGATATGAGTGCGCATTCCAGAAAAGCGGTTGCAGGCGTGGTGATAGGTAAACAGCTCCTGGTTGACGTTTTCTTCGAGTCTTGCTATCAGTTTTTCAGCGCCTTCAACATATCCCAGATCGATGTAGAAGGCTGCCAGTTTTTCCAGTAGTTTCATATCCAACAGTGGAAACTGTTCGAGAAAACGATCGGCTAATACCTTCTCCAGCGGTCTGACGAACATCGCCAACGGCGTTGATTCTACCGGGACAAGACAGAGCTTTTCAAGGATGTCAACCTGCACGTTGATGGGGAAACCATCCATCAGATTGGCGGCTTCGGTGATTCCAAATTCAGCATCGGGCTTCAAGTAGAGGTTGCGGATATTCTGCTGCAGATTAACGTAGTCATTCGCAAGTTCAACTAATGATTGCGTTTTGGATTTACTTTTTTTTGCCTCTGAGAATTCCTTGATCTTCTTTTTAAGCGTATTGATAAAGGGCGGCATAAACTGGTTCAGGTTGCCACGGTTTTCGATACATTTTCTGGCAACAGAACCAAGCTTCTTGCGAATTTTTTCCTGCGCCAGCAGATCCGTCAAAGCCTGCGCGAAGGATTCGGGGTTTTTCGGTTCTGCGAGTCTGCCGCTGCGTTCGTCGCGAATCAGGTCATTGATGCCCGGGATGTCCGTGCCGGCGATGGCGAGTCCCTGAGCCATAGCTTCGATGAAGGGAATTGAATTGCTTTCAAAATGAGTGCTCAACGCATAGATATCAGTAGCACAAAGGATGTCGATGTGATCGCCGGGATCATCCATGATGGTTACTTGATCCTGCAGCCTTAAGGCGTACACCTTTTCAGCCAGCCTGCTTCGTTCGGGTCCGTCACCTACCAACATCAGAATAAAGTCGCTACCGCACTGCTTCAGCAGAGCGCACGCTTCCAACAGCGTGTCGTAATCTCGTCTGCGGTCGAAAGGGGCGATCATGGTTATCATCTTCATTTCAGTATCGACATGAAGCCCGTTCCGCAAGCGGCGGCGGTCTTCTTTGGTCAACTGTATATAAGTAGTATCCGCTGAATGCGGCAGAAGATTGCCAACCTTTTTAGATAATTGAGGCAGCGATTGCGTCAGTGTGCGCTGTAAATTTCGCGTCGCAGGGAGGATTAAATCGCAGAAGTAAAGCGAGGATAGTTCCTCAAATGATGCAAGCAGGCTGGGCTGATCATCCACTTCAGCGACGACGACAGGAACGCCGGCTGCCTTTGCCGCTATCAGGAATGAAGCAGCCGTTTCATCGGGCACTGCAGCCATAGCTACGTCGGGCACTTTGCCTTGAAAGGATGCCTTAAACGGATCGATGCTGTTCAGAGCATCTTCCAGAGGCAGCGGTTCTATATCTATGCCGGTCAGTTCGATGCCGCTGTCAGTAAAAGCTCCTGCACCGCTCTTCCCACCATTAAGGTAAGTGACACCTACCTGGAATTCATTCTTGAGAAAAGGCATTCTCCGTGCGATTTCAACAGCTTTTTCGTCATGCAAATCTTTTATGAAGACCTGGATTTTGAGTTTAGCGCTCACTTTAACCTCTCTATTTTGCCTTGAAGAAACTAATATTACCCTAAATCAGCGAATCCCGGCGTGCATCCGAGGTTAAAGCAAAAGCTGTGCCCGTTATATTATATTAGACATTATCTTCGATATATACGATGATTATCTGATATGTTTGCGTTTCGCAGGGGGATATAAAGAGGTAGAATTCACCGGATACAGCCGGTCTTGGCGAGATGAATGGCGAATAACTGCCACTGGTGTCGATGTGTGGTTTCAGATTGGATCCTGTAGATGAAAAAAGGGCGATCCCGATGGATCGGGACGCCCTGGCTAACTGCTAACCGCTAACTGCTATTTCAACAAGACCATCTTACCACTTGCCGTAGTCGGGGTCGCCCCTGACCCCGACATTTTATCAGCAGTAAGTCGATAAATGTAAATCCCCGACGGCAACCCCGAACCATCGAAGGTGATGTGGTGGGCGCCGGGAGAGTAATTCCCCGTAATCGGGGTCGTCCCCGACCTCGATAAGGACGAGGCACGCCTCGCCCTTACATTCCTCCCGTGAATATCAAACACATCCAACTTCACCTGGCTTGCAACTTGCAACTGGAAACTGATAACTGTTGTCGGATTGAAGGGATTAGGATACACTCTGGATGTGATATATGAATGGGGCTGGTTTTTGCTGGCCGATTCTTTTGTGCCTACATTCCAGCAGCGCTGGTGAAGCGAATAATTACCTTGCAGAATCAGGGGTGTGGTGGGGATGGAATCGACCGGCACTGAGTGGTATTTCACCTGATTGAAGGACCATGTTCCTTCATCCCAGAGCACCGATCCGGCGTCGCGATCCAAAACATAAGATAGATGGCATTCGTCATCGACTATTTCAGCCATAGACGGATTGATCTCGGATAGACATTCATCGGGTAGTGCGCCAGCCGGGGAGGTTGTCCGGGTGACATTGGTTCCAACTGACCAATCTTCACCGCCATTTGTGGAGACCGATATTTCCACATCGGCTGAATAATAGCCACCCTGGGATACGGTCGAGGTGTCGTAACGCTGGTACAGGCAATAGAGATAGCCGGTGTTTGAATCCTGCGCCATAATCGGTCGGCTGATGCTGGCGTTCCAGGCGCCGCAGTGCAAGGCTTCGTACCATCCGTCAGCCACAGCCTGCGCTTCTGAAGGAAATTCTTCAGACCAGTGCCAGAGTAGTCTCGAATCGGTGGGCGCGTGACCTCCACCGTAATAATAATATCCCAAGGTCGTAAAGACGGCGTGAACCCAATTATTCTGATCGATAAAGAGCTGAAGATCGTTGTAGGGGCGCAAGGTATCCATGTTCGCCATAGCCGAATCGGCGGGTGGCAGGGACAGCTTCACCCGAAGGGTGCCGACGCAGTCGGGATGTCCCTGATGACAACCTGATTACATATTTAAATAAATTCAAAAAACAGCAAATATGTGATCTATATCGTGTTTTTGGGTATTTGATTGGTTATATTATGGTCAGCGGTAAGAAACTAAACAGGAGAATTGCTTATACAGGTTGCCTATGACTTTTGATCGTTGTTTTGTACTCGCAGCTCTCTCTCTATTTTTACTGTCAACGGCTCTCTTAGCAGTGCCTCTGCATCCAGAAACTGAAGCAGAACTGCGCGCCTCCGGGCAGTTTGAGATCGCCAGAGCCGCTTACCTCGAAGCGCATAATCGAGGCATGAACCAGCCGACCTCTCGTCCCATCGACCTGAAGGCAATGGGCGCGCTGGACAATACTGAACTCCATATACTGACCATCCTGGTGGATTTCGCTGATAATCCCGCCAATACCATTTCCTATTCCGCCGATCACTACGAAGAGATGCTAGTCTCCGCGATTACTACCTCGAGAACTCTTGCGGCGACGTCGATATCGTCGGTGAAGTGGCTGGCTGGTACCGTATGCCGCAGCCCTATTCTTACTACACTAATAACTATTACGGCTACGGATCATATCCGCAGAATGCTCAGAAGCTGGTGGAAGACGCCGTCTGGGCGGCTGATCCCTATATCGATTTTTCACGTTATGACAACGATAACAATGGTTACGTGGATGCCTTGTTTATAGTCCATGCCGGTCGGGGCGCTGAATCCACCGGCAACGTCAATGACATCTGGTCTCACGCCTGGACGACTGTCAATATGCCTTATGTCGATGGGGTGTACGCCTCTTCTTATGGTATTGAACCTGAAGACGGGCAGATCGGCGTGTTCGGGCACGAGTTGGGGCATGCTCTGTTTGGACTTTATGATCTCTACGATCTGGGTTTTGATTCCTACGGCACGGGCTCCTGGTCGATGATGTCAGTAGGTTGCTGGGGCGGCGGCGGCGCGCTGCCGGTGCATTTCGACGCCTGGAGCAAGATTAGAGCAGGTTTTGCTGAAGCGATCAATGTCACGTCCGATGAATTGTGCGTGGAGATTCCGCAGGTTGAAGATTCCAACGTAATCTATCGCCTCTGGTCGCAGGGAACCATAGCAAGCCAGTATTTCCTGGTCGAAAACCGCCAGCAGGTCGGTTTCGACGTCTCGCTGCCCGGCAGCGGTCTGCTTATCTATCACATAGATGAAACCCGCGCTACCAACAACGATCAGTGGTATCCCGGCTACACATTTTCCGGGAACTACCGGGTTGCCATTGAACAGGCAGATGGCGATTGGGACCTGGAGCGTAACTACAATCCCGGTGATGCAGGCGATCCCTGGTCGTTAACAAATAACGCGGCGTGTTTCGATGTGTACGGTACGCCGGACAGCAAAGATTACGGTTTCCAGCATACTGACGTATCCATCAGCAGTATTACGCCTTCGGCTGCCTACATGCACGCCGATTTTGAAGTGGGTATCCTGGTGCAGAGTGGACAGGAAATTACTATGACGCCCGCATCTTCCAATATGGTTGTGCCTGATGAAGGCGGCAATATCGATTATCACCTCGAACTAATGAATCACGAAGCGGTCAGTGTGCAGTTGCAGTACTGGGTGACTGTAACTCTGCAGAATGGTTCGACTTCGGGACCCTTGACCGGACCGGCTGCTTTGAATCTGCCCGCCAATAACTCCATCGTCATTGATTTTTCACAGACCGTTCCCGGTCATGCGCCTGCTGGTGAATACCGTTTGACTGCTTATATGGGAACTTATCCTGCTGTGGTCGAGGATTCCGCATCGTTTAGCTTCCGCAAAGGGAAATATTCCTACATTGGAATTTCAAATCCGCAGCTTGACGGCTGGTCTTCGACCGGTGGATTCGCACAGGCAGAGCTTCCGACACAATTGATCCTGCATGGCGCTTATCCCAACCCGTTCAATCCGACAACGGCTATCAGCTATCAGCTTTCAGCAGCCAGCTTCGTGAAATTGACGGTTCACGATGTCTCCGGACGGAAGGTTGCTGATCTGGTCAACGGCAGTCATGAAGCAGGCGTTCACGAGGTTACCTTCGACGCTTCGAACTTAGCTTCCGGCATCTATCTCTACCGCCTCACTGTTGATGAAACGTCGGGATCAGGGGCGACCCCAACTATGATGGCAGGCAAGATGATGCTGGTGAAGTAAGGTAAAAGGTAAAAGGCAAAAGGTAAAATGATCCCCCCAGCCTCCCTTAATTAAGGGAAAGTTAGGGGGTATCCGTTTTAGAGGGCTGTTTCCAAAGGGACAATGTCATTCTGAGCAAAGGTCCGAAGGACTCCTGTGGAGACTCCTTCGGGGCGCCGACCCGGCGGGGGAAGCCCCCACTTTTTATCTCATTATGCTGTTATCGTAACGAACTGTTGACATTCTGTGAAAAATCTGTTATATTTCTGCAACGAAATCCATCCCATGAGGCAAAGCATGTTATCTCGTCAACCCATCCTGTATATCTCCTTTTTCATTCTGGCATTCGCTTCTGCTGTTAGTGCCCAGCCTGACGTCCTCTGGGAGCAGTCCTATGGCGGCTATTATTATGATTACGCCGCCAGTGTATTGCAAACTGATGATGGCGGGTACGTGCTTGCCGGCAGTTATTCGCATGATGAGTACAATGTGGATATGTGGCTGGTTAAAACTGACGAGATCGGAGATACCCTCTGGACGCGCACCTTCGGCGGTCTGAATTATGACGCCTGTCACGGCATGGAACAGACTGCAGACGGCGGTTATATACTGGTGGGTCAGACCTTCACCTTCGGAGGTGGATGCGATGACGTTTGGCTGATAAAGACCGACAGCGATGGTGATTCCACCTGGAGCGCGGTTTATGGTGGCGGCTTGTGGGATCGGGGATTATCCGTGCAGCAGACTATTGACGGTGGTTATATCATTGTCGGGGAGACGAAATCTTTCGGATCCGGCGATTGGGATTTATACTTAATAAAAACCAATTCGCATGGCGATACTACCTGGACGAGGACTCACGGTGGCAGCGGCATCGACGCTGGCGAATACGTCCGGCAGACCGATGACGGAGGTTATATTATCACTGGCTATACGGAATCCTACAGTGACGCGCGGGACGTCTGGCTGTTAAAAACTGATGCAGACGGTGATTCGGCCTGGAGTAAAACATTTGGGGGAAGCCTCTGGGACGTGGGCGAATGTGTCCGGCAGACTGCAGACGGTGGTTTCATCATCACCGGGAAAACCGAATCGTTTTCCAGCGGTATGTCTGACGTCTGGCTGATAAAGACGGAATCGGATGGTGATTCTTCCTGGAGCAGTGTTTTTGGCGGCGATAATACGGATAAAAGTTACTGCGTTCAGGAGATAGTTGGGGATGGCTATATTATCGCCGGATTGACCTGGAGTTACGGCGAAGGCGGTTCTGATGCCTGGGTGATCAGAGTATCTCAGAGCGGCGAACTTCTCTGGGATCTCATATGGGGCGGTATCAGCAATGATGACGGCGGCAGCATCATCAGTACAGATGACGATGGATTCGCTTTTGTCGGGATGACGGAGTCTTATGGCACCGGTGAATCCGACCTCTGTCTGGTGAAACTGGACGTGGATCCGCCAGCGGTTGAACCGTTTGATCCGATATCATCAGTTTCGTTTACGCTTCATTCCGCCTATCCGAATCCGTTTAATCCGACAACGGTCATCAGTTTTGATCTGCCTGTGGCGAGCCAGGTGAAGTTGGATGTGTACGATGTAAAAGGTCGTCATGTAGGGGCGAGGTTATCTCGCCCCTACATGACCGGCAGCCACCAAATCAGCTTCGACGGATTGGGATTGGCTTCGGGGATATACATCTATCGACTCCAGGTGTCGGGTTCAGGGGCGACCCCGACTATGGGTACAGGGAAGATGGTGCTGATGAAATAACTGTGATCAAGGGGCTGTTGTAAAAAGGTCAACCTTTCTCTCGTTTGCATTACAGTGCCTGTGAATGCATAGTAAATCGAAGCAATTGTTGCTTGATTTCTTCAATTGTAATTGTTATATTTTTCTCATACTTGATAGAGAATACAATTAAGCAATTATAATACATAACCGGGAGTCCAGAAAATGTCAGATGAAGCAGAACTGAGAAAACAAGTGGCTGATTACTTAGGCTCGTTAGAAGGCAAGGGCGTGGATACCATCGGCAATATTGCCAAGAACACCGGCATCAAGCGCCGCGATTTATCCAAGATAATCAATAAGATGGAATTGGATGGCGAGGTTGAAGCGAGCGGCGTTATGGCTGGAGTTGCAGGTTACAAACTGAAGAAATAATTATTAAGCACAGTTCAGTAACCGGATAAAACGGTCTTTGGTTCGAGCGTCAGGGGTATCTCCTGACGCTTTCGCTTTTTAAAAGATAGGGGGCTGTCCCAAAAGAAAAGTATCGCGTTATTACGAGGAACCCAGTAACGTGGTAATCTCTTATTTACACACTATTAAAGATTGCCACACTTCGTTCGCAATGACAGTTCTAAGGCTTTTGGGACAGCCCCTTTGCTTTTAGACAGGTAGGGGCGAGGTTACCTCGCCCCTACAATTCTTCCCTTAAGACTGTGCTAGCAGGTCTCCCGCGTAGCGGTGCCTTCGGTGCGTATCTGCCAGTTCTTGGGTTCGTCGGGTACGGAGACCCGACAACACAATCATGAATTAACCTCCCGCGGGTTTTAAACCCACGGGAGGTTTTGATAAGTTACATTCCTGCCAGCTCAGTAGGTCGGATTCCCCTGAATCCGACGCTGAATGCTGAAATGACAATAACAATAGAGGGCGCACAGCCGTGCGCCCCTTGCGGGGGGAAGCACCCCCCGCCTACGTTTAATCGCGGAAACTATTTCATCAACACCATTTTTCCAGTGGCTTGATATTCACCAGTGCTGAGATGATACAGATACACACCCGATGCCAGACCTGCGCCATCGAAGACCGCTTCGTGAACGCCTGCGTTGCGCTGTCCGTCAACCAGCGTAGATACCTGCCTTCCGCTAACGTCATACACCGTAAGCGTTACATCCGTCGCTTCGGGCAGAGTAAAACTAAAGGTGGTGGTTGGGTTGAAGGGGTTGGGAGAGGCGCCATGCAAAGCGAAGTCATCAGGAATCTCAACTTCGGCTTCTGCCACCCATTGATCGAATGGTTCGCCCATACATAACCAATCAGCAGATGAGCCTGCTGAACCGTTGAAGCCCGTTCCCGCCTTCTCAAAAGTAAAGGCATCGGTGCTGTCCACAACCCAGGGATACGTTCCCACGTAACCGTGGTATGTATAAGTTCCGGAAGGCGCATATTCGGGGACATACTGTGTGCGGTCTCGATCAACTAGCGCGTTGCCCGGTAAAGTAAGACCAGATATGGACATCACTTCCACCGTACTTCCGCCCGGCAGCTCAATCTGTGTCCACAGGTCGAAACTTTGCGGACCTGAATCCCAGTTCTGTATTGCGATGTTGAAATCGAAGCTGCCGCCTTCTTCGGGCACAACGATCGGAGCGCCATAAGGGGTCAGGGAAACACCAATCCACCCTGGTTCTGTTCCGATTCCAAGAAGCGATACAGTGGTCAGGACATCATTGTTTTCGATGGTTAGTATTTCATCATAGGGAATTGGTGAAACCGGATCGAACGTAACTGTAATCTCCAGGCTGCCATATGGGACGATCACGGCATTGGTAGTATCGAAATCGGTGGTGAACACCAGATTGCTCGTGTAAACATCGGACAATATCAAATCCGCATCACCTACATTGCTTATCGTCAAGGGCAGATCCACCTCGTTTCCAATGACAACCGTACCGAAATCGAGAAGTTGGGGATTCACTGCGATGATTGGATGTGCAGGTTCCCAACCGGGTGCTCCCGGACCTCCGTGTGCTCCCATATCGTTTCGAACAGTACCCCAGGATGGCCAGGTAGCGAAGCCGGGATTCAGCGGGTCTTCAGGATCATTATACATCGGGTCAGGATTTCCAGCATCAACGCAGGGTGAGACCTCCACAATATGAAGGCTGTCCGTATTGTTATAGAACACGGGATTGTAGCTGATATTTCCAGTTCCACCAGTCCATCCACCTTCTATATTACTGTAATCGACAGTTGCACTGCCAGAAATCTGAGATTCTTCATTGGAGTAGTAAATCGAATTCATGATAGTTACTGTGGCACTATTGTTAAACAAGCCCTGATAGTTATTGTATGCGACTGTGGAATTCGTGTCAGCCATTGTACCTGAATTCATGTATATGCCACTACCATGACGTAGTAAGTAGTATCCAGGGCCGGCGTTGGCTTCGTTATGAGCTATTATGGAATTGGTTGTAACGAGATCACCACTTATATATATTCCTCCACCTCTACTGTCGCAATCAGAGTAGCTATCGCTGTATGCATGTGCTACATTGTTGTAGATTTCTGAGCACCTAAGAGTCAACGATCCAATTGTATAAATTCCTCCACCCCTGGTGTGACTCATAGATCCGATATAATGAGTGCGTGCAGAAATACTGTTACCAGTAATTTTGCAGTTTATTAGCGTTAGATCACCATCTGTGTAAATGCCCCCGCCCATACTCATTATATTATATGAAGGGATCGATGAGTGGAATGCACTTAATTCGTTATCACTAATTTGACAATCAGAAAGTGTGCACATTCCAATTACATAAATTCCGCCAGCTTTTAGAGTTATGCTCTGATTTGATATATGTCTATAATGATTTGATATAGTACAATTTCTCATCTCTAAATCCGGACTGTCTTCTATTCGAAGGCCTGGGGCCGTTGCGAATTCAATTTGACAATAAGCGAGTTCGGAACCAGGAATCACATTATCAAGGAGCATTCCTCCCCAGCGTGCACTGTCTTCATGAGCTCTCGTGAATCGGATGGAATCCTGCTGCGTTCCGACCGCCAAAATTAAACCGGAAACGTCAAAGTCATAATCCCCGAAAAACAGGACGTCGACGCTTGGTTGTATAGTCAGGTATGAGATAAACATATCACCGGTTATACAGTACGGCGAACCGCCGGCGGTCCATGTTTCGCCTGCTATTGTACCTGGATCAACCCAGGTGGAATCAGCGTGTGCCGCGCCGCACAGCAGCATCAGTGACACGAATGTAATGGTAATTAGCTTCTTCATTTTTAGTCTCCTTGTGTAGTGATTCAAATTAAGGATATAATTACGTATTAGTTTCATGGATTTCATTTTTACTCCTCATCATCTTACCGAATAGAAAAAAGGCACTACCAAACTCATCCCCCACAGGATGAATCCGATTGTGCCTTCGACTTATTGGCCCTTACATCCAATCCGACAAGGCGACTTGGCCCGTACGTCCAAGCCAGCATACTGCCACATATTTCAAATCTGAATCGAATCCAGATTTTCTGCAATATACGAAATATTTATAGCGTTGTCAAGTAATAAAATTAAAATGTTACAATTGACAATAATACAGGTGTAATGCTTGCGTCGGGATCGGGGACGACCGCCGACTACGGGAACCGATGCGTGCTGTTTGGTGATTGTAGGGGCGAGGTAACCTCGCCCCTACAATAAATGACTAACCTCCCGCGGGTTGACAACCCACGGGAGGATTTCTTTCCCCCCTCAAACCAAAAACCCTATATTTCAATTGATCTTCCATTTATAGTTGTTTATATTACAATCTTGCAATCTCAAATTACATCAATATTTCCTTCTTAAAATACCAACTGGAGTTTATATGATACGCAAGCAAGACGCCCTCGATTATCATTCGTTGGGCAAACCCGGGAAGATCGAAGTTACGCCGACTAAACCGTGCTTAACCCAGCGCGATCTTTCGCTGGCATATACACCAGGTGTAGCCGATCCCTGCATGGAGATCCATGCCAATCCGGAAGACGCTTATAAATACACCGCCAAGGGCAACTTAGTTGCCGTAGTCACCAACGGCACCGCCGTTTTAGGTCTTGGTAAGATCGGAGCGCTGGCGGGCAAACCGGTCATGGAAGGCAAGGGCGTGCTTTTCAAGCGCTTTGCCAATGTCGACGTTTTCGATATAGAGCTTGAAACTCGCGACGCGGACGAAATCATCAGAACCTGTCAACTGCTGGAACCGACCTTCGGTGGAATTAACTTAGAAGATATAGGCGCTCCTGATTGCTTCTACATCGAAGAGACTTTAAAAGAGACCATGAAGATTCCGGTCTTTCACGATGACCAGCACGGCACCGCCATCATTTCCGGCGCAGCTCTGCTGAATGCCTGCGAAATTGTGAAAAAAGATCTCAGCCAGGTGCGGGTTGTTTATAACGGCGCCGGCGCCGCCGGTATTGCCTGTGCTTCATTCTATATTGAGCTGGGCGTTAAACCGGAAAACATGCTGCTCTGCGATTCTAAAGGCGTGATTTACGCAGGTCGTGAAGACATCGATCCGTCGCACCCGCGTTACAATAAATACAAGGCACGTTTCGCTGTCAAGACCGACTGCCGCACGCTGGATGACGCCATGAAAGACGCGGACGTTTTCTGCGGCGTTTCGGTCAAGGATACCGTCACCAAGGATATGGTCAAGAGCATGGCGAAGGATCCGATCATCTTCGCGATGGCTAATCCCGATCCGGAAATCACCTATCCCGACGCCATCGACGCCCGTAAAGACGTCATCATGGCAACCGGCAGATCAGATTTCCCCAATCAGGTGAACAATGTTTTAGGTTTCCCGTTCATCTTCCGCGGCGCTCTGGATGTGCGCGCAACAGCCATCAATGAAACGATGAAAGTGGCTGCAGCCCACTCATTGGCTGACCTTGCTAAAGAAGACGTGCCTGACAGCGTCTGCCGCGCTTACGGTGTGTCCAAGTTCACCTTCGGTCCCGAATACATCATACCCAAGCCGTTCGATCCGCGTGTGCTGCTCTGGGAAGCGCCTGCCGTCGCTAAAGCAGCGATAGAAACCGGCGTGGCGATTCATCCCATCGAGGATTTTGATAAGTACCGGGCGACTCTGGAAGGGCATTTCGGACCATCGCATACTGTAATGCGCAAAGTAATCCAGAAAGCTCATGCCAAGCCGAAGAAAATCGTTCTTCCTGAAGGTGATGACGATAAAATCCTGCGTGCCGCGCAGATCATCATTGACGAAGGCATAGGAACTCCAATTCTATTGGGTTCCAAAGAAGTTGTTGAGAAAAAGATCAGGGAACTTGGTCTGGATTTAAAAGGCGCTGAAATAGTAGATAACTTCTCTCATCCTAAAGTGGAAGAATACACGAGTGAATTTATCCAGATGAGAAACCGTCATGGTGTTACTAAAAGCAATGCGATGAAATTCCTGCGTCAACGTACTTACTTCGGAGTAATGATGGTGCACATGGGAGACGCAGACTGTCTGGTTTCCGGTGTGACCCAGAACTACCCGGAAACGATTCGTCCCGCTCTGCAGATAGTCAAGACACGCGAAGGAAATCGGCTCTGCAGCGGTCTTTACATGATGGTCTTCCCCAATAAAGTGATCTTCTTCGCTGATACGACGGTGAACGTCGATCACGACACTCCTGAAGATCTGGCTGAAATCGCTATTAGTGCTGCGGACGTAGTGAAATCCTTGGATATCGAACCAAAGATTGCCATGCTCTCTTTTTCCAACTTCGGCAGCGTCAATCATCCTGAATCAGTGAAAGTACGCAAAGCGGTTGAAATCGTGAAGAAACTGCGTCCCGACCTGACCATCGATGGCGAGATGCAGGCGGATACCGCGGTGAACAAGACAATCCAGGAAGAAGCATTTCCGTTCTGTGATCTGGGCGGTGAAGCCAATATCCTGATTTTCCCGGATATGCAGTCCGGCAATATCGCTTATAAGCTGGTAAGTCAACTGGGCGGCGCCACCGCTATCGGACCGATCCTGATGGGCGTCGGCAAGCCGATTCACGTTCTTCAGCGTGGCTGCTCGGTGGATGATATCGTCAACATAGCAGCAATCGCTGTGGTCGATGCGCAGGGAAACAACGAATAAAAATCAACTGTATATTCAAAGATATCGGGGCGAGCATCTGCTCGCCCCATTCTCTATAGAGCTTGGATTGCCTGTACGATGTGGCGTGAGGTCAAAAAACGGTTTTTAATAGTCGCTGGATTTGCAGTTCTGGGAATTGGGATTGTGGGGATATTCGTTCCACTTCTGCCTACAACACCTCTGGTTTTATTAGCAGCCTGGCTGTTTGCCCGCAGCAGCAACAAATACCATCAATGGCTGCATTCCAACCGGTTCTTCGGGGAAACGCTGCGGAGCTGGGAAGCGGGGGAAGGTTTGACGGTGATGACAAAATGGCGCATGATTATGCTGTCAACGGTTGTTATCGGTATAAGTTTTCTCTCCTGCCCCAACCATATCGGTCGCATCGTGCTGATACTGGTGTTACCCATTCCGATCTGCGTGGCGATTTTTTCCAGGACGAAGAAGAGTTAGACAAGTATAAAATATCTTCGCCTGCCAAAAATAATCCTTGCATTTGAGATAAAAAATTCTTATATTTTTAATTCAAGCTGCTCGCTATGTGTTGCCCGGACTTTATGAAAAACCATGTCCTGGGGGGGAATATCCCTTCAGGATATTTTCATATCTAATCACGAGGAGGCAGACATGAAAGGTACAATAACACTTATTTGCGTGGCAGTAATTACTGCGGGAATGGCACTCGCAGCCATACCGCTGGGCGACTGGGAAGCTCCCGAGATACCGGGGATCGATGCTACAGGAGGTCCGGATCTCTACGGTTATACCTGGATCGATTCTAATGAGCCGGGTGGTCCGGCGCTGAACTGGATCGATATCCGCACGACTGGAACCTTGGTAGATGGTTTGGGGGATGATAACTGGGTGGGTCCATTCAGCATCGGATTTCCCTTTCACTACTACTGGTATGACGTTGACCAGTATTATATCGGCTCAAACGGATACCTGAAATTCGGCACACCTTACAACATGGCGCAGCCCTTCCCGGCGAGCATTCCGCTGGCTTCTGCACCGAACGATTTCATCGGTGTATATATTGCGGACTGGTATCCTGGTCAGAATGGGCAGGGATCCGTATATCAGTGGACCAACAATGCTGACAGCTTGATCGTTGCGTTCTACAATATACCCGAATGGACGACTTCACCAACTGCCGGTTCGCACACCTTTGAGGTAATCTTGACCGATACGGACAGCTCGATCACCTTCCAGTATATGGCGCAGACTGGTACGGTATCGAACAACGATATGCTCATCGGTATCGAGAACAACAACGGACAGGTGGGTCTGGAACATTCGCACGACACTTATGCACCCAGCAATTACGTTATCCGTTATGAATATCCCCCGAGCACTTCTTACGTTGTCCACGATATGGCGGTGGTATCCAGCGCCAACGAAAATTCCGAGGGATTCTTCGTTCTGAACGGTGATACGGTTACACCGTGGGCGAAAGTAAAGAACAGCGGGAATCAGACCGAGACGACTTTCGAAGTGCGCTGCTTGATAGAAAGTGAAGGCGGTATTCCTTCTTACTATCAACTGGGCAACTATGGACCCTTAAATCCCGGCGAAGAATTGGAAATCACCTTCACCCCGAACTGGACTCCGACGACCAACGAGCAGTATTTTTTCGAAGTCACTGTCGATCTTCCCGGCGACATGAATCCGGCGAACGATGAGATCTGGACTGAAGTTCACGTCCTCGATCTGCCCGGCATTTTGCTCTATGATGATGGCTCGAGCGAGCAGAGCTGGAGCTGGATGGGCGGCAACGGCGGTCTGGGACAGCGCTTCGTTCCGCCGACATATCCTGTGATGATCGATGATATCAAGTACTATATTGCCGCTGGATCAGCCTCGCTGCCATTCGAAGCTAAGATTCACGACGACGACGGCGTCAACGGTCTTCCCGGGACGGAACTCTTCAGTCAGCAGTTGTTAGCTCCAACTTCGAACCAGTGGTACACAATTGACTTAACCAGTCAAAATATAGAGATCACGGAAGGGGCTTATTACGTATCCTGGCATATGACCGCGGAGAACAGCACCAGCATTGGAACGGACAGCTCGTACACGCAGATCGGTTCGAGGCAGAGCTGGGAATACACTGGCGTCTGGGCGCCTTTCCGCAACGCGGAAACGCACGATGTCATGATCCGCACCTCTATTAGTGAGCCCGGATCTTATCCCAATTTTGATGTTGACCTGACTTACGTTTCCGGACCGGGTGGAGGTGCGCTTGTCTTCGATGCTTACTTGGCGAACAACAGCGGTTCGGCTCAGGATTTTGACGCCTGGCTGGCAATGGCTTATGAAGGTGGTCAACCGAACACCTTGGTCCTGAGGTCATTCACTAACTACCTGTCAGGGTGGGCAATCAACCGACCTAACATGTTTTACCCTATGCCGACTCCTACACCAGGAAGTTACACCATGTACCTGCGCGTTGGCGAAGAGCCCAGTATTATATGGGCTGAGGATTTCTTCACCTTTGAAGTTACGGGATCAGAATCTGGTGGTTCAGCGTTTCCACCGCCTATACCGGAAAGCCTTCGTGGTATCTTCGATATCATCGACAAGGGTGAAGCCGTGCAGACGGTCGAATCTGCTGAGCTGAAAGTTTGTCCCAATCCCTTTAATCCGGTTACAGCTATCAGCTATCAGCTATCAGCTCCCAGCTTGACAAATTTAACAGTTTATAACGTTCATGGACGCTTGGTGGCAACATTGGTCAATGGTACGGCTTCAGGCAAGATGGTACTGATGAAATAATCTGTGCAATCCATTAATCTGTGTGAATCAGTGATTCAGATATTAAGGGCGCACGGCGTGCCTCGCCCTTACGAGGAGTCTGATCCCCCCCAGCCCCCCTTATTAAGGGGGGAGTAAGGGGGGATTTGTTTTGGGGACTGTCCCAAAAGTCCTAAAGCTGTCATTATCCCATAGGGATGCCTACGGCACGAACGAAGTGTGGTAATCTCTTAGTGCTTGTAAAATAGGAGATTGCCACGTCACTTCGTTCCTCGTAATGACGTTGTTTTCTTCTTTTGGGACAGCCCCTTCTTTTTACTCCTCCTCCACCAGCGGCGCGCGATACCATTTACCATGCCGCTTGATTCTCAATATCGATTGCAGGACAGCAGCGCCTTCTTCGCCTTCGATGGCAAACGCGTTCGCCGGAGTTCCCGGGGCGAAGCTCCCTATCCGAGAATCCGACAGGCTGAATCCCGTGCCCGGCTGAGCGCCGCGATAGACCAGCGAACCCTCCAGAACAGCGACAACATTGTCATAATAGTAGAAGACGGGCTCTTTCTGCCCGTCCACCAACGAACCCGGCAGATGTTCACAAGTGCGGATATCCTCCCCGCAGACCGAGCAGGTCGGCTTCTCGTAGGCAAAAGAGATGGAAGCCTCGCAGTACAAGCCACCGTCGATAGCGACGCGCAGGTCGTCTGATGATGAGTGCCCTCGCAGCCAGTAGAAGCCGGGAACGATGTAGTGAGTTCCTTCGTGCTCTTCGATCGATCCTCCGAAGAAGCGCGCTACGCCCAGTGACCGTTTATTATGACCGATAAGCATGGGCGCGCCCTGTACCATAGCCAGTAATTTGGAAAGTTCCTCGGTTCTGAATCTGCCGTGGTAAGCGTCAATGGCGTCTCCCGCCAGGCGGCAGCGGCGCACGAAGATGTCCTTCTCCGACACCGGAGCGGGCGGCGGATTTTTCAGCGAATTGATGGTGCGGACGTCTTCGTCCGTGGGGATGCCCGCCTGCTTCAGCAGCGGACCGGATAGTGTTTGGTGAATCATGTTGTTCTCCTTAAGTTAGAGATTGATTTAGCTCGATATTTTGTTTAGTTATTGGTATCGTTGATTAGGTGAACTGAAGTTGTAGGTCGGATTTCCCCTCCGTAGGAGTGCCTATGGCAAAATCCGACGCATTTTGGTTTTCATTTGCTGGGATGCTCTCCGGCTTTTTCCCTGAACCCCGACTACTGAATCCCGAATCCCTATATTCCCCCTTGCATATATCCTCCCTTTTTAGTAAATTAATCCCTTAATTCATGTTAAGTTGCCTGTGCTGTCAGACGCCCTCGTCTGACAGTGTTTCGATAAAGGAAGCCCCATGTCCGACGAAACCACTGCTCCAACCGAAGAAACCGAAGACCTTACACTACGCGAAAATTTCGCACTGTTATTAAAAGCCTCCAAAGGCTTCTGGCTTGTCAACCAGATCAATTTCCTGGACGGCATCGCCTATTTTGGTATCCTGATGCTGCTGACGCGCTTCCTCGGTCCATCCGGTCTGGGCATGTCAGATAAAGTCACCGGTTTCAGCGTCTCGCTCTATACCGGTCTGGTGACGCTTTTCATGTTCGGGGGAGGTTTCGTATCGGATAAGCTGGGCGTGCGCCGCGCTTTGACCTGGTCGCTGATTGTCATCGGAGCTGGACGTGTACTGTTGACCGGTTCTCCGGCATTCGGCGAAGGCAGCCATGTCGCTGCCTGGATTGGTCTGTTCCTGATGGCGCTGGGGACGGGCGTCATGCAGCCGGCGCTCTATGCGGGTATCAAGGAATACACCGATCCCCGCACTGCCACCATCGGCTACGGTCTGTTATATTCCATCATGAACCTGGGGATCGTGGCAGAGAGCTTCATTTCACCGTTTCTGCGCTCAGACGCCACCTTCCTGAACCTCGGCTTCATGGAAATCGTCGGTCTGGGTTGGGGAATCAACGGGGTGTACTGGATGACCATCGCCGTAACCGGTCTGATGCTGCTGGTGCACATGACCTTCTTCACTAAAAAAGTCGAGGAACGCGACCGCACGGTTATCGAAGAGGAGAAAGAGGATACCGGCGATAAGACCTGGATCGAAAAACTGAAAGAGCTGCCCTTTGCCGATCCGCGCTTCATGTTCTTCATATTTATTTTACTGCCGGTGCGCACCATCTTCGCGCACGACTTCCTGACCGTGCCCGATTACGTCTTCCGCTGTTTCCCGGAAGCGGTATCCGCCAAGTACGAATGGATTCACGGCATGAATCCGCTGATCATCGTTATATTCGTGCCCACCATCGCCGCGTTGACCCGCAAAGCCAAAATCATCAACATGATGATTATCGGCACGATGATCACCGCGCTGATACCATTTATTCTGGTGCCCGGACCGCATCTCTGGACGCTGTTGACTTACGTGACCATCTACTCTTTCGGAGAAGCGGTCTGGTCGTCGAGGTTCTTAGAGTACGTCGCCAAGCTGGCTCCGGTGGGGCGGGTAGGAGCTTATATGGGATTGGCGGGCATCCCCTGGTTCATGGCGAAGTTCACCACCGGCTTGTATTCCGGATCGATGCTGGCGCGCTTCGTCCCCGAAGGCGGACCCCACAACAGCGGCACCATGTGGTTTATGTACGCCTGTATCGCCTGCATCAGCCCCATCTGTCTGCTGGTCTTCAAGAAATGGTTGCTGAAAGGGATGCCGGAGGATAAGTAATCCGAGAACCGAAAACCGAGAACAGAGAACCGAAAACCGAGAACAGATGTGTAGGTCGGATTCCCCTGAATCCGACGCATTCCGATCAACAAGGGGTAGTCCCGTAAGGGATACCTACGGTATTACACCTTGCGTTTTAGGAGTAGTGGACGTTGCCTACCCAAGGGGCTACAGCCCCTTGTTGAGTTCTGGCAGGGGAAACACCCCCGCCCTACAGTTCCGTAGTCGGGGTCGTCCCTGACCCCGACCTTTTCGTGCTGGCAGACACCCCCGTCTGCCAGTTTTTTGTTTATCTTTCAGCAACCCCTTGACTTTTTGAAAATTGTGTTGTATATTGCAGATACTATTTATCTGGAGGTGCATTCTATCATGTTTCCTCTTAATTTAAGACAAAACGCAACGATGCTCTCGCTGTGGAGCCTATCATGAAGAGCGCACTACTAAAGATATCGATAGAGAAATTAATAGAAGAGGCAAGTAGCAGTGCAAGAAAAAATTAAATCTGATTTCATTGGAATGAAGAATGGTCAAATTTATCGGTTATCCTATATCGGTGAGAATCAGTCTACGATTTGCGCAAAAGATTCCAAAGGGAACATCATTGAATTAAAAAAATCCATCTGGGAGAGAGGCCCAAAATACAAACCACTTAATCAGGGGGATTATATTGAATGCATTTTCATAGATGACGATGTTTCTGGTAATCAGTACTTTGATAGAGTTAATATTGACAACCCTTATTATTGTACAATTGAAGAGATTATAAACGATAAATACGTAATTGAAAAGACCTTTAATAGCTGGAACAAGGATGATGATCCTGATAAACGTAAAATGTACACTGATTACAATTCTAAGAATGCAAATTGGATACTTTCTTTCTCTTCTCTCCTACGACACCATATTAAAAATGAGATAAAGGAGAAAAGAAACTATGATGATGCCAGAAAGTATTTAAATACGCATAATTCTATTCTTGAGTGGATTAAAACTAGTGGTTTCTTGTTAACGCAAGGTGAGCTCAAAAGAGAAAAATCAATAATAAAAATTAGGAGATTTCAGAATGAAAATTACAACATAGAAACCGCTATCAAGATAATAACAAATGATAAAGTTAATTCATTTTTGGTTGATTTAAATCCAGCCATTTCAGCTTGTAAGGATAATCCAGATACTATACTGGAGAATAAAATATATCTACTTAGCAGGATTCTTGGTTATGCGCCTCCAGAATTCATTCCTAATTCAAAACTTGAAGACATAATTGATACGTTAAGAACTAAGAATCTTTTATTTGAATACGATGAACCGTTCTTTAGCATTAGGGTCCAACTGACAAACAGAAGGAAGTATTTTAGAAAAAAGATATTTAGCCTCTACAATGTTAAAGAGTATGCCGAACTCGAGAATAGCAGCGATCTGAGGCATTTTATATTCTTAAAGAAATTCGAAGTTGAGAATTGTGAGAAATTAGGTCAATTCGCACGGGCTCAAATCGAAGAATCTACAGTGGAATATCTATCTGCTATATATACAAAAGATATAGAAGTGAAACATAATCTTATTAGAAAGGCGATTAATGCGCTACAGAAGCGAGAATTTAAAAGAAGTGAGCTATCTAAAAATGAAGATTATTCATATTATAAAAGTGACAGAATTGTGCTTATAGGTAGAATGTATGAATTCCTCGCATATATAAGCAGTAATAGAAATGAAATAATTTCTCTCCTTAGAGAGGCGCTTCAATTATATTCTTCAGTTAAATTCAGTCGGTCATATTTAGTGAGATTTTACTTAGATTATAATAATCTAATGACTAAAATTGGTAATATTGAACCAGATAAACTTAAAAGAGAGATTAAACCTTTATGGAGTATAGTCATTAGTGGTTTAGATCAAAAGGCTCCTTTTCCACAAACCTATATTTTCGATAAGATTTACAGAATATTAAGCGTATTTGGTGAGAAGGAAGAATCAAGCTTAAATAGCTTATTTGATGAGCTGAAAATAGCATCAAGCGAGGATGAAAATTTACCGAATGTTAAGAAGCTTGCCGGACTAGTATTAGCAAATAACTTATTAAGTACATTTAGTGATGATAATTATCATCTGTTTAAATATTTAAAGGAATATTTATTAGATGGCCAGGTGAAACTTCCTTTAGACAGAGAGCTTGATATAGACGATAAAGACACTGAGATCGATCATGAAATCTTCAGTGAAGAGATCCAGGATCTTGAATTAAAGGGTAGCTGTTGCTTAGATATTAATCGATACATCAAAACTGGTGAAATCACCGAAAAAACTGATCTACTGGAAGTTTTATTTCACGCAGTTGTAGGTATGTTGAACGCCAGTGGTGGTACATTGTATGTCGGTGTCTTAGAGGCGGATTGGTATCCAAAGGATAACGAAATAGAGAAGCTACAGCAGTTGGGCGGTGTCTACTATAGAAACAGAATCATCCTTGGAATTGAGCCTGAGCTGAAGATGAAGAAGGTGAATTCGGATAAGCATATGTTGAATCTAATGGATAAAATGAGAAAGCGTATATCAAATGACATTGGGCAATACGTTACTATTAAACCTGATATATTAATAGGGAGGACTATTTATCAAATTTCGATCCGAGAGTACCCTATTGGGAATTGGGGTGCTTACTTCAACGATATCCCGTATTTGCGGGAAAACAATCAAACAATGAAAAAGACAAATCAAGAGTTTAATAAATATCTAATGCATAAACATGAATTAAAGAAACAAAATAGTAAATAGATCTAACATAGTGGGATATAAATGGCTTTTAAGGTAGCATTGATAGTAAGAGCCCCGGAGGCTGATCCTGAAGTTGATATTTCAACGCTTGTTACTAAAAATATAGAAGTTACCACAGTCGCTGTGGAGCTTCAGAATGCCCAGCAGACGGTTAAAGTATGTGAAAACCTGGCTAAGAATGCAGGCGTTCAAGCCATTGTGCTTTGCCCAGCCGTTTCAAACGAATTAGTAGCAGATATTACCAGGGCAATTGGTGATGGAGTTTCTCTGTTCGTTGCAAGAGGAGATTTTCAGAGCACTATTCTGGCTTCCGAGAATATTGAAAGAGAATGGTTCTCTTGATGTAGGTTGGATTCCCTCCACGAAGTGGCTCCTTCGGAGGAATCCGATGCATCGTAGGGGGCTGTTCCAAAAGAGTAATATCGAGTCATTGCGAGGAACGTAGTGACGTGGCAATCTTCTATTTTACAAACACTAAGAGATTACCACACTTCGTTCGTAATGACAGTTTATTGACTTTTGGGACAGCCCCTTTCTCATTCACGCAGTACTGGATGGCAGGGACAGTTTAATATCCCGATTTTTTAATTATTTCCAATTTACCTCTTGACAAACAGAGAAGTACAGCTTATATTGGAAATGTGCTCAAATAAAGCGGAGGATACCATGCGTTTAAGCGTTAAAGCCTTAGCTCTTGCAGCAGCCATTCTTTGTGGTGTTGGAATTTTTGCAATGACCTGGTGGTTGATCATCTTCGGTCAGGGTGGCGTGACCGTCTTCTTCACCCGCCTGTACCCGGGCTACTGTGTCTCACCCTTGGGCAGCATCATCGGAATTCCCTATGCTTTTGTGGATGGCTTAATCTTCGGAGCCCTCTTCGCTTGGTTGTATAATCTGTTTGTGCCGAAAGAGACATCTGCGTAGACCTATTGCGCGGTCAGGAGTTTCCTCCTGACCGCTTTCTGCGGATTGGCGGGGGAAGCACCCCCGCTCTACGAATCTATAGTCGGGGTCGCCCCTGACCGCCGTATTTTGCCCCCCTTATCAAGGGGGGATTAAGGGGGGATCATTCTACATTCTACATTCGGAGGTTAGACCCCTAACCTCCGTCTCCCTTCATCCTTCGTCAAATACTCCTTCTCGACCATATCGCTGACGGTGTGGAAGTTGATCTCTTCCGCCTGAGCGCGTTCCAGCAGGAACGGATCCTGGTTCGGAGCGAAAACCTGCTTTGCCTCTGCGGTGCAGCCGCGCAGCTTCAGCTCGGTATTGCGCAGCCAGTCCGCTAACGCCGTCGCTGACGCCTGGATGGAATCGACCTCCTGCATCAGCAGGTTGTACTGCGCTCCAACCCAGTTCATCGTGGTGCCGTGTGATCTCCCCAACACCCAGGGGAACAGCCTCAGCGCCATGATGACGTCCTCTAAAACCTGCTCCCGGTTGATCTTCCAGGTGAAACTGCGCCCCTTCTCCCCGCCGATTACCGTCACTTCCACGTCCGACCAGGTGAACAGGTTCTGGTCAGCCTCAAGATTGCTGAACTGATCTATGGTCTGATCGAAGTAGGCGTTGATGCGGGATAGGTACTCCTCTTCGTTTTCGTTCTCGAACGCTTCCGGGGGAGTGATCTTCACCTGCAAACGCGGCGTTCCTGCGTTATGGCTGGAGCGCGCCATGTCCTCCAGCATCTTCTGCTCGATTTCGAGGACGAATGGCACGGTTGCCAGCGGCTCGATGCCTGCCGGATTGGAAACGTCCATGCCTAGCGTATTATAGAACGTCCGCTCCCTGTTTAAAAGACGCTCTGAACCGTCCTCCTCTTCATAGACAGCCTGCCAGCGGTCGGTTCGCTCGAATCTCAACTTGAAAGGATCCAGCGTGCGGAAATAATCTATACCGGAGCCGTCCGGCAGCAGAACCAGCTCACCGCAGAAGCGTCCCAGAGTGAACAGTTCCAGGAACATCGCTTCGGTCAATCGAGCGATGCCGTTGCCGCGCTGATAGGGGTTTTCCGAAATGCGCTGATCCAGGTCGTCTAAAATCCCCTGCGCCCGTTTGACCTCCGCCTCCGATCCGGTGATATCGACCGACTGCGGCGTGGAACAGAGCCTCACCCACGCCCATACCGCCGTCGATACGATGGGGATGGTATCGCGCAGATAGCGGTAGAAGGATGCTTTCGTGCTCGGTGAATAACTCAAAAACCTGTCTTTTGTCAGCGGTGCCCCCCGCAAAGCCGTCCAGTTGGGGATGCGGGACAGGTCTTTACGGAATCTGCTTCCTCTGGCTCGCGCCGGAGGCGTAAGCCCTCCCTTCGGGACCGAAAGCGGTGTGATCAGCGGGCGGCTGTTAGTTTGATTCTCCCTGTTTTTCTTCGATTGCCAGAACATGTAACCTCCTTGTGGTTGATTTTTTGCGATTTATTTGCCTTGGAAAAAGATTGCACTTGACATCGGCAATTGATTTCTTCATTAATTTCATTGATAAGAACCAACTAATTTCATATATTAAACCTTATCAGATTAACAGATTTGGAGAGATAGAAAATGAATCCGGGATATAGACAAGAAGTATTAAATGTCTGCCTCGCGATGCTTTTACGAGATCATGGAGTTATTTCTGCACCTGAGAATGTGGTGACGATAGAACAAGGTAAAAGACGGATGCCAGATGTGATAGTTGACTACCTAGGATTAAGAACTGCAATTGAAGGAGAAGTAAACGATCAACCTAATGCCACTGGCAGAGCACTTAATTCAGCACGCAAAAGGGTAGAAGAAGGTATTGCTCATATCGCTATTGCCGTGATATTCCCATCTTATTTGCGTAAGGTGGATTTTCCTGAATTGAAAGAAAAACTAAGCTTAGCAGAATTAGAAATTGCTGTTGTTACAGAGGCAGGGAGCACTGGTTTTACTGCCGGAAGGGTTGAGCATCTAGGAAACACGTTGCGTAATACCTTCGATCAATTAGTAAGGGAGGATGTGATTGAAAAAGCGGTTTCCGAGTTAGATGCTGGGATTGAAAAGTTTGCAGGTGTAATTATAACTAATAATGCTCTTATTAAACGGTTAGCCAGTGTACTTGGTATAAAAGATGACACAAACCCGGATTCATAGCGGAGAGTATAGAATGAATATTAAGAGTCAAATAAAGCAAAATAATTCAATCAGTAGGATAAGCAGCCTTGTCTTAATTAACGCTATGATATTTCAAGAAGTTTTATCCCAGCATAATGAAAAAGTTAGTCCGCTCCATAAAACTATCTCGAAAGATAATTTATTAATGGATTTCTGCGAGCATTGGGCATTTATTGTAAAAGAGATAAACTACTTTTCTATCTTCAATGTTGCTCGTGAAATCCTATTAAATATTTCATCTGAGAAATCGACAACTGATGCTATAAAAGTTATGGCACAAACAGCCCAGCACATTGTTAGTAATCGCGCTGCTTTAAGACATGATTTAATGGGTAGGGTATATCATAGATTATTAGCCGATGCGAAATATTTAGGTACGTATTATACAAGCATTCCTGCGGCTTCACTATTGTTAAAGCTCACTTTAGATAGAGGCTCTTTTAAAATGAATTGGGAAGAAATAGAAGAAATACAGAGCTTACGGATTGCTGATTTATCTTGTGGTACTGGTACTCTTTTAATGGCTGCTGCTGATGCAATAGCTGATAATTATATAAGTTCGTCTGCAGAACAAAAAAGTGAGATACTAATCGGGGATCTACATAACACTTTAATTGAAGAGGTGATTTTTGGTTTTGATGTTCTTCTTTCCGCAATTCATCTGACTGCTTCTACTTTGGCAATGCGCATTCCAAATATCTCATTTAAGAAGATGAAGTTATTTTGTTTACCCTTAGGTGGCGATGATTGTCGATTAGGAAGCATAGATTTCATTAAACAGCGTAAGATTGAGATTACAACGGATTTGTTCAGCTCTTCAAGCAAACAGATAGAAGATAAAGGAGTTGCAGAGATATTATCAACTGATTTGCCTATGTTAGATGTCTGTGTAATGATGTACTGCACCCCAAAAAACAAGACATTTTCATGCGGCTTTTTGTGTAGAGTTTGAGGACCATTCGGTTTCAAATTCGACCGGGCTCAGGTAATTCAGCATCGAATGCGGGTT
>JALGVT010000025.1 GCA_025774555.1 candidate division LCP-89 bacterium
ATCCACACTCAGCCTTGAAATACCTGAGCCCGGTAGAATTCGAGACTGAATGGTCCCGAAACTCTACACAAAAAGCCGCCTAAAATTGTCTTGTTTTGAGGGGTGCAGTACAATTGCTATTTTCAATATTACTCGACGAATCGAAAGACTCACTCATAATACTTATCGATGAACCTGAATTATCTTTGCACCCACAAGCTCAGAGAAAATTATTTCAACTTCTAGTGGAAGAGGCTAAAAACAAACAAATAATTCTTTCAACCCATTCTTCTTATTTTGCCGATCCAAGTTATTTGGGAAACATACTCAAGTTCCAAAAAAATGAAGAAGGCGGGATAGAGGTACACTCCATTAAAAATGAGGGTTTGAAATCCAAAATAAAAGAGAATAGAAATTTCTTTTTCAGACACCGGGATCTGTTCTTTACAAGTAAAGCTATCTTTATTGAAGGTGTAGAGGATTTTGATAGATACTCCAAATTCTGTGAAAACAACGGATTTGGTGATATTATACCTCATTTCTATATGATGAATGGTTGCGGTAACACAGAATTCTTTAAATCTCTTTGTGCAGAATTAGGAATCAGTTTTTGCGCAATTGTTGATATTGATTATATGGAAAAAGATAGTGAGACCAAACGTGAACTTACAATAAAAGGACTTCCTCAGAATAATACTAAAAATTTCTATCGGGAAAATTTTAAAAACATTGAGGACATCTATAAAGCTCATAAAGAAGTATTGAAGAAAGAAAATATCTTTCTGCTTCCTGTGCCTGATGTTATATATTTTTTGGATTCAGAAGGTAAGCCATTAGATGATTATCATAAGGAGGTCGAGACCATATTTAAATTGATGAATGCGTGATTTTCCCTTTTCCGTTTTTATTTTTCCTTTTTTTCACCTTTAACTTTTAAGCTGAATTGAAAACCATCCTACATATCGACATGGACTATTTTTTCGCGCAGGTGGAAGTGCTGCGCGATCCGAAGCTGAAAGGGAAACCTTTGTGCGTGGGCGGCATCCCCGGCACGGACCGCTCGGTGGTGACGTCGGCGTCGTATGAAGCGAGGGAATTCGGGGTGCACGCTGGTATGCCGCTGTTAGAGGCGAAACGGATCTGTCCGAATGCGGTCTTCGTGCGGTCGCGAGGGCATGCGTATATGTCGATATCACGCAGGATCGTGGGGATATTGCAGGAATTCAGCGATCAGGTGGAGCCGTCATCCATCGACGAATCATATATCGATATTACCAATGTATTGAGTTACTGGGGCGGCGCGGAAAAAATCGGTCAAGGGATCAAGGATAAGATATTAAAAGAGCTGCATCTAACCTGCACGGTGGGGATCGCTCCGACGCGGACGTTAGCCAAGATGGCGACCAACATGCAGAAACCTGACGGTCTGACCATCATCGAAGAAGATCAGATCGAAGAGAAGATCTTTCCAATGCCGGTGGAGAAGGTGCCGGGTATCGGCAAGGCGACCAAGAAAACCTTAAACGACATGGGGATCAATACCATCGGGCAGTTGGCAAATGCGTCGGAAAATCTCCTCTATAAGCGAATCGGCGTGCATGGCAGACATCTGCAGGAGGTAGTCAGCGGCAAAGTTGATTGGACGGTGGTAGTTGATGAACAGCGCAGCGACGACAAATCCATCGGCAATTCCCGCACCTTTAATACCGATACTAACGACAAGGATAAGCTGAAAGGCTATCTGCTGTCGCTGGTGCAGATGGTGGGGACAAGGATGCGCACGGCGGAGACGTCCTTCAGGACGGTTACGCTGACCATCAGGTACGGCGATTTCCAGACTGTAACACACCGTAAGAGCATCGGCAGACCGACATGTGATGAGGATGATATTTTCAAGATGGCGTGGCAGTTGTTTCAGGAACAATACATTACCGGGATGCCGGTGCGGCTATTAGGCGTAACCATTTCCAATTTAGTGCGCAACAGCGCCGGTCAGTTGGATATGTTCGATAAAGAGAGTCAACTTTTCAGCGCGCTGGACAGTTTGCGCGAGAAATACGGCGACAGCATCGTGAGACGCACTTCGACTATGGGAATTCTCGCCCGAAACGCCAAAAAGATGCCCAATTTCGCCAAACCGAACACCAACGCGCAAAAAGAAAGCACCGAGTAATCGACCGATGGGAAGCAAAGACGTTACCATCCAGATAGGCACGTCGGGGTACAGTTTCAAGGACTGGATTGGTCCGTTTTATCCGCAGGGGACTACGCCAAACCGGCTATTGGGATATTACGCCCGGCATTTCCCGGTGGTGGAGATCAACACCACCTATTACGGCATCCCCAAATCCAGCGTTTTCGAGGGTATGGCGCAGCAGGTCCCTGACGATTTTGGATTCTACGTCAAAGTGCATCAGGAGGTAACGCATAAACGGGAAGATCCGAAGCCGTCCTTGAAACAGATTCATCAAGCAGTGGCGCCTCTGCGGGAGAGAGGAATGCTGCGCGGTTTCTTAGCTCAGTTTCCGTATTCTTTCAAGAAGAATCCTCCCGGCAGAGAATACATAGTCAGGTTAGCTGACGTCTGGGCGAAGTGGAAAGAGCCGGTCTTTATTGAATTCCGCCATCAGTCGTGGTTCAAGCCCATCGTTTATCAGTCTATGGAGAATCACAACTTAGGCTTTGTCAATGTCGATCTGCCGCCGCTGCCGCGTCTGCCCGGTGCGACTGCCGAAGTCACCAATGGAAAAGGCTACGTCCGCTTTCACGGACGCAATGCCAAGACCTGGTGGGGCAATCACGGCGATCTGCGCTACGATTACAACTATACAAAAGCCGAAATCGAAGAGTGGAAACCAAAATTAGAAGAGATGGGTAAAAAAGCGGGGAAGGTAGTGATCTTTATGAACAACTGCCACCTCGGCAGAGCAGCGCTGAATGCCAAAATGCTGCAGGATATATTTGCGGATTGATCCGGTAGTCGGGGTCGGTAACTGTCCGATAATAACACCCGGCAGACGAGGGTGTCTGCCAGCGTAAGAATCTTACAACAGATCCGGTCTGTGTTCAATGACGGCAAGGTATCCTGCTGAGTTTTCAATCCTGAAGGAGAGCATAGTTCCATCGGGCAGGCGCCACTTCGGTCCGCCGATCTTGAAAACGATCTGCGGAGCATCCGGGCTGTCCGGGACGAGATAAACATCGAAGGTATATCCGCCTTTGGGCAGAATCAACCTCAGGCGGGCGTTTCGGCTGCCCATTTGAGCGGTCTTGACGGCTTTGACGTCGCTCCAAAGGATCATGCGTTCCCTGCCGGGGCGCAGGTGATGAATGCCTTCTGAAGTTATATCCACTTCCGTGGACATTTGCCGCCGGATGATGAGTTTAATAAGAGCAATCGTCAGGATGGATAACAGGATTACCGCAGCGATAATGACCAGATAATCGCCCGGTAGATCACCGTAGCGGAGATCGCTTTGGCGTATGAGCATTGTTATCAGCACGATAATCATGACAGGCGGCAGAAGGATCAGCGCCATTATCCATCTGATTATATTCTGGTATGCCTTCGATCTCTTTAAGGCGCTGACATATCGCATGATTTCTCCTGGTTGGTTTTCCTATATTAGTTATGTTTGGTCGGGAAAACAAGAAAACAAACCGTTTTTTAAGGTATTATATAACCCATGTCCTACGAACTTTTCATCGCTAAGCGATATCTGAAATCGAAGAGCCGCACCGGGTTTATATCGCTGATCAGCTATATTTCCATTGCGGGCGTCGCGATAGGCGTCGCCGCACTGATTATAGTGCTGTCGGTGATGAATGGATTTGAAACCGAAGTGCGCGACCGCATCATCGGTTCGGATGCGCACATCCGGCTGGGCACTTATCACGAAGAAGGGATTGCCAATTATCAGCAGATTATTGATAAAATCGCCGACATCGATCACATTTCAGGGATTTCTCCGTATATCTTAGAGAAGGGACTCATCCGTGAAGGAGGACGCACCGAAGGCGTCATAGTCCGCGGCATCGACCCGGAGACCGTGGGCAGCGTATCCGATCTGCCCGATCAGATCATTTCCGGCGGCATGCATCTGGGTCGCTTCGACGTAACCGGCAGCCCAAACCTTCCCGGACTGATTCTCGGCCGCTATCTGGCGGATCGGCTGTATTCAACTCTGGGTGATACCGTCGTCCTTTTCAGCCCCGGAGCGGCAGGACCTTTCGGACAGCCCCGGGCACGGCAATTTCACATCGCCGGCATCTTTGAAACCGGCTTATACGAATACGACGACGTCTTCGCCTATATTGCCATTTCCGAAGCGCAGGAACTCTACAATATGGGAGAATTCGTAACCGGTCTGGAGATCAAGCTGGACGACTTCGATAAAGCTGGTGAAGTCAAGGAGGTGATTCAGGGGATTTTAGGATACCCCTACTTCCCGAGAACCTGGTATGAAATGCACCGTAATCTCTTCAGTTGGATGCAGGTTGAAAAATGGATGGGATTCATTATTCTATCGCTGATTATTATTGTGGCAGCATTCAATATCATCTCATCGCTGATAATGGTCGTCCTCGAAAAACGCAAGGAGATCGGCATTTTGAAATCAATGGGAGCAACCAATGCCAGCATCCGCAGAATTTTCATCTATGAAGGGCTGGCAGTCGGCGTAATCGGAACAGCAATAGGTGTGTTACTGGGCTGGGGCATCTGTATCCTGCAGATCACATACCATTTCTTCTCTTTGCCGCCGGATATTTATTTCCTGAATGAACTGCCGATATTGATGAGACCGTTTGACTTTGTTCTTATCAGCATAACAGCTATGGCGCTCTGTCTCCTCGCGAGCATCTATCCGGCACACAAGGCGTCAACATTAATTCCGGTGGAGGCTATAAGATACGAATGACCTATCCTTCCTATCAAAAGTTAATTCACAGCTTCAGGGTTGAAGGATGCAATAATTTGCTTGATTATTCCAGTTGTGATTGCTATTTTTTGCAATTATATAGTAATACCCGGACTACTGATATGCGGCGCTCCTCGGGCGTGAGCTGGTGTTCTGTCCGTAACGCCGAGGCAGCCGAATGAACTCAGTTTCGATCAGGAATCTGCATAAAAGCTATCATCTTGGCGGCAGGGAACTGCAAATCTTGAAAGGTTTAGACCTCGACATTGCCGCTGGTGAAACGATTGCGGTAACGGGTCCATCAGGAGTGGGGAAATCGACTCTGCTGCATGTTATCGGAACCCTGGATCGTCCAGACCAGGGCACGCTTGCTATCGGCGACGTCGATGTCAGCGCCCTTTCCGATAATGAGCTTGCGGAATTCCGCGCTGCAAAGATCGGTTTTGTATTCCAGTTCCATCACCTCCTGCCAGAATTTACGGCTATTGAAAACCTCATGCTGGCAGGGATGATCAGTAACACTAAGAACGATCACAGTGCGCGAGCGTCCGTGCTGTTAAAAAAAGTCGGGCTGGCGGACAGAATGGATCATAAGCCGGGTGAATTATCGGGTGGTGAACAGCAACGCGTGGCTCTGGCGAGAGCGCTGCAGAATCAGCCGCCGTTGATCCTTGCTGATGAACCCACCGGAAATCTCGATCGCAATACGGCAATGGAATTGCAGGAGTTGATTTTCGATTTAGCGGCGGAGCGCAAAGCGAGCTTTCTAATTGTAACGCATGACCGCCAATTCGCACAGCGATGCGACCGGGTGTTGATGTTGAAAGACGGGCAGTTGGTTGAGACCTCTGCTGAAAACATGAAATAACATAACCGATTTTCTCAGGATCAACCAGCGGGAAACGGCACAGCTTCGAGGAACATGATGAACAATAAATTTTCCATACGTGTACAACAGGTTATCCAGCATGCACGGGAAGAAGCGCTTCGCCTGGGACATGACTTCATAGATACCGAACATCTTCTGTTGGGTCTATTAAGGCTTTCCGAAGGTTTAGCTATCTCGATTATCAAAAACCTGGGCTGTGATCTGAATGAACTCAAGTCGGCGGTTGAAGAGTTCGTAGAACCGTCCGGCGCTACTATGAAAATCGGCAATATTCCTTTTACTAAAAAAGCTGAACGAGTCCTGAAGGTCTCTTACATAGAAGGTAAAAACTTCAACAGTGAAATCATCGGCACGGAACATCTTCTCCTGGCGCTCGCTAAAGAAGAGGAAGGCATTGCCACACAGGTTTTGAATGCCTACAGCGTTACTTATGATGCAATTCGTGCTGAACTCGATTCGATTCTTAAAGGAGATATCAGAAAGGATAAACCTGCACCCAAAGACAAAGAGAAGTCAAAAACTCCCGTCCTCGATCACTTCGGCAGAGATCTGACGCAGCTTGCCCGCCAGAAAAAACTCGATCCGATCATCGGCAGAGAAGAAGAGATAGCTCGCGTCAGCCAGATTCTTTCACGCAGAAAAAAGAACAATCCCGTCCTGATAGGCGAACCCGGAGTCGGGAAAACGGCAATCGCCGAAGGACTGGCGCTAAGAATCGTGCAAAGGGAAGTTTCACCAGCGCTCTTCAATAAAAGAGTTGTGGCATTAGATCTGGGCGCTATGGTGGCAGGCACAAAATATCGCGGACAGTTTGAGGAACGCATCAAAGCGGTCATGAACGAACTGAACAAGAACCGCGATATTATACTCTTCTTAGACGAACTCCATACTATTGTGGGCGCGGGGTCGGCATCTGGTTCGCTGGACGCGTCTAATATGTTCAAACCCGCGCTGGCGCGCGGTGAGTTGCAATGCATCGGCGCGACGACTTTAGATGAATACCGGCAGAACATCGAGAAAGATGGAGCACTCGAGCGCCGTTTTCAGAAGGTCATGATCGAACCGCCGGACATCGAAGAGACCATTAACATCCTGATGGGATTGAAAGAAAGATATGAGGAACACCACGGTATAGTCTATAGCGATGAAGCCATTAAATCGGCGGTGATGCTGTCCGAAAGATATATTTCAGACAGATTCCTGCCCGATAAAGCGATCGACGTGTTGGACGAAACCGGATCGCGCCTACGAATATCCAATATTGTAGTTCCCAAAGAGATCAGCCAGTTAGAGTCCGAGATTGATGCCATACGCCAGGCAAAAGACGATCTGGTTAAAACGCAGGAATATGAAAAGGCGGCGCAATTCAGGGATAAAAAGGTGCAGCTTGAAAACAAACTGCGCGAGGAACGTAAGAAATGGGAAAAGACCGAATCCCGTTCACTGATTGCAGTCGCAGAAGATGACGTCGCGCAGGTCGTTTCTATGATGACCGGCATCCCGATCACCAAGGTGGCAATTTCTGAAGGCCAAAAGCTCCTGAAAATGAAGGAACGTGTTTCCCAGCATATCATTGGTCAGGAGGACGCTATCGAAATCATTTCGCGTTCGATACGCCGCACCCGCGCTGGCTTAAAAAATCCCAACCGCCCCATCGGATCCTTTATTTTCCTCGGACCTCCTGGAGTGGGCAAAACCGAGTTGGCAAAAGTCCTGGCAAAATACCTGTTTGAAGACAAGCAATCACTGGTGCGCATCGATATGTCGGAGTATATGGAAAAATTCAACGTATCGCGGCTCTTGGGAGCGCCTCCCGGATATGTCGGTTACGATGAAGGCGGACAGTTAACCGAAAAGGTCCGCAGGAAACCATACTCCGTTGTACTACTGGATGAAATTGAAAAAGCGCACCCAGACATCTTCAATATCCTCCTGCAGGTGTTAGACACGGGAGAACTGACCGACGGTTCTGGCAGACGCGTCGATTTCAGGAATACCATCCTGGTCCTGACCTCAAATCTGGGCACTCGGGAAGCGACGCAGGCGACTTCATACGGCTTTTCCAAGGGCGACGAAGGTCCCGACCAGAAGGAGGTCTCCAATAAGATGCAGGAAGAGATGCGGCGTCTCTTTAGACCGGAATTCCTGAACCGCCTGGATGAAATCATCGTCTTCAGGATGCTCGAGCATAAAGACATCATGAAAATCCTGGATATAAACATCACCGAAATCAACGGCAGATTGAAAGAACACGATCTGAAGATTGAGTTGACACGCGGCGCCAAGGATTTGATCTGCGAAGAGGGTTACAGCATCACAACCGGAGCGCGCCCCTTGCGGCGCTCCGTGGAACATCTGGTTGAAGACCCTCTGGCTGAAGAAATCCTGAAAGGCAGATTCATGCCGGGAGCACTAATTACCGTCATGCGAAAGGGGAAAAGCCTCACTTTTGCGGAGAAAAAGGTTAAAGCTAAGAAAAACGACCCGGTACACAAGGATAACTGACATACCCAATCTTATGATATTATACCCGGCTTCCGCCGGGTTTTTTATTGCCCGTTTAACTATTGCCTTTTTAGAATTGGTTTAAAGCAATCCGGTTTATTAGCCTTGACATTTAAGAAATATTTAAGTATCTTTCATAGGGCAGGGCAGATTTCCTTTACAAGGGATCGTTATGAATATTGCTAAGCCCGCTATATACTGTCTGATTCCGGGCGTTTTTCTGATACTGTTGACAAGCTGCACTGGTCTTAAGGAAGCAGGCAGCCTGTCCGTCTATGTATTTCCCACTGATAGATCAACACAGAGCAATGCTTCTATCAGTCAGCAGCGTGAAGTTCACACTGTTGCGGAGTTCACCTCCGTTCCTTCCGGCGTCTCCATCTATGGATATGACGTTGATCGTGAAAAAAAGGGATTGTTCATCGGTAAGACGCCTTGCAGCTTTAACCTGTTCACCTTCGAGATAACTGAATATTCCAACATTACCGCTGAATATGGCATCACCATCCACAGCGATCATCAATACACCAAACCGGTCGATTTTTCCAATCCTGCGAATAACTGGGGTGAGATCACTTTCAACTTTCTATGCGAGAAAAGAGGATGCCAATCTGAGGTCAAATCGTTGGCGGTAAAAGCGACGAACGAAGCGCTGGTGCGCGCTCTGGCGAGGTTTCCTCTGCCTAAATATAAGCTGGAAATAACTTTAGTTGAAGAATAGAGGTTGATTATGAAGTCGATCATTTCTTTATTTCTTTCGTTCTTATTCAGTTTTTCGATAGCGACAGCGCAGAAACCGAATCAGTCAAACGGATATGCCGCTTTTGATGATGATTCTACGATAGTTAATCCGGAGGATGATGACGAACTTTATGATCGTCTGCATCAGAATCATACCCGGCTGCTCTTTGCGCCGACTGCGCGACCTTTGAGGATGTTCGAGGGATACGTTTCATCCTATGACATTTTCTTTCCGATGGTCGCCTTCGGTGTGACTGATTTCATTTCTATGGCAGGAGGAATGACGCTGTTTCCGGCGCAGCATCAGGTGCTTTATCTGGCTCCTAAAGTGACACCGCTGCATTTAAGGTATTTAGACGTTTCGCTGGGCGGGTTATGGCTAAAACCTACTACCGGTGGTACCTTTGATACCAGCATTTTATATGCAGTGGCGACTCTGGGGCCACCGACTGCCGCGCTGACTCTTGGTGTGGGGCGGGGCTTTATCGGAAACGAAGTGAACGATGCTGCCATATTCATGATAGGCGGCGAATTAAAGGTGGCAAGACACATCAAATTCATTGTTGAAAGCTGGAATCCGCCGCCTACTGACTGGAATATTACCTGGTTCGGGTTTCGTTTCTTCAATGAAAAAGTTTCGGGCGACATGTCTTTAATGTACATAAAAAGTGCAGACCCACCCCTTATTCCCTGGCTGGGATTCGCCTACAATTTCGATTTTGTGGGGAGGTAAATTTTCTGAATCACAGATTCACACAGATTGATGGATTTCAGTGATTGATCCGCTGCTTAATTTAATCTGTGGAATCCGAAAATCAGTGGTTATAAGTGATTCTGAAGAGAGAATTCATCAAATATTATGAATGGCAATCGAGTTTAAACGGATTCCACGCAAAGACATTGTCGGACGCTTTTAGGAAAGCACCAGACCTTCATACTACGAGTGTCCGGTAAATAATTAACTAATTCATATAGATAGATTCTGAATCCTGAATCCTGACAACTGACAACAGATAAATAATAACATCCAACGAGGCATATCATGATCAATCCAAAGTACGAAAAGTTAGCGAAAGTATTAGTTCGCTATTCGACCAATCTGAAAAAAGGCGAGAAGGTTTTAATCGAGTTCACCGACGCGCCGACCGAGATGGTGCAGGCAATAGTAAAAGAGGTTAGAGCCGTCAAGGGCATTCCGGTACTGGAACAGAAAACCATGCGCTTGCAGCGGGAACTGTTCTTAGGAGCGACCGAAGAAAACATGAAATTCATCGCGGGCTGTGAGTTAGACCGCATGAAGAAAATGGACGCCTGGATCGGCATCCGCGGTTCTTTCAACTCCAAGGAAATCTCCGACGTGCCGACCAAACGGATGGAACTGTATGAAAATCACTGGCTGAAGCCGGTACACCTGAAGGAACGCGTGCGCAACACCAAATGGGTAATCCTCCGCGTCCCCACCGGAAGTTTTGCACAGTCCGCCAAGATGTCCACTGACGCCTTCGAGGAGTTCTACTTCGACGTCTGCACCGGCGTGGACTGGAAAAAAGCGTCCAAAGCGATGGACCCGCTGGTACGCCTGATGAACAGAACCGACCGGGTTCACCTTAAAGGCAGAGGCACAGACCTTACCTTCTCCATTAAGAATATACCGGCGATCAAATGCGACGGTCATCTGAACATCCCCGACCTGGAAGTTTTCACAGCTCCCGTGCGCGATTCCGTCAATGGCGTTATCCAGTACAATACTCCATCGACTCAGCGCGGCTTCACCTTTGAAAACGTCCTCTTTGAATTCAAGGACGGCAGAATCATCCGCGCCATATCAAACGACACCAGGCGCTTGAACAAACTGCTGGACACCGACGAAGGCGCCCGCTACATCGGCGAATTTGCGCTGGGACTGCATCCGGTGATCAAGCAGCCGATGGATGACATCCTC
This sequence comes from candidate division LCP-89 bacterium, assembly GCA_025774555.1. Taxonomy (GTDB): domain Bacteria; phylum Electryoneota; class B3-LCP; order B3-LCP; family B3-LCP; genus JALGVT01. The sequence goes on from JALGVT010000025.1 coordinate 10,976, forward strand.
TTCGATGAGAAGATCAACGGCAGTTTCCACTTCACGCCCGGCAATGCTTACGAAGATGAAGCGGACAACGGCAACCGCAGTTCCATCCATTGGGATCTGGTCTGCATTCAAACTCCCGAATACGGCGGCGGAGAGATCTACTTCGATGGGAAATTGATCCGCAAAGACGGTTTGTTCGTGCCTAAAAACCTGCAGGGAATGAACCCGGAGAATCTGTTGGTTAAAGATTAGCATAAAAGAAGACAGAATCCAGAATACAGAAGCCAGAATGACAAGACAGCCTGCGAAGAAATTCGAGGACTTAATTGTATGGCAAAAGGCACACGGTTTGGTGCTCGAAGTCTATAAATTCACCGATCCTTTTCCGAAAAATGAGATATTCGGCTTAACTTCACAACTGAGAAGAGCGGCTGTATCAATTCCAGCCAATATCGCAGAAGAATTTAAAAGAAGGGGACAACGGATAAAGCACGCTTCATGAACATAGCTCAGGCATCTCTGGAAGAATGTCGATATTTTCTGATTCTTGCGAATGATTTGGGCTATAATAGTGATGAACTAATCATGCCCCAACTGGAAGAAGTCAGCCGGCTTCTGGAAGCGTATACCAAGTCCATTCTGGATTCTGGCTCCTGACTACTGGATACTTTGTATGAGTAAGCAAACCGAAATCATCACCATCGGCGATGAAGTGCTGATGGGACAGATCGTCAATACCAACGCCTCGGACGTCGCTGACCGATTGACGAATGAAGGTATCTCCGTCTGCTGGATGACCACCATAGGAGACGACCGACAGCAGATTCTTGATGCTTTCCTGCGCGCCAAAGCCCGTGCGGGAGCTGTCATCGTCACCGGCGGACTGGGTCCGACGCCTGACGACATTACTCAGTCCTGTATCGCTGAGTTTTTCGAGGACGAGATCGTCTTCAGGGAAGACCTGCTTGAAAAAGTCGAAAAGCGATTCAAGGCAATGGGACTTAAGTTGCCGCCCCAGTCGCGCAATCAGGCGAATTTCCCGGCTTTTGCCAAAGAGATACCCAACCCGATCGGCACTGCAACTGGCATCCACTATAATCGCGGGAAGAATGAATGGTTCTCACTTCCCGGCGTTCCCGCTGAAATGCGGCAGATGATGGATGAATACGTTATCCCGCGACTTAGAGAAACCGGATTCGGTGACGGAGTCTCTGTCAGAATATACCGTACAGCAGGCATCGGTGAATCGTTCATCCTGGGAAAGATGAAGAAGTTCGATGAAGCAAGCCGACAGGTGGAAATCGCCTTCCTGCCCAGATATTTTGGCGTGGACGTAAAGTTGACCTGCCGTGGAGATAACTCTGATGAGATCGAAATCAGACTCGATAAAGCCGAAAAAATGCTGCTGCCTGATATTAAGAAATACCTCTTCGCACGAGGAAACGAGAGCCTGCCTGAAGTCGTCGGTAAAATGGCAGCGGCAAAAGGTCTGCGTATCGCTGTTGCGGAATCGTGTACCGGCGGACTGATAGCTAAGCTCTTTACCGACACGCCCGGATCGAGCGATTATTTTGATGGCGGGGTCGTGGCTTATTCCAATAAACTGAAGACTAAACTGCTGGGAGTCCCTGCTGATTTAATCGAGAAACATGGCGCTGTCAGCGAACCAGTGGCAGAAGCAATGGCCGTCGGACTACTGAAGCGCACGGAAGCTGACATAGCGGTCTCAGTAACCGGCATCGCTGGTCCGGGTGGAGGAACTGATGACAAACCAGTCGGGTTGATTTACATCGGAGTAGCTGACAAAAACGGTTCGGAAGTCAAAGAATTCCGCTTCAAAGGTAACCGGGAAATGAACCGCAACCGCTCTGCTTTCACCGCAATCAGACTCGTGCATGATCGTATAAAGAACCTTGACTTGCGATAATAATTTTCGTATATTTAGTTTTTAATCGCTTATCGGTTGAAAACAGGGAGCAAACTGCTCTGATACGAAGTTTCATAGCGCTCGAGCTGACACAGGAAATACAAGGCGCCCTGAAAGACATTCAGAAGAGACTGAGGCAGGAAATCCAGCGGGCACGCTGGACGCGTTCCGACGGCACTCATCTCACCTTGAAGTTTCTGGGCGATACCGACGAATCACTGATTCAGAATATCCAGTCAGCTTTAAATGAAATTGCCGCGCAATTTGAACCGTTTAATCTGACACTACGCAGCGTTGGAGCCTTCCCCAGGCTGGCATCACCCCGAGTATTATGGGTGGGGATAGAGCGGAATGAAGCCTTGTTGGATTTGCAGAAAAAAATCGAATCTGCCTTGAAACCTCTGGGTTTTTTACCAGAAAAACGTGCTTTCAGCGGGCATCTTACATTAGCCCGTTTGAAAGGTGATCATTGGCATGAAAATCTGAGACGATTTTTCCTCGAATGCGGAGATATCATTGACGGCATGAAACTGCCCGTTAATAAGGTGATCTTATTCAAAAGCGATTTGCAGCCTGGCGGAGCGATCTATACACCGCTTCATACGGTAAAACTTGGATAGTAAAAATAACATTAGATAAACTGAATTCCCATTAAGGAAGGAGACTGCGATGACTCCAGAGTCCGCCGACAAAACAAGGGCACTGGAACTTGCCATTACACAAATCGACAAGCAGTTTGGACGCGGGTCGATCATGCGCCTCGGCGATGAAGCTGCCCTGACAAATGTTCCGACTATATCCACTGGCGCGCTCTCCCTGGATTATGCTCTGGGCATAGGAGGCATCCCCCGGGGCAGGGTAATCGAAATTTATGGTCCTGAAGCATCAGGGAAGACAACGGTTGCACTGCATATCTTAGCCGAAGCTCAACGCGCCGGCGGCAATGTTGCTTTCATTGACGCCGAACACGCCCTCGATGCGGTCTATGCGCAGAGAATCGGCGTCAATATCGATTCTTTGCTGATATCCCAGCCGGATAACGGTGAACAGGCGCTTGAAATCGCCGACACCCTGATTCGTTCGGGCGCTCTGGATGTGGTCGTAATTGATTCCGTAGCGGCATTAGTTCCCAAGGCTGAAATCGAAGGCGAAATGGGCGATCAACACATGGGCTTACAGGCGCGGCTGATGTCTCAGGCGCTTCGAAAATTGACCGCCACGGTTTCCAAATCCAACACCTCCCTGGTCTTCATCAACCAGATCCGCATGAAAATCGGCGTTATGTTCGGCAGCCCTGAAACCACTAGCGGTGGAAATGCCCTGAAGTTCTATTCCAGCGTCCGTCTTGATATACGCCGCATCGGCGCTATTAAAATCGGAGCAGAAGTCATTGGCAACCGCACCCGGGTCAGAGTCGTGAAAAACAAAGTTGCCCCGCCTTTCAAAGAAGCAGAATTCGATATTCTCTACGGCAAGGGGATTTCAAGACTTCACGACTTGATCGATCTTGGAACGGAACACGGTATATTGGAAAGATCAGGCGCATGGTATTCTTATGGAACTGACCGCATTGGACAGGGTCGCGAGAAAGTTGCCGAATACCTGACTGCCAACCCTGAACTGGGACGCGAAATTGAGTTGAAGGTCAGGGAAAAGCTCGGTCTGGCGGGAAATGAATAAATCCGCCCGCGGCGGATCTAAATCAACTCCTCGCACCGCCTTCGATGACGCTTGCAGATCTCTGGCGAGGCGCAGGCAGACCGAAGCTGAAATCAGACAGAAGCTCGCCCGGCGCCATAAGCAGACAGAAATCGACGACGCGGTCGAAAAGCTCAAGGAATATCGCTTCATCGATGACGATGCGCTGATCGTTGATTTCTCCAGAGATCGGCTGAAGCTCTCGCCGCGCAGCGCCCGAATGATTGAGTTTGAACTCCGACGGCGGGGTATCGATCCGGATCGCTTCCGACAGCTATTCGAGAGCGAATTTCCTGATTACGATGAAGTAGAAGTCGCCCGGCGCGCCCTACAAACGCGTCTGCACAGCCTGATGAAATCGAAAACGCAGGGACGCCGAGAGCGTGCTCTGCGTTTTTTACACAGCCGCGGTTTCTCCTATGACGTGAATGTGGAGGTCTGGGAGGAAACTGAAGGGAAAGAGTAAACGGTTTTACCCCGTAGGGGCGGGAGAAACATGCCCCACTCCTACAGGTTAAATGAAGCGAACGATACAATTACAGACAGGGACCCGCCATGTCGTACTACTTCAGCAAGAGAATAAACACAACCTTTGAAGACGCCATCGTACTCGTCACCGAAGAGTTGAAGAAAGAAGGCTTCGGCGTTCTGACAGAGATCGACGTTAAAGCTACATTGAAGAAAAAGCTCGACGTCGATTTCCCCCGCTACCAGATCCTTGGAGCCTGCCACCCCCAGTCAGCCTATAAAGCTCTACAAGCGGAAAGCAAAATCGGTCTGATGCTGCCCTGTAACGTCATTGTCCGGGAATTGAAGGAAGGCGGCGTCGAGGTGGCAGCCGTTGACCCGATAGCTTCCATGCAGGCGGTAGAAAATCCTGCACTCGGTGATGTTGCCAGTGAAATTCAGGGAAAACTGAAGAAAATCATCGTTAGTTTGTAGCGTCATAATAATAATTACTTGACATGCCGTGCCCTAACAGAGAAATAATTGCATAATTTCCCCTGTAGAGAATCGAATCCAACCGTTGAGGAAAACATCCCGATGTTTTTTCATATTTCAATCCACACGCCTAAACCCGGCAAAGAAGATCTCCTGATCGAATCGATGCACAGATTCGGCGAAGCCTGCATGCAGCATGACGCTTCCCGCGGAGCTAACGTGCTTCACGACAAGAAAAAGGGCGTGCTGATCGGCGTCGCCGTGTGGGATTCCGAGGATGAATGGGAAGAAGCCATTCCCAAACTCCAGAAATCCATCGCCAACGACCCCTTCGACGAATGGGAGGAGGAGCCGCAACAGGTCTATCACGCGGAGGTGGTGTAAAATATTATACTCAAAAAGCCGCTTAAAAATGCCTTGTTTTTCGAGGGGCAGCACACAATGACCAAATCTAATCCGAAAATACCATTCATCCCTTCTGCCGAGGTGCGCAGACAATTCATCTCTTTCTTTGAAGAGAGAGGGCATACCTTCGTGCCCTCGTCGTCAGTCGTCCCTTTAAAAGATCCGACGCTGATCTTCACCAATGCAGGAATGAACCAGTTCAAGGATATTTTCTTAGGGCAGGGCACGCGCGCCTACAACCGGGCTGTCAATTCGCAGAAGTGCATACGCGTTTCGGGGAAACATAACGACCTTGAAGAGGTCGGGCGGGACGGCATTCACCACACCTTCTTTGAGATGCTGGGCAACTGGTCGTTCGGAGATTACTACAAGCAGGACGCTATCCGCTGGGCATGGGAACTGATCACTGAAATCTGGAAGCTGCCTAAGGATAAACTCTACGCCACGATCTACCTGACCGACGATGAAGCCGATGACGTCTGGAGATCGGAAACGGACGTCAATCCGGATCATATCAGCCGCCACGATAAAGACAACTTCTGGGAGATGGGCGATACGGGTCCCTGCGGTCCCTGCAGCGAAATACACATCGACCTGGGACCGGGAATCTGTCCGATAGAGGGTCAACCCGATCATAAATGCGAAATAAACGCTCCGGGCTGCGGCAGATTTATCGAACTCTGGAATCTGGTCTTTATCCAGTCCAACCGGGACAATGAGGGGGAATTGCACGACCTTCCCGCCAAACATGTCGATACCGGCGCGGGCTTGGAGAGACTCTGTGCAGTTTTGCAGGGAGTGCCCACCAATTATGAGACCGACCTTTTCCGTCCCCTGATCGACCGTATAGCAGAAATCACCGGCACGCCGTACGATTCCGGTGAGGCAGGCGTGGGACACCGGGTCATCGCAGACCATCTCCGGTCGATCTCGTTTGCCATCGCTGACGGCGCTATGCCTTCCAATGATGGCAGAGGCTACGTTCTCAGGAGAATTTTAAGACGGGCGGCGCGTTTCGGAAGAACTATCGGCATCCACAGACCGTTCATCTATCGCCTGGTCGATGATTTAGGAAAAGTGATGGGGGACGCTTTCCCGGAGATCAAGGAACGCGAAGAACACATCAGCGGCGTGATCCGTGGTGAAGAGGAAAGCTTCGGACGCACACTGGATCGCGGCATCGAACTGTTCGCTGAACTGATTGAAAAGCTGAAAAGCAAGGGTGATAACGTCATCCCCGGCAATGAAGCTTTCAAGCTGTACGACACCTTCGGATTTCCCTTAGATCTGACGCAGTTGATGGCTCAGGAGCAGGGTTTTACGGTGAACCTTGCCGGGTTCGAACACGAAATGACGGTACAACGGGATCGTGCCAGAAACGCCGGTAAATTCTCTTCGGTTGACATACAGTTTGAAGCATCCGCGCTGATCCGTATCGGCGATGATTATTCCTGTAAGTTCCTGGGCTATACAGATGCGGTAATCTCCGATGCTCATATCACCGGCTACCAGCTGGAAGGCGATAGAGTCCGCCTCATCCTCAACCGTACACCGTACTATGCGGAATCTGGCGGTCAGGTGGGTGACACGGGCGTGATCAAGACCGACAGGTGGACGGTGGAAGTACAGGACACGCAGAAAATCGGTGAAGACGTCGCTCATATCGGGCAGTTTACAGAAGGCTTGGAACACTTTAAAGAGGATGCTGAAGCAGGTTTCACCAATCCGGTTACAGCCGAAATCGACCGGGAACGCCGGCTGAAGATCGCTCGCAACCACACTGCCACGCATCTGATTCAGATGGCGCTGCGTAATGTGCTGGGCAAGCATGTCAATCAGTCCGGATCGCTGGTGCATCCCGATTACCTGCGGTTCGATTATACGCACTTTGAGAAACCTTCGCAGGAACAGATCGACGCAGCCGAAAATATCGTCAATGAAGTGATCGCACAATCACTGCCGGTAAAGTACGAGAACACCACCTTTGCAGAAGCCAAGGCTAAAGGCGCGACTGCCCTCTTCGGTGAAAAATACGGCGATGAAGTCAGACTTGTCACTGTATCCGACATTTCTGCCGAACTTTGCGGAGGAACGCACGTAACCTCCAGTGATCAGCTGCTGGCATTTCATATCGTTTCGGAATCCGCCGCTGCCGCCGGCATTCGCCGCATCGAAGCGTGGACGGGAGACAGAGCAGTAAAGGCTCTGTTAGACAACAAACGCATGCTGAGAGACTTGCAGGACGTCCTTTCCGCCCGCGGCGGCAACGTTCTCGAGAAGGTCGAAAAACTGGTCGATGAACATAAAGCGCTGCTGAAGGAAGTGGAGCGCCTCAAGGAAGCATCTGCCGGCGATGAAACCGAAGAGATGATTAACAATGCCATCGAAGTTGATGGCGTGCGCCTGGTGACCGCCCTTTTCGATGACCGCACTATGGATGACCTGAAAACCTTAGGCGACGCGCTGCGTGAAAAGAGAACCAACCTCGTCGCTGTCCTCGGCTCTTCGTTGGATAACAGAGCTTCCATCGCCGTTGTTGTTACTGACGACTTGATCAAAGCTAAAAACCTATCAGCCGGCAAGTTGGTAAAAGATATCGGTAAGATAGCTGGAGGTGGTGGCGGAGGGCGTAATCATCTCGGCACTGCCGGAGCTAAATCAGCGGATAAGCTCGAAGAAGCTATTAAAGGAGCTGCGAAAATATTGGGAAAACTCCTTAATAAATAATTGGTTATCAATTAGAGAAAACTGCTTACCACCTATGAAAACCCGCTACCTGCGTTACTCACTGCTGACAGTGATACTTGGACTTGTAATTTACCAGGCTTTAGGATACGGCAGCCGTTCCTTTGAAGCATTCTGCCCCTTCGGCGGTATGGAAAGTCTCTGGGGATTGTTCAGAGAGGGGCAATTCACCTGCGCCCTCGGACCGTTGAACCTGTCCATGCTGGTCGGCGTTCTGATCCTGGCATTGATTGCCAAGAAAGCCTTCTGTGGCTGGGCATGTCCTATCGGATTCTTAAGCGAACTGCTCGGAAAATTTGGCGGAATAGTCTGGAATAAAAGACCGGTGATCAACCCGAAGGTGAACGGCTGGTTGAAGCTGCTGCGCTATGTGGTACTGGTTCTGGTGCTGTATTTTACCTACAATATCGGTGATCTGATCTTCCGCGGATTCGATCCCTTCTATGTCATATTTTCCGGTTTTGGACACGAGACGCTGGGCTGGATCACCTGGCTGACAATGGCGGTTCTAATCATCGGATCATTCTTCATCCCTATGTTTTTCTGCCGCTACCTCTGCCCTATGGGAGCGACCTTCGATCCGGTCAGTCGTATCGGCTTAATCAAGATCGTCAGGAATGAGAAACTCTGCACGGAATGCGGCGGCTGTCTGGAAGCCTGCCCGTACGATATCGATCCGCAGCAGATGATCAAAGTCAGACACCGGGATTGCACCAACTGCTTTGAATGTGTTGACGCCTGCCCGGAAGATGGAACTCTGGAGATAAAAGCGACACTATAGGAAAAAGAGATGAGAATACCGAAATATATCATACCCCTGCTGGTTATCGGCTTGCTCTACGGCGGCTACGTTATGCGTTTCGCATTCCTGAAGCCGACCACTGAATTTTCGTTTAACGCGGAAGGTTCGGCTAAGTTGGAATGTATCGTGGAAGGTTTAAAATGCAAAGGAACGGCGAATTTCTTCACTAAGCTCTACGAGGGGCGTCAGGGGATAGCCTCAATCGTAACTTTCGCTTCGGAACATCAGGCTGTCTTCACCTATAACCCGGAAGTCATCTCTCCGGAAAAGATCAGAGAGATTATGGAAGCGGATATCCCACTGCGAGACGGCACTAAACGGCAGGTGTTCAGGTGTGTTAATATGGAATAATCGTGCTGGCTGACGCCCTCGTCTGCCGGTCAAAAACATTACCCTACCATCCCCTCTAAGAACACCCGAGCGCTCTCACCCAGCGCCTGAAGATTGTATCCGCCTTCAAGAGTAATCACCCAGCGCCCACCACAACGATCCTCCGCTATCTGCTTAAGAATCCCAGCCATTCGCCGGTAGCCTTCGCCGGTCACCCGCAGATCGGACAACGGATCGTCGACGTGAGCATCAAATCCAGCGGAGATCAATAAAATCTCGGGCTGGCGCTCCGCCACCCAGGGAACGAGCTTATCTTCAAAAGCTGCCATTATTTCTGCGTCTCCACAGCCAGCTTCTAAAGGCGCATTGAGCGTGGCGCCTTCGCCCTCGCCTTCGCCTCGTTCGTGTACCGTTCCTGTGCCCGGGTAGTGGGGAAATTGATGCGTGCTGAAGTAATTGATCTTCCCATCGGAATAAAAGGCATCCTGCGTGCCGTTGCCGTGATGCACGTCGAAATCGACTATCAGAACCGATTCTGCGCCTTTTTCATCCACCAGATACTTTGCTCCAATCGCAACGTTATTGAATACGCAGAATCCCATCGCAGATGATTTCAGAGCATGATGACCTGGAGGTCTGACCGCGCAGAAAGCTCCCCCCCACTCCTTGTCCCAGACCATGCCGCACGATTGAATGACCGCTCCGGCAGCCTTCGACGCCGCTTCCCAGGTTTCCGGCACTAAAATTCCTTCTAATGCAGGATAGGGTCCGCCGCCCGCCTCACAGTTCTGGCGAATCCAATCTACGTACTTCGAACTATGTATTCGGCTGATATCTTCGGGTGAAGCTGGTTCTGGATCAACTTGTATATAACGGGGATCATCCTCAAGTTCCCGCAATGCGTTCATCACCGCATCAAGTCGTCCTGGACATTCCAGATGCCCCGCTCCAAGATCATGCTTCTTGAAGACAGGATCGTATAGGATGGCAACAGGTTTCAATGTTCGATACCCTCAGGTTTCACGATATCTATTTCCTTACCATCGCTCTCTAAAACGACCGTTCCCACCATGTCGGTGCGAAGCACTATCGGACAGCACATCTTTAAACGTTCCATGGTCTCCGGCGCTGGATACCCCCACTGGTTAGGTCCGACGGTAACAATAACGATTTCTGGTTGAACTGTTTTCAGGAAGTCGGCGCTGTTGCCCATTCTCGATGCGTGATGTGACGCTTTCATCACCTGGCATTTCAGTTTTTCGCCATACTGGTCTATAAGCCAATCCTCGCGTTCGCGATAAATGTCAGCAGTCAGAAGAACCTGGACCGATCCGTGCTTAGCGAGAAGTACCATCGAATGCGGATTTGGATCTGCAGCGATGCCTTCTGTCTCTTCTTTTAGCGGACTTAACACTTCGACAGATAAATTCTCCCTCTGAAGCGGTATGTCGCCGACATCGACCACTTCCTCCAACCAGTTACCGGTATAGAGATACTCTCTGAATCTCTTCGCCGTCTCCCAATCATGTTCCATTCCCGTATGGTGGATGATTCCAACGTTGATTGAGTCCAGTATCATCGGCACACCGCCGATATGATCATCATGAGTGTGAGTTACAAATAGATGATCTAAGCTCTCAATGCCTTGATCTCTTAGATATTCTAAAACAAGACGTCCCGCTTCAGCTCTGCCGGCATCTATCAGTGCGATGCCTTCTCCATCCTCTTCGATCAGTATGGCGTCCCCATGCCCGACCTCAATGAAATGGAAGCGCAAGCCAGCATCAGAATTTGAGCTGAGAAAGAACATCAGGCAGAAAGCTATGGTGAAGATTGTGCGTTTCATTGATCTCATCAATTGATTATTATATGATAACAATGCAAAGCATGTTTTCCAAGCAAAAAAAAGCCGCCTCAACATTGAACCGGCTCCCTATTCCTCTCTTTTCACTCGGCAAAAACAGAATTGTATCCTGTCTATTATTTTCTTACTGCTAATTAACGTATCCCAGCGCCTTCAAATTCCTGGTCACTTCAGCATCGACTTCGAACTGAACCTCAGGCTCAACTCTGATTCGTTCAATCCACTCGCTCAATCGAACCAGCATACTGTCGCATTTGCCGGGTAATGCACCGTGCAAATCTTCCAGCTCGTCAGGGTCCAGCTTCAGATCCAGGAGCAGCGTGTCGAAGGGAAATTGTTTGAGGAAGAGGGGATCGTTATTCAGCATGACCTTATAGTTCTCATCGAAAAGACTGTAGCAACCGCCCTGCGGCGTGTCATCCTGATGAGTGCAGTTATTGTTCTCGCTCATAAGCCAGCGCCGTGTCTGCAGTTTGCCGCCAAACAGGTCAATCCCTTCTATGTCTTCAGGAATTGCTTCAGGTATCCCCATCAAATTCAACGTTGTCGGCAGGATATCCACATTGGATGCCAGCTCGTTCATTTTCATACAAGGGATATTATCCGGATAGCGCATTATCAAAGGGACACGTATCGCTGAATCGAACATCATCGCAGGATGATCCTTGGTGAAATGATCGCCCAGGAATTCGCCGTGGTCCGAAGTGATTACCAGTAGAGTTTTATCCAGCAAACCCGCTTCCCTGGCGCCTTCGCTGAACACCCCGAAATGGTGATCCATGTAGGCGATCTCGCTATCGTAGGCGGCTCTGATATATTGCAGGCTGGCATCGTTGTAGCTCTGGAAATAAGCGCTATCGTAGGTAACTATCCCGCGCGTATTGCAAAAATCCAACACTTCGGACATATTGGGGATATCGTCAAATGACAGCGACGCAGTAAATTCTGAGAAGAACGGTTCATGAATGCTGTACTCCAGATGCGGTTCCATGACGTTGATATACAGGAACAGGTGACCACCCTTGTTTTCAATCCATTTCAAGGTCTTGAGCGCTATCGGAAAGGTAACCTTTGAACCGCGGTCTTTATGGATGAACTGATCCCACAGCAGTGTCCATCCCGGCTGAACCCATTCATTCAGCCAGACCCAGTTATCGCTGTCGAATCCCTGCGTCAGGTTAATGTATTTACCGGAGAAACGGTTATTCGTAAGGGCTACGCAGAAGTATCCCCGCTGGTTCAAAATTTCAGCCATCGATACGAGGTTGTCGGGCATGAATGGCTGCCCATCGTTGCCATGTTGTGACGGATATTTCCCCGTAAAAGCGCTTATGTGTCCGGGCGGAGTCCAGTTGGAAGCGCTGAACGCGTTTTGGCAGAGCAGCCCCTCTGACGCCATCCTGTCGAAATTTGGCGAAGTGTTGAAAGGATACCCATAACAGGAAAGATGATCGCCGCGCGTTGTATCCAGCACAATTAACGCAACGTGCGGAACTGCTCCGGAATGAGCGATGCTTCTTTCACGGACGACCGAAGCGTAGTACATGTCAGAGCAAAGACAGAAACCCATCGCCAATAATAAGAACAGTGCGCTGAGAAAAGACGACCGTATAGGGATTTTTCCAGCAGTATTTATTATCTTAAAGGTGAGATACAGAACCAGTACCCCGCACAACCACACCAATCCTGCGATGAGGTAACTCCCTGCGCTAATACCGATGCCCAGAGATTTAATCTTCAAGATCAGTGCCGCCAGCAGAGCGCCATACCCTAAAATAGAGATGGCGGTGAAGAGGCGGAAACGTATCAGGGAATCAGCGAGCCGCCTTCTTAAGGGCGGAATCAGTCCGATGAGAAGATTTAAAAGAAATAACCCGGCGAATACTACACAAGAGTATATCAGCCAGGTTTTAATCAGGATGCCGGGACCCATCCAGAAAGGTCCGCAGGTTACAACGATATATATGAACTCGAACGCGCAAAGAACGCTTCCAGCCAAAATGGAAGCAAACAACAGATACAACATTACAGAAAACCTCTTACTTGGATCGATCCCCTTTATTGGGGATTCGTCTTATTCACCCTCTTCAGTTTGATTTTGTTCCTCGGGCAACACCGCAACTGTCAACCTGAACGCATTCTGATCGCTGCCGCTGCCCCAGACAGTTAATCCTTTGCGATCCTGTGCCTTAACCTTCCAGAAGTACGTCGATCCTTCCTCGAGAGGTTCATCCATTGTCATACTTGTCCGTTCGAGATCACTATAAGTTCTTACATCCTGTTGGAAATATTCATCTTTCGCCAGATACAGTGTGTACCTGATCTCGTCATCTGGATCATTATCTACTGCCGTCTCCCAGGAGAATTCAAACAAAGGAGACAGCTCAACCTTTCCGTTTTCAGGATACAGCAGATTAAATTTCTGCGGAGGATGATTGGGTATCTCCACCCTGAAAGGAATCGTACTGCTTTCTGACGTCAATCCGGTATTGTCAGTGGCAATGATCTTGCAATTGTAATCCTTATCGCCGGTCAATTCTGTCAACGTATATGAAGTGTTCCTGCCGACATTTTGAGCTTCTCTATCGCTGCCCGACCACCACACAACCTCATAACTTACCGATGAACCGTAATCAATATCCTCCGACGTTGTCCACGACAATTCCACCGGTTCAGTCGTCAGGAAAACTGCATCTTTCAAAGGAACAATCAGCTCCGGTTCTGTCGGAGCGTCCTCTACCGTATTCACCAGAAGCAGCGCCGGTTCACTCCAACCCGATATCCCGCCCCGTATATCTTCAGCGCGCACCCGCAGACTCCATACCTGATTGTCAGAAAGCTGCAAATCTGTCAATGAATGCGCCCCGGAAAGCACTGCTCTTTCTTGCACAGTTTCAGCAGCAAATTCCGTCCCTTCAACCACTTGCAGGTTATACTTAATAGTTTCCGGCGTATCGGACGGATCGGAATCTTCAGCCGCAGACCAACTGACGATTATCTCGGTTGTGGTCGTCGTTTCTGTGGATGGTTCCAACAGAGTCGGCGGAGCTGGCGCTTCATTAGTGAGATCGAGCATAAATTCAGACGTCCGCGACCAGTTTGATACCGCGCCATGCTGATCTTTAGCGCGTACCTGAACCGCGTAACGCAGGTTATCTGTCTGCGCGGCCAGACCGCCGACGTCAGATGCCGCAATGCCGCCTGAAACTTGAGCGCCATCTATATCGTTCACAACTGCCGCGGCGATGCCCGGATTACTGACGGCGACAATCCTTAGATCGTAACTGACCTGGTCGTTTGGATCGGGGTCGATGGATGGATTCCAGGTAAACGTCTCGCCGCCCGTGACCACACCGCTGGCAACCGGCAGAGCTACCGGAACTGTCGGCGTGGTATCGATATAAAGGAGACGTTTCGTCGAGGACGAAGTGCGGAATCCAGCCAGATCCTCCGCTTCAACCCACCAGACGTACTCCGTTCGATTTTCTAGTTGATCCGATAGATGCCATGACGTTCCCGCCATCTTCCCTTCACTGACGATACGGCTCTCATCCGAAGCGTAAGCTATCTTGATCAGATAGTTCAACGAATCCAAAGGATCGGGATCTCTGGCTGCTTCCCAGTTGAAATCGATACCACTAAGCTGGTAAGTTGACATTCCATCTTCTGGACTTGTGAGCGAGAAGGGCAGCGGCGGATCGTTCTCCGTATTCAAAATGAAGGATTTTACCGCGCTCCAGATGGATACCGCACCGTCATCGTCGCGTGCGCGAATGCGGTAGTGCCACTGCTGATTATCAGTCAAACCGGGAACTGATACTCGAGTAACGCCCGCCATGACCTGCACCTGTCTGACGCCTTCGGTAAAGTCGTCATTCTGATCGAACTGGATGTTATAGGACAATTTCTCAGGCGAATCGCTGCGATCTACGTCCGCAGCCGCTCCCCAGGAAAAAATGGGCTGAGGATTGATAACAACTCCTCCGTCCGGCGACATAGGCATCGCCACCGGTCCCGGCGGATCGTTTTGCTTATTGAAGAAGAAAAGCCCCGTTCCTTTAGACCATTCCGAGGTAATGCCATGGTTATCTTCCGCTCGTACGCGGAAGCGGTATTCGATATTATCTTCAAGCTGTGCATATTGTCCAAGCTGATCAAGGAGTACCTCGACTACGTCAATCGCTTCCGCCAGTATGGGACATGCAAAATCTTCTTTCGTCATCTGCAAATGATAAGTTATGACGTCATCCGGATTAGGATCGGTGGAAGGATTCCAACTGATCACGTCTTCAGGATGAAGCTCCTCGCCTGCAAATGGTCCTGTCAGGCTTGGGATAGTAGGCGTGGTATTGACGTAAAAACTGCCGATTTCATCTGCAACAGTAATCCTGCCGCTGTTGTCTATCGCCTCGACTTTCCAGTAGTAAGTCGAACAGTTATGCAGCAGCTTGAGAGCTTTTTCAAAGGTGCTCTCCGTTTCTATGGTCAGTGTTGTCGCTGCTGTGAAATCGGAATTTCGGCTGTAAAATACTCGGTAACGCACACTTGAGAGCGGATCAGGATCAAATGTTTCTTCCCATGAAAAGACCGGCTGTAATAGATAGACTTCAGTTCCTGTCTGCGGATCCAGCAATCCGAAAGGCAGCGGCGGTTCCTCAACGAGGTTCACCCAGAACTGACCCGGTTCGGTCCATGTTCCTGTTTCATAGGGATCCCGCGCGCGCGCGCGCCAGTAATATTCAGCATCATCAGCGAGATCAATAGGCGCAGCCCAACGAACCTGATCCCCACTTATCACCGCTTCCTTTTCAATTGCCAGAACTCGTGTGAATTCAGGATCCTGATAAAGCTGAAGCTCATAGATTATCTCATCGTTTTCAGCGTCTGTCGATGCTGTCAGCCTGATTTCGGGACGCACTTCTCTAACTATGTCGCCGTTATCCGGCAATAATGGTTCAGGGATGGTCGGAACGCTGTTCATGTGCATCGTCAGATCCGCCCAGTCGCTCCAGCTTGCGCCGTTAAAGATACGCAGCCGCAGTCCATAAGTCGAGCCGTCTTCAAGTATCACGCCACGCAAAGTCGCCTGCTGTATTGATCCAATCAGTTCAGCGCTGTCCCAATAAGGCGGAGCGGCAAATGGAACGCCTTCAGAAAGTTGAATCTGGTAGCGTTGCTGCTTCAGTTCGAAAATATCCCTGTAAACCCAGGATATTACCGGATTATTACTGACTACGTGCATGGTGTCAACTTCCGCTGGCAGCTTTAAGCTGATGAGATAGCTCTTCGGCGCATGCACCGGACGGGACAGCTCAAATCCTTCCACCCCTTCAACATTGAAAAAGACAGTTTCGCCGGGCTTCGCCTTTATCTGACCAATTTTGGGAATTGTCGCGGTCCCCACTTTCCCCTGTACTCTGAAAATACCGGTCGATGGACCCGTCTCCCAGGCAAGCACAACGATCCCCTTCGGGTTGCTTACGCTGGAACGAAGACGCACCGGAATCCAATCAGCATGATAGGGATTGTTATCCTGAGCTCTCACCTCAAGGTAAATAGGCGCTTTATTACAAAGCGGCAGGGGCCAATCTTCGGAGTAACCTGCATCGCCCAGAAGATCAAAAAATGATATATCCTGTGGTGAGTTAGGCAGATCCGGCGGCGGTGATTCCAGCACCGGATCATAAATGACTGAAACCTGCGAAGGATCGTCATAAGAATCATAGATGCGAGCTTCTAAATCGCTCTTAGAAGGTGGACCGAAATAATTGCCGCGCAAATCAAGGTCTTTTTCAAGAGCGTTTATATAGACGTCGTAACCTTCACCGGCGAGAAAGCAGTTTCCCTGAAAAATAGTCTCAATCTTGGCAGTGATATAAATGCTGTTGGCGTTATATTCAGCTCGATTGGATAATAGCACGTTGTTGCGAACGCGAGAAATCGCCTGCGTAACTGTATTGGAACAATACATGCCGCCGCCATGAACGCCCGCAACGTTATTCTCTATAATGTTCCCCACGATCTGAGGCGAACTGAATGAAAAGTAGATGCCGCCACCGTGTTCACCTGCTCTGTTAGCCTGGAAAATGCAGCTCTCAACGACCGCGTTGGAGTAAAAGAAGCAGTTTACCCCTCCTCCTGATTCAAGCGATTCGTTCTCTTTGAATAAACAATCTTTTATATAGGGCGAAGCAAATTCATGGCAGAATATACCGCCGCCCTGAGCGCTCTTGTTATGACGTATTATCAAATCGGTCAGGTAAGGGGATGATTTGCGGCAATGGACCGCGCCGCCGATAAACTCCTTTGACGTCTTTCTTCCGGGTTGACCACCGTATTCAACTATACAATGCGTCAGACGCGAGCCTTTGATATAATTTCCATCTTGATCGTAGGTGAGGGTCGTATCGGCTGTGGTAAAGCGGATATTGCCCCAATCGCCGGGGGCTGGAGTCTGGCTGGCGCTGGAGAATACAATGGGAGCTTCAAATGTCCCGACGGCGGAGATCCCGCCAACGATAATCAGGTTCGCACCCTCTTCGAAGAGAACCTGCGTTCCCGGATCGATAGTCAGCACAATCCCTGCAGGGATTTTAAAATCCCCATCAATCAGGCGGGGTCCATCGGAAGGTTTCCAGGTCGTATTAACCGTAAGTTCGCCGCCTTTGCACCAGGCATCCTGACTTGGCGCCATCAGTCCCATCAGAAGCAACGCAAAGATAACGCTGATGGTGACTATTTTTAGATTACGATCGGCAGGAATGAAATAACCGGATGCAGCGATCGTCGGTTTAGTTTCCCGCAATGACATTTTTTCCCCCAGAAAAAACCGAGATACACAGCGCAGATTCACTGTGGCAGATGATCTGTTTCAGTATGGCTTATTTTTATCTACTATACCGAAGAAATAATAGCAAATTATTCCTGTATTATCAAGTATTTTCGGCAGCATTTCTCCCCCTGAGAAGGCTATTATCTCTAAAGAGTCTATTGTTAAGTAAAAAAGCTTACAAGAACCAGTAACACAAAAAAGAGACGCACAACTGTGCGCCTCTTTATCCATTGCTTTTTGTTTATTGTTACTTCAGCAGCAGCATCTTCATAATGCGTTGATTGCCTTCAGCCTGCAGACGGCAGAAGTAGATGCCGGACGGCATAGGCATGCCCTGCTGGTTAGCACCGTTCCAGGAAAGACGGTGAATACCGGCTTCATATTTCCTCGCATCGATAATTTGAGCAACTTCACGTCCCGCCGCGTCATAGATAGTAACGCTCACGTTGCTGTTTTCTGGCAGTTCGATATCGAACTGCGTGTTCGGATTGAACGGGTTCGGGAAGTTCGGTCCGACGATGTATTCCGTCGGCAGAGGCATCGCTGTGGCTGAAGTCTCCATTTCACTCGCTTCCTGACGACCGTTGATATCAACTGCCTCCAGGCGGTAGTGGTAGAGCTTCTCTGGTACGATCTCTTGTTTATCGACGAAGCTGTAATCGAAACCGGTCACTGTAGAACCCTGACATAAGAGTTCCGGGATACTTTCATAGCTTGCCACGACAATCGGATTCTCAAATTCTGCTGACTCATCACGCAGTAACACAAAGCCCAGTGCGTCAACTTCGGATTCGGTCGTCCAGTCAACCTGGATCTTACCGAAACCACCTTTCGCCTGGAATGATGAAAGAGTAACCGGCAGCGAATAATCTGAAGCGGTGGTGTAACAACCAGTGCCCATATCCGACCAGTACCCCTGCGGATCCATCGTTTTGACGGCATAGTAGTGGTAACCTGCAGGCGCCCCGCCCATGTAGATTCTCCAGGAACTGGCGCTGTTGAACTGCGGTTCTCCTGAAGTCCCCACCGACGTTGCGGCGTCCCATTTGGTCTCATCGTCAATCTGAGCATCCGCCCAGCGGATCTCCATGTCTGAAACGTTGCCTGAAACCGCAGAACTGCCGTCATCATAACTTGAGGTGTTATCCCAGGTCGCATTGACATAGTACTGGTTCTGATCCTCGGATATATCGAAGCTCTGAGGAGTCGCCGGTTCGGTCGCATCAATTGTGAGCAAGCCGGTGGAATCAGTGAAGGTACTGTAGGTTACATAGACATAGCCAGTCTGATTGGTGACGGAAGAGGCGATATAGCGGTTGCTTGTAGTCGCGCCGCCCGTCTCAAATGATCCGCCGGTCAGATCGGAAACAGACCATGTCGCAGTGACGTCGTTGACATAAATCTCATCTGCATTATATCCCGCGCAGTACATGTAATCGGTGCGGTTGTAATTTGCGCCGTTAGCTGCGCCAGCAACTTCTTGAGTGGTAACCTCACTGCCGCCGCCGCCCGTGGCATCACGGATAATGACGGAAGCTACAGTTGCATCCGCAGTAACAGTGATGTTCGAGATAGTTCGGTTGGTCAACCCGCCGTTCGCTGCAGTCAACGTACCGCCGGTAGCCGTCGCATCCGGGTTGAACGTCCAATTTGTGGATGTGCCGGATGCAGATGGTGATATCACGGTTGAAGACCATGTGGCAACATGGTTACCATAGGTGTTTCCGTATGTATCATAGCTAATTGACCAGAAGGTGATCGACTGTCCGGTGTTGAAAGTTTCACCATCGACGTATTCTGTGCCTCCGCCGCCGCTGGTATCTTCGATCCTGAGATAATTGGCAACGGTGCAATCGACGTTGAATTGGTCGCTGTTAGATGTGTACAATCCTGTTAAACCTCCACCAGAAGCGAGCCCTCGGATGCGGAAACCGGTCGCTGTCGCATCAAAGATAGTGGTTTCCTCCAGGGTTGTCCCGTTCGACAGGGTTACAATACCACTAGACCAGGTGGAGGTTGTTCCATAATCCGGTGCGGTATTACCATTGGGAGCGTTCGCTCCCCCCTGACCCGTTCCTGATGGCGAGTTTGTCGGAGGAGTACTTGAACCGCCGGTGGTAGTAATCGTTGAGCTTGTATAGGTTGTATCCACGTTGTTATAAGCATCGAGAGCGCCAATGTAAAACGTCGGCAACGCTGCTCCCGCTGTCTGTGTGGCATTCACAGGCGTGCTGGTCGGCGTCCCGCCCGAATTCACCCAGTCGATATGATTGGCGTCTTCAAACAGCACATAGAATCTGGTGGAGGTGGCGCCGGTCAGAGTTGGCGATCCCGAGTTGTCACTGGCGGTAATATCGACAGACGAGTAATCCTCGGTGAAGTCATAGAAACGGCTTGCTAGATCAGACGTTGAAAAACCGTTGTCGAATGTGACTGAGACATTACTGAGTGGATAGGGATTGGTATTTAGTGTTGGTCCAGTTCCGTCAGGTGCGTCGCCTGCTGTCGTAACGAAATCAACATCACGGGTGCCGGTCTCTGTTACCAGGTTATTATTGTTATCCACTATGAGCAGGGTCATTCCAAAGGCATTCCCTGCTTTTGCCCAGATGCCGTTGCCGCCATAACCACTGAAGTCAGGAGTACCGCTTATACCGTTGCCGCTGGAGAAAGTTTGACCGGGTAATTTGATCAAAATCTTGCTGGCGGCTCCTGCTGTGATCTGGAAATCAGTTGAATCCGGGAAGTAGCTTGCATTGTTTACTTTGATCTCCCATGTACCCAGGTCACTATCGATGTAGTAGAAGTTGCCGGTTGATGCGTTGTTCAGATCAATCGAGCCGACTGGAGATCCGCCAGAAGTAGCACGGAATTGACCACCCGTTGATTCAGTTGAGAGACCGATCGTCTGTGTGACAGATTCCGTATTACCGTAGTTGTCTTCAATGGCAAACTCCCACTGCCCAGATTCAGTGTTTACGGGGACGGAAGATGGAACTATAGTCAGGTCAATATGGTGTGCATCCTGCAGATTCTCAGTGGAACTGGAATTTGCCGTGTTCGCCTGATTATCATAAGCCTGCGCGCGGTAGTAAACATAGGCAGTGCCGAAGGTATATGTCGCGCCATAAGGCGAAGACGTGTCTGTGCCTTCAGTCGTCCAGCTTGAACCGTTATCCGATCCCTGAAAGCGGATTCCTGCGAGTGAAGCATCCGCTCCGGCGCCCGCGCTCGCCGTCCAGTTCACGGAAGCCCCGGTCATAAAGGTGGCGCCTGTCGGCGTGTCAAGAGTCGGTACTGCAGGATCTATTCCATCTGAAGCAGTAATATGCGGCGAAGTAGTGCTGGCACAGTCATTGCCGGCGCTATCTTCAAATTCATTCGTGCCAGTGGTGAACTGCACCGTTGGAGTAGCGCCGCGGTCGCCTAAATCAGCAACGGTCAGCGTAACGGTCGTGGTGCTGCTTGAACCCAGGGGCGTCAGGGCAGAAACAGCTTTGTTTCCACTATAGGTAATCGTCCAGTTATTGATTGCGTCTGCATTGAGTGCTGGTGTGGTAACAGCTTCCGAAAAGGTAACCACGATGGTTGTCAGACTGGTCGCCTGAGCAGATTGCACTGTCGGAGCTGTAACGTCAGCGCTGGAGAGGTAACCGGTGCCTTGAGTGCTGCCTGTTGTAGTTGTTCCAGTGATGCTAGGGTAGCTCCCATCATCCCAAACCAGCACCGTCATACGGACCGATTTGTGCGATGCGGATAACTGCTCTACGATTGCCGATGAACCAGCAGTCAGATCGAGGTTAGGTGACGTTCCAGTGAAGGCAACGTCATTGGTGATGCTGTTTACCGGTGAAGAGGTGCCGGTACCGTCAGTCGTTGTGTACCTTTCGAGGTTGACCTGGAAAAGAGTGCCATCCCAGTCGCCTCCGCTATTCGATGAAAGCGGCACATCGTCAGTATTCACAACCGGATCTTCGCCCGAACCACCATGACCAAAAGCACCGAAAATCAGTGTGCCTGCCGTGGCATCCATTGGATCAGGTCTGTATATACCAGAATCGCTGACAGGGAGGAATTCGCTGGGAATAACCTTTCCGTTATAGTAGAGCGCCAATTCAACCTTACCCCTGATACCGGTGAACATATCGAGGGACACGGAAGCGCTGAACTGTCCGGACGCATTGGTCGTCACTTCCAGCGGCAGATTGAATCCCCTGTAAATAGCGGGCTCTTCGTTCTGGATGTTGACAACCGCGCCGAACCCGGTTAAGAGTTCGCCCGATTCAAATCCGGAGCCGGTAATCGTAACCCGATCACCGTTGCGAACAGGCATATTGCCATAAACTTGAATTTCTGGATTCCCCCAAGCTACTCCGTATCCGGTTGCCGGAATGGAGAACAGGATTGCCAGTCCAATTATCGGGAACAGGCTCGCCCAAAATCCTCTTCTCATTGCATCCTCCCTTACATTTAGTCGTAATTCCCCTGAATAACAGGAGTCGCTGACTTTCAGCGCAAACGATATGCTTCAGATATTATTGACTATTTCGTTGCTTCCGCACAGTACGTGCAGAACAGTCCTTTCGCAAATAGAAATAACTTGCGCAAGTGTTAGATCAAGATATACTCGTGGGGTTGCTAAGTCAAGTTTTTTTTATTTTTCTTAGGGGGGTATAAAGTGGTAAGAGGTAATGTTCTAAGCCACAGCAGGACGAAGTTTCCCGCTGTTGCCGAGAGGTATTTCAGGAAGATCTGTTAGATCGTGCAGTCAGACGCCCTCGTCTGACTGCTAAGTATTAGTCACTTCAGCCAGAGCACTTTCGCGATGGATTGCCCATAATCGGTTCTGCCGCGTAGGAAATAGATACCGGAAGCTCCCTCCCAGCGGGGTATCGACAGACTGTAAGCGCCGCCCTGTGAGTAATAGCTGTTCTGCATCGATACCGAACGCCCCAGCGGATCGATCAGGTCGAATGACACTTTACCCGGTCCGAGCACTGTAAAGCTGATGCGGATCGATCCGTTCGACGGTCGGGGAAAGACCTCGTCAATAGAGAATCCGGTCGCCGAGGGATCATCGATCCCGGAACCATCTGAAGAAATGGTCTGCCATATATCGACAGCCGCGTCCGCGTTATCTTTTAAATCATCGAGGTCTTCTCCACCCAGCACAGCGAATACAACTTCAACGTCTTCGTCAGGAAGCAGAGAGAAATAACCTGCAGACAGCATGTTTTTTTGGTCATCGGGTCCGAAGCTGGAAATCTGGACAAATCCGGAGGACATGTATTGATATTTCTGTGCATCGTTAGGTGGATATTGGACCGAGCTATCCATGACCCGGAAAGCGGCGGCGGAATGAGACAGCAGGCTCATTCCATAATAGCGGATATTAGGCGCCTGCGCCGACCCGTTGAAAGTATACCCGAGCCCTCTGGAGGCATCCCAACTGGATTCATTCTCGTTATAATAGGTGAGATCCCAATCCATATAAAGCCCGACATAGAGATTATCCAGAACGCTGCCTGAAACGTTCTGCAGATTGAAGGATAGTATCACGAAGTCATCGTATGGCGGTGAACTCCAGGCGTAGCTGTGCTGCGTTACTTCAACGCCAACCTGCTCCGAAGCTGGCGGACGGGTATCGCGGTACACTGCTACTCCCGCCTGGTCGGCAGCGACGCCGCTGGATATAACCAGTTCCCCACCCGACGTCCGGGAAAAATCGAAGCGATCCTGCGATAAATCACTGCCGAAGACGCCATCGCTGACGCGGTCTTCCGAGGTCCCCACAACCAGGGATCCATGATACAGAGCATTTGTCCCCCAGACAGGGAAACGGAAACCAGACCCGATATCCTGCGGCTGTCCGGAAACCGGATTATGGAAACCGAATACACCGAAATCGGTCAGTGTGAAAATCACGTTGCCGGTATCGTGATTCGCAAATGCAGGTGATATCCACAATGAAGATGTAAGTGAGGCAGAATAGAAATTCTCAGTTTCTACCGTAAAGTATATCGGGACTTCAGTGTTGCTCACAGCCCAGGACTGAATAGAGATTGTGAACGGATTTGATAGATTATTGGAAGTTTCGCCCGCGCCGATACCGGAAAGGATCCAACTATTCTGTAAAACCTGAATAGCGCTGTTGCCGGAACTTAGCGTTACCTCTATATTAGATGCGTCGTCACCATCATTTTGCAAAGTCAGGATCAGATCCGCAGTCTCATTCGGATCGAGTTTTCCGTCATAATCGCCGCTGGTTTCAACGAATGACACGTCAGCAATCCGCAAGCCAGGAGCCGATTCAGCAACGGCTCGGTAAGCGTTAATACGTCCTGTGCCTATCATACCTGTATAGAGAGAGTTTTTCGCTGAAATATCGTCTGCGGTATAGAGTAACTGCGCCCAGACTTGATTCGCATTCCAGGTCGGATAAACCGATTTAATTAAGGCAGCAACTCCCGCCGCAAGCGGCGTGGACATCGACGTCCCGCCGGCGTGCCCATAGCCGTTGGGTATCAGTGATAATATGTCAACACCCGGCGCACATACTGAAATCCACGTGCCGTAATTGGAATTCGAAGCGAGTTCGTCATCCGGCTGAGTATTCGCGACCGCTATGACGCCATCATAGGCTGCCGGGTAGTGTGGACTTGAAGTGCCTTCATTGCCTGCCGCGGCTAATATCAGACATCCCTGAGTGCGGGCATCGTTGATCACGTCCTCTTCATAACCGTAAGACGTCGGTCCACCCCAGGAAAGACTGATGATATCCGCTCCGTTGTGCGCGGCATAAATTATCCCTTCAATGCCGTAATTGATAAATCCGCCCTGTCCGGTTCGGACCGGCATGACCTTACACGAAGGCGCCACGCCGACAACGCCCCTGCCATTATTCATTACAGCTCCCACCAAACCAGCGGTATGCGTTCCGTGGTAATCATCATTTTCAGGCGCGGGATCGTTGTCGTTCCCTTCAAAATCCCACCCCATCACGTCATCGATGAAGCCGTTCTCATCATCATCTAAGCCGTTGTTGGCGCTCTCCCCGGGATTCGACCAGATATTCGCTCCGAGATCTGGATGATCCCACTCCGTGCCGTTGTCAACTATAGCTACTACAATCGCAGGATCACCCTGCACAATATCCCATGCCGCTGGAGCCTGAATCAGCGGATAAAACCATTGATCGGGATAAAAGGGATCGCCCGGCACGTTATCGGATCCGCGCGGCGCTCCGCTTTCCTTATTGATAGACGTATAGCGCGCCGGCTTCTCTTCAGCATATTCCGTCCCCGGCAGACTGCACAATGCGTCAATCAGTTTCCCGACGTCAGCATCTGTGACTTCCAACCGGAGCACCCGCTTTAATCCCACCGGATCGGATTTTAAAGGAAAATAAACCGCAGTCGTAACCTTCGATATCTGAAAATCCCTCAGGCAGACGTCCAGATCCGCGTCGCCGGTAATCCATTCGGAATCAACTATACGTGGAGAGAGCTTCTCGTGCCACTTCAGATACAATACAGTAGTACTGCTCCCTGACGCCAGAGCGGCACAAGTTATCATCATCCACAGACCGATTGTTTGAGCGATTCGCACCTTGGCTGCTCCTTCATTTCAACTTCATTTTATTCGGAATGATATAGAGTCCCGCTTTGAATTTAAAGGTGTTTGCCGATCTTATCGGTGATATAGTTCTTCGGAACGCTCCCGATTATAGACTCGACAGCCTGCCCCCCTTTGAAAAGCAGCAGTGTGGGGATACTGCGGATGCCAAACTCTGTGGCGTGCTGGGAACTATCATCGACGTTGACTTTACAGACTTTGATCTTCCCCTCGTACTCGTCTGCGATCTCCTCGACAATTGGGCCAATCATCTTACAGGGACCACACCAGGGCGCCCAGAAATCTACCAGAACGGGAAGGTCATTGTCCAGCACTTCTGACTGGAAAGTTGCATCGCTTAAATGCAGTGGTGCACTCATTGGTTCTCCATCTCCTGATTTATAACGTATTTTTTCTTGATTTAATCTAATCGTTAAATCTATTACATTTAAATGTTTAAATCGGATTGAAAGGGACGCTCATGCTGCCCTGCCGCGTAGGAGTGAAAAGGAAACTGCACGGTCCGGGTCCCTCGACGGCTCGGCAGCGGGTTTCCAACCCCTCGACCTCTTGGTCAATAGAACCGCCCCACGTGCCGGCGAAAACCCCGCGTATCAAATGGCAGACGGGCAGTTCCGACTGACCGAATTCTTCTGCGAAAACGCTGTGATACACGTCCAGTTCAAGCGTTCCTGCTTTTTTATCAATGTTCTTGATCTCCATACGCCCCCAACCCAACTGTCCCCCCATGCTCGCCATGAAGCGCACGATTTCATCGGGTTTCAGTGATAACTCTCTACGAAAATGCGCCGCAGATAGAGTGCCTCCCCGGCGTCCAGCGCTGTAAAAAAACTGCCCAGCGCGTTCCGCTCCGATCTCCTCCGAGGTAGCCTTCAGTATCTCGATCACGGTTTCAGGGCGGATTAGCATGTAACGCACATCGCTATACAACAGCGCGCCTCCGTCTTCTGAATAATCGAGATTCTCGAGGATTTCATTTGGCATAGATCAATCCATATATCTTAGATACTTATCCCTGCTCATTACCCTCGCAGTTGATATATTAAAGCCCGAATGAAGGGGTGAAGGGTGTTCTCCATGAGATCATCAACGTCCCCGGAACTGATTTCATAACCAAGCTGTTTTTGCAGCTTATCACGCAGCGAGGATACCTTCTGACAGATTAAAGCCGTCTCATATTCGCTTGTAAATAATTCCGCATAATGCGCTATCAAGTTCAGTACCTCATAGGGATCCTGCAGCATGGTTTGCAGAAATGCCCGCTCTAATTCAACCCTTCTCTGGATGGTAAGTTTCAGAGTATCATCCCAATCGTCACCGGAGGGTTTTTGCAGAACTCGTCGCGCTCCGGTTCGCCGCGCGGTTTCAGCCTCTTCAATCGTCCCTTTTCTCGTGTAAGTCACAATAGGAACGCCGGGATAAGCCTCCTGCACCTGCGCAATCAGTTTCAAACCGCCGGAAGGACTTTGATCCATGGCAATACGAATTCCCTGGTAGCGTTTACGTGCAATTTCCAGGTTCATGTAGGCTTTAATCAGATCGCCTTCATCATCATGGAAAACAACTGCTTCATTCAAATCATCGGCTGCAGTTTCTACTTCTCCGCCACCCGGGAAATATAGATCAAGTACAAATAATCGGGGTATCTCTTCCGCATCTCCAATCAGCGCCTTCGCTTCAACCAAGGTTTCCGCGATGAGCACACGGAAAGCGCCTTCATCGCAGCCGAAAACCTTTGCGAAGAGCTCTCTCTCCTCGGCGGAATCGTCGATGAAGCAAATCAGTTTTTTATCTGAAGCAGTTTCGGATGTATCGAACATAGAAGATCGAACAATTTACACGAGATATAAGGTAACATTTCAGCGGGTGAAAGTCAAGTGCGAAGAGGATGGAAGTTTGGTTGCTGGGGACTGGGTGCTGGATAGAGAGGATTAGGGATTGCGCGGGTTGGAGAGGAGTTATTCCCTACAGCGGTGCGTCGGATTCTTCCGAGGAACCACTTCGCGGGGGGGAATCCGACCTACTTAGCTGACGCCACGATAACAGATCGCCCCTTGACCAAAAGGGAGACAAAAAAGGGGGCTGTCCTAAAAGAAGAAAACAACGTCATTGCGAGGAACGAAGTGACGTGGCAATCTCCTATTTTACAAGCACTAAGAGATTACCACACTTCGTTCATAATGACAGTTTATAGACTTTTGGGACAGCCCCTATATGCAACTTGAAACTATTTCATCAGAACCATTTTACCGGATGCCTGGTATTCTCCCGCCTGAAGGCGATAGATGTAATGCGAGCCGTCGAAGGTAATGGTGTGCGAGCCGGGGAGTAGGTCGGATTCCCCGAATCCGACGCCCCCTACACACCGCCCGTTTATATCGAACACATCCAACTTCACTTGACTTGCGACCGTAAGATCGAAGCTGATGGTAGTCGTTGGATTGAACGGATTGGGGAAGTTTTGCGTAACGTTGAATTCAGTTGGCAAGGGTGATGATCCGGGATCGTTGACTCCGACACCATCCGGAGCAAGGCGGATCAGGTAGATATCCCAGCTCCAGGGACCGCCACACATTCCACAAATAATGTATCCGCCATCATGGATCTGTTTAATGCTGTAACCAGCATCGGAATTGTTTTCACCCACGGTCAGATTCCAGGTCATATTCCCATTATGATCCGTCCTGACAATGTAAGCCTCATAGCCTAAAACAACATCATTAGTCTGACCAACCATGATGAAACCGCCTTCAAAAGTCTGCTGAACATCCATGCAGAAATCCGTTCCTTCATTGACGTAGGTGTGACTCCATTGCTCATGTCCATCGATATCTGTTTTAAACAGACGAATATCACCGAAGGGGGACGTATAGGCGCCTAATATATATCCTCCATCAAGCGTCTGTCGTCCGCTGTAGCAGACCTCTGATTCAGGACCTCCCAGAATCTGATCCCAACTCATCCATCCCGAGGCATCTGCTTTCGCTATATAGATACCCCAATCCTCGCCATAGGGATAAGGGGTTCTGTACCCTGAGATGATATAACCTCCATCGGAAGTCTGATCCACACAATTGCCGTAATTGCAGTCGGAACTTGATCCGTAAGTATTATGCCACTGCGCCTGTCCCAACCCATCTGTTTTAATGAGTAGAGCCTTCTCAAAACCAAGCGTAGTTCCACCAATAATATAGCCATTGTCGCCGGTCTGCTGCACAGATTTACCTTCACCATGGGCGAGGTCACCATAGGTTCCCGTCCACAGTGTATATCCACTTGCATCCGTCTTGATCAAATAAATGTCCTGGGAACCTACACTGAAGGATCTCGTCATCCCGGCTATGATGTACCCGTAGTCGGAGGTTTGTTGCACACAGTAGCCAATATCATCTTCGCTCCCGCCGATTGTGCGAGCCCATTCTGTTAAGCCCAGGCTATCCGTTTTGATCAGATAGACATCTGATCCACCAGCTCCATAACTGTTCGTCTCCCCTACAATGATAAAGCCCAGGTCATCAGTCTGTTCCACGCAGTAACCTTTATCGAAACTGCCTCCACCTAGAACTCGCGTCCAGACAACGTCAGGAGCCTGCGCTAATACCGCGCCTGACATCATCATTAAGCCTGCAAGAATACTGATCACAGACCGATTCATTTGAGACCTCCATGAGTCATTTATGAGTAGATTCTGTAGAAATATACAAAATATTTACCCGATTTTCAATTGTTTTATTTATTACAAACAAAAAAGTGGCTCAGCGAGCCGCTTCTTCCTATCTCCCGATTCTTATTTCATCAGCACCATCTTGCCGTTGGTGTTGTACTCCCCTGCGTGAAGACGATAGATGTAAATACCCGATGAGAGATGCGAGCCGTCGAAGGTGATGGCGTGCGTGCCGGGAAGTAGGTCGGATTCCCCGAATCCGACGCCCCCTACACACCGCCCGTTTATATCGAACACATCCAGCCTTACATGACTGGCAACCGGCAGATCAAATCGGATGGTGGTGGTTGGATTGAAGGGGTTGGGGAAGGCGCCAGAAACGGAAAATTGAAAGGGAGTGATCTTGTTTTCCGGTTCGACGGGAGTATCCGGACCTTCGAGGCAAATAAGCCAACCAACCGTATAATCTAGATCTATTGACTTATACCCAGCAACTAAATAATTACCATTCGATGCCTGAATTACAGCATTTGCTTCGTTAAAATAGACATCACCAAAAGTCCTAGACCATAGTGAATCACCGGTAGTATCAATCTTTAAAACATATACTTGTCCAGGTCCTGGATAACTGCCAGACATCCCAGCGACAAGGTAACCACCGTCTGATGCCTCAATGATCGCATTTGCCTTCCGAAAACCAAAACTACCATATCTTTGAAACCAGCACAACTGACCATCAAAACCGAGTTTAGTTACAAATGCAGAATACTCTAAGTTACCGATAATAACATAACCGTCTGATACTTCAATTGCAGCGTTAGCTTGATCCAAAGAATATTCTAACCAATGAGTATATGTCCAAACTGAGTTTCCAAGACTATCTGTTTTTACAACAAGTACATCTGATTCAGGCATTGTAGATTCACATGAATCCACTCTACCTGCAAGTAGATACCCCCCATCATTTGTTTTAATAGAAGCAAAAGCAAGTTCATCGTATATAGTTCCAACTGTGTTTGACCAGAGAGAATCACCTTGAGGATTGATCTTTAATAGCCACATATCTCTATGTCCTGCTCCTATGGAAGAGGTCCAACCCGAGATCATGTAGCTACCATCTGTCGTTTCTAATATAGAAGTAGCAACATCTTCCCCTCCTCCATCATATAGATTTGACCATAACAATGAACCATTGGAATCATTTTTAATCACAAGCGCAGAGGATGGAAATGTTACACATCCTGCACATAGATAATATCCATCCGTCGTTTCTATAACAGAATTTATGCTATTAAAATTACAGAAATCGTATAACTTTGTCCAAATTGTATCACCAATGTTAGTCACTTTTAACAGCATAGCTTTCATGCTGTTCTCAGTATATAAATGTTCAATTTCACCTCCCAGTAATATGCATTCATCATTCGTTTCCCAGATTGAGTTAATTGTATGCCTCCCTTCACCGGTCAGATCGTAAGTGTGGCTCCATAAACTATCACCTTCGGCAGCGCTAACTGCAGTTATACTAAGCAGAACAACGGCTGCGAGTATCATGGAAGTGTGTATTATTCTATACTTCATTGTTACCTCAAAGTAGCAAACTTATCACCAGTGCCGTCGAGTCCCCGTACTCGATCCACTGGTCAGCGAATTCCTCTTTCCGAAGGGATCCCTACGGGGCAACGACAGGCGGGGGAAGCACCTCCGCTCTACGTTTGCAGGGATAAATTTTATCTTTCCCCACCTTCCCATTCCGTTTATCCGCTTTCAGCAGTTCGGGGTTGCAGCTAGAGACATGGGATTCAAACCCCATGCCCAACTTTTGGATCAATCCCGATGAATCGGGATGGTGAGACGGATGGTTCTTTTTCATTATGTCAGAATCACTGATTCACACAGATTACGTGATTTCGCAGATTAAAACAGCGTCAGACGGGGGCGTCTAACGCCACGACAGTTCCTAACTTTCCGTCACCTTCCCATCTCTAATGTCCGCCTCAAGCAGCTCTGGATCACGCTCTTGGGGATCGCCGTAGCCGCCGGCGCCGGGGCAGCGCATGGAGATCACATCGCCTTTATTCAGCGTCATCACGCCTTTGGAGGGAATCCGGTGCTCATCGGGGGTATCGGGATTCATAATCAGCTTGCCCGGCAGACCGTCCTTGCCGCCGAAGACTCCCCAGGGAGGAAACTTCTGGCGGTCGGAATAGCGGCTGAAGGTGACATCATCGATCAGCATGCGGATGTCGCGCCGGGGAGACAGCGCGCCGCGGTATTTGCCTGCTCCGCCGGAATCGGGGATCAGTTCATAGCGTTCTATCCTGACCGGATGTTCCAGTTCCGCCGCTTCGATGGGGGTGTTCATGAAGCGCGCCAGATGGGAATCCTGACCGTCTCTACCGTCCCTGATGGCTCGAGCGCCCGCTCCGCCGCCCTGGATGTCTATATAAACGAAGCGTTTGCCGGTCCTGGGATGGATTCCCGAAAATCCGCAGGTGGTGATCTGCCCGTGCGATCCCGCTGTGACCTTCTCCGGCAGCGCCTGCGACAGCGCTTTCAGCATCGCTTCGCAGATCTTCTGGGAGGTGTTGGTGCGGGCGGCGACTGCTCCGGGCATACGCGGATTGACCACCAAACCCTCTTCGACCTCCACATTAAAAGGTCGGTAACAGCCGGAATTGGGCGGCACATGCGGATCGATCACACAGATCAAGGCGTAATATACAGCGGCGTGCGTGGTCGCGATAGGGCAGTTGGTATTGCCTCTGACCTGCAGATCCGTTCCCTTGAAATCAATGGTGGCGGTATCGCCCTTTTTATGGATGTTGACATTAATTTTGATGGGATCGTCGGACACGCCGTCATCATCGACGAAATCCACGCCGGAATAAGTGCCGTCGGGAATCTTCTTCAAGCCGTCACGGATACGCGATTCGCTGTAATCCTGCAGCATGGCAGAACATTCGCGCACGGTATCGACGCCGTACTTGGCGAATATCTCCTTCATGCGGCGCACTCCGACGAAACCGGAAGCGGCTTGCGCTTTAATATCGCCGATGGTCTTGTCCGGCACGCGGATGTTGTTGGCAATTATGTCGAATATCTCTTTGTCGGGTTCGCCCTTTTTGTACAGCTTGACCATAGGCAAACGGAGACCTTCCATGAAGATCTCGGTCAATCCGCCGGCGACGCCGCCCGCCGCGGCTCCGCCCATGTCGCTGTGATGCGCGATGGACCCGGTAAAGCCGACGATGCGGTCTTCGAAGCGCACCGGCGCGAAAGTCTGGATATCCATGATGTGCTGCCCGCCCTGGTAGGGATCGTTGGCGATGATGACGTCTCCGTCATATAGTTGGTCTTCGGGGAATTCCTGCAGCAGGCGTTCCATGGTGATTTCGAAGCCGGTCAGGAGCATGGGCGCGTGGTGAGCCTGCGCCAGGGTCTTGCCGTTGTGGTCGAAAACGGCGCAGGTGATGTCCATGATTTCCTTGATGATGGTGGAGCGCGAAGTGCGCACCATGGTGTAGCCCATTTCATCGGCGATCTGCTCCAGTCCGTAGCGGATCACCTGCATGGTGATAGGGTCAGCGTTTGGCATAGGTATCTCGTTTATTTTAGAATGTCTGAACCACGGATTACGCGGATTACACGGATTTTACGGGGGTGGCATGTGCCGAAGGCATTCCTTTGGAACTTCTGGCTCCAATTTATTGGGGACGAAGCATGTATCTGAAAATGCAATCTTCGTTCACGATATTTATAGGTCTGGTTGTTTTTCTTACATGCTTCGTTCACGCTAAAGCATGACCAGAAGCATGCCACCCACTGAAACGCGTTTATCAGTCTATCCCCGCCATATAATCCCACCAGAAAGGACCTTTGAGGCATTTGCCCGGTCTTATATTTGATTTGGAAATCACCGACTTCCCTTCATCCAAGGTATATGGAGTTTTTAGTTTTTTAATGAAGACACCAAGCCATATTCGCCGTAAATCGGTGATCATTATCCTTCCATCAGGCTTGGTTACTCTCTCGATCTCATTGAACATTGTCACCGGATCTTCAACGATGTGCGCCATAAAAGAATTGACAACGAGGTCGAACGAATCAGCAGCATAATCCAGCTTTTGCACATCGCCTTCCAATAGAGTGATCTGATCTCCAACGCCAGCCTGTTCAGCTAACGACCTGCCCAGATCAAGAAGCGGTAGTCCGAGGTCGACACCGATGATTTCGGCTTCAGGAAAGGTCCTGGCAAGTTCAATCGCCACCGCACCGAAACCGCACCCCGAATCGAAGATCTTACCACCTTCAAATCCGGCTCTTTTTAACACCGCCGCGAGCCTCTTCCCGACTCGCGTGATATTCTTTGCATTGCGTTTGTAATATCCTTCAGCCCATTCTTTATCGTTGAAAACGCGTGGGTGAAACAATTCCGCTCGTTTCATTACCTCTCCAGAATTAAAAAGTTTAAGCGATGGGTAGCATACTTCTGGCTCCAATTTATTGGGGACGAAGCATGAAACCCGACGGCGGGTCGGCGCAAGACCGACCCCTACGCGGTTATTTGCATAGATACTCTTCAATTAAAAACATTACCAGTGAAATGCAAACCATAGCTGCAGCAATTATAACAGATTGTATTACTCTTTTCAGTGCTTCAGATTTCCTGGCACTTACTTCTATAAATTCGCTTTTAGTTCCAGCAATAGAGTTTTTAATGCTCTCAAAATTCTGGATCCGTTGATTTTTATTCTTTTTACTTTGTTCATCTTCGTCAGATTGAATGCCTTTTCTTACATCGCTAATGAGCGAACCACATCTTGATTGGATAGAATCTAAGATAAGTTCTATCATTGATTCATCAAGGTGCCAAATAGCCTCCTTTATCTTTTTGTTGATCTCAACACTTAGAATTCCATTAAGTTTCATCTTAAGCTCGTCAAAACCCCAATGATCCTGATGGAGAATTGCTTTTCTCACCTTCTCTTTACTGAGATCTTCTAATTTTCTGCTAATCACCATTATTCTGTAATTATAGGCTATGGCAACCACTGCAAATATCGCCGCGAACACCTGCGCGCTGGCGGAAAAGAAATACCGATAAGTTTCCGGATCAACTTCAAACATAATGATACCTCCAAAGATACTTTGCCGCGTAGGGGTCGGTCTTGCGCCGACCCGTTTATATTTGTGACACAAATATAAACTAAATTAAAAATTCCCAATTAAAATTCTGGATCACCCTCTTTGGTTGTCAACTCCGCTTTGATTGGATTATTTAATACATATTCAAATTTCTCCTGAAAATCCCGGTCGTCACGGATAATATGGTCATGATAATATCGTTGCCAAATTGATCTTGCATAACCGAAATTCGAACGAAACTGATGATAGGTGATAGACTTGAAATCTCTGACGTAATCACTAATAGGTTTCTTACCTGGATTATAAATAAGTACATGAATGTGATCCGTCATAACCGCAACCGCTAGGATATATGCACTTTGCGCTTTAGAGCATTCATATGCATTATTTAATACAATAGCTCTCTTTTGTGGATTGTCAAAGATCGGCAATTTGTCTTTTGTGGAAATGGTTAAATAATACGTTGCTTCTGATGAATAATCAAAGCCCTGTAAACGCAGTGAATTTGGACGTCTTTGTTTATTAGAAGTTTCGTTCATGGTTCTAAGAGGGTCGGCGCAAGACCGACCCCTACGCGGCTCGTCATACATTCTACCCGGATAGTGCAACGCAAGACCGATCCCTACGCGGTTACCCAGCTATTGTCTTCCCCCAATATACAAAACATCATGCTAAAACAAAAGCAAAAAATGACTGAACCTGCAAAAAAAAGCCCCCTTTCGCGTGAAAGAGGGCTATAATGTCAATGGGAACGTTCGGATTCGGTCATCCAAGCATCCTGGCGAAATAGGTGCTGAACTGGTTGTCGTTATCCTCTTCCGACCAGGTCTGGAAGCCGCGGCTTTTACCCACGTCGATTAGCGGCGCGGGGAGAAACGGTGTGATCAGCCGGTATGATTCATTGTCTGCCATGTTATCAAGGTCTTCCATGACTCTGGTCAATGGGTGTCCTCCGGATTCGATCATCTCACGTGCATCGAAGGTGGTCTTCAGGGTAGTTTTTTCGACCCATTCCGGCTTTGATGTTACTTCAGTCATATCTTCTTCCTCTAATTCGTTATCTTTGTCGAGACCTGCCGCACAGCGCAATGTATTGATCAGTTTCGATAGCGGGACGTCTCCGATTTGCGCAGCCTGGCGAAGGTTGGCAACCTTAGCGATGGTCTTGCGCAAGATCGGGTTACGCAGCTTGGCAAATGTCGGCGATAGTTCTATAAGTATTTCTTCCAGTTCCGGATAGTTCTTCAGCAGAACGGCGATGCGCGTTTCCGGTGTTATGGCGGTATCTATGTTCGTTTCACTCATTTCAATTCTCCTTTTTGTCATAAGCCAGCAGACGGCGTTCACCTTGCAGTTGGCGTTTTTCGGTCAAGTCCTGCGACACTTCCAGAGTCCCCAGGTATTCACCGTCAGTTCCTCGTAAAGCATAGTATTCGATGAGGATGAATTTGCCGCCCATGTTGATCCAGAAGGAGGCTACATCCTGCTTACCGCTGTGGAAATCGTCCAATATCTGCTGTACTGTATGAACCGATGACGGCGGGTGGCAAAGCTGCACTTTGCGACCTATGATAGCCCGGTTGCGAGCGAAGATCCGCTCTCTGCCCTGTGAGAAATATCTCACCTTGTCGTCCTTATCCACAAAGGTAATGTCGAACGGGATGGTGTTCAGGATCGCCAGCAGTTCTGTGGCGCTGAAAGACCCGCTGGGCAATTGGATTCTGTCAGTATCTGCCTCTTCTTCCCTTTCGATTTTGACGCCGTCCGGTTTCCATTCTATGGTCGGATCGTACAAGCAATAACCCAGTTCATCGCTCTGACGATAGATCTGGTACCATTCGGTATTATCGAGCGTATCCAGACTCATTGGGAAAAGGATCTCCTCCTCCTTGGAGATCATCCCATCGACAGCTTCTGAAGCCGGTTTCAGCAATAGTTCAGCAACCGCTTTCGCCTCTTCAGCTTTGATTTCGGAAGCGTTAGCAAAGGCTTCTTGAGCCGCTTTCAGCAGTTCCCGGGCTTCATCGTGTTTGCCCCACATTACCGTCGGAGGTCCAGTGATCCCTTTTTTCTCTAGAAATGGAAAGAGCAGATTCTCCTTTTTTACGTAATGCTTTTCAACGTCCATCATGCTGTTGAAATGTCCGTGCATTTTAACAAACAGATCGGCTGCATCGTCGCTATCGTCCATCGCTGAAAGTTCTTTATAGAGTTCATTCAGTGATGCGATGACGCCTGCCAGCGCACTGTTTTCACGCCGGAACGTATCTACTGGATGTCCAGGCGGCGGTATCTTTGAGCCTTTCTGGCTGATAGCGCCTTTTAGCGCTTCGGTGTGAATGTCGCAGAGTTTCAGGATTTCTCCTTCGGGAAGTCCTTCGGCTATCAGCTCCTGTTCGACTTCAACGACTGTGTTGTAAGGCACTTCTCCCATCAGCCGCACCAATTGCGTCCGTATCGCTTCCGGCGCAACGCCTTCATGGAGCTGCAGGATCATATGCTTCAGCAGCTCTTTTTTCTTCTCTTCGTTCTTGATTAATTCGCTCATGGTATATCTCCGTATTTTATATTCTGGCTGTAAGATATAAAGTAATACGAGAAAACGCCTTGACTAAAGTCAAGACGTTTGGTATTTTTTCTAAAAGCCTCACCCGGAAATGAATTTCCGGGCTATTTTACTGCTGTCCCACTAAAGTGGGACGCTCTTTTTTACCTGCCTTACACTACTCCGCAACTTCACGCAAGCGCCGCAGATTTTGAATGACGATATAATCTCCCTCCTCACCGATCAGACCATCCTTCTTCAGGCTCTTCAGCGTACGGGAAAGCGTCTCAGGGATCGTACCCAGGAGCGATGCCAGCTCTTTTTTACTGATACTTAACTTGCTGATATGCCGTTCGCTGTCCCGTGAAAGATTGTTAAGGATATATCTCGCCAACCGGGATTTGATATTGTGCATGGTCAGGTCTTCCACCAGCCGGACAAACCAGCGTAGCCGCTTGGAATATCCGTGCATTATCTCGATGGCAATGCGAGGATGCCTTTCGATCATCTGGATAAAATCGTGCTTGGGAATGCGCAACAGAACAGTCTCATCCATCGCCTGGCAGAAGGCGGGATAGGTCTCCTTGTCGAAGATAGCCGCTTCAGCGACGAGATCGCCATCTCTTTGGATCTCTATGGTATGTTCCTGCCCTTCAGAAGAGATCCGATAGATTTTCACACTACCAGATGCAACGAAATAGAAAGCTGATGCTTTCTCACCCTCATCGAAAAGGCGCTCATCTTTCTTCAGTTTTTTCACGGTGGTAAATTCAGCAAGCTGCCGGAGCTGATCACTGGAAAAGGAACCGAAGAGGAAGGATTTATTCAGTGTTTCGGGAATGTTCATATAGATCACAATGTAACAATTCAACAGGAGAATGTCAAGGGGAATGTAGTATCCGGGACGTCAAGCTGTTCCGACCATCCGCCGGTATTTAATCAATTAACCAAATTATTAAATGCGTGTTGATTATACAATATTGTTTAAATATCTATTGACTTTACTGAAATATATTCTTAAATTCACAATGTAGTTAGATAATTACCCACAGTTCGATACTCAATATTCTTATTGCAAGGAGAATTATGGGCTTCACAGAAGATGTGATAGAACAGGTTTGGCAGAAAGGGCATATATCCGCTGAAAACAATCCTGATATCTGGAGAAAGGATGAATGCGGAGCGTGGATCGGTAGAAATCATTACGGCGATCACACATCATCCTTCGGCTGGGATATCGATCACATCAAGCCACTCTCAAAAGGAGGTAGTGATGAACTATCCAATCTCCGTCCTCTGCAATGGGAAAACAACGCGGCACGCGGCGCTGGAAAACTTAAAAATGTGATCAGGTCTTTTAGAAATGAAAACATACGCGTTTAATCGTGCTGGTTGTCTAAAGACCGCGCCCTACACGACTCTAATCTGTGAAATCCAGTAATCTGTGAAAATCAGTGATTCAGAATAAATTCACCGTGCCGGGTGCCCCACAGCTCTGCTGTGGGTTGGTTTGCAATTTGCGCTCCCCTACTCCATCTCCACCACGGTTACACCGAATTCCCCCTCTTCCGGTCTGCCATAACGGAAGGATTTCACACCGGGATAGCTCTTTAAAACCTCCTGCACCCGCGTCCGCAGCGCTCCCGTGCCCTTGCCGTGAATGATGCGAATGTTCTTCCAGTTGGAGATAGCACAATCCGAAAGGTATTTTTCGAGCGTGAATTCGGCTTCATCCGCCATCATACCGCGCAGATCCAACTCGTATTGCTGTCCGGCTGAAGAGGAGACCGAGACCTTTACTTCCCTTCCAATATCTATCTTTTTAGGCGCTTTGACGGCTTTCAGTTTCGACGTATCCATCCAGATATGCACGCCGCCTACTTCGAGCTTTGCCTCTCTGCCGTCCTTGCGAACAGCGGTCACGGGAACAGCATCCTTAAGCCCCTCCATCCGCACCCAATCACCTGCCTTGCCAGTCCACCTCTCGACTGCTTCTGTCTCAGGTTTGCGCCCTTTATCGAGAATCTTCCCGATCTTCTTCTGCGCATTCTTCACAGATTGGTGCGCGCTCTTTATCACCTCTTTGCCAGCTTGCTTTTCCTTGATTTCCTTGACAACCGCTTCGATCCGCTTATTAGCGCCTTTTAGAATCTCCTTCGCCTCACGGGCGGCTTCACGCAGTTTCTCCTTTTCGGTTTTCTTCAGATTTTCAAGGCGCTCAGCGTACAATTTCTGCAGAGCTTCTGATTCGGTGCGCTTCAGTTCAGCGGCACGGCGCGCTTCCTCAGACTGGCGCAGGGAATCATTCAGGCGGGTCAACAACTCTTCCATGCGCGTTGTCTGTTCGCCGAGGAACTCCTTAGCGTCTTCCAGGAGGTGGTCGTCCAATCCCACCCGGGCGCTGATTTCGAGGGCGTAAGAACTCCCCGGCAGCCCTGATCGAAAACGGAAGGTCGGGCTCAAAGTATCGCTGTCAAATTCCATGCTGCCGTTAAAGATGCCGCCGGTTTCGTGAGCGAAAACCTTGAGCGTTCCCTGGTGAGTCGTGGCGATGACCAATGCTCCCTGCCGCCGGAATTCCAACAGCGCGGCGCGGGCAATCGCCGACCCTTCAGCCGGGTCGGTTCCTGAACCCACCTCATCCAGGAGCACCAATTTGGGCTCGCCTCCATCTTCTAAGGCATCCTTCAATCGGTGCAGGTGAGAAGTGAACGTTGACAAATCCTGTTCCAGAGACTGTGGGTCTCCGATATCACAATGTATTGATCCCAGCACAGGTAGTTCACTGCCTTCTCCAGCCGGGATATGCAGACCACAAGCCGCCATCAAGCAGAGCAGACCGACAGTTTTCAACGCTACAGTCTTGCCGCCCGCGTTTGGTCCGGTGATTATCAGGATGTTTCCTTCTGCTTCGCCCAGCGTCAGCGTCAGCGGGACGACGTCAGCGCCCTCCTTCAGAACCAAGAGCGGATGACGAGCCTCGACCAGCTTGATAACTGGATCGTTCGATATTCGGGGAGACATGCAATTCAGCCGCCTCGAAAACCGCGCTCGCGCGTAAATATGGTCAATCTGTGAGAGGATTTCCAGAGCAGAGCGGATCTCTGGCAGCTGCGCTCGGATACTGTCGCACAACTCCATCAATATCCGGTTGATCTCACGCCGTTCTTCGCTTTGCAGCTTCCTGATAGCGTTCCCTATGGTGATCGCTTCCAATGGCTCAACGAAAACGGTCGCACCTGTTGCCGACTCATCCAGAACAACGCCATCGATTCTGCCGCGATGTTCCGACTTCACCGGAATCAACAGCCTGCCTTCTCGGAAGGTTAGCGCGTCTTCCTGGGTATAATTCTGCTTATGCCAGTGTTTCAGCACCCGCTCCATCGCGTCATGCTGCTTGCGAATCTCGGACTGAATCTGCTTACGCAGCCGCTTCAATTCAGCGCTGGCGTTATCCCGTATTTCACCGGAGGGATCGAAAACTCTTTCGATAGAGTGTGATAGATTTGTAAAATCATGAAGCAGCGCTGACAAATCCTTTAATCCCGGACACTCCTCTTCGCTCGCCGAGATGAAGGCTTTTAAGCGGGTTGATGCAGACAAGGAATCGTTCAGGGGCAGATAATCGTCACGATCAGGTGATCCTCCTTCAGGCGCGATCCTCGCCAGAGTATCCGACACGTCTGAGATCCCGTGGATCGGCAGAGCTGCTGTTTCCAGCAGCCGCGCCATCTCACGCACCAGTATCAGCTCACGGCGAATCTCCGCAGGATTTCGCGATGGAACAGATTCCAATACCCGCCTCTTCCCCAGTTCGGAGGATGCTTCCTCTGAACAGATCAGGAGCAGACGGTCCAGTTCCAGCAGTTCGAATACTTCATTCATTTTTTAACTGCTATTAGCTTCACAAATAACGAATCCGCCGGTTGGCGGATCATTTAACCATTATTTCCTGGAATACGCCTATATTGAATCGGGCAGCGCCGATTTCTTGTCTAATAGAGTATTCATGAAGGGTCGTACCATTTCGATGGAAGGCTTCAGGAGCGCTGCTTCACGCGCCTGCTCACGCAGTATGGAACTAAGCGGAGTGAGCAGCATTATCATGGTAATCAACAGAACGACAAAAACTCCGCGAAGCAAACCGAACACTCCGCCCGCGATCCTGTCCAGCCATCCCATGAATACCTTCCGCAGTATCGCGCGCAGGCTCTTGCCGACAATCCTGAAAATGATATTGATCCCTATTAAAATGATCAGGAAGGCGATCACTTTCAAAATCCACAGAGGGAAGGGAATGAAACCCAGATGCCCGGCAACAACCGCGAAGAATTTCATCGCTATGAAAAATCCGGCTATCAATCCGAACAGCGAACAGACTTCATAGACAAAACCGTGAACGATGCCTTCTACCACTGATGCTATGATGACGATAAGGATGATGATATCGAGATAGTGCATAATTACACCCTAAAAAACGATCTACAAGTCAGGTTTCATAACAAGATATTTAAGTTGCTGGTAGAATACAAGCGAGAAAAGTGATATTTCGTTTAGTTTAGTGTCATTTCTGCGTCCCGAAGGATCGGGCTTAGCTCCTACATTAAGCCTCTGGTCACTCCTGCGCAGGCAGGTCCGAAGGTTCGTAGAACTCCAATGGAGACTCCTATGGAGAGTCCAGAGGGGCGACCCTTTCGGATCACCCCTACAGTTTATAGAGGCGGGGGAAGCACCCCCGCCCTACGGAGTAACCTATTACTTCATCAGCACCATTTTTCTGACCGAGGTGAAATCGCCAGCTTCTATGCGGTAGAAGTAGATGCCTGATGCCAGATTCGATCCATCGAAGGTCACCTCATGCACACCGGCATCCCTCATTCCATTAACCAGATCAGCAACCAAGCGCCCGCTTACGTCATATACAGCCAGATTAACGTGGCAGTCTGCGGGCAACTGATAGCTGATAGCTGTTGTGGGATTGAAGGGATTCGGACGCGCGCTCACTAAACTGTACTCTTCAAGGGTAAGACTTACCTTACCTTCAGGAGTCACACCCTTATCTACTATATCAAACGGATTTGGTATACCATCCGCCTGGAAGGGGATAGATGCGGAACCATCAGCAGAGCTGGATTTTGACCAGGGGAAGCAGTCTTCATTCCAAACCACAGTAGGTAGTGTGCCAACCCGCATGAACATCAGATAGTCACCCGCAGCATAACTTCCGTTCACAGGGAAATACATGTTGGGACGGTTAATCGCCCAGCCGGAGAGATAGTTGGTTAAGGTGCGCATCACCAGACTTACCTGCGCACCGCCCTGATATTCATACGCCGTCCAGATATCGAAATTCAGAGACGTTGAACTTTCATTCTCTGCCCAGACGTCAAAGTAGAGATTTCCGCCGCTGGCTGGCACCGGAGAACCTGAGACATAATCCAGGAAAAGTTCCATGTCATGACGGTATTTGATGGTGCCATAATCGCTGAGCTGTTCACTGCCTACAAACCCGGTTACATAAGTGTATTTATGTTCATCAATGACGATGTCTGCAGCTTTATCCCAGCTATTATCGGGACCGTTGTATCTCTCTTCCCAGCGCAAGTTTCCCTCTTTACTGTATTTCAACGTTGCATAGTCGTAGTTATCCCAGGTTGGATTGGGATCGTTGTCACTGTATCCTGTAACGTAAACATTTTCACAGTTATCGATATCCATGGCGACGGCAACGTCTGTCCCAAATCCCGGACCATCATAGTAGGCAACCCACTGTTGGGCACCAGTAGGACTGTATTTAATGGTTGCGTAGTCCTCGATTCCGTTCACACTCCAACCGGTGACGTAGATATTGCCGAACGATCCGACAACTATGTCGTTGGCATTGTCATTATCGTTGAAACCGTCATACCTTGTCGCCCACTGTTGGACCCCTGCAAAGTTGTACATGATGGTGGCATAGTCATTATAAGTTGTCATGCCGCCGAAACTGTATCCGGTCACATAAACGTTGCCATCGGCATCCAAAGCAATCGCTCTCGCTTCATCGCCGCTGTTTCCGGGTCCATTGTAGGTTGCGGGAGGAGACCAAACCTGCGTGCCAGTG
This sequence comes from candidate division LCP-89 bacterium, assembly GCA_025774555.1. GTDB lineage: Bacteria > Electryoneota > B3-LCP > B3-LCP > B3-LCP > JALGVT01. Next base: position 53,595 of record JALGVT010000025.1, read on the forward strand.
GTCGTGTACTTTATAGTGCAATAATCCCCATCTGCGCTTCCCGTAATGTAGACTTTCAGGTCACTATCCAACGCGATATCATAGGCTTTATCACTGCCACTATTGGGACTGTTATACATTGCACACCACAATTGAACGCCCCAGGGATCGTACTTGATAGTTGCCATGTCCTCCCAGTTTGTTCCTGCGCCCCAACACCTACCGGTAACATAGGCGTTTCCTAAATCATCGACTGCGATGGCGTAAGCTTCATCTCCTGCCATTCCGGGACCATCCCATCTGGCGATGTAAATCAGCATGCCCATCGGATCGTACTTAATGGTAAGATAATCCATGGATGCTGAATCGCTGCGTCCGGTAACATAGACGTTGCCATCGACGTCAACTGCGATATCGTGCGCCGCGTCCACTCCACTTACAGGTCCATCATAGAACGCAGTCCAGAGATTATTTCCATCGGGATCGTATTTAATCGTGCAGTAATCTTCGTTGACCGGCGGACCCATCAAGGCATCACTCCACCCGGTCACATAGACATTGCCTTCAACGTCCACAGCGATGGCTTCAGCAAAATCTTCTCCCAATCCCGGGCCATTGTACAAATCTAACCAGTGTGTGTGTGTTTGTGCGCATATTTCAGTGTTAGGCCCAATGGCAATTAACAGACACAAGACACTAAGACTGACGAAAACCTTACTTACATGGTTCATGATCATATACTCCTTTGGTTTAATTTCAACCTATGCTCCTCTCAATCAAAGGGAACAGGAGAATCTGGAGATGATCGAAGGAAACGGTGATTCCGCTGCAAATTGGGAGTCCTAAGAAGGGACTTTATAACCTCCTTTCGATATGCAATTAATGATAATGATGACTTTATATTCTCAACAATCAGGAAATTCAATAAAATCAGAATAGTGGTAATATACATAATTCTTATCATTTTGTCAAGACTTATCTACTCCAAAGCGAAATTATTAAACAATTGATGATAAAAGGACGCCGACAGAAGCGTCCTTTAAAACAGATCCCCCCTTAATCCCCCCTTGATAAAAAAGCAAAAAAAAAGGGCGACGCACGCGTCGCCCCTACAATTTTTTCTGAACCGCTGATTACACGGATTTCACAGATTTCGCAGATTATTTCATCAGTACCATCTTCCTGACCGAGGTGAAATCTCCCGCTTCGATGCGGTAGAAGTAGATGCCTGATGATAAATTTGAAGCATCGAAGGTTACGTCATGCACACCTGCGTCCCGCATCCCGTTAACAAGCTCCGCTACTTGGCGACCGGCGATATCGTAAACCGTCAGGTTCACGAAGCTGATTGCTGATAGCTGATAGCTGATAGCTGTCGTGGGATTGAAGGGATTGGGATAGTTCTGATCCAGTGAATATTCTTTCGGGATAACCTCGAGCACACCATCTTCAATTCCCGCTATCCGGTCAAACGGATTCGGCGCGCCATCCACCGGGAAGGGGATAAATCCATCGACATAATCCGTGCCTGACTTCTCAAACGGGAAGTTGTCTTCCGCCCAGACCGTAGATGGATGAGAACCGACTCGCAGACCAAATTCGTAGTTGCCCGCAGCATAGCTTCCAGAAATCGGGTAGAACATACCCGGACGGTTGATAGACCAGCCGGGCAGGAAGTTGGTGAAACTGCGCTGCACCAGTGTGGTGGGAACGCCGCCTTCATACGACACATAGAGCCAGCCGTCGAAAGCTGCGGCGGTACTGCCGATATTTTCAACGTACAGGTCGTATATCAGATCTCCGCCGCCTGCCGGAACCGGTGAGCCTGAGACGTATGTCAGAGCAACGTCCATGGTTGGCGCCGTAGTGGGCGTACTGAACAGGATCGCCAGACCGCTCTGGATATGCTGGATATACTGGTCATAATCTCCGTCATAGAGTACTTCGATGCCGTCGTTTTCAGCGGCATTTTCGATGCCGACTGTGCCTTCATTCTGCACACTGTTCGACATATCTTTATACTGGAAAATGATTCTTCCGTCATTGGTTGAAGTCTGATAGTAAGCAGGATCCAGCAGTATGACCTGGAATGTCTCAAACGACCCTGTCGGAGCGTACTGCTCAATATGATTGTATTCCACAATCAGACGGTGATTGGCGGCATCGTACCAGTTCCAAACCTTACCTGAATTGGTGCGTTGCGGCGATAAATCTTCCCAGTAAGGAGCAATCATCGGCGCGGGGCCATCGTCGTTGGGGATGCCAGAGTTCGAGTAATCATCTTCGAGGATATCACCCATGCCTACCCAGCCGTTGGCTCCGATGGTATAACGGTTATAGGTCAGTCCGTAATAGCCGAAATCGAAGGGCAGGTCAAACTGGAAAGTCTGGTCATCAGAAGTGAAGTTGACCAGCGTTCCCGGACCGCCTGAATCGGCGCAGATTTCGGTCCATTCATACACCGGGAATTCCGGAGCATCGAAGGGATCGTAGGCTGTGTAGCCATAATTGTCAGGTCCGGTGACATTGTAGAGGATATTGCCGACAATGGAGCTAAATTCAGTCGTTACCGCATATCCATTACTGCCGGTGATGTCCAACGTAAACCGTACTGAATGTTCCTGCGGACAGGAAGAGGACACATCCACGGAGAATGTGCCGCTGTTGGTTCCTCCAACCGGCAGTGAACCGACAGTTCCACCGGCTGATGTAATCGTTATATATGGATCGGTGGTGGATGCGGTAAACGCGACATTATCCACGTCCGTCGATCCATTATTGCGCAAGGTCACTTCCATATCGGCCGATTCACCCGGATCAAGGTTGCCGTTCTGGTTGCCGGTATCGTCATGGACGGTCAATGCATCGAAATCGACGACCGGAGCGTGACCGGTGATCGTGAACGTCGTCGTCCAGATTTCTATGCCGTCGGTGGCGTCTAATTGACAGGGGATGGCGTATTCATCGGGGAGTTCGGACGATGTCTGAACGGTAAAGCCGTTGTTAGTCCCCAGCACCGCGCCGGGAGCTAAACTGCCCAGAAACTCCGTCCCGTCGATCACAGTAAGCAGCGGATCTAACGAAGTTATCGTCAGAGTGACATTATTTGCCGCAGCAACACCGACATTCTCCGCGTAGATCGACAGTTCCACAGTCTCAGAGTAATCCAACTGACCGTTGTTGTTCCCCAGCGCGGAATCGTCCACCTCCAGTGAATTGAATATCACATACGGTCCTGATGGCGGAATGATCGAAGATGTGCCGTGATAGGGCATGCAGTCGTGCCCTGTTACCCAGACGTGCAGCGTCCCGGGAACGGTGAAACCACTGCCCAGATTGAAAGTTACGGCGCCGTTATTCACGTAATCGGTGAACTTCAAATCTTCAGCATCGGAGTAGATATGCACCAGCGCCCAATCCTGATAACCGGAAACGGTTACTTCAAGCTGATTCATGCCGATCAGGATAGCGCCCGGGATATTAACTGTCAAATCCTGGGGTACGTCCGTCCAGAGATCCACTGAGGGATCGCCCAGGATATTGTACATTTCCACGTAGCGTTGGCACATGCCGCCGCCGCCGTAATGCTGCCAGAGCATATACATGCCGTAACCTGTAAATCCGGACAACCAGGTTAGATTCTGATCCTCACCGGGAAGCTGCTCATCGAAAATGCCTTCAAAACATTTTTTCTCGAGGATATCATCTTCTCCCCAGTAAGAAGAAACAGACGCTCCCCAGAAAGCCAGCGCGGCGTGTTCATCGCGGCTCCATGTTTCCCCGAAACACTCTCCAAGCTGGAATTGACCTGTCAGACAGGCAAAGCTGAATACGAATGGATAGACTTCATTGGTAAGCGCGCGGACGTTGCTCTGGCTGAAAGGCGGTCCGTCCGCCCAACTGGTGGTACTCCCATGACCGGAGTAACAGCCAATGGACCTCCCCGCATTGAAACTGGCTGATACCTGAGCGGTAGTGGCGCTGTAAGTAACTGTATAGAGCTTATCGACCTGATATCCGTCGGGGATGAGGTAGTTGTCGATTACGTAGTTATGTGTGCCTTCGGATACCTGGTAGTTATCGGTTGACGCCATAAACACCGCGTATTTTTCCCAGGTATCGGGCACAACCCAACCAACTTGCTCATATTCGAGGGTTTTATTGACCATATTTGCCAATTCGGCATCCGTCGAAGGCGAAAACCGTCCTACGCCGACGTCAGCGAAGGAATCTCCGCCCTGCAGGAGACCGTAATTCAAGTCCGTATGTGGGCTGCCAGTGCCAGTGCCGATCCATTCAGGGATAACATTCACGTCACCGATCAACAGAACATGGGTCGGCGGGATGGACCAGTTATCGTACGCATCCTGAATGTAATTCTTGATCTGAGTCGTGGATGAACCGATCACTTCCGTCGTCGCCACAGTGACATGGTATCCCTTCTGCTCTTTCCAGGTGACCAAATTCTGCACCACGGGCAGACCGGCGTAATGATTATTGGTTACCACGATGAATCCCAGCGGCGGAAGCGGCAGATCCAGATCGTCAAGCGTTCCTGCATTCAGGAAAAGGCGGTCTGTCAACGCTTCCGTATAAGGATCGGCGTAGCGCTGTTTCATCTGCCGCGTCAAAGCGCGGTCGGCGCCATTCAACCGAATCTCAATCTCGATACTGTTTATAATCCGCAGCGTACCGCCGGCAGGGTTATAATCGAACGGATATATCTCCAGCAGAACAAAACGGTGTCCGCGAATGATCCCGCCATCACGCAATCCGGCGACTTCGCCGATCATATATTCCGCCTGGCTATATGCTGCACGATCCATTTCAAACCTTGCCGCCTGCAGTGCGCCCGGGATCTTCTCGATGGGCGGCTGCGCGGGCATAATCCTGTGTGTGATCTGCAGAGCTGACATATCGTCTTCACGCATAATCGTCCTGCCCACGATCAATTCAGGATTCGCGCCGAAGGGAATTTCGATCATCCTGCGGATCACCGGAAGCTGCGGATGCCCGATTTGCGTGGTATAGCCTTCACCATCCAGCATAATATAACTGAAATCGCCGCTTTCCGTGGCGATAGTTTCGTGCATGAAGCCCGGGATCGCTATAGTCAAGCGAATGCTGTTAAAATCGCTGGACTGGAGTTCTATCGCTGGAGCTTCTGCCAACGCCTGTGCGCCGTTAAGCGGAACCCAATCCGCAGCATGCCCCAACAGGGGCGCAAAGACCATCATTAAATAAAACAATGGAAGCCAGAGTTTGCGGGTCATCGTAATCCTCCTCATTGATTGATTTATTTGCTAATCGATACAATATAATAAAAAAAAGGGGAAAATCCAAGTAAAATTTTTCAGGCGGGAATTTTTTCTCAGGTACGTATAAACAAAAAAAGCGACTCTTACAGAAATCGCAATTTTTTTAAGCAAGCCGTCCTTGTGTTTGGAACAGTTTTGTTTGTTAGCGCTGGACTCCCGCCAGTACGGGAGTGACACTACGGATTTTCGTTGAGGTCGGGGTCGGGGACTACCAAAAGGCGCAGGCGACCCACGACTACGGGGTTATCGAATTAGTCGTTTGCTGGTCATAGGTTGCTATTACGTCAGGTCTCCTCTTCGTTCAGGACCTGACGCAACGGAGAAGAATTTTAAGTAGCGTGGAATTTACTATGCTCTTTTAAAGTGAGGCAGGTCGAATGGAATGTCAAAGCTAATTTCAACGAAACCGGCATACTTGCCCTCATCGTACCACGGCGTATGATAGATAAGCTTCTTCTTCCCCTTCTTTGAGATGGTGTAGACATTGGTGGTCTGGTTTCCCAGCATTACTCGCAGTTTTGTCCTGGATGGCTCTGGGTGGCAATCCAAAAGGTTCGTCCCGATTAAGTCATTGCCGCCATCCTTCTTGAACTGATCTGCTGCCGCATCGTTCATTTCCAGAATGATCCCTTCGGTATCACAGACGGTCATATGAGCAGGACAGTCTTTGATCCAATTGTTTTGGTTCAATGATCCCGCCTTCCAAGTTTCACGCCTACGAGTATTTCAAACGACCGATTTCGCATTTCTATCTGGTCTGTTTTATAGGCGTAGTCAAGATAGAAATTGTAGCGGAATTCAGCCAGCATGACCGGCAGTGTCCCGACTTTTATTTCAGTGCCTGCGCCAATATCGGCTCCAAACTCGGGAGATTTAAATTCCTCAAAGAGTATATCCCAACCATCTGAGTCATACCCTATTAAAAAATCAATCCTGGGTCCAAAATAGAGGTAAGGTGACAGAGTTGATCTTCGGAGCGTGTACTGTCCGAATAGTGAGATCGATAAATAATCCAAGCGATTATCATATTTCACCATACCGGTATCTTGATTATATTGATCTTTTCCCTCTATTTCATAGGTCATACCTTTCTGGAAGTATCGCAATTCAATCAGTGAGGACACTACTGGTGTTTCATAAAATACAAGGAATCCGCCCAGATCTACACCGATACGATTATCGAATTCCAATTCTCCTATAAATGTCGTTTTATAAGAGAGGTTGGTTATTCCTATACCGGTTTTCACTCCAAAGCTTTTAATTATTCCTGCTTCAGATGCAGAGGCGATGGTCAATACCGTTATACAGATGATCGAGAAGTATTTCATTGCAAAACCCTATCTAAGAGTAATTTCTCATAGGAGGATTATCACGGCATGGAGAATCACTGCCGTATAAATCCCCACAATCAGGTCATCTACCATAATGCCCCAACCGCCGGGCAGCTTTTGGGAATCGTTGGCAGGGAAAGGTTTCCAGACATCGAGGGCGCGGAAAATGAGGAAGGAAGCGATTAAGATGGGAATGGTCTTCGGCAAGAGAAACAGCGCTACCCATTGACCTACGAATTCATCCCAGACCGCCTGTTTGGGGTCTTCACCGTACCGCTTCTCCATAGCAGTACAGATGGGGATGCCGATGGAGAAAGTGATGATAATCAGAGCAATCTGAACTGGAGCGGTCATTTCCGGCAGGGCGATCCAGATCAGGAGCGCGACGAAGCTGCCTGCTGTGCCGGAAGCAAAGGGGAAGTAGCCCGACCCGAAGCCGCTGCCGATGATTTTAGTGATTAGGTTCAAGGGAATTCTCGGGAAATAGCAAACTTCACCCGGGAATGAATTCCCGGGCTACATTAATGCTGTCCTACTGAAGTAGGAGGCTTTTTTTATAGTGTCGGGGTCAGGGGCGACCCCGACTATGAAGTTATTGGTCAATCGGGTACAGGCGACCCACGACTACGGGGTCGTTGGATTATGCCATAGGCACGGCTTTGCTGCGTTGCGCTAATCCAACCTACGCGGTTCCATTCTTGGCTTCGAAGCGGTTGCTGTTTAAGTATAAAATCCCGGACACAACCGTTACCAGCATACAGATAATCAGCAGAGAATGCACTACATAGGTTAAAACCTGATCTCCCGGATAATACGAAGCAATTTCAGGATATTTCAGGGTTGCTTGACGGAAATTCAGCACGACCAGCGTAAAGATAATCGTAGTCAACTGTGCGGTTGTCTTGGCTTTGCCCCACATGCTGGTGATGACCGCAGTGCCCTTTTTAATCGCCCAGATGCGCAGAGCCGTGATGCCTATTTCACGTACCGCAATAATAGCGACCCATACTGCCATATAGGTCGCCACCGCGGTAAATTCATCACGCAATACGATTGCGGTAAATACTGACAAAGTCAGAGCTTTATCTACCAATGGATCTGCAAACTTTCCAAACTGAGTAACCTGTTTTCGGCTGCGCGCCACTTTACCATCGATGTGGTCTGTTATCGCGGCAACGATAAACAGGAAGGTACCGAGAATCTGGATTTCCAGGCGATTAGAAAAGATAAATACCAGGATAATCGGAACCAGGATAAGGCGGATCCCCGTTAGAATGTTCGGTAGTGTCAGCAGACTCATGTCGCTATCTCTTGTTTATTTCTTGCCGCTAAGCGAAAGCAGCCGCTCCCATTGCTCGTCAACCTCCTCCTGCAGCAGTTCAATTACGTGCTTGTTCTCCGGACGGAACAGGTGACGGAATCGTCCCTGCGTCTTCAGGAATTCTTCTACCGGCAGTTTTTCTTTCGGCTTGAAGTTGAGTTTCCAGACACCGTTGTCAACTTCGTATAAGGGCCAGAAGCAGGTTTGAGCCGCCAGACGAGAAATATTGAAGGTGTCCTTAGCGTCATATTTCCATCCGGGCACGCAGGGCGACAGCACGTTAATAAAAGCTGGCCCATCGACCTCCAAAGCGCGCTCAAATTTGCGGCTGATATCCTTCCAGTGGTGTGGAGCTGCCTGAGCAACATAAGGAATGTGATGCGCCGCCATAATCGCAGTCAGATCCTTGCGCTTGCCGACCCTGCCGTACGATTCTGTTCCCACCGGCGTCGTGCTGGTATTAGATCCCATCGGAGTGGAAGAAGAACGCTGGTTTCCAGTGTTCTGATACGCTTCGTTGTCATAGCATATATAGACCATGTTATGACCGCGTTCCATAGCTCCGGACAGTGACTGCAGACCTATGTCGTAGGTGCCGCCATCGCCGCCAAAAGCGATGAATTTGAAATCTTCCTTGATCTTGCCGCGTTTTTTCAGTACTCGATATGCAGCTTCAACGCCGGAAATCGTGGCGGCGACGTTTTCGAAAGCGTTGTGTATGAAGCTGCATTTCCATGCGGAGTAAGGATATATTGTAGTGGATACTTCAAGACAGCCGGTCGAGGCGCCCACCACCAGGTGAGCGTCGGTTGAACGCAGTGCTAAACGCGCTATCATCGGCGCCGCGCAGCCAGGACAGAGGCGGTGTCCGCCGGATAGTCTCTCGGGCCTTAAAGCCAGGTCCTTTAGTTTTGCCATTTTATCTCCAGTTTATAATTTCTCTATGACTTAACTCAGACAGTATTTAAACTGCCGGCACATAATCTTCCTTCAAGTTCAAGAATCCGATTCGCCGTTTTGGCGTTCCGGTTTTAACCGCTTCCTGCAGTTCATTCATGGCGGACATGATATGTTCAGGTTCTATCGGCTTGCCGCCCAGACCGTAAATGTAGTTGGTCAGCATCGGCACGGAATTGTATCCATATAGAGCCGATCTGATTTCGATATGCACCGGTCCGCCGTCACCACCATAGGCTATCGAACGGTCGAGGATAGTGCAACCTTTCAAAGGTGAAATCAGCTTGGCTATTTCCTGGTATGGGAAGGGACGGAACATGCGGATTTTAATCATACCCGCCTTGACTCCTCTGCCGCGCAGATCATCGACGACCATCCGCGCCGCTCCGGCTGTCGATCCTAATACGACCACAGCGTATTCCGCATCGTCCATCTTGTACGCTTCGAAAAATTCGTAGCATTCTTCACCGCCGAAAGTCTCTTTGAACTCTTTACCGACGTCAAGTACTACCTGAGGCGACGCCATCATTCCGTCAAGCTGTGAGACTTTGTGCTCGAAATAGAAATCCGAGAAGTCCAGCGCTCCTAAAGTCATCGGATGGTTCGCGTCCAGCAATGTATAACGGGGATTGTATTCACCCACAAACTTCTTAGCTTTGGCATCATCGTAGATGGTAACGGTTTCCACGCCGTGGCTGATGATAAAGCCGTCCAGCGTTACCATCGCCGGCGTCAATACATCTGGATGTTCGGCGATGCGGATTGCCTGCAGAGTATTTTCGTAGGCTTCCTGAGCGTTTTCGCTGAAGAGATGAATCCAGCCGGCGTCCCGCGTGCCCATGGTATCTGAATGATCTCCCTGAATGTTGATGGGACCTGACAGCGCTCGGTTGACCACCGGCATAACGATGGGCAGCCGGTAAGATGAGGCAATATATAATATTTCCCACATCAGCGCTAAACCACAGGCGGCAGTGGCAGTCATCGATCTAGCGCCGGCGGCAGCAGCGCCCACGGTAGCGGACATGGCGGAATGTTCCGATTCGACCAGCACAATGTCTGTGTCAATCAGGCCGTCAGCGGCGAAATCAGCGAACTTTTGCATCATCGCAGTTTGCGGAGTAATGGGATAAGCTGCCATTGTATCGGGATTGATCTGCCGCATAGCGTGAGCCACGGCTTCATTCCCAGTTAGTGCCATTCGTTCTGGCATTTTATATTCCTCTATAGTAAGATTACTGTTTTTTAGTCTCTAAAGTACAGGATTTCGAATCCTTTATTTCTTCTCCATCGTGATCGCTTTTTCCGGCTTCGTGGGGCATTCCATACTGCATATCTCACACCCTTTACAGTGATAGTAGTCGATGCCTACGACTTCGCCGTTTTCAACCAGAATAGCGCTGTCGGGGCAATACACCCAGCAGAAAAGGCATTGGATGCAAAGCTCCGGATGGAACACCGGGCGAAATGTGCCCCAGGTGCCGGTCTCATATTTTTCGGCGTTGCCAGCTTCTTCGATCAGACCCGCGAGGGGGAGTTCTTTATATTTTGCGTCAAAGTATTTCTTCATTCTCCCTTGACCTCCTGGGCGGCGTCCAGAATACTCTGCACGTTCCCTTCTATGACCTCTTGCTTGAATTTTTTCGCAAATTTCTTGGCAAAATCTTCGGCGACCAGTTTCGGATCCAGCAGTTTAGTAGCTCCAACCAGCGCGCCGATCATAGGTGTGTTGGGGATAGACTTGCCGAGGTTGCGCAGTGAAATGCCAGTGGCATCCACAACATAAAGCGAACGTCCCTGCAGAGCCATCTTCTGGCGGATTTCCGCAGGTGAACTCTGCGTGTTAATGATCAACGTGCCATTGTCATTTAATCCTTCAGTGACGTCCACTGCATCCAAGAGACTCTCATCTAAAACGATGACGACGTCGGGTTGGGTTACCTGATTGTGCTGCCGGATGCGCTGGTCAGCGATGCGCGTGAACGCTTTGACCGGCGCTCCTTGGCGCTCGCTGCCGTATTCCGGGAAAGCCTGGATCTGCTTACCCAGCGACATGGCGGATTCAGCCAGAACCTTGGAAGCGGTGACGGCTCCCTGACCACCGCGCCCATGCCAGCGGATTTCCAGCATCTTTTTTCCTGTATCAGTCATATATTCCTCGTGTGTTTTATTGTAATGACGCTTGCGCGTCGGTATCTCTTATTTCTGGACCGCTGATGTTTTTATCGTGGTCGAGGGCGACCCGTGACTATGAAATTTAAAGGGACAGATTGTCTTGTAAAGAGGTTGTTTATCTCGCCAACCTCGCCCCGGGAATAGAATTCCCGGGCTATTTTACTGCTGTCCCACTAAAGTGGGACGCTCTTTTTTCTGAACCGCTGATCCGCCAGAGGCGGACAAGTTCCCGCTGATTAAGCTGATGACACTGATTTGAATCGGTGTAATCCATAGCATCCGCGATAATCCGTGATCCTGTTTTTTCGTCGGGGTCAGGGGCGACCACGACTATATAGTTTCCCAGCCTTTTGCCTTTTACCTTTTACCCTGGCAAGCTAAAGCTCGCCTCTCCCTTCCAGTGCCCTCGTCAATGTAACTTCATCGGCGAATTCGAGTTCCGAGCCGACGGGGATGCCGCGGGCGATGCGAGTGACCTTGACGCCGGACGGTTTCAGCATCTGCGCGACCAGCATGGCGGTGGTTTCGCCTTCGGTGGTCGGGTTGGTGGCGATGATGACTTCTGTTATATTGCCGATCTTGACCCTCTCCACCAGTTCATTAATGCGCAGATCGGATTCGTTCTTGTGATCCAGCGGCGATAGAACGCCGCCGAGCACATGATACAATCCTCGAAATGCGCCAGATTTTTCCAATGGCAGAATATCCGATGCCTGTTCGACCACGCAGATAATTCTCGTATCCCTTTTGGGATCGGAACATATCGGACAATCCCCGCCCTCAGCGATATTGAAGCATTTCTTACAGATCGTCAATCGTTCCTTGGTCGCCAGCAGGGCATCGGAAAGCCGCTGCGCCTGTTCTTTCGGCTTTTTCAGGATGTGAATCGCCATGCGCTGGGCGGATTTTTTGCCCACGCCGGGCAATCTGGCGAATTCATCAATCAATGCCTGCAACGATGGAGGAATGGATGACATAGCTTAAAATCCTGGAATCTTCATTCCCGGAGGCAAGGCTGCTCCCAACCCGCCCATGGCGGATGACATCTTCTCTTCGGCAGCGTCTTTAGCGCTCTGCAGCGCCTGATTGACCGCCGCGGTGATGAGGTCTTCGAGCATCTCCTTATCTTCGGGATCGATGACGTCCGGGTCGATATTAATCTCAATGATTTCCTGTTTCCCGGATGCCTTGACAGTAACCACGCCGCCGCCGGAAGAGCCTCCCACTTCCAACTGCTCCAGTTCAGCTTGAGCCTTCGCCATGTTCTCCTGCATCTTCTGAGCTTGCTTCATCAGCCCGCCCATGCCGGGTGGTTTCATTCTATACCTCTATATTTCTGGTTATAAATCGATTATCAATTTCACGCAATTCGCTTCGCTCCCAGACAGCGGATCAACTCCGTCTCGAAGGGGTCTTCTTCCCTGTTCTCTTTCGCCAGTTCTTCAGCATCCGCCTTCGATAATCTTTCAAAACGCAGCTTGACCGCCGCGCCAAAGATTTTCTCAATACCGGAACCAAGACTGCCCGAAGCGGCAACCTTCTTCAGTCGTTCCAACTGCAAATCGTGCAGATCGTTCCCGAATCCGACAACTAAGGCGCCGTTCTCATAGCTCTGCGGTCGCCCCATCTTAAGCTGACATGCCAGCGGAATTCTGCCTTCGCAGAACTGATCGACTATTTCCTGCCACCTGGATTGAATGGATTTAATACCAATCTGCGCATTGACAGGTGGAGAAGTTGACGCAACGACCGGCTCAGGTTTCGGCGCTTCCTGTTTCTGAGGCGGAGGCGGCGCTATTTTAGTTTTTTTTTGCGGCGCAGGTGGTGGCGTTTGCGTTTGCGGCTGCTTTTGTGCAGGCGCTCCGCCGCGCAGCTCTTCCAGCAACTCTTCGATATTTACAGTTCGTTCCAGAGACGCCAGCCGCAGCAACGTCAGTTCTAATTTCATGCGCGGCTGCGGATGCCTGCGGATCTCGTTGAACGCATCCTGCAGAATGGCGAGGATGCGCAAAACATCGTTGAGGTCAAATTTGGCGGCATCTTGACTGTATCTCTCGCGAATTGCCATCGGCGCTTCTATGAAATCAGCGCCCTTAGAGTCTCTCGCCTTCAGCAGGTTCAGAAAGTGATCCGAAATCCCGCGTAGAAATTCCCGGGGGCTTAATCCCTTGGAATCAACTTCGTCAATTATCTGGAAAACATCCGCTACCTGATCTTGTAAGACGATATCGGAAACGCGGAAATACAGTTCTTCCGGCGCAATCCCCAGCGCGGTCCTGACTTCGTCCGCGGTGATGCCTTCCGGCGCAAAGGTGGTCATCTGGTCCAGCAGACTTTGCGCGTCCCGCATGGCGCCGTCTGCCCGCCGGGCGACCAGTTCCAAAGCTTCATCATCCGCTTTAACTCCGTCGGTATCACAAATATATCGCAGGTGCTGCGCAATTTCGGCAGTCGATATGCGGCGGAAATCGAAGCGCTGACAGCGCGACAGGATGGTCGCGGGCACGCGATTGATCTCCGTCGTCGCAAAGATAAACATGGCATGATCGGGCGGCTCTTCCAACGTCTTCAGGAGAGCATTGAAAGCTTCAGCCGTCAGCATGTGAACTTCGTCGATGATATATATCTTCTTGCGACAGGCTGCGGGATTGAAATGGATATTGTCCCGCAGGTTGCGGATTTCACCCACGCCGCGGTTGGAAGCGCCGTCTATTTCCAGGACGTCCATACTTCTGCCTTCGGGGATCTCTAGGCAGGCAGTGCACTGGTTGCAAGGATCGGCGGTGGGACCGTGTTCGCAGTTAACGGCTTTGGCGAGTAGCCTCGCAGTCGTGGTTTTTCCGATGCCGCGAGGTCCCGAGAAGATATAGGCGTGCGCAACTCTGCCAGCCTTGAGGGCATTCTGCAGAGTCCTGCTGACGCCTTCCTGCCCGACGACTTCACCAAAGGTTTTAGGACGCCATTTTCGCGCTGTTACCAGAAAGGACAACTAATCTCACCAACAGGTAATCAGGATGATTGAATTATAAGGCTGTGCCCCGCCATCGGTTCATTGCGAACGTTTCACCTGAAGGTCGCCGACTCCAGCCAAGCTCCCCCGCGGCACATGCGATGATCGCTGACCGCTGCTCCCTCCCGGGTCTGACGGGGTTGGGCGAGATCTCATTGCGCGGGACTTGACCTTCTATATCGCGTGCCTCCAGGATCCGGAAGCAGATGAACCTCAGAACGGGCATTCGGTCCCGCTATAGCGGATTTCGGGCTACAGGGCGCCGCTAATGCCCCACCTAGCACAGCCGTTTCAAGTCGAAAAAAGTATCCGCTTTACTTTCGCAGATCGGTGGAGCTGAGCGGGATCGAACCGCCGACCTATACGTTGCGAACGTATCGCTCTCCCAACTGAGCTACAGCCCCAAAATCGTAATGATTTTAGACTTTATAAAATAATATAATGAGGGGTCAAAGTCAACCGATTTACCCTTGAAATTGTAAGGATAAGTTTTTAATTTATGGCATCGAGACTCAGCCGGCAACCGGCGGCATTTCGCCAAGGTATATTCGTTAATTGTACGGTTTCCCGCCGTTCTTTAATTTCGGTATCGAAGCAGTTTAACGTGTAATCAAATAATCTGCGTATATTTCGTTGAATTCGGAAATTCTAAAGGGCAAAGGATTTCCGGCATTTAAATTGCAGATAGGATTAGAAATTCGATAAACACTTTTGGGGGAAAGATGTTTGAGACCATGTTTGAGCGCCGCAGCGTTGCTGAAGAACACTATCAACGGGGCTTGCATCTCAAACGCAAAGGTTTCTTGTTGGAAGCCGAACAGGAATTCAGAGAATCATTAGAAACGGATCCGGCATATTTCGACCCGCTCCTGGAACTGCTGGTCGAACAGGAGGAATCAGGAATATCGGAGGATATCCGTTCTGAGCAACTCCTGCGCCGCGCCGATCAGAAGTATAAGCTGGGAATGGCGCTCCTGCAGCATAACCGCGCGGAGAAGGCAATCCGTCATCTCGAGGCTGCCTGTGAACTTGAAAGCGATAATGCCCGCTACATCTGCGGGTTGGCTGAAGCAATGGCAGTAATCGGGCAGAAAAAGGAGGCTATGGAACGGCTTCGCATCGCCACGGCTGCTCGCAGCGGATCAGAGCCGGACAAATATAACGCGCGAGCTAATTATCTCCTCGGTAAGCTGCATTACAAGGCAGGCAATATCAATAGAGCTAAGCGGCGGCTGATGATGGCGTATTCTCAAGATCCCAAGAATGGAGAAATCAGCGCTATGCTGAAGAGAGTCAGAATCGGAGCGCTGAAAAGGATGCTGCCCTGGACTACAAAGAGCAAGAGACATATAAAACGCGTAAGAGCTTAAATTCAGAGGCGTTGATTTGGGGGAAATCGACGCTGAACGCTGGGGGCTGTCCCAAAAGTCTATAGACTGTCATTACGAACGAAGTGTGGTAATCTCTTAGTGCTTGTAATATAGGAGATTGCCACGTCACTACGTTCCTCGCAATGACTCGATATTCCTCTTTTGGGACAGCCCCATAG
>JALGVT010000061.1 GCA_025774555.1 candidate division LCP-89 bacterium
GTTTAGAATTCATCTTTCTACTCTAAGATAATGCAGCGCTATAACGGATTGACGAAATATACGCTAAAATCAGATCATTGTCAAGGATAGATGGAGTGAATGAAAGGAGTGAATGATGGATCGCGTTTTTTATTGCAGGCTCCTTCCACGGATTTCCATCCATGGTGACGGGACGCCTTTTTAGCTTCTATATCAGTCTTAATCTTATACTTGCCCACTCCTGATAAATATTTCACAACTGAAATTCTCTAATTCATACTTGATTTAAAGCTCGGAATTTGTTATTTTATTAACCGCTCACCGCCCTTCCTAACCGTACCGGTTGTCTGGACAGTGCAGCCCTGGGAAAATACCCGCCGTGTACACTCCCGGCATTGTCAACAGTTTAAGTCGCCATTGCCCAACGCCGAAATTCAGGTTGTTGGAATCAATACCTTATAGCATGTAGTTTTTTTCTGTCGCATTACTGATCGGTTTGCTATCAAAGAGGTCGTGCGCAGGGTCGAAGAAATCAAAGAGTTGTAAAGAGTAACGGCATCTGAAGATAAATATGGTTTCCTGCCGTCCTTAAAAGGCAGGCTATCAGGTCATAAAAACTGAATATAAACGGAATGTCTTGAGATCGGTTATGGAAGTAAAAATCATCAACCAGGAAGAGAGAGAAAAAGCTTTTAAGCTTCCCAAGAAGGAAGAAGTTGTTAAGAAGCAGAAGCTTTCAGTAAGGTATCACGTCGAGGATTATAACGTCGTGGATCGACCTAAACGTTTCCTCGAAGCCTTTGCCGCGATCCTGAAACACACCAACTATCAGTTAGCGCTCGAACAATATATACGTGTCAGCGCGAAATGTTCGCGCTGCACGACGCATTGCCAGATTTACCTGGCAACTGGAGATGATGACGATATCCCCTGTATGCGCTCCGAACTACTGCTCTCCGTCTATCGCCGTCATTTCACGCCCGCCGGCATCCTTCGAGGCAGACTGTTTAAAGACCCGGGATTGACGGATGAGAAGATCGAGGAAATGGCTGAGTCATTCTGGAACTGCACCGCCTGCCGACGCTGTTCGAGGGAATGCCCCATGGGTATAGACCACGGAATGGTAACACACCTCGGTCGCTATATCCTTTCGGAAATCGGCATCGCGCCTCGAGCTTTAGTAGTAAGTACGCGTGAGCAATTGATCGGCGCAACCAAAAACACGTCAGCTATCCCTGTGCCCGCTCTTCTCGACACACTGGAGTTCCTCACTGAAGATATGGAGGAGGAGAAGGGTATTGACATCCCCTACCCGATTGACCAGGAGGGCGCCGAATATCTCTTTGTACCGGCGGTTTCGGATTTCTTGATGGAAGCTGATACCTTGATGGGCAATGCCGCTGTTTTCAGGGCGACCGGCGATAGCTGGACTATTGGCACCGGTTATTTCGATGGTATCAACTACGGTCTGTTCTACAGCGATCACGTCCTCGAAAAAGTGGTGCAAAAGATACAAACTGAAGCAGAGCGCCTGAAAGTCAAGAAAATCCTGATCGGTGAGTGCGGGCATGCTTCCCGCAGTGCCAAGTATTTTTATCCGGCATTTTGTGGCGGTAAAAATGCGCTGCCAGTCATAAATTGCATGGAATACGCCCTGGATATGTTAAAACAGGGCAGGTTGAAACTCGATCCAAATGTAGTCACGGAAAGAGTTACCTATCATGACCCATGCAATATATCGAGACCTGGATGGATTGTGGAACAGCCGCGGGAAATTATAAAAGCATTCTGCAAGAACTATGTAGAAATGACGCCCAACAGGCGTGATAACATCTGCTGCGGCGGCGGAGGTGGAACTGTCTCCATCGATGAGATCCGTCCTTATAGGACGACCATAGGCGGGCGGGCTAAAGCAGAACAGATTCGTGCCACTGGCGCAAAATACTGTGTCGCTCCCTGCGCCAACTGCAAGAAACAATTGCGGGAATTGGTGGAAGACAACAATATCGATTGCGAAATCGTCGGTCTCCACGACCTGATGTACAAAGCTATTATTTTCGAACCTGAAGCGAAAAAAGTAGCTGCCGCGGAAGAAGAAGAGAATTAAACCGGAGGAATCACAAGTTGCAAGCATGGATAGATTTCGGGCAGGGACCATTATTCAGACTCTGCTTTGCCCTGATGATCCTGGGACTGATGCGTATTTTCATTCTGACCATTATCGGAATGATCGAGGCGTATAACAGGAATGAAGATAAAATCGTGCCATTCGCTGAACTCATCAGGTTAACTTTTTCCTGGATATTGCCGATCACTCGAGTCTGGACGAAACGACCGGTATATGGCGTCGTCTCAGTTCTATTCCATATAGGATTGATACTCGTGCCGCTCTTTCTGGGAGCACACGTTCTGCTATGGAAGAACAGCGTCGGATTTGCCTGGTTTTCACTGCCGCACGCCCTGGCTGACAATCTGACTCTGATTGTCATCGCAGGCGGCATTATACTCTTCCTGATGCGCGCCATATATCGACCATCGAGAGCGCTGAGCAGAAAACAGGATTACATCTGGCCGCTCCTGCTGACAATCCCGTTTGTGACAGGTTATCTTGCCGTTCACACTGCATTCGCACCTTCAGCGTACCAGTGGACTATGTTGATTCACATCTATTCGGCGAATTTGATCATGGTTACGATACCTTTTACTAAGATTGCTCACTGTGTGCTGATGCCTCTATCTCAACTGGTAACCGGCGTCAGTTGGAAATTCCCGTTAGGAGCGGGAGATAAGGTAATAGAAACTCTGGGACATAAAGATCGCCCGACCTGGGTTAAAGAACCAAGAGTTGCGTTGGATGAAGACAGCCTTTCAGGAAAGGAGATCGCGTCGAAATGAAAGCTATTTTAACAGACACAACCAAGTGCATTGGCTGCCGGGAGTGCGTTGTCGCCTGCAAAAAGACATACGATCTTGAACGGGACGTGCCGAGGCGCTGGGGAACAGACGATGGCTTGTCCGCGCGCAACTGGACTTCAATCATAGAAAAACCGGACGGTAAATTCATCCGCAAACAGTGCCGGCATTGCATCGAGCCTGCGTGTGTATCGTCATGTCCGGTCGGAGCGCTGAAGAAGACTGCGGAAGGACCGGTAATTTATGACAGTAAGCGCTGTCTGGGATGCCGTTACTGTATGATGGCTTGTCCTTATGGCATACCGCGTTACGACTGGGACCAACCTGTGCCTTACGTGCGCAAATGCATAATGTGCTATGAACGGCTGCTGGACGGCGGTCAGCCTGCCTGCACAGAGGCTTGTCCCACGGAAGCGACAATTTTCGGGGACAGGAAAGAACTCTTGGCTGAGGCTCATCGGAGAATTAAAGAGAACCCCGATAAGTATATAAATAAGGTCTGGGGCGAGCATGAAATCGGCGGCACCCAAGTTTTATATATTTCCGATATCGATCTCTCCTGTCTGACGTATGGTCGTCCTCTGGATGACAAGCCGCTGCCGTCCAGGACAACTGCCGCCATGCACGCGGTTCCGTATGCTTTTGTCGGTATGGGAAGCGCTATGGCTGGGCTGAGCTGGTTTATCGGACGGAGAATGAAATTACAGGGTAATTCTGAATCTGACACTAAGGATGAGGGAAATGAATAGAGTACAAAACTTTAAACTAATCCTGTGGACGATTATCGGCGTCGGCGCCGCAGTGGCAGCCGCCCGCTTCATATTCGGTTTGGGCGCTACGACCAATCTATCCGATGCCGTGCCCTGGGGGCTCTGGATCGGATTCGACGTTATGAGCGGCGTTGCGCTGGCAGGCGGCGGATTTGTAATCACAGCTACAGTTTACATTTTCAAGTTGGATAAGTACCACGGCATTGTCCGCCCCGCGGTATTGACCGCTTTATTGGGGTATGTGGCAGTTGCTGTCGGGCTGTTGTTCGACCTGGGGCTTCCCTGGAATATATGGCACATGATTATATTCTGGAATCCGCATTCGCCGCTGTTTGAAGTCGGCTGGTGTGTGATGCTCTATCTGACCGTTCTCCTGCTCGAGTTCTTCCCTGTTCCCGCCGCAGAGTTCGGCTGGTTGTCAACGATTCGTAATTTCCTGATCAAGCTGCGCATGCCGCTGGTGATTGCAGGCATTGCGCTTTCGACTCTGCATCAGTCATCCCTTGGTTCCCTCTTCCTGGTCATGCCCTTCAACGTACATCCACTGTGGTATTCGCCGATTATGCCGATCATGTTCTTTGTATCTGCAATCGGTCTGGGGCTGATGATGGTCTCCTTCGAGAGTAGATTTACTTCCTATCTCTATCGCAAAGAAGCTGAAACAGAACTACTTGCGAAACTTGGGAATGCCGCAAAGTGGATCTTTCTATTATACTTGCTCATGCGTTTCGGCGACCTTTTCCTGCGCGGACAGATCGGTCATATCTTCGCCGGAGGCTGGCAGGTGAAGATGTTCTGGGTGGAGATTGCCATATCCGCGGCGATACCTTTGATTCTGCTATCCATTAAGCGTGTCAGAACCACCGGAGCGTGGCAGTGGGTCATATCCATCATGGCGATAACCGGCATCGTGTTAAACCGCATCAACGTCGGCGGGATGGTTCATCTAAATCGCGGCGATACTTTCTACCTGCCCGCCTGGACTGAGATCACGATCACTGCAACTGTCGTTGCAGGCGCCGCGCTGGTGTTCCTCTTCATGGTTGAACGTTTCAATGTATGGGAGGTTCGTCCTGTCGATCCCAAGGCCGATCCCAGCACACTCCCCGAATTCGATTATGCCAGTCAGGCTTCACTGGGAAGACCGCTGATCGCCGCCCGCACAAAATACTCGCTGGCGTTCGTGTTTGCCGCCGCTTTCGGCTTCATGCTGCTTTCAAATCAGTCCCTATCCAGTGAAGGAGTAATAGCTGCATCAGTGGAAGAGGCTCGCGGTGGAGACACACTCTGGGTTGACGGCGATCTGGATGGATACGGCGTTAGTTTCCAGCATCAGATGC
This sequence comes from candidate division LCP-89 bacterium, assembly GCA_025774555.1. Taxonomy (GTDB): domain Bacteria; phylum Electryoneota; class B3-LCP; order B3-LCP; family B3-LCP; genus JALGVT01. The sequence goes on from JALGVT010000061.1 coordinate 5,003, forward strand.
ATATCGACAAGAACGGTAATGAAACGTCCTGCGTTCAGTGCCACCACATGAATCTGCCTCTCGATGAGAATACGGGTTGTTACGCCTGCCATCGCGATATGTACATTCCCACGGACGCTTTCGGACACGACTGGCACTCCTCGCCTCACGGCGGCAACCTGAGCTGCTTCAAGTGTCACCAGGAAGACCAGCACAAGAACGCCGAAACGGCGCAACAGTGCGATCATTGTCACGATAACCTCTACCCTGCGGGCGCGACTATCAAGGTTGACAACTACCATGCGCCCGGATATGTCGATGCGTTGCATGAGCTTTGTATAGGCTGTCATGTAAAACTGATTGAGGAAACTGGTAGTCCTGACATAGCTCGCTGTGCAAATTGTCATAATGATCAACGCGATGTGGTCGAAGCAGTTGACGGTACTAAGGAAAATATTTTAATCGGAAACGTGGCTCTGCCGTAATAAGCTAATGGCGGCATTTTACGAAATATATAACACAAGATGGCAGCGAAGAAGATACTAATAATCGATGACGAACCTGATGTAGTCAAGTACCTGAGTGTGGTGCTGAGCGATAACGGTTACCAGGCATTCACCGCTGAAAGCGTCGACGAGGCGATGGATGTTTTAATACAGGTTAAACCCGATCTGATATCGCTGGATGTGATGATGCCAAAAAAGTCAGGCATTTCATTTTACCAGCAATTGAAGGAGGATTCACGCTATAAAGACATCCCTGTAGTTATCCTCAGCGGCATACGCGGTGAAACAGAATTCGATATACGCGAGTTTATACAAGATGAGAGCATACCGGAACCCGCCGCATATATCGAGAAACCGATCGATGTGAACAAGTTCATGGAGCTGATTGGAGGGTTGATTGCCTGAGAAAAGCAAAATATTGGACAAGATGACGCTTCAGTGGCTGCACAGCAAACTCTTCGAAACAATACCATTTAACGTTGCCATCATAGACCGCGACTACAATATCGTCGAAGCGAACCATAACTTCGAAGAATATTTTGGGGATTGGCACGACCGTAAATGCTACGAAACAGCCAAGGGATTGGTTGCGCCCTGTGACAACTGCGACGCCGTTAAGACTTTTGAAGATGGGCTGGTGCGCGTGGTCGATTCTGAAGGAGTGGACCGATTCGGCAGAAAAGCACACTATGTCGTACATATTGCCCCGATCTACGATGAGGAAGGAAATATCCCTTATGTAATCGAGATGGCGACGGACATCACCGAAACCAAGAGGTGGCAGCGCGAATACCAGGTTTTCTTTGAAAGAGTGCCTTGCTATATTACCGTAATTGATAAGGATTTTCGCATCACCAGAGCGAACGAAAAGTTTCGTGAGACCTTTGGTGAAGCCCGTGGAAGACTCTGTTACGAAGTCTATAAGAAGAGAAAGACCAAGTGCGAAAACTGTCCGGCCGAAAAGACCTTCAGCGATGGCAAAGTGCACAGTTCGCAGCAGGTTGGATTGACCAAGGACGGAGAAAAATCTCATTACGTGGTAACCACCTCATCGCTGGCAAAATCGGGCGGTGACAGCGCTCATGTTATCGAAATCGCCAATGATGTTACCGAACTGATTGAACTCGAAGACCGGCTGGACGTATCGCGCCGTTTCCAGGATAATATGATCACGAAATCGCGGGACGGTATCATTGCCACTGACAACAAAGGCAAAATTGTTATCTGCAATTCTGCGGCGCGGGAAATATTCGGCTACAGTTCAAAAAAACGTCTCCAATTAGATGATCTAATCAGTGCCACGCCGCCTGAATTCAATCGCATCCTCAAACGGCGTCAGGGTTCCTGTGAACTCCATGAAACGGAAATCATCTCTCGAACCGGTGAGAAAATCCCGGTCAGGTTGATTGGATCATCCCTGAAGCATCGGGGCACTTATCAGGGCGCCGCGGCATTTATCCAGGACCTGCGCCCTATGAAGAAGCTCGAGGAGGAGAAACTTGAGGCGGAAAGATTAGCTGCGGTTGGACAGACCGTCGCAGGTCTGGCGCACAGCATAAAAAACATCCTGATGGGGTTAGAAGGCGGGATGTACATGGTCAGCTCCGGTCTTAACCGCAACGACACAGAGAGAATCACTGAGGGCTGGGACGTTCTCGAGAGAAATTTCGAGAAGACGCGCTGGTGAAGGATTTCCTGAGTTTCGCCAAAGGAAGACTGCCGCAGGTCAAACTCCTGAATCCCAACGAACTGGTCATGGAGGTGGTCGATCTGTATCGGGATACGGTCGCGCAGATGGGAGTTGAGTTCGTTACCGACCTGCAGAAAAAGATACAGAAAGTGCCCCTCGATCCGGACGGAATTCATACCTGTCTCACGAATCTTGTATCAAATGCAATTGACGCCTGTCAGATGAGCGAAAAAAAGGGCAGACACGTTACTCTGCGTACGCGAATTAAGGACAAAGCGTTGCTGATTGAAGTTGAGGATGACGGGCTGGGGATGGATTATGAAGTCAAGCAGAAGGTATTTACTACCTTTTTCACGACCAAGGGCGGCGGCGGCACCGGATTGGGGCTTTTAACGACCCGCCGGATTGTCCAGGAGCATGGCGGTACCATCGACCTTGAAAGCGAGAGTGGTAAAGGTTCGGTATTCCGCATTGAATTCCCGCTGAAACAACTTCCTGAACTATAATCTAATAACGTCAAGAACAATAAAGATACTGCTGGAGTAAAACATGGCTGGACCAGAAAATTACACTATCCTCGTGGTCGATGATGAGGATGACGTGCGCAAATTCCTGAGGATGGCGCTTGAAGATGTTGGATTCAATGTCGAGGTGGCTTCCGATGGTTTCGCCGCGCTCGAAAAGGTCAAAGAGAACAAACCTGACCTGATCTCATTGGATCTGGTAATGCCCAAACGATCAGGAGCCAAATTCTTCCAGGATCTGCAGAAAAACAAGGAATGGTCTGACATCCCGGTATTGATTGTCACCGGTCATGCGCACGATGATTTAGGTAAGGCAGATCTCGAAGAGTTGACCATGTCAGGACCGGGCGTTTATCTCGAAAAACCGGTGAAGCCGACTAACTATGTCGCCGCGGTACAGAAGCTGGTGGGGATTGAACCTTCTGCTGAGACCAAAACCACCATCGATACGGAGAGTTTAAAGAAGACGCTGGGCGATCTGGTAGAGAATGCTGATCCTGAAACCCTGCGAAAAATGCTTGAAGCTGCAAAGAAAAAGAGCTAAATTATTACTTCAAGCGCATCCAGCTATGCTTTCATATTGAGGTTGAATGATTGTGCGCTGTGAAATAAAGTCAATCATCGGTTGAAAAGCGCAGTTGCAATCATTAAAGTGCGGAAAGGACAGAACTATGAATACGGCAGCGAAGAAAAAAATCCTGATTGTAGATGATGAACCGGATATCATCAAATATCTGACAACCTACTTGGAAGACAACGGCTATGACGTCATTTCGGCGGTGGATGGGCGTGAAGGATTCCAGAAGGCAAAAGACGAGCGACCCGATCTGATTACGCTGGATATTACCATGCCGGAAGAATCTGGTGTTCGTATGTACCGTAACCTTAACGACAGCGAGGAACTGAATCACATCCCTATCGTCATCATCACCGGCGTATCTAAAATGTTCGAGCGCTTTCTGGAGACCAGAAAGCAAGTTGATCCTCCCGAGGCATATTTCGAGAAGCCTATTGACCGTGACAAGCTTCTTGAGAAAGTAAAAGAACTCCTTGCCTGATATTATAGAAGAGGATTCGCCCTGATGAAAATGCGTCAATTCAAATGTAAGCAATGCGGACATGAATGGGACGAGAAGTTCGGTTCGGGACGCCCGGAAAAGTGCCCGCAATGCGGATCGACAGGATTCTTCCGAACAGATTCCGGTCCTCGAAATGTCGGCTGCCGCCGAGCGTCAGCTAACAAGAAGGCAAATAAATCAAGCGATAAGGATAATTGATCGAATATTAAGAAGATAGGCTACTAAGCAGCGATTCCATCATTTGATTTTATATAAATAGTTTACAATAACAGGGACTTGGATTATAACCAAGCCCCTGTTATTATTTTCATAGTGGGGAGAGGATTTTACCAAAGGGACACCCTGCTCTTGCGGAGCTTCGGTGGAACCTCTGTCCGCCGTACGGCGGATATGAGCCTGCAATCATTCATCGTCCTCACCATATACACTAGTCGCATTTATAGGATCAGGGGGATAGTACATTCACTAATGAAGACGTCTCCGCGAGTTGTGTAGCAATACGCTACACAACTCTTTTATTTTATAGATGTTTTGATACTAACAAATAAAAACACCCTACAAGATGCAGGGAAGTTCGAGTAACTGGCTCATAATTTGCGGAATTATCTTAAACCAAAACTAAATAGAGGCAATGAAAAATATTCCAATTAGTTGAAATAACAGAATAATAGCAAACCATCAATTGTAATTTCCAGAATAACTAAACTTTATAAAAAATATTCAATATTCGAGCAACCTTTCTGTCATTCGAGATGTCATAGTATGTGAGGATGGAGAAAAGTCGGAAATTTAACAATCGAATGAAACACAAGTTCCGTGATTCCAACCTCATCTTATTTGACTCATACTGCTTAATTAAGCTGAGATGAGAAATCTAATGATCAATAAAAAGAGGACTCTGTATGCATTATCCCTAATTAAGCCAAGATACAACCAAGGGGAGGCATCTCGTATCGCGGGTTTAAACAGGTCGGCCTAAGTGGGCTTGACCAATATAATAAATCAACAAGTAAAACCTCATAAATGGAGATACGAGGATTAAAATGAAAAAGATTCTGATAATATCAATAAGCGTAATGTTACTATGCTTATATGCAAATGCACAACCTAACGTCCTGTGGACTCAAACATTCGGTACCGGACAACTTGACAGAGGTAACTGTGTACAGCTTACATCTGATGGTGGTTATATCATCACCGGGACCTATGATTATAATTTCTGGTCCTGGGATAGTTATCTCTACCTGTTGAAAATAGACGATTCCGGTAATGCTGACTGGCAGCAATTCATCGGTGGAGATAATACATACGAGGGATTCTGCGTACAGCAGACCTCTGACGGTGGATTTATCATTGCCGGAAACACCGGATATACCTATCAATTTGACGTCCTTCTGGTTAAAACAGATGCTTATGGAAACCTGATGTGGACGCAAATCATCGGTGAAGACGGTTTTGATACAGGCTACAGCGTTCAGCAGACCTCGGACGGTGGATACATTGTCACGGGAAGCACCCAGTATAATACCGCTGGAGGCAACGACGTCTGGTTGATAAAGACCGATGCTTATGGTATTGTAGAGTGGAGCCAAACCTTCGGTGGAAGCAACACTGATATGGGTGAAAGCGTACAGCAGACTTCGGACGGCGGATATATCATCGCCGGCCATAGCGCCAGTTTCGGTACGGGAGATAGCGATGCGTATATCATAAAAACCGACGCTTCCGGCAATGAAGAATGGCATCAAGTCTACGGCGGCCCAACTGGGGATAATGGTTACGACATCCAGCAAACTACCGATGGAGGATACATCATGGCTGGAATGACCGCCGGATATAGTGATCCCAATGGAGACGTCTATCTGATTAAGATGAACGCTTCCGGCACGGTAGAATGGATACGGCATCCCGGTGGAGATAGCGCCGATGCAGGCTACAGTGTTCAGCAAACTGCTGACGGTGGTTATATCGTCACCGGATATACTGAATCTTACGGCGCAGGGATGGCTGATCTTTACCTGGTGAAAACCGATGTTGATGGTAATGAAGAATGGCAGCAAACCGTGGGTGGAGGCATGTATGAAGAGGGTTACTGCGTCCAACAAACTTCCGATGATGGATATATCGTTACCGGGTATACTGATTCGTATGGAGCCGGTGGTATGGATATCTACGTGGTTCGTTTGGATGATGGATCCACTCCACCCGCAGTAACTGTAACATTGACACCTTACAATCCCCCGATTCAGATTCCAGCGAATGGTGGCTCATTCGATTTCAACATTGCGGTAGAAAACACAGCTACCTATCCCGCCACCTTCGATATCTGGACAATGGTGACATTGCCCAACAGCAATGAGTACGGTCCGATAATAAACGTGCAGGACTTCGCCGCTCCGGGAAACTGGTCAGCCGACCGCGATCGATATCAGTTTGTGCCGGGAAATGCGCCAGAGGGATTGTACACTTATGATGCCTACATTGGAGAATATCCTGATAACGTCTGGGCAGAAGATCACTTCGATTTTGAAAAACTGGGCGTTTTTGAAGGAGCCGGCTTTGTCAACGGTTGGAATTGCTGGGGTGAGAGCTTCAGTCTGAATTCTAATAATACTCCAGTAGAAGCCCCAGAAAACTACGCACTTTTCGGTGCTTACCCAAATCCGTTTAATCCGGAAACAACTATCAGCTATCAGCTATCAGCTCCCAGCTTTACCACACTGAACGTATTCGATGTTCATGGTCGGTTGGTTGCTGAACTTGTCAACGGCTGGCGGGATGCGGGATTGCATGAGATCGCTTTCGATGCATCGGATTTAGTCTCGGGATTGTACATCTACCGCCTGACTGCTGGGGATTTCAGCGCCAGTGGAAAGATGGTGTTGATGAAATAGAGACAACTCCGGGTGTCGCTTTTCTGTTTTACTGAGAATGTATTCTGGAATGATTTCGGTGTATATATAATCTTCTACCTTGCACATGCAGATATTATATCCTCTGAAATTAGTACGGCAGAAGCACAGATTAAATTCAAACCATCAGAGAATGGGAATAAGCGTTAATACGTAATCTTTAAAAGCGCCTGTGGTTATAATCATTCTGAAGACGGCAAATGAGATTGAGATCGAAATAAAAATCACCTCATAAAAACACTTGCATTAGCCTGATTTTATCCTTATCTTTTCCCCCCGCACCTCTTGAGGTAGTGATGCCGTTCACTGTTGAGAAAAAACATATACGCCACGAATTTGCACCTGTCTGTGCCTACTTAACTGAACAGAACACCTGCCGGCGTCTGCATAAAACCCCAATCGTTGACGGACAGTGGATGGCGGAGTATTGTTACGCATCTTTCAAGAAATGCCCCAGATACCTCGGGAGTTCGGTGAAGCCTCAGTTCGGCACAATCCGCTCGCCGAAATAGCACAGAAATCTGACGATACTTAATGCCCAATTCAAAACTTTGCCGCATTCAACCTGGCGTTGACAGCAGAGGAGGAATCGCACAGAAATTCCCATCTCTGCTCGCAAGCGCCGGCTTAAATCAAATCGTAAAACCGGGTGATCTCGTCGCCGTTAAGATGCACTTTGGCGAACCCGGAAATGTCCGTTATATGAGGCCCATATTTCCGGTAATGCTCGTTGATGAGCTGCTGAAACTGGACGCCAGACCCTTTGTTACGGACACAGCAGTGCTTTATCGTTCACAACGGCATACCGCCTGGGATTATTATCGTTCAGCGAAACGCCACGGATTCACGGCTGAAGTATTGGGCTGTCCCTTAATCATTGCCGGTGGAATGGGAGACCGTTCGATCAGCGTGGACATGCCTGATGGGAAGAGACTTGAAAAAGTAGGAATACCTGCTGAGATTATGGACGCGGATGTGCTGATTTCATTAGCTCATGTTACGCTTCATTTGCAATATCCCATAGGCGCTGCTATTAAGAACCTGGGTATGGGGTGTGTTGATATCCCGACCAAGACTGCCATGCATGGCGCCAGAGGGACTAAACCGCGTCAGCTTGCTCAGTATGAAGCGACTGTAGATGGCGCTGCCGCTGTGCTCGGACAGTTCGATGGCAGCTTTCTCGCTGTCAATATCCTCCTGGACGTCACGCCGGATTGCGATTGCTGGAATAAGACCGAGCTGCCTATCGTTCCCGACCTGGGAGTGCTGGCGGGAACCAATCCAGTTGCCATCGACCAGGCGAGCTACGATTTAATCACTGCATCACCGGGTTATCCCGGATCCAAGCTCGAAGGCAGCGAGGGAATGCGTCCGGGCGGTGATAAAATCGAGCCTATCTACCCTAAAATATTATCGGAAATATACTTTCAAATAGCTGGCAAAGCAGGTATCGGATCTGATAAATACGAGATAGAAGATATTTAATTTCCAGAAGTAGTCGAACATTATTTGATGGAGTAGTAAGTGCGTATTGCGATTTCTGCAGCACACCAAATGGAATTCACCACATTTCTCCGCTTCATGGGTAAAGTGAAGAAAATGCCGCTTGGCGACTGGCAGCACTATTCCTGGCAGCATAACGGAGATAGCGTCATCCTTCTGGAAACCGGAATAGGTCCCAAAACTGCAGGTGAAGCTCTTACAACACTTCTACAAGTTTATCGGATCGATTGTATTATCAACTTCGGGTCTGCTGGTATGATCGATGAGAGTCTGAAGGTTGGCGATGCGGTGCTCGTTGATGAAATTATCGATTTAACTTCCGGGCAGATAATTTCAACGAATGATAACATAACTGACGCCATCAGTCAGTTTTTAAACGAGCAGAAGAAAAAATATATTCGCGGTCGTTTGGCTACATCGCCGGAACCAGTGTCGAAGCGCGCTCATCGCAAGAAACTGGAAGAAAAATTCGGATGTTATGCTGTGGATATGGAAGCGTACGCACTGGCGAGAGTCGCCATTAAGCACAATATACCTTTCAGCGCGATAAAGATGATTTCAGATCGAGCTAGTTCTTTGACGCGTCTTGAATACTGGAAGAATATCTCGCAAATAGACAAGCAGTTGGGGAAGATAATACATGGATTTCTCGATTATTTAAAAGCTGCTTGAGTGGATTACCTGACAATTTAGATCAATTAGGTAAAAGCCCAGCCTTTTCGGTATGGGTTTTTTATTCCCGTCATTATTTACTTGTGATAGTCCTCAGAATTATCTTCTGAAACCGTTGCATTTTATGCTGAACTTTATTATTTTAACGAAGATGAAAACTGTACGGAAGGCGTGAAGCATGAAATCACAAACGGAATATTTAACCTTTAATACTTCTTCCAAGAGAGAGTACATCAACATTACCTCCGAAGTAGAAGAGGTTGTTGCAAAAAGCGGGATTCAAGAGGGGATGGTCCTGGTCAGCGCGATGCACATTACCGCGGGTGTGTGGATAAACGACGCTGAGCAAGGACTGCTGCAGGACATAGATGACTGGCTGGAAGGCTTGGCGCCCTTTTCTGATTACCGGCATCACCGGACAGGTGAAACCAACGGAGATGCTCATCTGAAGAATCTTCTGGTCGGACATCAGGTTATCGTGCCTATCACCAGCGGCAGAATGGATTTCGGTCCATGGCAGCAAATATACTATGCCGAGTTTGACGGCAGAAGGAATAAGCGATTAGTCATCAAAGCTATTGGCGAATAGGGAACAACTGACTGCTGAAGCGGTAAAAAGTAAGGGAATAATAAGTGGGATTCAACTCGCGTCTGCATGTATTAAATTAAGCCAACAATGATCAACAGAGCGTTAGACACTCCGTACCACCTGACGAAAAAAAGAAAGCCTTACCCTGCAATTTGGACGGAGGTAAATTGGTAACCTTGGACGTAAAATTTTTCTACATAGCCTTCTGGCTTTACTTCGGCGGTTTTATCGCCTATTCCATCTATGTGCCGTTTAGAAAAGCGGTGGTTTCGCGCATCGCGACGGCAATAATGATTCTCGGCTTGGTTCCCCAGACCGCTGCGATATTCATTCGCTGGTCGCATTCCGAGCATGTTCCACTTTCCAACATGTACGAGTACATATCGCTGATGAGCTGGATGGCGGTTGTGATTCTGCTCATCCTGGTCAAACGATATAAGAAGCCTTTAGTCGGCAGTTTTATCGCCCCGCTGGTCTTCATGTTGATGGTAACTGCCTCGTTATTGCCTAAGGATGTGAGTCAAGCGCTCGTTCCTGCCTTGCAGAGCTACTGGATAACCATACACGTAACACTTGCGGCGTTGGGATCGGGCTCTTTCGTCGTGGCATGCGCGGTCAGTTTCGTTTATCTTTTGAAGGTCTATGAGCCTGATACCGATCCTAAAGCCGTAACCAGAGCTCTTGTCAGGTGGGCAGCTTCTTTTGCCGTTTTGCCACTGGCGCTGCATCTTGTTTTCCGACTGATAGGATTTCATCCGACTTCTGATTTCATCGTGAACCTTGGATCACAGCCTATTACCGGTTTGGGATCGTTCATGATCTCACTGGGCATTGCCCTGCCGCTGGCTGCTCTTTTTATGGCGTATATCTCCAGAAAAGGCGATAAAACTCATCTGGGATCAAACCTTTTCGCAGTAACCACATTTGCGCTGCTGATCGCCGGGCTCTTAGCCGGCATCGCCAACACGAACAACCTGTTTAACCTGACCCAGCGCAGTCCGCTGCGGATTTTTGAATTCTTCGGCATGATGCTGGTTCTGTTAATTCCCAGTTTCTATATCTGCTGGGGGATATTAAACGGTCTGAACCGGAAATTCCTCGGAAACGTTGAACTCGACCTGGATACTCTGGATGAAATCAATTACAAGGCGATTGCTCTGGGATATCCGCTTTATACTGTCGGAGCGCTTTTTGCAGGGGCAATCTGGGCAGAACAGGCCTGGGGTCAATTCTGGAGCTGGGATCCCAAGGAAGTCGGTTCCCTGATTATCTGGCTCTTCTATTCGGGATTCCTTCACGCCCGGCATAACCGGCAATGGCGCGGTTCTAAAGCAGCTATGTTAGCCGTCTTCGGATTTCTGATGGTGCTGCTGTCATTCTTCGGAAATTACTTCTTTGGCGGACAGCATGCCTATACCTAAAGAGTGTGGTATAAATTGAAACGAAATCGTCATCTAATTAGATTGGTCATTCTGGCGGTCATCTGGACTTCTGCTTTCACCGGCGCTGTTTCCGCACAGGGATTCGGAAAGAATAAAGTCCAATATTTCTCGCCGGAATGGAGCTACATTCAGAGTGAACATTTTGACGTATATTTCAGTCAAAATGGCTATAAGATCGCTCAGTTTGTGGCGGAAACGGCTGAGGACGCATACCGGCAGATTTCAGCCTCTTTCAACTACGAGATATTAAATCGGGTAAGCATCATCACCTACCCTTCCCATAATGCCTTCCAAGCGACCAACGTTACTTTCTCCACTCCGGAAGAAGGCGTGGGCGGGTTCACTGAGTTCTTCAAAAACAGGATCGTGATACCCTATGAAGGTTCCTACGAACAGCTTCGCCATGTAACACACCATGAACTGACGCACGCCGTCATGATTGAGATGATTTACGGGGGCGGATTGGGATCGATTCTGTCTTCACTTTCGCGGATGCCGATGCCTCTCTGGTTTGTGGAAGGTTTAGCGGAATATGAGTCGAGGCACGGATGGGACACCGATTCCGATCTCTTCATGCGTGACGGCACAATCAACGGTTACATCCCCGCGATTAACGAAATGGGCGGATTTTTAAACTATAAAGGCGGTCAGTCCGTTTTGTATTATCTGTCGCAGAGATATGGGAAGGAGAAAATTGCCGAACTGCTGCACCGCATCAAAACCACCCGCGACGTGGGGAGAGGCTTTAAACTGGCGCTGGGGCAGGACATCGAAGATCTTTCCAAACGGTGGCACAAATGGTTGAAGAGCACATATTGGCCCACCGTGGCAGAACTCGACGATCCTGAAGACGTAGCCAAACGCCTGACCGATCACATCAAGGATCAGAATTTCATCAACAACTCTCCCGCGCTATCGCCTGATGGTGATCAGATTGCCTTTCTCTCGGATAGAAGTGATTACTTTGACATATATCTGCTTTCGGTCGTCGATGGCAAGATAAAGAAAAAATTGCTTTCCGGACAGACCAGCGCTAAATTCGAGGAGCTGCACTGGTTGCGCCCCGGACTCTCCTGGTCACCGGATGGGAAGAACCTGATCTTCGCTTCCAAAGCGGGCAAAAGCGATGCTCTGCACATCCTTAACGTGGATAAAAAGAAGGTGATCCGCACCCTTCGCTGGGAACTGGACGGCATTTTTTCACCTGTCTATTCGCCGGACGGCAAGCAGGCTGCGTTCGTGGGCATGAAGCACGGACAATCCGATATTTACCGGGTTCATCTGGAGACCGGTGAACTGCAGCAGATAACCGACGATATTTTCAGCGATTTAGATCCTGCCTGGTCGCCTGACGGCGAGATGATTGCGTTCATCAGCGACCGCGGTGATTACCTCAACGCTCCGCCCGCAGATTTCAATATCGCACAGCATGAATACAGCCAGTCTGACGTTTACATTGTCGATCTTAAAACGTCGCAGATCTCACGCATTACGGACACGCAAGCGAATGAACGAACTCCCAAATGGACGCCCAGAGGAAATGTCTTATCCTATATCAGCGACCGCGACGGCGTCTATAATTTATACTTGCATGAACTTGATAACGGTGAATTATATGCCATCACCAACCTGCTGACTGGTTGTTTCCAGCCGACCTGGTCGTCCAGTGGAAGCGTGGCGTTTGCCAGTTTCTTCGATGCTGGCTATGACATATATTACCTTCGCAACCCGTTTGATCCGGAGCTGAGACGCACCCCAAAAGAAGAGGCGGAAGTGATAGCTGGAGAACCGCAGGTGGAGGAACCGCAGCCCGATGAATCCGAGCACCTCGGTCTGCAAGCACCCTCTTCAGAAGCTCCTATGGGGAGGATTATCTTCGATGATCGTTATCGCGCTTATTCTCAAGAAACCGAGAAGGTATTTCTTGATTCATCGGATTATCTGACGGATAGCTTAACCTATAAGGTGAACAATTATAAGGTTAAATTTTCGCCCGATATCGTCTATGCCGCGGCGGGATATTCAACCTTTTTCGGTCTTCAGGCGATGGGATTGGTGCTGTTCAGCGATCATCTGGGGAATAACCAGATTTACCTCGGGCTGGATATTTACTCCGATCTCGAGAACGCCAACGTCGAACTTTTGTATATGTATCTCCCAAAACGTATTAACTACGGCATTGGGATTCATCATTACGCCTACTTTTTCTATCTATGGGACCCGGACTATCCTGTTTATGATCTTGAGGGTAATCTTATCAGTAGAGGAGCATATCGATATTTCAGAGATAAAAACTTCGGGATGCAGCTTTTTGCCGAATATCCGTTCTCGAGGTATTCCAGAATTGAGGGGAGCCTGAATTTCACCGGCATCGACCGGGAGAGTTACGATTGGGATTATCACGAATATTCATACGAGGAGAAACGTCGGGTATTCATGCCCGGGATCGCCTGGATTACCGATAACATCCTGTGGGGATCCACCGGTCCGATTAACGGCATGCGTGCCAGACTTTCCATTTATGCCAGTCCGGATCTGGAAGATTACATTGACCTTTCCGGACCGAACTGGGGGATGGATTTCCACACTGTGACCATGGACGCACGGCGCTACTTTAAAATATCCAATGGCTATCAGTTTGCCGTGCGCGGCACCGCCGGTTTTTCCGAAGGCAGCAATCCGATGCACTTCTACGTCGGCGGTGTGAGAAACTGGGTGAACCGGCGTTATCAAGGCGATATTGAAGGTGATATCGAGGATATCTACTTCTCGAATTTCATCACGCCATTCCGCGGCGGAGACTACTACACAAAGTCCGGGACCAGATTCGCCTTGATGAATCTCGAATTTCGCTATCCGTTTGTGCGCCACCTCGTGTTAGGCTGGCCTCTGCCGATGCACATCCGCAATGTGCGCGGCACTCTCTTTCTCGACACTGCCGGAGCCTGGTACGACGATAACTTCCGTGGCACCAAGCTGAACGAGAACGGTGATGTAACCTTCGATGATCTGATGATGGGGTACGGCTTCGGCGCGCGGGTGAACCTCGGCATCTTCCTGCTGCGCTGGGACGTTGCCTGGAGGACCTATTGGGATAGAACAGACAAGCCGCGCTACTACTTCTCGTTGGGCGCGGAGTATTAGCGATATTCCTATCTCATCGGTAATCAGGATTAAAGCGGTTTTCGAAAGTAATTATCAGCAAGTCTGACAGGTACAAATGCCTGACCTCCAATCTATACAAGCTTATGCGAGGGGGAGGATAGACTCTCTTGTCTGTCATGAGGATAGACACTTGTCCGCCCGCTGACGGATTCTTGCCTGCGCCTATAGTGTCTGTCATTAAGAGGATATTAGAAATTATTTCAAGCATTGTTATAATTAGACCGAATTAAATATTTAACCTGTCTCTACGACTCATGCAGAATGCCATAGCCAGCCTGGGGAAAAACACGATTAGTTTCTTCCATGAAGCTGGGGCAATTTTCATATTGCTGGGGAAGATTCTTTCCTATACCGGACGGTTGTGGAAGGATAGAGATCTGCTCATCGAACAGATGATAACCTGCTCATCGAACAGATGATAACCATCGGTTTTAATTCCTTACCGATCGTGCTGTTGGTCGGCACTTTCACCGGCGCTGTTTCTGTATGGCAGACCAATTACCAGATTGAAGGGTACGTTCCTGTCCGGTTCCTCGGATTGACGACATTCAAAGCCGTCGTTATCGAACTCGGCCCGGTTCTGACCGCGTTGATGCTGGCTGGGCGGGTGGGCGCATCCATAGCCGCAGAGCTGGGAACGATGAAGGTGACAGAACAGATCGACGCGCTGGAATCGCTGGCGATCAATTCCGTCCGCTACCTCGCCGTGCCGCGTTTCTTCGCAACCGTCTTCATGATGCCTATCCTGGTGATCTTCGCGAATATGATCGCTATATTAGGCGCCTGGTTGGTTGCGATTCTGTTCCTCGGGATTTCAACACAGATATTCTTTTCGGAAATTCCCCATTTCTTCCACGTTCATGACGTTATGTCCGGGCTCTTGAAAGCGCTTTTCTTCGGCGGGGCGATAGCGCTCGTTGGATGTTATATCGGGTTTGAGACGCGCGGTGGCGCGGAAGGTGTGGGCAAAGCGACGATCCGTTCATTCGTGTTGTCGGCTGTCTTAATATTAGTCATTGATTATATCTTAGCGACCATGCTTTTCTAAGGAAAGATCGTGATAGAAATTCAGGAGATTACGAAATCTTTTGGCGATAAACCTGTGCTGAGGGGTGTTGATCTCAAGATCGACACCGGCGAATCAATTGTGATCATCGGCAGGTCAGGGTGTGGTAAGAGCGTTCTGCTGAAGCATTTGATCGGTTTGATTTCTCCCGACTCAGGCAGGATTTTGATCGACGATGAAGACATTACCAGTATGAGGGATTCCGATCTTTACCGGGTGCGTCATAAATTCGGCGTCCTTTTCCAGAGTTCGGCGCTATTCGATTCGATGACGGTGCGCGAAAATGTCTGCCTCGGACTGGATGAACATACCACAAAATCCGGCGAAGAAAAAATGGTGATCGCTAAAGATAAGCTCGCCATGGTGGGACTGTCTGATGTTGAAGACTTAAAACCGGCGGAGCTGTCCGGAGGCATGAAAAAACGGGTGGGGCTGGCGCGTGCCATTGCCATGGATCCGCAGTACGTTTTATATGATGAACCCACCACCGGTCTCGATCCCATTATGGCGGATATCATCAACGAGCTTATCATCCGCTTGAACGAACAGCTCGACGTCACCACCATTGTTGTCACCCATGACATGGTCTCCGCCTATAAAGTCGCCGACCGGATAGTCATGCTCCATAGAGGTGTGATTATGTTTGACGGCACGCCTGCTGAGATCAAGAACACCGACAATAAAGTCGTGCGCCAGTTCATCGAAGGAAGAGCTGAAGGACCCATCAAACCGGTGCCGATAGGGGGGATCAGTTTAAGGGGGGATCGGTCTGGATAGACCCGAAGAGCAGATCATTATGTTCAAGAAATTTCTGTTACTGATTATTATTTTTTTACTGGTATCGACAGCTTTTTCGCAGAGCCTGCTGATTCCCATGGATCTAACCCAGTCCGATCACCTGAAGGCGTACGGAGTGGCGTACTGGATGCTGTCTCAGGAAGTCAACGTCGAATGGCTGTTGAACTATCGCGGCGGCAGCTTTTTAATGCCGGCTGCGTCTCCTCTGGAGAGGCTTTGCAGGCTGTGGGGAGTGGCTTATGAACTGAAGAGTTCGAGTGACGTTTCAGCCATATTCGCTGAAATAGAGAGCGGGAACATGGAACGTATCCTGCTTGAGAAGGCTCCTGAAATAGCGATTTACGTTCCGCCCAATTTCCAGCCCTGGGATGATGCCGTAACTCTCGCTCTGGAATACGCCGAAATCCCCTACGAAAAGGTATTCGATGAAGAGGTGCTGTCAGGAAAGTTGTCCAAGTATGACTGGCTGCACTTGCATCATGAAGATTTTACCGGTCAGTATGGTAAGTTCTATGCTCTATATCGCGGCGCTAAATGGTACATCGAACAGCAGGCGCTCTATGAAGAGATAGCGCATAAGCTGGGGTATGCCACTGTAACTGAAGAAAAGAAGGCGGTTGCTCGCGCGATTAAAGATTACGTGGCTAAAGGCGGCTTCCTGTTTGCCATGTGTTCCGCTACGGACAGCTACGACGTAGCGCTGGCGGCGGAAGGCGTTGATATCGCCGCCGCGGTTTTCGATGGAACGCCGGCAGATCCCAACTGCCAGAATATGTTAGATTACAGCAAGACCTTCGCATTCGAGAATTTCAGCCTTATCACCGATCCGCTGGTCTATGAATTTTCCGACATAGACACCACACCGCGAACCGGCCGCTCCCCCAGAGGAGATATGCTGGACTACTTCACCCTCTTCGAGTTTTCCGCCAAATACGATCCTGTCCCCACCATGCTGACACAGTGCCATACTTCAGTTGTCAAGGGTTTCATGGGACAGACTACGGCGTTCAAGAAGTCTCTGGTCAAGCAGAGCGTTACAATTATGGGTGAGGTTGAAGGAGCCGATGAGGTAAAATACCTTCACGGGGACTTCGGGAAAGGGACGTTCACTTTCTTCGGTGGTCACGATCCTGAAGATTACCGCCATCAGGTAGGCGATCCGCCCACGCAATTAGAGCTCTATCCCAATTCACCCGGCTATCGTTTGATTTTGAATAACGTGCTCTTCCCCGCAGCAAGGAAAAAAGAGCAGAAAACATAAATACAGAGAACAGAAAAAATCCCCGGCGGATGTCGGGGGTTTTTTATTGCAGATTGTTTCTGTGCTGCCGCCTCTCCGCAGGTGGCAGTCATATAATTATTCTGTCATTCCCGCGCAGGCGGGTCCGAAGGACTCCTTTGGAGAGTCCAGAAACATGCCGCCCGCCGTCGCAGATTTGCGCAGATTGTTTATTCTGTCATTCCCGTGTGGCGTAGCCATCCTCCGTAGGAGTCTCCATAGGAGTTCTACGAACCTTCGGACCTTCGGGAAAAACGGAAATCCAGTAGGGGCGCACGGCGGTGCGCCCTCTTTTAGCCCCATTCATGGGGCTTGCTTATTCGTAGACCCGTCCTTCAGGGCGGGGACTCCCCATCAGAATCACTGATTCGCACTGATTTGGGGATTGCACTGATTAAAACAAATCCATCGCACGGCGGTGCGCCCTCTTTTAACTGAACTACTGATCGCGCTAATTTAATCCGTGTCATCCGTGTAATCCGCGGTTCAGACAAACAGCTTCAGGTCACACCTTTCGATAAATCAAAAGCCAAGACCTGACGCAACGGAAAATACCCACAGTAGAGCTGTTGAGCGGAGGGGCTGAATAGAGATCAAGTAGATTATCTTTGTTCTTTCATTGCTAGAAATGATCTAAACATTGGATGAACATGAAAACGGTGAATATTTCTAAGATTTAATTGTGATACCTGATGAGGTCCCAGATAGGAACTACCACTTCTCCGCATTGCTTTAACTCCTCCAACTGCCTGAGCTCTCAAAAAACCAATTCTCCATAAGATCTCTATTAAATACTCATAGTCTTGATCTTTGAGCCAATTTTTTGCATTCACATCAATATGATGCTCATCCATTATCATTCCTAAGCAAAGCAGTTCCAGTTCATTTCTATCAAAGTTGTATGCTTTCCCTCTAAATACTTCGAATATACTAAGTAGACCAGGGTGGGGGAATCGGTATTCAGCAGCAATATCTTTTGTACGTTCTTCCGAATAGCTTATTTCGACTTGGCTAATGACAGAATAATCAATGGGAAAGTTAGATTGTTGTTTACTCATTTGAAGGGCTTCTGTGCAAAACTGGATAATTTCACGAGGTCTGTATAACGTTCTGTCCACCATGTAATTAAATGATCTTGATTGTCTATAGCGTAAAACTTCTTCAAATATAGCATTCCAACAAGATTCATTATTATATGTTGCTAGACTTGGGACACTATGTTTTATTCTATTCGTGATTAAAGATAATAAAGATGGTTCATCCCAATTAATGGTCTCTTCATCCCAATTAATGGTCTCAATAATGTCACGGTATTTCTGAGCATCTTCATAGAGTTCTGGAATACTATCATAAAGTTCCCTTCTGAGTGAAATGTACACTTTTATATTGGAAGTTTGTTGATTTATTGAAATGGATGCTTGAAAAAGACCAGCGACAAAGGCTTTGGCATCTTCTGAGGAGTCCCAACCGCGGTCGAGCTCATCAATAAATACTAGGACACGTCTCTTCGCACACAGTTCATTCAAGTGTGGAAATAACAGTTGTATCTCTTCAAGTTTATAAAGTTTTTCAAGTTCATTGGCTCGTAAATTTGCACCATATGAACCAATCTTAACACCCTCAATTCTTTTTAGATATGAGATGAGCACGGAAAGCGGATTATCCGCAACTCCCTGGTGATGATCTCTAAGATAGTTGTAAATTTTTGCCGCAGATCCTGTTTTTAGTTTGCGTCCCTCAATTGTTATTCCTTTCATAATTGATACATATATTAGATATTTCCAAGCGGAAGCGTATGCTCCATGTTTTGCCCATGCTCCATCACTTTCCTTCAGCATTGTAGATGCTAGCATTTCATATGAGTAATTCTCCGGGTTTAATTCGAGGACGAGAGTTCCTTTTTTCCTTTCTCTGCTTGCTAGTACTTTGAAGATAGCACTTTTACCCGAACCTCTATTGCCTAATAGGATTGTCTTCTCGCCATTTGTTACTCTTTGAAATGCGTCTGACTCAACAAAATAATCGTCTAATCCGCAATCTATATCTCTTTCTGCAGCGGGTGCTCCAAAATCAAGTTTTTCTAAATCCATTGTTCCCTCATTAACTATGCTTGATATTTCAATGGCAATATAGCAATATACATCACCCTTGTCAACTCCTATCTCAAACCATATTCCAAAAGGGTGGGGATCTAGGGGCGAGGTTACCTCGCCCCTGCTGGATCCCCAACGGGTCGGGTAATAACGAAAAATCTGTCACCGCATCTATATCCTTTCATTTTCCATCTTCCGCCTAAATTCCACTTGACTTTCGGGGTGAGAATTCTGTAACTTTAAGATTAAACTTTAAGTTTAGTCGGGGCGCCGGAGTACTTTAGCTGTTTGTTATATGTTTGGTAATATTTCAGGTCGGGGTCAGGGGCGACCCCGACTACGGAATGTCACTCTGAGCGAAGTGAAGAGTCTCTCGAGATCCTTCACTGCGTTCAGGATGACAATCAAGGATCGGCGCTTGAATCCGGCGCTAAAGCACCGGGCTACGGCTAAAAAAGCCCCGTAAACGGGGCTCAGGATGGGTAAGCCTGCTTTAGCGGGGTTGTTCCAATTGTAGACCCGTCCTTGAGGGCGGGGATCAAAACTGTATCACTACACACTAAGCACATGTCAACGGAATATCCACATACTGAAATAGAAGCTAAGTGGCAGAAGGTCTGGGATAAATCCCGGGCGCACCACACCGATCTGTCAAAGTCTGATAATAAGTTCTACGGGCTGGTGATGTTCAGCTATCCGTCCGCGCTGAAGCTGCACATCGGGCACTGGTACAACTTCGCTCCGGCAGACACCGTATTCCGCTGGAAGCGGATGCAGGATTTCAACGTCTTTGAACCGATGGGCTACGATGCTTTCGGTCTTCCCGCTGAAAACTACGCCGTTGCGCAGGGCACGCACCCCGCAATCACCACCGCGGAAAGCGTCAAGGGCATCCGCCAGCAGTTGAAACTGATCGGCGCGATGTACGACTGGGATCGCGAAGTCAACACCTCTTCGCCGGAGTACTACAAATGGACTCAGTGGCTTTTCCTGACGCTCTTCAAGCATGGATTAGCCTATCAGAAGGAAGCGCCGGTCAACTGGTGTCCGAGCTGCCAGACCGTATTAGCGAACGAGCAGGCTGTCGATGGAGCGTGCGAACGCTGCGGAGCCATCCTGACCAAGCGCGATCTCAAGCAGTGGTTTTTCAAGATCACCGACTACGCTGACCGCCTGCTGGAAGGCTTGCAACGCATAGATTGGCCCCGCCGTACGAAAGCGATGCAGGAGAACTGGATCGGTAGATCCGAAGGCACAACGATTAATTTCGGCATCGAAGGAGCGCCTGACGGCATCGACGTTTTTACCACCCGACCAGATACGCTCTACGGAGTAACCTATATCGTTTTTGCTCCGGAACACCCGCTTATTCAGCGGATAACCACCGATGAATTTCGCTCTGAAGTGAATTTGTACATAGAGGAGGTCAAGAAAGCGACCGAAATCGAGCGCACTTCAACCGAGCGTGAGAAAACCGGCGTCTTTACTGGGGCTTATGCTCTCCACCCGCTGACCAACGAGAAACTTCAGATCTGGATCGCTGATTATGCCCTGTTAGGATATGGCACTGGAGCGGTCATGGCAGTGCCCGCTCACGACCAGCGCGACTTTGAATTTGCCAGGAAGTACAAGCTGCCTGTCCGCATCGTCATTCAGCCGGAAGGTAAGAAGCTAGATTTGAATCTGATGGATGAAGCGTACAGCGAACCCGGCACCATGGTCAATTCCGACCAATTTAATGGGATACCTTCTGGGAGAGGTAAGCAAGCTGTTACCAAGAAGTTGGCAGAGCGGGGTAGAGGCAGCTCTGCTGTCAACTACCGCATCCGCGATTGGTTGATTTCACGCCAGCGCTACTGGGGCGCTCCTATCCCGATTATCCATTGCGATAAGTGCGGAGCAGTGCCGGTGCCGCTCGATCAACTGCCGGTTAAACTTCCCGAGAATATCAAGGACTTTGCTCCCAAAGGGAAATCTCCGCTGGCATCTTCATCGGAATTCATGGATGTTGAATGTCCCAATTGCGGCGGTGCGGCGCAGCGCGATCCCGATACCATGGATACCTTCGTCTGTTCTTCCTGGTATTTCCTGCGTTTCCTTTCGCCTGACCGCGATGACGTGCCCTTTGATCGGGATCTGGTGAAAAAGTGGCTGCCAGTCGATTACTACATCGGAGGCGCAGAACATTCGGTGATGCATCTGCTTTATGCGCGCTTCATTGCCAAAGCGCTGTTCGATGCGGGTGAAATCCCCTTCGATGAACCGTTCACTCGTTTACGCCACCAGGGGATCATCACGCACCGCGGCGATAAGATGTCCAAGTCAAAGGGCAACGTCGTCAACCCGGACGTCTTCGTTGGAAATTACGGAGCGGACGTATTCCGCATGTATATGATGTTTATGGGGGACTTCGAGCAGGGCGGCGACTGGTCGGATGAAGGGATCGTCGGGATAAATCGGTTCGTCAACCGCTTATGGCGGATCTTCGATGATTATGCTTCAGCAGAGGATCAGGGCACAGAAGCCGATCTGCCTGCTGATCTGCGCTACACGCTGCATTACACCATACAGCAGGTAACTCTGAATCTGGAAAGTCTGCAATTCAATACTGCCATCAGCCGGATGATGGAACTGCTGACCGTATTGACAGAAGCGACTGCAAACGGCGCCATTCCCGGCTTGAAAGATGCGCTTGAGATGTTCGCGCGGATCATTGCTCCGTTCGCTCCGCACCTGGGCGAAGAGCTGTGGCATAAGACGCAGAGTAACAAAGCGGAAAAAGAATCTGTTTTCGATCAACCGTGGCTCGAACATGATCCGAAAGCTCTGGTAAAGGATACTATCACGCTGGTCGTCCAGATCAACGGCAAACTGCGCGACCGTCTTGAACTTCCCGCAGATATCGATAAAGATGGCGCGGTTGCTGCCGCTGCTGATAGCACAAAATTGCAGCCCTATCTGGAAGGCAAAGATATCCGCAAAGTGATATTTGTGCCGAAGAAACTGCTTAATATTGTAGTATGAACTGGGGGGCATACAATCCAACGTCTGAATAAGGATGCTTGAAAAACGAGACGATAGATTAACGACCTGGCAGTTGCGCTGGAATAACCGCGAAAACTGGATCAGCGACGTTATTTCATGCCTGCGCGGCGAACCTCATGAGAAGGCAGTACGCCGGATTCTGCGTCTCCCCTGGTACAGCCGCGAGAACGGTTTTCAGTTCCTGTCCTATTCCAGAAAGCAGGATGCGTTAATCCTCGATCTACGGGGCATCCCTCTCCGCAACGTCGATTTGTCCAACATTATCATCCCTTTTGCGCTTTTAGAAGGCGCAGACCTGTATAAATCCAGTTTAGAGAAAGCCGATCTATCTTTTGTGCGCGCTATAAACGCCTCTTTCCATCAGGCGCGTCTGGACGGCGCAACTTTGACTGCCGCCCGATTGGATGGTTCTGATCTGTCTCTCGCCGCACTGAACGGCGCTGATCTTTCCCGAGCGCACCTCGAAGGCGCGGATTTGGGCTGGTCAGAACTGAAAGGGACAAAGCTGCGTTCCGCTTATCTGGATGGCGCGAACCTTGAGAGAGCTAAAGCCCCGATGGCGGATTTTTCGGAAGCGCAAATCAATCGCGCGAACTTCTCTGTGTCCGTTTGTACAGAAGCAAGTTTTGAAAATGCGAAGCTGTGTCAAACAAAGTTTGTCGCTGCCAAACTGGAAAGAACCAACTTCGCCGATACAGATCTTAACGAAGCGGATTTATCCTTAGCCTATCTTCAAGATGCCTACCTGATATCCGCTGCTCTGAAGAAAGCGGACCTGACTCGCGCTCATTTGGAGAGAGCCGATCTGACCGATGCCAACCTCTCTGGCGCGAATTTATCAGCGGTTCACTTCGACGGCGCGGGACTGCAAAACGCGATTCTAACCGATGCTGACCTGAGCGGCGCTATATTAGAAAAGGCATATCTCAAGCAAGCCGATTTCACCAGAGCGGATCTTTCAAATGCTTCTCTGCTGGAAAGCAACATTGAAGGAGCAAACTTGTGCGGAACGGACCTTACAGACTGCAATTTCCGTTCGCTTCGAGTGTCCGCCGCTGCAAATGATGACACTAAATTCGGTCAGAATGATGGATTAGCTGGCAATTCGCCGCATGACGAGGATATATCCGGATGGTTGTTTCTTCCTCTTTCCCGACTGCATAAAGAGGAACGAAAGAGTATTAATCCTGCTAATGCCAGATCTCTCTCGCATCAGGTCCAGATGCTCTTTCGAGATAATGGACTGTTCAGCAGGTCGGCATATTATCACGAGCAGGAGAATTATTGGAAGACCCGGCAATGCCGCGCGGAGAAATCGTGGCTGCGCTATTTGGGGCGGTTAATCTTCTATGAATTTTTTATGGGGTATGGTGAACGACCCTCCAGAGTAGCCCTGACCGGGCTGTTCACAATTGTATTCTTCGGAGTTCTATTTCTTATTACCGGTTTAACAATGGGAGAGCGAGTAATCGCCTACGATTTTACCGGCGGTATTCCGAATTCACCTCTATTCATTCTGGATTTCTGGATGAGTATGCTGTTTTCGATTCAGTGCTTTACCACCATGGGGCTTCTAGTAGTGAAGCCCGCTGGCGCGCTGAGTCTTACTCTGGCATCCTTCGAGGGATTGATCGGATTCTTTATCATTGCTCTCTGGATTGTCGTCTTTGTGAGGAAGGCGATAAGGGAATAGGGGATAAAAAAGACGCTCGGATGAGCGACGATTTCGATAAATTTGTCCGCCACAATGTGGTGTCCGCCAGATTTGTCGGTGTATTTGTGCTTGGCGGGATTTTGGAAACGACAGATTTATGACGGAAATAGCAGTAAGCCGTTGGCTGTTAGCAGTTAGAAAAAGAGTGCCGAGCAGTTGAGTATTAGCGATACCTCGAGGATAAGGAAAGATGGAAGGCAAAGGCTCCTGTATATAATATACAACAGAATGAATGGAAATGCAAGGAAAAGAGGAGGAATATTTTAGGGGGAGATTGAGGAAAGCGTCAGGTCTCCGCGGCGCTTAGTACCTGATGCAACGGAAAACACGACCAAGAAGGTAGAGCGGGGGCTTACCCCCGCTTTTTATCTGAATCGCTGATTACGCAGATTATTGGATTGCGCAGATTGCCCCCCGCCAGTTATCAGTTCTCTGTAACTTGTTCACAATCTCCGCAAAACGCACGAAATAACCTTGATTCTATTTTGTGATGGGATTATATTTGGGTGAAGAGATATAATGATAGAACCCACAGCAGAGCTGTGGGTAACCCGGGCGCGTAGGGGTCGGTCTTGTGCCGACCCTTTTTTGTCTGAACCACGGATTACGCGGATTTCACGGATTGCCTTCCGATGGACTGCGGTTCCCGGTAA
>JALGVT010000026.1 GCA_025774555.1 candidate division LCP-89 bacterium
GAATGTCAGCGCGGGAATCAGATGAGGTGATAGTATGTCACGGGATACGGCGACGATGTATTCCGCTGTTGCCATATCCTGGCAAATTCCGCCGATAGCCCAAGCTAACAGCAGGACGATCATTGCGGCTGTCATCGCTTTGATACCTTCGGTAAAGGCGGACATTGTCTGCTGGAGTTTCAGCCTTGCTCCTGAAATAGCGAGAATTCCCGCACTCAAAGCTCCCAGGAAACTGGACCACATCAAGACGGCGAAAGAGTTAGATCCCGAGATGATCTCGTAAAAGGGGGCGTCCACTGCATCAACCTCGAGGTTTCTCAGTCCATCAAAATACAGCCCTGCGAAAGTGGCGGTTATAACCACCATCACCGGGATCACTCCCCAGAGCCACGAGTTCGACGTAAGAGGCGCCTGACTCTGATCTATGCTTTCGGAGGATACAAGAGGATGCGCATTATCTGCAAGCGCTTTACCGGTTTCACGGCAGCGTCTTTCGGCTTTCAGCATAGGTCCCAGATCCCGATCCCAAAAACCTATCATGAAAACCAATAGCAGCATAAAAAGAGGATAGAAACGGTAAGGGATTGTCTCGATAAAAATGCCGTATGCTTCAGTCGGCGACGAAAGCGCCCCTGCCGGACACAATCCATCGGCGATAAGGCTGACTTCAAAACCTATCCAGGTAGAGATTAAAGCGATCGACGCTATCGGCGCCGCAGTGGCATCCACTATAAAGCTCAGTTTTTCGCGGCTGATGCGGAGACGGTCTGTCAGCGGACGAAAAGTATTACCCACGATCAGGGTGTTGGCATAATCGTCAAAGAAGATAAAAATACCCATCGCCCACGCCGCAATCTGTCCTGATCTCGGGCTCTTAGCCCATCGGCTTATCTTCTGGACAATCCCCGCTGCTCCGCCTGCAGCCCCAATGATCCCGACCATTCCACCTAAAGTGAGACTGAACAGCAGGATAAAGGCGTGATCGGAGTCTGCCAGCGCGCCGACTAAATGATGATCTAAAACGCGCAGCAGCCCTGCAAGAATATTACCGCCTGCTAAGTATGAAGCTCCCAGCCAGATTCCGCCTAATAGAGCCAGGATCACTTCTCTGGTTATCAATGCTAAAGCAATTGCAAAGAGCGGCGGCAATACCGAACGCACACCGAAATTACCCGGATCATCCGGAGTCCCAAATAGAGATATAGCTACCGCGAAGCATATTGAGAGGGCGATGATAAGGCGCTTGTGGTTCATATTATAGGCTCTTTTATCAATTACTACAAAAATAGAAAAGCTACCGAATAGCCGGCTTCTTTCAGAAGTTAAGGAAAATAGCTGCAAATATCAAGTTTAAATCCTTGTTTCCCACGATGTTTTATTGTCATGGTGCAAGATAATTGCCGATCTTCTCCACACGAGTTTTCATTTGCATTTTGATTTTGAAATAGCTATATTTCTTGAATATACTTGTTTATCATTCAAATACACATCAAAATTGAAGACTCGCCGCAAATATACGACTATTACTGCGATTATTATCGCTCTCTCAATAGGGGCGCTGTTGTTGTTGGCTGAAAAAGGAGAAGCAGAGCATGGTTTTGATCTGTCGTCTGAGAAACTGAGTTTGTCAGATTACCAGCCAGATAGTGGTGAATTGATTTCAACCGATAACGCTAATGAGGAACCTCCCTGGGAGTTTCTCGTTGTCGGTTTGGCTGCCTGTGCATTTGGTTTATGGGTAATGCGTATAGATAAGCCTTTCAGCCAGAATTTACGCCGTTCTTTGACACACGCAACCCAGTTCATCGGCGACATTCGCGATAGGCGTTTTCTTCAGGGAGCACAAACCGGCATTCTGATTCTGCTTTTAACAGTCGGTTTTGGCAACCTGTCTGCATCTATAGCATATAGCCTTAAGCAAAATCTTGGATTCTGTGCTCTCCTTGAGCATATTTTCAGCGAGAATATACTTTTATTTGTGTTGCGGTCTGTTATCTGGACTCCGTATGAGGGCGTTGTATTTTTCACTGTACTGACCATAATATTGACCTTTTTGATAGCCTTACTATTTAGAATTGCGAGTTACGGACAGCCGGTGAAAATTACTACGATTCAATCGGTGTATATCTTCTACTGGTCCTCTGTGCCGATGCTTATCGTTGTGCCGATATCCGCTCTGTTTCTGAGAATAGAAAGTATCCATTATCTGCAAGTGTTAGCGGTATTGGCTATTGTCTGGTCGTTTAGCTGGTCATATATTAGAATGATCAAAGCTTATCGGATTGCTTATAAAGGAAGTTATAACAGACCTTTACTGGTGGGATTTGTATTCCCCGTGCTGCTCGTTTCCGCCTACTTGATTCACCTTCAGATTTCACGGCAGACACTGGATCATATTGGCTATTTTTACAGCCTTTTTATACTATAAATCGACTGTGGCTGAACAGCTCACCCTGCTTTATAAAATAAAATTTATAGCTATCCAAACGGAACATCTTGACACCGTTTGGGTATAATCGAATAAAATGAGGATAAGAACCTTGCAAGCAAATTCAAATGGCTCTAATCATAAGAAAACGGAGACTAAAATCGTAGGTGAAGGATACACCTTCGACGATCTCCTTCTGCTTCCCGCTCGCTCAGAAATTTTACCCTCAAATACGAATATACGCTCCCGTCTGTCCAAAAATATAACGATGAATATTCCGCTCGTTTCGGCTGCTATGGATACGGTAACCGAATCGACACTGGCAATCTCATTGGCACGACTGGGCGGTATCGGCATTATACACAAGAACCTTTCGCCAGCAAAGCAGGCAGAAGAGGTTGACTACGTTAAACGAGCTGAAAGCACCATCGTTTTAAATCCCATTACTATTTCACCGCGCCATACAGTACGGGAAACCCTGTTGACCATGCAGAGGAAATCTGTTTCTGGTATTCCCGTTGTCGATGGTGACAAACTGGTAGGGATTGTCACACATCGTGATCTGCGCTTTGAAACCAACCTAGATCATTCTGTTTCGGAAGTGATGACCTCCGCATCACTGGTGACTGCGCCGCGCCATACCACTCTCGAAGACGCACAGAAAATACTGCAGAAGCACCGTATTGAAAAGCTGTTGATTGTGGACGAAGATGGTAAATTATACGGCTTGATCACCGTCAAAGATATCCAGAAGAAAAAGCAGTATCCCCACGCCTGTAAAGATGAACATGGCAGGCTGCGCGTAGGCGCCGCCGTGGGCGTTGGCGCAGATCTTGACGCAAGGCTGGAAAGGCTTCAAGACGTCCACGTGGACGTCATCGTTGTCGATACCGCGCACGGGCACAGCAAGGGAGTCATTCAGGCTGTGGAAAGAATCCGGAAACAATGTGCAGATCTGGAAGTAATCGCCGGTAATGTCGGACGACGCGAGGCGGTGGCGGATCTTATTTCCGCAGGTGTACATGGAGTAAAGGTAGGTATCGGACCAGGCTCGATTTGCACAACGCGCGTCGTTGCCGGCGTCGGGGTTCCTCAGCTTACTGCGGTGATGGAGTGCGCTGAAGAGGCTGCCAGGAGCGACATTCCTATTATTGCGGATGGAGGAATCCGCTACTCCGGTGATATTGCCAAGGCTTTAGCCGCCGGAGCGGAATCTATTATGGTTGGGCAGTTATTCGCCGGAATGGAGGAGAGCCCCGGAGAAACCATTGTACTGGAAGGTCGCAGCTACAAAGTGGTCAGAGGGATGGGATCTCTGGGCGCAATGATGGATGGCAGCGCAGACCGGTATTTTCAGGATGCTGAAGCCCAGGGCAAGTTGGTACCGGAAGGTATTGAGGGGAGAGTCCCCTTCAGAGGAAAGCTGGAAGATACTGTCTACCAGCTTATTGGAGGGATTAAAGCTGCAATGGGTTACTGCGGAGCGCCTGATTTGGATGCACTTCGCAGGGATTCTCAGTTTATTAAGATCAGTCCGGCAGGACTTCGTGAGAGCCACCCACACGATGTGGTGATCACCAGAGAAGCCCCAAATTACCAGTACTGACGGCGGTCAATCTAAGCGGAGAGCTTATTGACCTTGCGGCTAAGTTTTGACTTGTTGTTAGCGGCAAAATTCTTATGCACCAGTCCTTTTTGGGTCAGACTGTCGAGCATGGAGGTAACTTTGCGGAGTTTCTCCTGAGCTTCTGCTGGGTCTTTAGTACTGCGAACCTGGCGTATCAAGCTGCGCAGATTGGATCTGTACGCTCGGTTTCTCACATTTGCTTCTGCACTGGTGCGCATACGCTTCTTACACGATTTATGATGCGGCATTCTGTTCTCCAAAAAATGATAGACTTTTAATATAAATAATAAAAAGCCCTTTGTCAAGTATGGAATTGCATGAAATCTTTGCGATAAATCTAACTCCCGAGCATCTGGATAGAATTGTTGTGCTAACCGGAGCCGGCATGTCAGCCGAATCCGGAGTCCCGACCTTCAGAGGAGAAGGAGGTTTGTGGAAACAGCACCGACCGGAAGAACTTGCCACACCGCAGGCATTTGCCGCTGATCCGCAACTGGTTTGGGACTGGTATAAGTATCGCAGGAACCTGATCGCTGCAACCGAGCCCAATCCGGGACATACCGCTCTGGTCGAACTCGAGAGTATACTGGGAGACGCCTATACCTTGATTACCCAGAACGTGGACGGACTGCACACCCGCGCTGGAAGCAATAGACCTATAGAACTGCACGGCAACATTTTCATAAATAAGTGTAATAACTGTTCAAACACTTTTCCTGATGACGCTCTGAACTTTGATGAAATGCCGCCCTTATGTCCCAAATGTCAGGGACCGGTAAGACCCGGCGTGGTCTGGTTCGGAGAAGGTTTAAATCCGGTGGATATAGAAGACGCTTTTATGAAGTCACATCAAGCAACTCTGTTTCTGTCGGTTGGCACTTCCGCTGTCGTTCATCCGGCTGCGTCTCTGCCGGAGATGGCAAAACAGAATGGCGCATTCCTGATCGAAGTCAATCCTGACAGAACGCCGCTGACATCGCTGGCTGATACTGCCATTCATGAGACGTCAGCTAAGGCTTTACCAGCTTTGGTAGATAAAATTCGCCAGGTACGTTCCAAATCTATTTAATTATGAATCAGTCCTGATGATTGCCAATAATCCTAAATACAGACTGACCTTCTTACTGTTCCTTTTCTTAGTAGGAATAGGATTTTCTTCCTGTGCCTATTTCAATACGTATTATAACGCCAAGTACTTTTTCAAAGAAGGTGTTAAGGATAACGAGGATAATACGTCAGGACGACCGGTAACCGCTAATTATCAAAAATCGATCAATTCAGCGGCGCGCGTCATTGAGTATTATAAGGATAGCAAGTACGTTGATGACGCCATACTTCTGATGGGCAAAGCTTACTACGAAATCCGAAACTACCCTAAAGCCAAACGCAAGTGCGAAGAGCTGATCACGAATTATCCTGAATCGCCGCTCGTCTATGAAGCCCGGCTATATCTGGGAAAAACGATGATCAGGATGCGCAAACCGGAAGAAGGCATTGCAGTCTTGAATGATCTATGGGTCGAAGAGGGCGTACCGGAAGAAGTTCGTTTCCAGAGCCAGAGAACACAAGCGGACTATTACTTTGAGAAGGAGAACTACCATCAGGCGTTACTCGAGTACGAGAAGGTTCTTGAGTCTCAGAAGAATAAGCGTGAACGGGCGGATATCAGGTATCAGATCGGCGAATGCCACTATGAACTTAAGGACTACAAGAAGGCTGAGAAGGCTTATTTAAAGGTGCTGGATGAGAAACCCCTGACCCAGCGCAAGTTTGAAGCGATGCATAAAAGAGCGGTATGTCTCTGGCACCTGGGTGATCTGGATGAGGCGCTGAAAATCTGTGAAAAGCTGCTGAAGATCGATCTATTTTATAATTTTTATGACAAAGCATACCTTACGAAAGCGGGAATTCTTGCCGAACTTGAGCGCAGAGAAGAAGCCGTCGAGCTTTATGAAAGAATCCTCGAACTCTATCCCCGCACGGAGATTTCTGCAGAAGCGAGTTATCAACTCGGGCAGATTTACTGGCAGCATTTGAAAGAATTCGATAAAGCCCAGGAATACCTCCAGAAAGTGCAGACGGAGTTCTCACAGAGCGAGTTTGTTGAAGACGCCAATAAAAAAGTGGACGACCTGCGCCTCTTTCAATCGTTGAACAGAGGCATCGACTCGCTGAAAATTGATCTGGATACCTTAGCTGTGCAACTGGAAGTAATTGCGCTGGATACTCTGGAAATAGAGATCGATTCTCTTCAAACAGATACTCTAACAACCGGATTACCAGATTCCATTTCTGAAGTAAGTGGTCCAGCGTCCACACAATATCCGGAACAGCCACCACCACTTGATCCTCGCTTCCCAGCAGGTCAAGTTCCTCCAAACATGCAGGGAGGAGCGGGTCAATACCAGACGATGCAGCAGGGAATCCTGCCTACAGATCCCGCTGCGGCTGTGACTCGTCCGATTACCATCGTGCCTCTTCCACTTGATTCGATTGAAGTCTATGCCAGGATGGACAGCGATCGCGTTGAACTGGCTGAACTGCGCTTCCGCCTGGCTGAACACTACTGGACGAGATTTGATGACGCTGATACGGCTGAAGTAATGCTTACAGAACTGGCGGAACAGGTATATAATCCCGATATTCAAGCGAAGTCTCTGCTCTCTTTGTATCACTTAGCTGAAATTGCTTCACCGGATTCCACCGGACCGGATTCAATACTTCACCTGATTCATGAAAATTTCCCCAAATCCGAATATGACCGCTGGGTTCGACTAAAAATCGGTCTTGAACCTCTTCCAGAAACAATAGATACCGTGGCGGAATTATTCCATCAGGCTGAAGAACTCTGGATCACTGAGAATAGTCCTGAAGAAGCGATAAGCATATTTACAGAGGTTACCGATCGCTGGCACGGTTCCGAATGGGCTTCAAAAGCGCTTTACACGACAGCCTGGCTGCAGGAGCATAAACTTGAGGATTTCGATGCGGCGATGGCGTCGTATGATTCATTGATCGTTTGGTACCCTCAGTCCGAATATGTGAGCATTGCTCAAAATAAAGTGGCGCCCCCTCCGCCGGAAGTGCCAGACAGCCTGCAACAGGCGATAGATGACTCAGTCGCCGCCTTGATTGCATCCGGTGAGCTGGGTGAAGCGCCACCGGGATCTGCGCCACCCGAGTTAATAGGCGGGCAGGACGCACTATCAAGATACATCCATCAGAATCATCTCTATCCATTGGTTGCCGCGGAAGCTATGATCCCGGGGGAGGCAGCAGTCCAGTTTATAGTAGGAGAAGATGGTACTCCCCGTGAATTCATCATCCAAAGCGAAGACCCGGAAGGATTCGATTTCGGCGAGAGCGCCATTCAGGCGCTCCAGAACATGACTTACAGACCAGCCTATAGAGACGGACAATACATCGAAGCGCCCACTACCCAAATCGTTCGATTTGAGCCCTGATATGACACAAGAAAAAGGTTCCATCCACCGTATTGACAGATTTCGTTCATCCCTTTTCAGCCTACAGATTGAACTCCCCGCGATTGCTGAAACTGCCGTACCCGGACAGTTTGTCCACATGAAGGTGGAGGGAGTTCAGCACGCTATACTGCGAAGACCCTTAAGTATTGCCGGCGTCAACGGAAACATCATCAGGCTGATTGTTCGGATTGTCGGAAGCGGCACGGAGCGTTTAGCCGAATATAAGGTGGGGCAGACCAGTGACTTCATCGGTCCACTGGGATCGGGATTCGATATTGGTGACGTCGAAACTGCCTATCTGATTGGAGGCGGTATAGGTGACGCGCCTCTCCTGTTTCTGCAGGATGAATCGAAGAATAGAGGTATAAAAACTCACTTGTTCGTTGGTTCGCTGTCTCACGATGAATTTCCATTGGAAGATGAGGAGGTTAAAGAGCGCGGTTTAGTCAACTGCACCGATGATGGCAGTTTTGGCTTCCACGGCTTTGTTACAGCCGCTTTTGAAGAACAGATGAAGCGCGGCGTCAAAGGCAATACACGCGCCTATACATGCGGTCCCGTTCCCATGATGAAAGAAGCCGCACGTCTATGTAAGGAGTATGGAATTCCTTTGCAGGTATCTCTTGAAAATCGCATGGGCTGCGGTGTGGGCGTCTGTCAGGGGTGCGCAACCAAATTAAAAGATACCGGGGAGCGCGGTGGATTCCAGTTAGTCTGTGTGGATGGACCGGTTTTCAATGCTGAAGAAATCGATTGGTCCCTGTTCTGATGAGAACGGAAGTTCTGGTTGTCGGCGCGGGTCCAGCGGGCATAACGGCTGCGATTCAGTTGAAACGCAGCGGCATCGATACGATTATTATTGAGAAGGATCGTGTCGGTGGCGCTCTTTTAAATGCGGGTTGGGTTGAAAATTATCCCGGGTTTGCCGATGGCATAACCGGTGTTGATCTGGTCAAATTATTCCAACATCATATTGACAATGTCGGTGTTGAAATTCATCATCTTGAAATCGAACGCCTTACGTGCGATGGAGATTATTATCTTGCGCTGTGCTCAGGGGGAGAAGAGGTTCGTTCGAAAGCCGTCATCATCGCGACGGGAAGTACCCCGAACCGTCTGAATGTTCCCGGGGAGATAGAGCTTGAAGGGAGGCTTGTTTTTCATGAGCTGCGCGATCTTCCTGAAAATTTCGGCTTAAACGCCTGCATTATTGGCGGCGGAGACGCTGCTTTGCTTTCGACTATGCGCTATCACTGAGTAAACGTAATATAGATATTAAAATTCTGATGCGTTCAAATCAGCCGCGTTGTCTGAAACTGCTCGAAGAACGCGTCAAAAAAACAGAAGCAATTGAAGTAATTACCGGTGTAACGCCATCCAGTTTTTCTGAGAGCAACGCTGGCATAGACATTACTTGCTCGAAGAACGCGTCAAAAAAACAGAAGCAATTGAAGTAATTACCGGTGTAACGCCATCCAGTTTTTCTGAGAGCAACGCTGGCATAGACATTACTTTTAGCAAAGACGAACTTGAAACGATTAACTGTGATTCTGCTTTAGTTGCAGTTGGTCGCAAGCCTGATAATTGTTATATTTCTGAAGAGCTGCTGAATAAACCTTGCGGCGTCATCCCGCTTCACTTCGCAGGAGACGTTGTCAATGGCAGTTTCCGACAGGTGGGTATTGCTGTCGGTGATGGACTGCGCTGCGCTATGGATATTGCCGCAATGCTGGAAGAGAAAACATAAATGGAAATAATCGCCCGTCATGGCAGAGAAGAACTGGCACTGTTAAGCATCGGCAGATTGAATGATGGTTCTTTAGTTGAATTCGTCGAGTCTATCCAGCCGCCCGTGCCGCGCGAGGAAAAGTGGGTGTTAATCGTATCGACTTTGAAAGGCTGCCCGGTCGATTGTCTGATGTGCGATGCCGGAGGTGATTACCGCGGAAGGCTTTCTGCGTCTGAGATCCTCGAACAGATCGATATGCTGGTAACTGCCCGTTACCCGGATCGTATCGTTCCTGTGCCGAAGTTTAAGGTTCAATTTGCGCGCATGGGAGAGCCCACTCTGAATGATGCCGTGCTTGACGTTCTAAAAGAACTGCCGCACAGGTACAACGCTCCGGGATTGATGCCCTGTTTGTCCACAGTGCTGCCGCAGAAATGTGATCGCTTCTTTAATGAACTCACCGAAATAAAAAACAGACTCTACAGTGGCGGCAGTTTCCAGATGCAGTTTTCACTGCATACGACTGACCTTGATATGCGCCGCAGACTGATCAATTACCCGGTGCTGAGTTTTAAGGAGGCGGCGAGTTTAGGTGAACGTTTCCATCAGCAGGGTGACCGAAAAATCGCGCTGAATTTTGCCATAGCGAAAGGCTGTTCGGTGGATGCGAAGCGCTTGCGGCAGCTTTTCGATCCAGCCATTTTCCTGATCAAACTAACGCCGCTGAATCCCACGGAAAAAGCTCATGCCAATGGGCTTGAATCACAGATTGACACATTCACCGGCGAGGGTTCTGAAGAGATCACTGCTGATCTACAGGACGCAGGTTACCGGGTGATCCTGAGCCTCGGTGAACCGGAAGAAGATACCATCGGATCAAACTGCGGGCAATATGTCAACAGATATAAGAATCAAAGAGAGGCGATGCGGGCATGAAAGTTGATTTATCGGTCAGATTGGGCTCTCTACAACTGAAGAATCCGGTTCTGACGGCATCCGGCACCTTCGGCTATGGAACTGAATACGGAGAACTGCTTGACGTCGCTGCGCTGGGTGGTATCGTCATTAAAACGATAACGCCGCGCCCGCGTCCCGGTAATCCTTCGCCTCGCATCTGGGAAACCAGCGGAGGAATGCTGAACACCATCGGTCTGGCGAACGTCGGAGTAGATGCTTTTATCACTGATAAGCTCCCTGCACTGCGAAAAATCAGGACTGCGATTGTAGTAAATATTGCTGGATCTACCGTGGAAGAGTACTGGGAAGTAGTCGAGAAGCTCGATAATGAAAAGGGCTTCGATGCTTATGAAATAAACGTCTCCTGCCCGAACGTCAAAGACGAGGGGATGGCATTCGGCACAAATCCGAAAGTAACGGAAAAGATCGTCAGGGGCGTCCGCGAACGAACGCAGAGACCAATCATTCCCAAGCTGACGCCTAACGTCACCTCGCTTTCTGAAATTGCCCGCGCTTGTGAAGCGGCGGGAGCCGACGCCCTTTCTATGATAAACACTCTGGTAGGCATGTCGATCGACGTTCAATCGCGCCAACCCAGAATCTCCACGGTTACCGGCGGTTATTCCGGTCCTAGCATCAAACCAGTCGCTCTCGCCAAGGTTTTCGAAGCGCATAAGGCGGTTTCAATACCTCTGATCGGCATAGGCGGGATAAGCAGCGCCGCGGACGCATTGGAGTTCATCATAGCCGGCGCGTCAGCAGTGCAGGTCGGCACTGCCACTTTTATTGATCCCCGAACGTCACTATATATTATCTCAGGGTTGGAGGAATATTGCGAAAACCACGACCTCTCACGCATCAGCGATCTGGTCGGATCGATTCAGTTGGATTGACCCGCAATATGATACGCTGGACGGCGCTTCTTGTCATCGCGGCGTTACTCGCGGGGTGTACTTCGATGCCCCGTTACCGGCGCGATACGCTGCCACCGCCAGTGAAACCGGGTGGGAAATACGTGGAGAAAGGAATTGCCTCCTATTACGCTCACAAGTTTCACGGCAGACCCACAGCCTCGGGTGAAATCTTCGATATGAACGGTCTGTCGGCAGCGCATAAAAGCCTGCCGTTGGGTACAGTGGTAAAAGTCATCAATCTCGACAATAATAAAACGATTACAGTACCCATAAACGACCGCGGTCCTTTCGTTAAGGGACGGATTATCGATCTCTCTTTAGGCGCCGCAAAAGTCATCGACATGGTGCGCGTTGGAACAGCGAAAGTCCGTATCGAGGTCGTTACCTGGGGAAGCGGAAAATAATCTACGCGTCAGCAGGAGTACAATAATGAGTTATGGGACATATTCAGATATCATACGTCCGGCGCAGCAACGGCAGGCAAGGCTGTATGACCTTTCTTGCGTGGTAGTTTTCAGCGCATTTATCGCCCTGTCCGCCCAGTTAGCTATAAGGCTGCCATTTTCACCCGTTCCAATTACCGGACAAACTCTGGCGGTTCTGTTGACCGGCGTGTTACTGGGAAGCAAGAAAGGCGCTGCCAGCGTGCTGTTGTATATCATGGAAGGCGCGGCGGGTCTGCCGGTGTTCGCATCCAGCGCGTCCGGGATAATCTATCTTATTGGACCCACTGGAGGGTATATTGCTGGATTCCTTATTGCTGCTTATACTGCCGGATACTTCGCGGAAATGGGTTGGGACAGGAAGAATTTCAAGATATTCGCGGCGCTCCTGGTGAGCAGCGCTATTATTCTCATCTGCGGAGTGCTGTGGCTGTCGCTGTTTATCGGATTTGAGAAGGCGGTGCAGGTTGGTCTGATTCCCTTCCTTATAGGGGACGTCATCAAGATCGCTCTGACAGCGTCACTTCTCCCACTGGGCTGGAAAATACTGAAGAAATCCTGACGTATGTTTTCTTAAAGCTGATGCGTTTCGCCTGGATAGATTGAAGGGCACGTATAACAGTGGATTAGCCAAATTTTGGCTCTCATATGTGCCCAAGAGGAAACTCAAGCAGTTTCTTACTGTGTTTCATGGAAAATTGGAGCAGGGATCAACTGTATTCATTGCGGAAAATGTCCATATTGCAGAGAACCTGATATTACTTATGGCAGATGCTACTGGTGGGTATCATATAACCTGAAATTTGATAGATGCCAATAATTGCCATTTACACACTGTTGGTGTTTCTATTGTTTATTCATCTGCTGGAAGAGCTGAAATACCCTTATGGCTCTTTGTGACCCTCAACGTAATTATTTATTCTCTTTGTATCGTGCTTTTCTTTCAATTAAAACGAAGCTTGGAGAGTACTGTCCTATATTTATGGATATTTGTGGCTGCTATGCTCCTTAATGCCGCTGGTCATATCGCGATGACTATTGCGAAGAGAAAATATTTCCCTGGAGTATTTACGTCATTGTTAATACTGCCAGTTTCAGTCTACTTTATAATTCTGTTGATATCAAGATAATCGATCTACCGGGTCTTACGGTTAGCAGTAAAACCCATCGCACCATAGAGGTACGACAAACCATGTCAAACCATAACCCATTACATGACCGCCTGAGCGTTGCGGCATGGGGAATACCGCTGATCATTATAGTGACAGCTTTTGGCGGCTGGTTATTCTCGCTGTTCGTGGCGGTAATTGCCGCTGTGGCTCTGTTTGAATTTTACACTATGGCAGAAACGCGTCACATGAATCCGCAGAAATTCCCTGCGGTTTTTTTAGCGTTTGCCGCGATTATATTAACCGCATTTATCCCCGCCGGCTGTTGGCTTTTGTTAATGCTCGGGCTTGCGGTTATCCTGGTATTCATCGAGATCCGTTTCGGTGAATGGCAGGCTTTCCGCGACCTGCCATTGACGCTGTTCGGATGGGCATATATTCCGTTGCTGCTGGGAACACTGGCGTATCTTCGCGGCGCAACCTGGGATGATTTTGAAATGTCCGCCGGTTACACTCTGTTCTTCCTGTCTGCCATCTGGATCTGTGATACCGCTGCTTATGCAGGCGGAAAAGTCTTCGGCAAACATAAAATGTCCCCCCGCGTTAGTCCCAATAAGACCTGGGAAGGTTTCTTCTTCGGTTTAATCGGCGCAGTTCTCTGGGCAGTTCTCTGGATGCCGTTTTTAGCTGTCGAAACGAATGCGGCAGACCTGCTTTACGTCGCTCTCATCGTGGGCATCATCGGGCAGCTTGGCGACCTGGTGGAATCTTACTTCAAGCGCTCAGCCGGAGTGAAAGATTCTGGAACTCTGCTGCCCGAACATGGCGGAGCATTGGACCGCTTCGACAGTCTGATTTTATCAGCGCCTTTCATATTCATTTATCAGGTGGCAATGGGACGGATAATCCTGTTCTGAAATAGACCGATATGAAGACTGACAGAGAGCAGGTTGTCGATCACTTTAATAACATTGCTCCGGCTTATGATCGGTTGAACCGGATCATAAGCTGGGGTCAGGATCAGAAATGGCGCTTTGACTTGGCGCGCCGCATGTCGCCGAAACCTTCGCAAATGATCCTCGATATCTCAGCAGGGACAGGAGACATGGAACCTGCTATTAAAGCTGCCTGTTCATCGGTCAGGGTAGTTGGTCTGGATCCGTCTCCTTCCATGACGGGAGCCTATCGGCAGAAAATGCCGGATTCAGTTGTAACCTTGGGCGTTGCTGAGAAGCTCCCTTTCCGTGCAGGCATGGTCGATGGAGCGGTCTGCACCTTCGGAGTGCGCAATTTCATGGATAGAGCGACTGCTTTCGCTGAAATTTATCGCGTACTGAAGCCCGGCGGATTCTGGGGATTCCTCGAGATGTCGCCGCCGGGTGGAGTCATCTTCCCGATTATCTACGGTCTCTATTTCAAGCGAGTTGTCCCTTTGTTAGGCGCTCTCTTCTCATCACGGGCGGGAGCGTACCGGTATCTGCGTGACAGCGTGTATCAATTTCCGGGACGTCAGGGAATGACCGCGGAGCACCAGACTGCCGGATTTACACTCCATTATTATAGAGCCATCTTAAACGGCGCTGTTGGATTATACATCTTCCAAAAGAAATCTATCTAACTTCCCATTGAGAAATTTACCCGCAGTTAAAGCTGCGCTTATTTTAACGGGGGGAATCTTTTTCGGCAGTTGCTGTGGTATTGCATATCCCGTACTCTGGTGGATTGTCTCTGCGTTGGCGGCGCTGTTTGCATTTTCGGGCAGGGAGAGACTTTGGACAGCCCCTGCCGCTATAATCGCGTTGTTCAGCCTCGGATGTCTGCTGGGGAGCGTTACAGATACAACTCTTAAAAAAGCGGGAACTCTGCCGATTGAAACAGTTATAATCCGGGGGACACTGGATTCGGAAATATTCCGTGAACAGGATCGTCGGATTTTTACTTTCAGGACGAAATGGTTATCATCTGATGAGGAGTTATATAAGAGGTTCAATACAAGCCTCAGGTTGATTGTTAATCCGCAGGAATTTCAACTTGAATCCGGATCTGATCTGGTAATTGCCGGCAGGATACAGCCCTATCCCGAAAAGCGCAATCCAGGCGGACGAAACCTGCGTCTTGAATTTGCGCGCGATGGTATTGTCGGCTGGATCAAACCGGATTATGTGACTCTATTAACCCAGCCTGAACCCGGTTTTTCAGTACAGAATGCAATCCGTAATTCTTTGATTTCTCTGCTGCCGCCCCGTGAGGCTGGATTGCTGACCGGTATGCTGCTGGGAGATAAAAAGAGCGTCCCTGAAGATATTAAAGACAACTTCCGCCGCAGCGGACTTTATCATCTGATGGCTGTCAGCGGGTTGCATATCGGCTTCCTGTTTGCAATATTGACGCTGCTCATATCGCCTGTTATAAAGAGTCTTGTTCTGCGCCGAATAGCGCTGCTTATCGGCTTATGGAGTTATGTTCTTTTGACAGGCGCCAGTACGCCGACATTACGAGCCGCAATCATGATTTCTTTTTTGATGATTTCGTTCTTCAGCAGACGAATTCCATCAAACTGGAATTTACTTGGTGGCGCGGCTCTGTTAATCCTGTTGCTTTCCCCGATGCAGATGTTTAAGCCCGGCTTCCAGCTCTCTTTTACAGCGATGGCGGGTGTGCTGATCACACTCGATGTAAAGCGAAGGATCATGCTGCGTGAAAACACCGCGCCGCGAAAACTGAGGCGAATTACTGATGCACTGCAGAATTACATCGCTCTGCCGCTGTTGACCAGCGCCTGTATTGTCATTTTAACCGCTCCGATCCTGATAGCTCATTTTGGTTATTTCGCTGTATCTTCCATTGTGTTGAATATTATAGCCATTCCGCTGGCTGGCTGTATATTCGGTTTAGCCTGGTGCGCGATCCTCTGCAAAGCTCTCTTCGGTCTGATAATTCCACCCTTGAACGGAGCTCTCGAATTGGGGATACGTTCTCTTGAACAGATAGCCCAGTTCGGCGCAGGAATGCGGATCAATCTACTTGGACAGCACGTAGGTTTTTATCTGGCGCTGACCTTTGCTTTAATATTTCTTGGCATCGTCCTGGCGGGTAGTCGCAGGAAACGCCTCATCCTGATGGTGTGCGTAATACCGGTGGTTATTTTAGTTCACGGACTCCTCAAACCGGTAAATCTGCATATTGAATGCTTCGATGTGGGGCAGGGTGACGCGCTTTTCTTTCGTTTCCCCGGCGGATCAAATTTAATGGTTGACTGCGGCAGCGAAAAAGCCGCGAAATATGAACTGCTCCCTTCCCTGCAGAGACGAGGGATCAATCGTATTAATAATCTGGTAATCACCCACTTTGACTCTGATCATGCAGGCGGCGCGGTTGAGATTATGAATTCCCTCGTGGTTGCCCGCCTTCTGGTCAGTTCGCAGACTCCTGAGAGCCGTCTTGGCAAAGCGTTGCTTGAAAATGCGCGAGTTAATGATATTCCTGTCCGTACTCTGGCGTTGGGAGATACAATTTCGGGCTATCCCGGCGCGAAATGTCTGGTGCTCTGGCCCTATAAAGCTAACAGCGGTGATGAAAATGAAGAGTCGCTGGTGCTGAAGATTTCATACAGTGATACCGACGTCCTTCTTACCGGGGATATTGGTATAGCAGAAGAGATTAAAATCGCTGCTGCCGGATATTATCTGTCATCGGAAATTCTGAAAGTGCCGCATCACGGCAGCCGGTATTCTCTTTCGAGCCGCTTCTTAGAGCTGGTTGATCCGGAATATGCCTTCATAAGCTGCGGTTTGAATAACGTTTACGGACATCCACATAAATCAGTAATCGACTTCCTAAGCGAATCAGTAAGTTCTATTCACAGCACTGATATAAATCATGCCGCCGTCTATATCTCAAATGGCGAGCATATATGGCAGGATAAATGGCGTTGAGTCAGTTGAAACTGGAAGGGGCGAGCGCAGATAAACTCCTCGAGATGGAGAACAAGCTGCGATCAGCCGGATATCGGCTAATCGCCGGCGTCGATGAAGTCGGCAGAGGACCGTTGGCGGGTCCAGTCGTCGCTGCCGCGGTAGTTTTTCCCGATAATCTATTTATTCCCGGCATTAATGACAGCAAGCTGCTTTCGCCCCAAAAGCGGGAGATACTCTCCGGTCTGATTAACGAAAAAGCTCTGGCTTTCGGCATCGGACAATGTTCGCCCGCTCTAATCGATGAAATCAATATCCTGCAGGCGAGTCTGCTGGCAATGCGCCGCGCGGTTGATAATCTCGGGCTGTCGCCGAATTACCTGCTGATCGATGGAAGATACACTTTACCTGATTATAGTGGATCCCAGCAGGCGGTTATCAAAGGCGACAGGCGCTGTTTCTCAATCGCAGCCGCTTCCATTATCGCCAAGGTTGAACGAGACCGGATCATGGTGGAATACCATCGCGCCTATCCTGAGTACGGTTTTGACCGGCATAAAGGCTATCCTACAAAAGCACACAGAGAAGCAATCATTAAATACGGTTATTGCGACATACACCGCCGTAGCTTTAAAGTATCACTTTAAGTAGTATTAAGAGCTTATTAGGCTAATTACTGTTTCCTGATTTGTGAATCATACATTAAAAATATCGACAAAAGCTGTCGGAGATCGCGGCGAGAATCTCGCTGTCGATTTTCTGATACAAAAGGGGTATGTGCTTCTCCAGCGCAACTATAGAAAGCGCTATGGAGAAGTCGATATCATCGCTCGCGAAGGCGGAACTCTGATCTTCTGTGAAGTGAAAAGAAGCCGCTATGAAGGGGATTCGCATCCTGAGCTTCGAGTGGATCGAAAGAAGCAGATCAAGATAACCCGCTGTGCCCGATCCTATCTGTCTGACGATCCCCCTGCTTTCGAATCGATTCGTTTCGATATAATAACCGTAACCTCCCGTCAGGGCAGGGATATCATCGAACATATCGAAAATGCCTTCTGGCCCCCCGAAGGCTGGGAGGAAGAGTAATTATGTCACCTGATATAACATCACCTTCTGTTACCATCTTAATCGTCAACTGGAATCGGCGCGAAGACACGCTGGAATGCCTCGCTTCTCTCTCGGAGATCAGCTATCCCAACTATAGAATAATGCTGGTGGACAATGGATCGACCGATCAGTCAGTCGAGGCGGTTCAGCACAGTTTCCCGCATGTCGAGATCATCCGGTCAGATAAAAATCTGCGTTTTGCGGGCGGGAATAACTTAGGGATTGAGCGATTTCTCGAATCAGACGATGATCTCTGTCTGTTATTGAACAACGACACAACTGTCGATCCCGGTTTTCTTGAACCTTTAGTACAGGCGATGCAGTCTGCTCCTGAGATCGGCATCGCAGGTCCGAAAATCCTGTATCATCACCGCCCTGGTGTGATCTGGTTTGCAGGCGGCGTTATTAAACCTGCCTGGGGCTATGTCCGGCATTTCGGGCTGCGCCAACCTGATGACGGTCGTTTCGATCAACCTCTGGACGTCTCCTTTCTGACCGGATGCTGCATGTTGATTCGGCGCGAAGTGATAGAGAAAACAGGAATGCTGGATGAAGGTTTCTACCTCTACAGCGAAGACGCAGATTACTGCCTCCGCGCCTCAAAAGCTGGATATAAATTGAAATATGAGCCAACCTCGCACATCTATCATAAACTCTCCCAATCCACAGGCGGAGCCTATCACCCGGAAAAATGGCGTCGTCGCTATCAGAGCCTCTTCAGGCTGGTTCAAAA
The DNA here is from genome assembly GCA_025774555.1 of candidate division LCP-89 bacterium. GTDB lineage: Bacteria > Electryoneota > B3-LCP > B3-LCP > B3-LCP > JALGVT01. The sequence goes on from JALGVT010000026.1 coordinate 18,447, forward strand.
ACATACTTCGCCTTTAACCTATCCGCTGTTCGCTTTAAATCTCATCTGGGAATTGATAAGTCTGCCAATCAACGCTCTCCTTCAAACTTATAGACTACCCTCTGAAAAGCAGCATTTATAACGATGCTCGAAAGTAATTCCTAATATCGATTTAATGACAGACAAGTCCTAGGGACTCCCAAGGTGATTGTCTATCCTCCACCTCGTAAGAATTTGTATAGGTTGGAAGGGGCTGTCCCAAAAGCGTCCGACGGTGTCATTGCGAGGAATCCGTCAGCCGACGGATGACGTGGCAATCTCCTATTTTACAAGCACTAAGGAATTACCTCACTTCGTTCATAATGACTATTTATAGACTTTTGGGACAGCCCCAGACTTGCCTGACCTTTAGCCGGTTTCCCGACAATTATATCCCCGCAGAATTTACTTCCCGATAAGCGGTAAATAATTCCACCTTTCTCGTTTTGTAGGAATCCCTTACCCCCTGTTTACATCCCGAAAACAGCTATAACATACTGTAAATATATCAGTAATGTGTATGGCACATTCCTTGCAAAAATTAATGTTGGATAATAATGGAACGAGAAAAATGGTCAAAGGAATCTACCATTCAGCAGCAGGCATGATTGCGCAGCAGCGTCAGCTTGAAGTTATAGCCAGCAATCTGTCCAACGCCGATTCTATGGGATTCAAGGAAGAGCGGGTATCTTTCCGGCAGACCTTAGACGCCTCACCGCGCTCCGAATTTCCCATCACGAACGGCGAAAGTTATGTCGTCACAGAACGCGGTCCTTACGGTATCGCACAGCAGGGAACTCTGCTGGCAACCGAAAATCCGCTGGACCTTGCCATCGTTGGCAACGGCTTTTTCACAGTCGAAACAGAGCAGGGATTAGCCTATACCCGCGATGGTCGTTTCCAGTTGAATTCAGAGGGTGAACTCGTTACCTTAAGCGGCTGTCGTGTGGTGACTGAAGGCGGAACCGTTCAGATTCCTGACGGGATGTTGAAGATCAATCAGGACGGCGAGCTGATTTTAGAGGGAGAAGATTCCAGACTGGACCGTGTCATCGATAAACTGAAAATCGTCGTCTTCGACGATCTTGCCGCGCTGCGTCCATCGCATGATGGTTTGATCGTATCACAGCGTGAACCGATGGAGATCACGCAGTACAGGGTCGAACCCGGTTACCTCGAGGAATCCAATGTGAATCTCATTTCACAGATGATCGAGATGATCCAACTGAACAAGATATATGAAGCCTCCTCCAACGCCATTAAAACCCAGGATAGCACTCTGGGTAAGGCGGTCAACGAGGTGGGTAAGAGCCGATAGATTCAAGGGGATAAAGCATGATTAGAGCATTAAGAGCCGCGGCTTCCGGGATGTACGCACAACAGTTGAAACTGGATAATATAGCTAATAACCTCGCCAACGTAAATACGACCGGCTTCAAGAAAGGGCAGATCCAGTTTCAAGATTTAATGTACCAGATTATCCGCCCCGCGAGCGGATCACTGCAATCCAATACCGTCGAACCGGCGGATTTATCCGTGGGGCACGGCGTGCGCGCCGCCGCCAATACGCGGAGCTTTGCACAGGGGACGTTGGTACAAACGGAAAACCCGCTGGATATAGCCATGGCTGGTGATGGATTCCTGCAAATCATGATGCCTGACGGAACGCTCGCCTATACACGTGATGGGCATATAGGAATCGATCCTGATGGCAGGTTGGTAACAGCCAATGGTTATGAACTGGAACCCGGCATCGACCTGCCGCCGGATACGCAGTCTGTGATTATCAGCCGTGAAGGAATAGTATCGATAGTCACTTCCGGACAGACACAGCAAGAAGAGATCGGTCAGCTCGAGCTGGCGCGGTTTGTCAACAACGCTGGATTGTCCGCCATAGGACAGAATCTCTTCCAGGAAACCGTGGCGTCTGGACCGCCTATCCGCGGGGAAGCCGGACGCGATGGATTCGGTCAGATCGAGCAGGGATACATCGAATCTTCCAATGTTTCCGTGGTGGAAGAGATGATCGCTATGATAACCGCACAGCGTGCGTATGAAATCAATTCCAAGAGTATCAAAACTGCAGAAGCCATGCTTGAAAAAGCTGTCAACCTGAAGCGATAACCCGATGAACGCAATGATTAAACCAGGTTTGATTCTACTAATCTCATGGTATTGCCTATTTGCAGACCAATCGGTCTGTTGGGGACAGGTACACCTGCGGCTGTACGATCTGGTTTATCTTGCTGATGAAGCGGTTACGTTATCCGATCTAACGCAAGCAGATGGAATGTTATCCTTTTCAGAAAAATCGGAGTCTATATGTGATATTTCCTCACCGAACAGCAGCCGGTTGATTTCGCAGGAGGAAATTAAGCGGGCGGTATCATTTGAAATCTGTTTTGATCTGTCATCACCTGACTTTGTTCAAGTCGTCAGAGGAACAGCGCCTGTGCGATCATCCGATCTGTTGCCTGCCATTCAGAGACGCTGTGATAGACTCGCCGGGGATTCTATCAGGGTGATCGCTGACCTGCCTGATAGAGATCTGTTGATCTCCAATGAACTTCCACTTTCCTGTTCAATAATAATCGGCAATCTGCTTTCCAGCGGCGAACAGGTGATTACCATTGAGAAATGCAATAAAAACGGAAAAATTGCCCGCCGGCACATAACAGTAAACCTGACTCTGACGGCACAACTGGCTTATCCAAAGACGATGATAAAGCGCGGTGCTGTTATTAAGGTAGATGATCTGATAGTCAAGCATGTTGACCTGAAAACATTCCCCTATTCCGGGCTGATATATCATGCAGACGGAATAGTGGGACTTGCGGCGGCAAGGCATCTTTCACCCGGCTCTCCACTTCGCTGGGATCAAGTGAAGCTGCCCGCTCTAATCGAAAAAGGCAGTAATATAGAACTGATTGTGGATCAAGATAATTTCACCATTAAAACAGACGTCACCGCTCTGCAGGATGGCACACTGGGCGATGAGATATGGGTAAGACTGCAAAACAGCGGTAAGAAGCTGCGCGCCGTCGTGGTCAACGCTGACCGCGTCTGTCTGCGATAATATTTTGAAACTGGAGTATAACATGAATCTCATAAAATACATACGACTGTCCTTTCTGACTTTACTTGCATTCATGCTTGTCCACAGTGTGAGTGAAGCAGGCGGAAAGAAATTCTCTGATAATATTGCCAGATCGCTCTTCTCTGATCAAAGGGCGTATCAGGTCGGCGACGTGGTCACCATACTGATCATCGAATACTCCATGGGACAGCATGAAGCAGGCACTGAGACAGAGTCGGATAACCAATTCGGCGTATCAGTAGCTGGCAAAGGCGATATGGCAGAAACAAATATGGGTATGGACGGCTCTTGGAAGAACAGGTTCGATGGAACGGGCGGCACTACCAGAAAGGGAGTTCTCGAAGGTACGCTCAGCGCTCGCATCATTGAGATAACAGATTCAGGTAATCTCGTCATCGAAGGAGAAAGAGTCATCACCGTCAACGGCGAAAAACAGATATCCACCATGCGCGGAATAGTGCGCCCTGAAGATATATCTGGTCAGAATACGGTCTATTCAAACAGGATAGCGGATGCTGAGATCACCTATACAGGCAAAGGTGATATCAATTCTGCCCAGAAGCCGGGGTTCTTCACGAAAATCATCAACTGGATTTTTTAACGAGACGTTTGACTATGAAATCGCATATAAAACCTGCATTCCGATCGTTGCTGTTGCTAATCCTAATAACGGCAATCAACGCATCGGCTGAAGTGCGCTTGAAGGATATCGCAAGGTTGGAAGGATCCGGGGCAAATTCGGTCGTCGGTTACGGCTTGGTCATCGGGCTTAACGGCACCGGAGACCGCTACCGTACTCCTTTCACCGAACAATCTTTAGCGAACATGCTGGACCGTTTCGGCATTACGGTCAATCCGTCAGCAATTCGTCCCCGAAACGTTGCAGCCGTGATGGTCACCGCGGAAGTGCATCCCTTTGTGCGCCCCGGTTCGCGTTTCGATGTGCTGGTGAGTTCCATTGGTGATGCTTCCAGTCTTGCCGGAGGAACGCTGCTGCCGACGCCGTTGTCTGATCTGGTCGGTGTAGTTTGGGGAAATGCTCAGGGAGCGATTTCAGTCGGAGGCTTCAACATTCAAGCCGGACGCGTCGCCGCACGGAAAAATTATACCGTCGTAGGCAGAGTTCCTAACGGGGGGATCGCTTCACGTTCAGCCGATTCGCTCGCCTTTGAAGCAGGTAACATGCATTTCAATTTGAATCAGCCCGATTTTACAACCGCTCAGAGAGTGGCTGAAGCTTTCAATACTCAATTCGGCGCCGATATCGCCGCTGCTATAAATGCGTCCAGCATTGAAGTAACAGTCCCTGCTGAATATGATCAAGGGCGCAGAATCGAATTCATCGCTATGGCTGAAGCGATGACTTTGGATATCGACACTCCGGCGCGTGTGGTAATCAACGAACGCACCGGGACCGTAGTAGTCGGCGAAAATGCGCGGCTGCGACCAGCGGCTATCACTCATGGCTCGATATCAATTGCCGTAAGGTCCGCGCCTGTGATTTCACAACCAGGAGCCTTCTCTTCCGGTCGAACCGTAGTAGCGCCGCTGGATCAAATCAGCGTCCAGGAATCGCAAACCCCGATGGTGGCAGTGCCTGAAGGTACTACGGTAGGTGAAATCGCCGCGGCGCTGAATAGTCTGGGCGTTACGCCGATTGACCTGATAGCGATTTTCCAGGCTTTAAAAGAAGCTGGATCGCTGCAGGCAGAACTGATAATTCTATAATATCAAGAACATAGCTAATGTCTGATCCGTTGACAATCAACGCTGTTCAAAAACAAGACGAAAACGCCGAACTTAAAACTCGACGTATAAAGCCGCAGGATAAAGAGCTTCAGAAAGCCTGTCAGGCTTTTGAAGAGACCTTCCTTAAGATCATCTTGAAGGAGGCGCATATCAACCGCGGCATGAATGGCGGTGATGGAGCCTCGCAGTTATACAGCGATATGTCACGCGAGAGTCTGGCTAAAGCGATGGCGGAAGCCGGAGGGCTCGGGTTGGCAGAGATGCTTTACAGACAACTGTCTGATGATCGGGATATGCCTGCAACGCCATATTCCGGGTTACATGACAAGAAAATCACAACCGAAGGCGAGTAATAGTGTCTATGCAAGAAACGAAATACATCCATAAAAAATCCACAACCTCAAGGAAGGGGCTGGATATGGACAAGTTCATCGAAGAACTGATATCAATGATCCGCCAGGAAGAAACGGTGCTGAAAGCGTTCCTCAACCATCTCAACCAACAGAAGCATTATCTGCTGTCTGATGAAATCGAGGAATTCCAGAAGACCGTGCAGCGCCAGGAAGAACTGATCGAAGAGATCAAAAGACTCGAAGAGAGCCGCATTGCAAAGGTGAAAGAGTTAGCAGCGTCCGAAGGCATGAGCGAAGATGCAATCACACTGACGCATCTGATTGAGATCACCCTGGGCGATGCCTCTGAAGAACTGAAAACTTTAAAAGAGAGTCTTTCGCATCTCGTGGAGAAAATTCGCCGCGCCAACCGAGTCAATGAGATGCTCGTAAAACGCAGCCTGAACTTCATTCAGCAGAATATCGGGTGGATGATAGACGCTTCTGATATCTCGCAGGTCTATAACCCCAACGGGCAGACCGACAGACAGACCGGCACCAATATCATGGTCAACAAGTTCTTCTAATCCGGTGTATTAGAACCAGTTCCCCAAACGGGAAAATATCATGGCAAGTCTTTTCGATGCAGTCAATCTGGCGAAGCGGTCGTTAATGTCCATGCAGTGGGCTATGACGACCAGTTCCCACAACGTATCAAACGTCAACACCCCCGGATACACGAGGCAGCGGGCAGAGCTGGAATCCTTCAAACCACCGCTCGAAGTTCCCGGTGGATTGATTGGAATGGGCGTTGAAGTCGGCGAAATCACTCGTCTGCGCAACCGTTATCTCGACCGGCAGGTATTAGCTGAGAGGCAGAATCAGGGTTTCCTTAATTTTGAAAACACCGCGCTGGCTCAAGTGGAGACGATTCTCGGTGAGACCTCAGGATACGGCATCAGTGGAATTCTCGATGAATTCTGGGCGAGTTGGTCTGATCTGGCAAACGAACCTGAGAATACCTCCGTCAGGACGGTTGTTCAGCAAAAGGGTGATCAACTGGCAAAGAGCCTGAACGATCTGCATAACGATCTTGTCAATCAGCAGAAGGAGCTGGATTTACAGCTCACCGGTTTTGTCGGGCAGATCAACCAGATTGCGGCGCAGGTCGCTTCTCTGAACCAATCCATTTCAGAACAAGTGGCAATGGGCGTTCAGCCGAATGATTTGATGGATCAAAGAGATCTGCTGTTGGACCAGCTATCGAACTATGCCAACATCGAGATGCAGGATGAGAGTAATGGATCAGTAAGCGTCTGGCTGGGAGGACAGATTCTCGTTTATAGAGATACATCACAGTCACTGGCTCTCAATGACATGCCCAATACGGAAGGCAAACTCCATAGCGTCGTTTGGGCTTCAAACAGTGGTGAAGTGAATTTCCAATCCGGACAGGTCGCGGGGCTTTTACTGGTGCGGGATGAGACTATTCCTGAATTACAGAATGGTCTGGATGAATTCACGGTTGCTTTAGTCACAGAGATCAACGCCATTCATAATACCGGTTATGCTCTGGATGGTTCGACCAATCTGGATTTCTTCGATTCCTCGGTGACAGGAGCTGCAGATATCAAGTTAGCTTTAGAAGTTTCACAGGACGCCGATAAAATCGCCGCTTCTGCCGACGGCAGTATCGGGAATGGCGATATTGCCCTGGCTCTCTTCGACCTGCAGAATGAACTTGTCATGAACAATGGCACTTCCACTCTGGGCGGTTTCTATGCCACCCTGGCGGCTGACGTCGGATCATTGAAACAGATCGCAGAGACAGAGTTATACGAGAGCGAAATAGCGCTTCAGCAATTAGATAGCTGGAAAACTTCAGCCGAAGGAGTATCGCTGGATGAAGAGATGGCAAACCTGGTGCAATTCCAGCACACTTACACGGCTATCGCAAGATATATGTCCGCAATCGACGAAATGATGGGGCAATTATTAGCAATTGTAGGTTGATAGAAGTATGGGACAAGGATGGATGAACTTAGCAAATGATGAACATTGAATGCGAAGGCAATAATGAAAAATGGACCGAAGACCGTACTGGTCGTGGATGACGAAGAGGGAGTCCGCGAGGTTGTTTCCGAGGCGATTTCCAGCATGGGTTTTATGGTGCACCGTGCGGAAAGCGGTGAAAAAGCGCTGGACATGATGTCAGAGAAACGGATCGATATGGTAATAACAGATGTGAAGATGGAGGGGATGGATGGAGTGGCGCTGGCTCGTCGCCTGCGAGACAGGTTCCCGAAACTTCCTCTGGCTCTTATGACCGCTTATCCCAGCGATATGCTTGAACAAATGTTGCAAGAGAAAAAGGTGGATTATCTCCTTGAAAAACCTTTTCTGATGAAGGATCTTGAGGGTCTGGTGCTAAATCTGACGGAATGATACTTCCGGCTGAGTTAAAGCAAAATATTTTCGGAGATATCAGTTCCGATTATAATTAGAAAGAGGACAATCATGCAGCGGATTACAAACAGTATTATGGTATCCGATCTCGTAAAAACGTTAAACGAGCGGATGAGAACGCTTAATGATCTCCAGGTTCAGATTGCAACAGGAAGACGGGTTAACTACGCGTCCGATGATCCGGCTGCTGCCGCCATGATTCTTCAGCTCAGGAACAGCATCGGGCAGAACGAGCAGTTCCAGGAGAACATCCAGAACGGTATGTCCTGGCTGACTAATACCGAAAGCACACTGCAAGAACTGAATGACATCCTGATTGAGGCGCGCGCAGACGCAGTCGAAGGCAGCAATGGAACTTTGACTCCGGAAGACATGGCAGCCTTGGCTGAAGAGGTGGACAGCTTCCTCGAAAACGTTTTCTCTATATCCAATGCGGATTACGTTGGGAAGAGCATATTCGGAGGCACCAATACTGCTGATCCTGCATTTAACGCCGTGCGTGATCCCGTTACCGGACAGATTACCGGCGTAACCGCCAACGCTGAAGGTATAGACGGCGCTATGATGCGTCAGATCGACGGCAATGAAACCATCCAGATCAATATCGCCGGCACTGATCTCTTTATCCCGAACGGTGTTAACGCATCCGAGGATATGTTCCAGGTATTAATTGGACTCAGAGATGCGCTTCAGGCGGGAGATGTCGATGCTGTCGGTGAGGCAATCCCTCTGCTGGACGAAGTGATGGAGAATACTCTGGATTTCACTGCCCTTGCTGGTAGTAAGGTAACGCGCTTACAGAACCTTGAAAGCACTCTGCTTTCCGAAGAAGTGCAATTGACCTCGAAGCTTTCAGATCAGGAGGATGTGGATCTGGTTGAAGTCATGACGCAGATGACACTTGAACAGAACGCTTATCAGGTCGCCTTAAGCATCGGCGCCAGCGTCATACAACCATCTCTGGCAGACTTTATTTAATATATTCGTTGTATTGAGAGGTTAAATAATAATCGTAGAGATAAATAATTAAAACGTGTACCGTGATTATTTTTGAATCTAAATAAATAAAATAGTCAATGCGGGGTCTTTCGGATCCTGCATTGTAGGTATATAGGATCTCACAGTATTGCTGAATAATGAATATGCTTCCCGAAGATGGATCGAAGGTCATCTGTCAGTTTGCCCGTATGGGCGACCTGATCCAGACTCTGCCGTTGATCTCCGCTATCTCGAGGGAAACTTCTTTAAAATTGGTATGCGATACTGCAGTTGAACCCTGGGCAAAACTGCTGCCCAGCATTGATGAGATCATTTCTATTGATACGAAACACTGGCGGCAGCTCTGTACAGGCGAATATCTGCCGCTTTTGGAAGTGTTATCGGAGATAGATCGGGAGTTGAACGGCTTGCAAGAGGAGAAATTCGATGAGTTGATCAATCTGAACGATCATCCAGTCAGCGACGCGTTTGCCGCCTGTTTATGTGATCGGTGGCAGGAAAAATGGATCACGGAGAACCTGATATTGCTGAGAAGCTATCTTAGAACTATCGTAGCGGCGCGCCCTGCCAGCCGTATCCATCTCGCAGATTTATGGAGAACGTTTGCTCCCGGGCGGACTGATTGTCAACCAGCTTCAATTACCGAAACTAAAAAAGGTACGCACTTTGCAAAAGCAACGCTAAACTCTTTGCGTCAAGCTGGATACCGTCAGATTTGGGCGTTTATCCTCGGGTCAGGGGAGAAATACCGCCGTATAAAACCGGAAATATTTGCGGATTACTGGAATAAAGTTATCAGCGCCGAAAACGTCGGTCTTGTATTGATAGGGGGCGCTGGTGAAGAAATCCTTGCAGAACAGTTCAAGAACGCTTTAAAACATAAACCAGACGGTATAATTGATCTCACGGGGAAATGTTCGCCGGAAGAGCTGGTGGCGGTTTTCAGGGAGGCAGATCTGGTTGTCGGCGTCGATACGGGACCTCTTCATTGGGCTGCAGCTGTTGGAACGCAGGTGCTGGGACTGTATTTTGGCGAAGCCGGCTTCAGGGAAACCGGACCCTATGGTGATGGTCATTACGTTATAGCGCCGGATTGCAGTGATTATCCTTGTACTTCGATGAAGGCGGCAGAATGCCGGTTGTGTTGTCAAGAATATTATAGTGATTCATACAAGATCGCCACTGCTATGCTGGAGATAAGCCGTAAAACAGTTTCAAAGCGCACACTGCTTCCTGCAGGACTGAAGCTGTATCAATCATCGCTCACGCCGAATGGCATCACCTACAACTCGTTGGACGGGGTATTTGACCCGCTTCTTGCAGTCGATGTCAGCAATGCCAGTCGCATAATTCTATCTGGTTGGAGAGAAAAATTGGATGTTCAGCACAGCGCGGATCAGCGTTTAAATCTTTTCATGAATCAATGGGCGGATGAAATCAGAAATCTCCCTTTAGGGTGTGTGTTTTCGCCCGTTCTGATTGAGAGTACCAGGAATGCAGCCCTGCAGCGGATTCCCTGGCAGCGGATGCGGAAAGGGAGCGCCGCGCTCCCCAATTTAATTCTGGAAGAGCCACCATGCGTATCCTGCTTCTGAATGATTCATATTTTCTGGATTGCCTGCGGGAAAGTCCGGATAATGACGTCTTTTTTGTCAGTCCGGCAGAGGGAGCGGACTATGTAGTCGGTTTCGGTGCGATTGACATTCATCAGGCACTGGAAAAGTGCCCCTTTGAACCTGACGCTATTCTGATATCCGATTCGATCAATCTACGCACTGCCGTCCTCGGTCTGGAAAATATCAGCATCCCCAAATTGTTTTACGGGATCGATTCACCCATGAACGCTTTCTGGCAGCAAGATTATTCCCTCGCGGTTGATCTCGCATTCTTAGATCAGAAGTCCATGGCAGACCGTCTCCGTATGAAACATCCGAAGATTAAAGACAGATTCCATTGGCTTCCGCTGGCAGCCGATACCGCTTACTGCCGGAATTTGGGATTGGATAAGATATATGATATCTCTTTTGTCGGAACCTTGAGTAATAAAGTCCGTCCCAAAAGAACCTGGATTTTAAATGAACTCAGCAGGCAATTCAAGGTGAAGATTTTTGATGGAGATGGACAGAAAAATCTAACTCCAGGTCAGGTTGTTGAAATCTACAACAAGTCGAAGATTGTCTTAAACGAGAATCTCTTCCCCGGACTTAACTTGCGTGCTTTTGAAGTCATGGCTTGCGGCGCGTGCCTCTTAACTGAAGAGGGTGATGGAAGCTGGAGTTCCTTTTTTAAGGATTGGGAACATTTAGTGACTTACAATCCTGCAAACTTGATCGACAGAACGGAAAAGCTTTTAAATGATGACCCTTTGCGCGCTCAAATTGCTGAGCAGGGTATGCTGTGCGTGAATGAAAAACATACCATAAAAAATCGTCTGAATTACCTGCTTGAAGTTGTTAAGAAGCGCATATTGAACTCCCAAAACCCAAATATGGCTGATAATAGCGCGTTTTATCTGGGCAAGGCGGTTTTACAAATGGCGAATCGGTGGCAAAATCAACCCGTGGGGCAGTTGCGTGGTGAAGCTGTTCGGTTGATGCTGCTTCAGGCGGATAACGGCTCTGAGAGTGCGGAACTGCACTCAGAATTGGCGGCACACGCTCTTGAAGATGATCGTCCGCAGGATGCGCTGAAATCGCTGCACAGGACGCTCGAACTTGATCCCGCGCATCTACGGGCAAACTGGTCGATGATCTGGTGTCATCGGGAATTGAAAAAGTTGCCAGAAGCCTCAGATGCTCTGAACAAATTCTGCCAATATATACGATTCGATGTGGATAAAGACGATGCTCTTCAATCAATCGCTTCTGGACTGCCTCTGAGCGCTGCCGATTTTATAATGCTCGGAAGAATCCTTGAAAGCGCTGGATGGCTGCTCGAACCGGGCATTGACCGCGCCGGCGGGCATTCGTGCAGGTGGAATGCATTTGACGCTTATCAGCACGCCATTATAACGGATAACCAGAACTGGCAGGCGTATATCAAATGCGCCGAAATGTTAGATCGTTTCGGTTCGCATGATTTTGCTGCAATCCTGGTAGAACAGGCTCTTAGACTGAATTCATGGGATACGGATCTCAGCCTGAAACTGGGAGACTATCTATTGAAATCATTTCGGCGGGAAGAGGGAATAATTCATTTGGTGAATTATTTAGTAACCACCAACGATTTTGATAAGTGGGATAAAATTGAGAATATAAAACTTTCCGAAGCCGAATGGCTGTATTTGCTCAGTAAGGTGCAGGATTCATGCGGTAATATCGGTGATACCATGAAATCATCCGATCCAATATCGGAAACGTGCCGCCGGGTATTGAAGAGGTTATCCGGAATGAATATGCATCAAAAAGCAACCCGCGAAGTGCGCGCATGATCGCTGCCAATATAAGTTCTTACGGCGAGAATGAGGGATGGAATAGCCAATGAATTACCTCGAAGAAAATCTAAAACGGATAGCAATCGGCAATCCTGACATAGAGCTGCTGCGAAACCGTTACAGACCGGACTATCCCGAAATAAAAACTGCCAAAGATGGTTCGCCTGTGCCGGTGATTAATAAGAAATCTCTGCACAGCAGCTACAACCCCGCATCTGAAGCGCAAAAATGGGTGCAAAACCTCGGGATCGAGTTTAATAAAGACACGCTCTACGTGATCGGAGGATTAGGATTTACCTACCATCTGTCAGAGTTACTGAAGATCGTTCCCGCTGAACAGCTTGTGGTTATTGAAAAAGACACCGCTCTCGCAGCATCAGCGCTGGCAAACCGACCATCGGACGTCTTCCCGCAGGGACTGCGCTTTATAGTAGGGCAGACCGCTGCCAGAGCGCATGCAAGACTTAACGAGATTAACCGAAACAACCACGATATCGTCTTTTTGGATCACCCGGCGTCAAATAATATTTATCCGGACTATTATAGCGCTATTAAAGGTATTATACGGGTACAGAAAACAGAAAAGTATGGCGGATACAAAGTACTCCTCGTTTCGCCCATGTATGGTGGTTCACTGCCGGTTACTTACTGCGTTCAGAGGGCGTTGAATTCCATTGGGCACCGGTGCGAACTCCTCGATAATACCAGTTTCTACCCCGGATTCAAGCATATTCAAGAGGTAACCACGCATAAACAGCACCAGAACGCACTGAATTCCATGCTTACCTCACTTCTCGCCGAAACTGTAACTGCGCGTGCTGTAGAAACACAAGCTGACTTGGTGCTTGTCATCGCGCAGGGACCTGCTACCGCGGAGGTTATTGAGGAACTGCGCAAAGCGGATATCCGCACCGCATTCTGGTTCGTTGAAGATGGCTCCACGCTGCAATACTGGAAGGGAATCGCTCCCCTGTTTGACGGATTCTTCGTTATTCAAAAAGGAGAATTCTTTACACAGCTTAAAGATGCAGGCTGCCAACATCCCTATTATCTTCCTATGGCGGCTGATCCAGCGATTCATCGACCATTAGAGTTGACGCCAGAGGAAATAGCAGAGTTTGGTAGCGACCTGTCTCATGTTGGAGCGGGTTATCATAACCGCAGAGATTTCTTCGCCGGACTTTTAGATTTCGATTTTAAAATCTGGGGCAGCGATTGGGAAAAAGCGGGACCGTTATCACATATAATTCAGCGCGATGGTGAACGCATTCCCACCGAGGATACCATCAAGATTTTCAACGCCTCGAAGATTAATGTCAACCTGCACTCTTCGACATACCATTCTGGCGTCAATCCCTTCGGCGACTTTCTGAATCCGCGAACCTACGAGATCGCCGCCTGCGGCGCTTTCCAACTGGTCGATGAGCGGCGTTATCTGGCTGAAAACTTCGAGGTCGGGACAGAAGTCGTAACCTTCAATTCCTTACAGGATATGCGTGATCTTGCCCGGGAATATCTTGAGAAGCCCGAAGAGCGCGCTGAAATTGCCGCAGCCTCCCGCCAGCGTGTGCTTAAAGAACACACTTTCGAACACAGACTGCGCGAGCTGATGGGTGTGATCGCTGGCAGGTATCCCGAATGGAAGCCGAAAGGAGGCGGACTGCCTACCGCTGAAGAGCTGATCAGAGCTGCTGGCGAGGATAGCGAAATGGTTGCTGTCATGGAGCGATTTATTGGTAAAGGTCCGCTGACGCTTGAAGACGTTGCGGCGGACATAGAAAAGGGTGAAGGTGAATTCACGCGCACTGAAGCAATGATTCTACTATTGAATGAGTTCCGCCGATGGGGTCTTGAAAAGGGAGTCATGTAGGATGAGAAATTCTTTAGTGATAGCTCTCTTGAGACTTGGCGATCTGGTGCAGAGTTTCCCTGCGATTTCGGATCTCAGCAGGGCGGCTGACGGCGGGGAAGTCGCGTTAATGGTACAACAAGATCTGGTTCCAATAGCCAGAATGCACCCGGGCGTTACGCAGGTGATACCTTTTGATGGTGATACTCTCTTAAACGCGACACGCGCTAAAGGTGAATGGTCACGGCAGGGACTGACCTACGTAAATGAACTCTGTGATCTTGTTGATGAGCTGAATCCCGACCTCATTGTGAACCTGACTCACACCGCCTTTTCAGCGAACCTTTGCAGTATTATTAAGGCGGAAGAAGTGCGCGGGCGCTCCCTTGCGAAAGATGGCGGCACGCAGCTTAACGGTGACTGGACGCGCTATTTTTTCACGCTTATGTCCTCGCGAAGCTCTAATCCCGTCAATCTGGTCGATCTTTTCCGCGAGATTGCAGGTGTTAATAAAGGACCTTATGATAAACCGGTTATTCCACCTGATGCCAGCCGGTTCGCTGCTCAGATACTGCAGCCTCTGGCAGATAAGCCTATCATCGTATTGGGAATCGGCTCCAATCACCCGCTGAGAAGCTGGGATAGCAATCTCTGGCGAACCACGGTTGAACTTCTATTGAACAACAGCGAATGCAGCGTAATTGTAATCGGCAGCGCGGGTGACAGAGAAGCATCTAACATTGTGTCAGATGGCTGGGGTGAACGATGCTTGAATATATGCGGCGAAACTGATTTAGTTCAATTAGCCGCTGTTATAGACCGCTGTGATCTGTTCATAGGGCACGATACCGGTCCGATGCATATAGCGGCGATGCTGGATAAGCCCTGTCTGGGGATCTATCTCGCTATGGCTTCAGCCTGGGAAACAGCCCCTTACCGAAACGGCGCGGTTTCTATAGAGCCTAACGTTGATTGTCATCCTTGCAGTGAACAAGGCGACTGCACAGATCCAATCTGCCACCAGGCAATCTCTCCATTCTCTATTGCCGACATTGCTTTAAACATGTTAAACGGCGTTGTTCCTGACCAAAGAGATGACTGCACTATGAGAGTTTCCCGACAGAAAGACGGCGGCAGACTTAGATTGGAAGGATCCATCAAGGCAAGTGATCAAAACCGCCTGATATGGTTTGACTTAATAGATGTTGTTCTCGAGAGGAATAACAGGTTTCCCAAACCAGTACAATGCACTGCAATTTGGCGGCATGAGCTGACTCAGTTGAAAAGTGAAGTTCTCCAACTTGTGCATAAAATGATCGGCGGTTTACAAATTCCATATAATAACAGGAGTAATGATTTCCACGACCCGCTTGCTGTTGAGATTCCTGCACTGATAGCGCGGTATCCGGGATTGCGCCTTCTGTTCGATCTTTATCGTCTCGATACTATATGTCACGAGACGCAGGGAATTGAAGTCCGGATAGAGAATATTGTCAAGGCTCAGGAAAAACTGCTGCGCAGAATAGCGAATCTGCAGAAGATCAGTGAACAGGGAAGGGTTTCAATGCTCGACACGTCAATCCAGACGGCAGATGGATTCAACGCTTCTAAATCAGAAATAACTTAAGACTGCTGAAATATACCTATTTTGTCATTCCTGCGCAGGCAGGAATCCAGTTATGTAACTGATTATCCTGGACTCTACATAGGAGTCTCCGTAGAAGTCCTATGGACCTTCGGACCCGTCTTCGCTGGTGTGACAGTTGGATACGTATTATAATGTTTTTCACAGTCTCAACTTGCTGCCATTTGAAGTGAACACACAGATCATTAATTAATTGATGAATAATAACAAGAAAAAAATCCTGATTATTAACATGACCCGCATGGGCGACATCATTCAGACGACGCCGCTCTTGCGAGCTTTGAAGGAAAAAGAACCAGGCGTTGAAATATATTATTTCGCCGTCAGCGGTTTTTCAGATATCTGCGAACATATCCCGGAAATTGATCACCTGGTGCCTTTCGATTTTAACACTGCTGTCGCAATCTCAAAAAGCGCCATTCAATATCTGCCTCGACGGATTAAGGAGATGCAGGGATTTTTGAAGACTTTACAGGATGAAAAATTCGATGAAGTTATCAACGTCTCACACTCCCGTATTTCTGCGCTGATTACACATTTTTTTGCCTTGGATAAAACACGCGGCTTAACGTTGAATTCTGAGGGTTATCGGTTGATAAAACATCCCTGGACGAGGTATTTCTTTATTGCCAACCTGAACAGGCATTACAACCGCATAAACCTGGTGGATATAAATATCGGATTGTCGCTGAATATCGGCGAATTTGCCCCGTCAAAGCCTGATGAGTCCAAGCCCTTTGGTCGCACGGGATTAAGCTATGAGAAAGATCCGAAAGCAGAAATTCAGGCGCAGAATCTGCTTAAAGATTGGCCGGGGAATCAGGCGCCTTTGAAAATCGGATTTCAACCCGGCGCTTCCCTGGATTGTAAACGCTGGCGTGCAGAATCGTTTGTCCAATTAGGGGAAATGCTGCATCGGCAGTTTAATGCCTCAATCCTCGTGTTCGGCACAGAAAAAGAGAAAAAACTGGCGTCCGCGGTATGCGATCCACTTGGCGATTTTGCGATCAATCTTGCCGGCAAGACGGATATTCCAGCGCTTGGCGCTTTGTTAGATCAACTCGATTTATTGATTACCAATGATACCGGCACCCAGCACCTTGCCGCGGCAGTCGATACTCCCGTGCTCTCGCTCTGTTTCGGCAGTGCATTATCCCATGAAACCGGACCTTATGGACACGGTCATGTGGTTATGGAATCAACGCTTTCATGTTTTCCCTGCAGTTTCCACGTCGAGTGTAAGCGTTTCCGCTGCCAGGAATCTGTCACCCCTGAAGCAGTCATGAGCGTTGCCGCTTATATGCTGAACCGCGAGCCGCTTGACTGCGTTAATCTGCCTGATAACAAATTTTATGAAAATGTGCAGGTATGGCGTACGGATTTTGAGGAAGACGGCTTCTGGATTTTACGTCCCATGATAGTCAAACCATTGACGGCGGCGGACGCAATCAGTATAACCGCCCGGATGATCTGGAAAAAAATCCTCACCTCGCCGAATGAAATGATAGAAGATGAAGATAGTATCGACCGTAACGCTTTGCTGAGCATGCTTGTTGGTTATCAATCCCCGGAAACGATCTCTTTTACAGAAGAAATGCGGGAACCGCTGACTGTGCTGGGACGGTTAGTTGAACTATCTGAAAAGGGACAGGATAACTGCAGCATCCTGCTGGAAGCTGCAAAATCTTCCACACCTGATCTCAGCTTGATCGAAACAGCCGGAAAAGAGATTGAAAAGATAGATCAGGAGATATCAATCACCGGTTTTCGTCTACCGGAGGTCAATCACCTGATCCTCGATTTTACTTTCAGGAAGCAGAACCTGGAAGGGAACGATCTGGTTAAGCTAACAGTCAAGACGAAGGATAATTACGTCAGGATGGAGGCAAACGCCCGAATTTTCAGAGACGTTTTGCAAGACCTTCAAAGTGCAGTTTGTGATGCGGATTGGCGCAGTGTTGCAAAAAACGAACGAACCATTCCAGTAGCATGCAATCTTGCAAACTGCGGCGATAGAGTTAGTGAAGAGGCTCTATCCTTTGGACTCGGTGAGGCGGTATAATGAATTTTGAATTACCAGCGATTCAAGCGCGCCAAAAGCAAAAATGCCTGCTATTCATCGATGCTGGCTATTTCCTGACGCGTGAAGTAGCAAACGCCATTCAGGCTGAAGGACACCGTCTGATAGTCGTTGCTATGCCGGATTATAATTCTGTTTCCGATAGCAATCAAGATGTCTATTCGACGTTCCTTGATAAAATAATAAATATTGTCGAAGAACACGAGCCGGACGCGCTCCTTACTATAAATCACCTCGGATTTGATGCCGATGGCAGGTTGACGGAATTACTGGAAAATCTGGGACTTCCGGGACTGATATGGTATGTGGACAGCCCGCGCTATATTCTTCTCGATAATTGGGATAACGCTTCGGATAATATCGGAATTTTTCTCTGGGATACCGGATATGCTGACTGGATCAGGAAAGCCGGTTTTCAAAAAGTGCATTTTCTGCCATTAGCCACCGCTCCCGAAACCTTTTATCAACCGGTAGATCTGGATAAGATGGCAGGCAATTGCGATCCCGGCGCTGCGATTTTCGTGGGTGATTCCATGAATGAAGCGGTGCACAAAACTATCGGCAAACTGCCCGATAATCTACGCGCCAGTTTTAATAATACGGCAGTACAAAATCTCGCCGGGCGTTTCAGCGCCGAACTCCTGTCACCTGAAGGGATAAACGGTAAAACTGTCTGGGATGTTTTTTCAGAGCTATTATCTGTGGGACAAAGCTGTAGGACAGTGGAAACTGCTGATAGCTTGAATTATGAATCGGTTTTTGTGCTGATGGCTACAAGGACTCAAAGGACTCGCTTTTTAGCGACTGTCGCGAATTTGATACAACCCGAAAAGTTAATCATCTATGGTGATGACGGCTGGCAAAATCACCTTAATGGTTCAACTGTCCTTATGCCGCAGGTAGATTATTACCACGAGCTATCAGATGTATATCAACGGGCAAGTGCAGTTATTAACCTAACTGGTTTTCAAATGCCACGTGGGCTCAATCAACGCTGCTACGACGTTCCCGCTTCAGGAGGTTTTTTAATCACGGATCATCAAGAAGACATTGAGCGGCTTTTTAGACCGGGCGAAGAGATTGTTACTTGTAAAACACCGGAAGAACTGATTGATAAATGGAATTACTACAGACGGAATCCGGAAGAGCGCAGAGGCATCATTGAAGCCGGGCAGCGAAGAGTTTTAAATGAACATACTTATCGGCACCGCATTCGCGAAATGATGGAAGTAATGCATCATTGGTTTTTATAGTAAGATTAGAAATAAACAAAAAGTACAATACAACAGGGGGAATCATGCAGATTTACCTGAACAATCAATCACAGGACATTCCTACAGATGGCATCCAGTACTTTGGACAGCTTATGGAAAAACTGACGGAAGAAGCCGCGTCTGAAGGGGGAAGCGTTCTGAATGTCAGGTTGAACGGGGAAGACATTACCGGCAGAGACAAGTCTAATTTTGAACAGATGTCGGTGGGCGAAATCGAGAACCTCGAGGTCGAGACAGGTGATCCAAAAACGCTTGCCAGATCGACTCTATACAGTATTGCCGATTTTCACGAACAGCTTCTAAAAGAGCTGCAAATAACTTCAGAATTTTTCCGTATGAACAACATCGATCGTTCAAATGAATCGTTCCTGCGCTGTATCGATGGGCTGCAGGTGTTCATGCACACCATGGAAAGCTGCCGAAAACTCCTCGGATTAAGTTTTGAACTGCTGTTAATGCCGTCGAGTAACACCGAGGAGGAAATATCGGTCGCCGAAAGCAGGAGAAGCATCTTTACCGCTCTCGACGGTATTATCGAAGCGCAAACAGATCAAGATTGGGTTTTATTAGCAGACATCATGGAATTTGAGTTGACGCCTTCGCTGGCGATGTGGCGTGAAGTTATCCAGATGATACTCGAAAAGACAGCAGTCGATGTTGAACCGCCACCGGTTGCTGAAGTAGTCGAAACGCAATCCGCAGCCGCTGTTTAGAGCTGCTTCGTTTGAGCTTATCCGGTGAATTTGGTAAATAATAAAAGGGCGTGAAAATGAAATCTCCCGTCACAACAAAAGATCAAAACCTGATCACTGAACTGGAGCAGTGTCAGAAGAGGTTAGAGGCGAGCCTGGCGAGACAGGACTGGCAAAGCGCCCAAAAATATGTTGCCGACAGGCATAAACTGTTGGAACAGCTTGCAGAAGAATTGGACAGATTGAAAAGTAGCAATAATAAAGCAGATACTCTGGCTGCACGGGCGAGAATCAAGATCGCCCTTGAAAAATTGCAGGAAGAGAATGAGCTCTGTCTCGATAAAATAAAGCATCAAGTAACCGCTTCAAAAGACCGCATAATTGGAATCAAAAAAGGGCGCCACGCATTGGGTCTATATAGAAAACCTGATACCAGGCAGCCGAGGTTCTTTAATAAAGTTGGTTGATCCGTAACATTTCTGACCGCTTCCTTTCAGAGGGATTGCAGACTTTAATCTAAAGGTCTGTGAACTCTGTGCCGATATAACAATTGCACAGGGGTGGACTCTGATACCTTTTGAAAGGAGGTGTAAGGGATGAGTACACGTATCAATCACAATATCCTGTCAATGACCGCACAGCGCAGTATCTGGAACTCGCAAAATGATCTGGATAAGGCGGTACAGCGTCTTTCGACAGGACTTAGAATCAACAATGCCTGGGATGATCCTGCAGGATTGGCGATTTCTGAACGCTTCAGAGCACAGATAGCTTCGATGGAAGAAGCCGAGAAAAACGCCAATTACAACATCAATATGATGCAGACTGCGGAGGGAGCCCTGGCAGTTATGGATGGAATGCTGGTGCGGATGCGCGCGCTGGCAATTGAAGCATCCAACGGCGCGCTGACCTCTTCAGACCGTTCGGCGCTTAACGTGGAATTCCAACAGCTGAAATCCGAAATTAATCGAATTTCACAGGTGACCAACTACAACGGTTTGGAACTGCTCGATGGCACTTTTTCAGGAACGGGCATCAAATTCCACATCGGTACGCAGAACGTCTCGAACCAGGATTACTACTTCGTGACGTTCAGCAACATGTCCGCATCGGCGCTGGGCCTTAATGGTACTGATGTCCTAACGACAGCCAGTGCTCAGTCTACCATAGGATCAGTCGATACTGCAATCGACTCAAAAGATACCGAGAGAACCAGAATCGGTGCCTATGTGGAAAGATTGCAAGGCACGATATCACAGCTTCTGAGTGCTCGCGAAACGGCGACAGCTTCGGAATCTATGATTCGTGACGCTGACATTGCAGCCGAGATGTCTAACTTTGTACGCTCACAAATTCTTATGCAAACTGGTATCTCCATGCTGGCACAAGCGAACATGGTGCCGCAAATGGTTGCCAGTCTTGTTGGTTAATCATTAACCAACAAGATGAATTAAGAATCTGTATCTTCATCAGAGTCCGAAAAACCGCCTTAAACCGGTACCGGTATAGGCAATAATAAATCGTATGAGGGTCCCTGCTTCCCTGCGGGGATCTTCACCCCTGATGTTCTGATGAGGTGAGAAATGCCGACAGCACAAGTCACAGGTTTAGCTTCGGGGATTGACTGGCAGGAAACAGTCTCCCTGATGATGCAGATTGAAAGCCAGCCTATGGTGCTCCTTGAAGATCGCAAGGACTCGTACCAGATGAAACTCGAAGCCTGGCAGACTATCAACAGCAATCTGCTCTCTTTGAAGTCGCTGATGGATGGTATGAACGAGCAAGATGAGATTTTGAAAAAAGCCGCCAGTTCTACCGATACCAGTATCGCAACCGCAATAGCCACAACATCCGCTGCTACTGGATCATATAGCTTAGAAATCAATCAACTGGCGCAGTCGGATATTTGGACGCACGATGGTTTTACTGATGAGAACACAACTGCAGTAAACAACACTGGCTCAACTCAAACTTTCATGTACACTGTTGATTCAACAACTTATACTATTAATGTGCCGGATGGCGCTACTTTAGCTGAACTAGCGGAACTCATCAACGACGATGTAGATAATCCTGGAGTTCAGGCTACTATATTGAATGATGGTTCAGGCACAGCTACTGCCTACCACTTACAGCTCACCGGGCAGACTGGCTTGTCGAACGCCATAACGATTGAAGACGGTTCTCTTGACAACTTCGATAATGATGATTTTGGTGTAGGACCAACACAATCGGCGCAAAATGCCCAATTTAAAATAAATGGATATCCAACCGCTTCCTGGCTCGAAAGCGATTCTAACGAGGTGACGGATTCAATCTCAGGCGTTACCTTGAATCTCAAAAGCACCAACGCAGGCGAAACTATTAATATCACCATTACCAACGATACCGCTGCTGTAAAAACCAAGATCGAAGAATTCGTCAACGCCTATAACGAAGCGGTAGCGCTGATTGATCTTAAAACAAACTACGACGAGCAGAATGAAATTGCAGGCCCGCTCTTCGGAGATGGCAATGCAATAGGAATTAAAGGTGATTTGCAAGCCATCATCGCATCCGCAGTCCCCGGACTTGCCGATGACGCCCGCTATAAAAGCCTCTCTGAAATCGGCGTTGAATTCGGTGAAAATGGGCTTATAGAGATTGACGACAGTAAGTTGTCCGATGCGCTGGATGAGGATTTTCTTGCGGTAGGCGATCTTTTTGCATTCAGCAGTTCGTCCACCAGCAATGATTTGCAATTTTTTTACAGCAACGAAAATACGCAGGGTGGAACTTATAATGTAGTTGCCAATTACGACGCCAGCGGCAACCTGACCAGCGCAACGATAAACGGTAATGCGGCAACTATTAACGGGAAGTATATTATAGGCGCTGATGGGCAGCCCGAAGAAGGACTGCAGATTGAATTTACTTATCCTGGCGGAGGTGCCGGATCGACCAACGCTGAAGTCAGGATTGGCACGGGAAGTTCAGTGAGAATTGCTAATCGTGCCTCCTTCTTAACCGATCCGATAGACGGCACGATTCAAAATAGTGAAGATGGCATTGAAGATACAATAGAGAATATCGAACGACAAATAGAAAGATGGGCGCAGAGACTGGTAACCAAACAGAAGCAGCTCGAAAGCGAGTTTCTGAGCATGGAGATCCTTACCAGCCAGATGCAGAGCATGGGGCAGTTCGTTTCTGCAATGTTATCCGGTCTGTAATCCTATCAGATGAAAGGTGGTACGGTATGAGTTGGTATAATCCTTACGAAACATACAATCAAGTACAGGTGGAGACTTCCGATCAGAAAAAACTTATACTGATGGTTTATGATGCCGCCACCCGCTTCTGTGAACAGGCTCGTGAAGCTATCACCTCGGGAAACGTCAAATTAAAGGCGACCGCGATTCAGAAAGCCTATGACGCCATCGCTGAATTACGTAAATCTCTCGATATGGACCGCGGGAAGGATATTGCAGAAAGCCTCAATGAACTATACGCTTTCTTAGGTCACCAGTTGACTCTGGCGAACTTGAACAATGATACCGAAGTTTTAAACGGCGTCATCACTGTGCTGACTGATATGCGGCAGACATGGGTGTTAACATTTGAAAAAGAAGCCTCATTAGTGGATTAAAATGCTTGCATTTAATAAATTACGTGAGTATATTGCAATAACATTGGCAATCCTCAGGTGTAGTCATGAATGATATAAAACAAATTGCTCCGGATGCAGCCATCGGAAAGGTGGGACGGAAACAGACAAATGCGTCTAAACCCTCCGAAGAAATCCGTAAAGAAAAATCTGCGGAAGTTTCCGATCGCAAAGACAGCCTGCAAGTCGATCAAATGCGCAAGGAGGAAGCTCATCTGATTGACAATTCCAGGCTCTTGCTCGAGGAGCTTCCTGAGGTTCGCAATGATAAAGTCGCTTTAGCGCGACAGCGCCTTCAGGAAGGCTTCTACGACAAACCGGAAGTCTTAAACGAGACAACTTCCAAGCTGTTGAAAGAACAGTCTGAAATCACTGACATGAACGTTCAGCAGGTGAAGAGCCGCCTCGCAAAAGGGTACTACGACAGTCCCGACATTCTGAATCAGACAGCTGGAAACATACTGAAGGATATCGATTAGATTATTCCCTGAATTAATATACCACCTTAAAAAGGCGGCTCGGTTGAGCCGCTTTTTTACATTCCGGAGGGGCGACAAATTTGGCGGAGGAGGTGCGGTGGTTTCTTCCCCCGGGAATCAATTCCTGGGCTAATTTGCTGCTGTCCCACTGAAGTAGGACGCTAAGAACAGCCACACCTGTGCTCTTTTACAGGCAACGGTTCACTGGGTTAATAAAACATTCACCCTGAATAGGCTTGATTATAATTTGGGATGGAGTTATATTAGGGAAATAGGTTGAATATACAAAGAAAGCAACCGCCGATGGCGGCTGCTATATTTCCTGGTTCGATAATCGCAGCGGAGCATACTGCGTTTATTTGCAGCTTCTGAATTCGCTGGGTGAAGCTCAGTTTACACCGAACGGTTTGTTGATCAGCGATCACCCGCAGATGACCTGGTTAGTTGATTACGGCGGGTGGCAGGGACAGCTTGATGTCCCGGTTTGCCAGCAAGGCACCCCACAGTTCTACTGTGGGTTTGCTATTAACACCACCAATCCGTTTAATCCGACGACAGCTATCAGCTTTGATCTGTCGGTGGCGAGTAGGGTCAGGTTCGAAGTGTTTGATATTTCAGGTTCCCGCGTAGGGGTTGGTCTTGCGCCGACCCGCAAGTTCGAGCCCGGCACCCATGAAATCACCTTCAATGGTTCCAATTTGGCGTCAGGTATCTACTTCTATCGCATCAAAGCAGGAGACTTCAGCGCAACCGGCAAAATGGTACTGATGAAATAAAATGCAGAGTGTGTCATCCCCTGACTTGTCGGGGGATCCAGTGGGGGCGAGGTCACCTCGCCCCTACAAAGAGTCTGATCTCCCGCAACCCCCCTTTCTTTTTCAAGTGGAGAATAAGGGGGTATCTATTTTAAGGGCGACGCATGCGTTGCCCTATTTTGTTATTGTCACTCCGGCTTGCCTGCGCAGGAAAAACTATCCCCCAATTCCCCCTGTAAACACATATCCCTATCCCAAACCAACAGCACAAATGACTCTAATTCTTACATGCTGAAAAAAACGGGGAGTTTTCAGGAACTTCTACCTCAAAAATAATTTCTCTTGACATTTGCAGGTATAAATCGTATATTAAAAGGATAGAATCTGCTCTTCTCACTAGCAGGAGAACGGTAGATCAAAATATCCAAATCAGAGCTAGAACCAATCCGATATAGAATCTACACAAAACAGTTAACACTACCCTTTGTTCGTGTTTATTTATATTAGCAGGTGAGTAAGAACAAAAGTCTAAAGGCGCTTTCCCAAACATTGGAGAAACAACATTGATAAAAAGACATATGTTTATTTCGTCAGCGATGCTGGTGTTACTATTCACGGTAAAATCAGCGGCGGCAGAATCATGGACCATAATTGATGCGGTAAAAAGCGCCATCTCCACCCATCCTCAATCTTTGATTGCGGAGAGTCTTGTCGAAGAGGCTCAGGGTGAACATCGAACGTCCTTAGCTTTGGAACCTCTTGATATTTCCGCAAGATATGACGATATTCCATCGAATTCAAGATTATCAGATCACGAGGAGAGAAGGATAGGAATCTCTCAACAGTTCGAATTTCCACTCCGGTATTACTGGCTTAAGAAAGCCGCTGATTTCACCATCGATTACGCTCGGAATGAAAGCCGTGGCGTGCTGCTCGATCTGGAGTCTGACGTCCGCCAAATCTACCTGGAAGCATGGGCGCAGTCAGAACACGTAAAGATCCTCGAGGAATACAGAGATAGCATAAAAACACATTGCTCCTTTATTGAAGAAATAAGCAAGTATGGTGGAGTTTCGCGATTGGATGCTCGCAGATCGCGGGTCAAGGCTATCGAAGCTGAAAACGAGTTGCGAGCTTCTCAACGGTCAAAGGCGGCAGCTTATGAGAGACTTGCAAGCATGACAAAATACGATTTAACTGATATCGAACTGATTTCACCACTGGAAATTGATCCTGTAGATACTGCCGGCTTGGTTGAATCGAATCTTTTTGCATCAAATCCGGATATCTTGGCGGCTCAGTCCGAAGTGAGCATCTCAGGATATGAAAAAACTCTGGCAACCACTGACTGGCTGCCCGAACTTGAATTAACATATTATCATAGACACAGAACGCTCCCGGATGATCCTGACGCCTGGGCGCTTCAACTTGATTTGACCATCCCCCTCTGGTTCTGGTGGGGTGGATTTGGTGAAATCCAGATTTCGAAGGCAAGATTAAAAAGAGCCAGGGCTGAACTGGCATCGTGCCGTCTTGAATTATCGTCCGAATGCTCAATGTTGATACAGCAGCTTAAATCCGACTATGAACAATATGAACTTTTACAGCGCGAACTTCTTCCGCTGGTAAAAGATGAATATCTGATGTTGCACCGAAATGTTTTCCACAATGCTGACTCTTATATGGATCTTATAGACGCACAGGATGATTTGAAGGATATTCAACAGGATAATATTGAGATAATATACGAGTTGTATGAGAAAAAAATATCTCTCGATAGACTGATTGGCAAGTCAATTCTTGACGGTATGAGCAAATAGCTTTCACCGGTGCAGGAATAATGAATGTGAATAATAACGGTTGGAATCCGTGCAAAAACTGAATGTAACTGAATGTAATAGAGCCTAATCTTTTCAATTTTCAGGGAGGACGACATGAGAATCGCTATTATTTTCTTTATCTGCCTGCTGATAACTTTTCCCGTGGTGGCTGACAACACTGCCACCTTTATCACCCACACTGAAAACGGCTGTGAACTGATTCAATCGGAGGGATTCAAAGACCCCGGTCACAACTACGGCCATCTGGACGATCCGTCCATCATGTGGTCGAACTGGGTAGAATGGCCGATCTACACAACCACCGTCAACACCAACGGAGGCTACACCTTTGCCGGAACTTACCTTAACGATCCCCGCGAAGCCGAACTGTTCGATCCGCAGAGCACGGGTACACCGATGTGGACCTATACCGGCTGGGAATTCTACGTCGATGCTTCCGATGACGGTTTCGTTTTAGGCGCCATCGACGAAGACGCCGCTGGAATCGACGTTATTAAGTGGACGGGTCCTGGCAATGGCACCCCCGATTGGTCAACCAATTTTCCGGGAACTTACGTGGGAGGATACGGCCCCTATATCGAAGTATCTCGCGATGGTTCGACCATTGCTGCTGCGATCACAGAGAACAGCGAGACGCGGCTGCTGATGTTCGACCAGGCTTCGAGCACACCGGTGGTCGATTACCTGGCGGCGGGCAGGAGCTTCCCCCGCTGCTTTGCGCTAAGTTCCGACGGCAGATATGCAGGTATCCGCACCAACACCTGGGCAGTGATCTACGACCGCGATCTGAACGCGGTGCGCGACGAAATCAGCATCGGTTACGGATCGACGCCTTTCGATCTTTCTGGCGATGCGAGTCACCTGGCTTATGGCTGGTACTCCCTTATCGTTCACGAATGGAACGGGGTAAACTACGGTCAGCTATGGACTCACACCGAAAGCGGGTATTACCTGGGCTGTGTGGGCATTTCTGAGGACGGCTCAACTCTGGTGGCTGGATGGTATAACAGCGCTCATACCACCGCGCGCATCACCGTGCATATCGACTATACGTCCATCCCCGCATGGACGTACGATTACGCTACCTCCAGCGGAGCTTGCCAGGAATCCATCCGTGACATCGAAATGAGCGATGACGGACGCTGGATCATCATCGGTAGCTGGGGAGACGCCGGTAATATCAATCCGGAGGTACACGTCTTCGACCGGGACGTCGGAGCGACTCCCTATTTCACCGCGGATATGCCCGGATCGGTTCTCTCCGTCGATATTGAAGCGGACGGGCGGTACGCGTCCGCATGCGGCAAGCACGTTCATGCCAATGTCAGCGGGCACGGCGGTGACATCATCGCCATCGACATGGACCTGGGTGGTTCGGATATCGAAGTTACCCTGACGCCCTACAATCCGCCCATCGTAATTCCTTCCGGCGGTGGCAGCTTCGATTTCAACGCTCAGATCGAGAACACGGGAACGTCCGCGCAGACCTTCGACGTCTGGATCATGGTGGAAGCCATCGGAATCGGCTGGGTGGGGCCGCTCTTCGCTGTATATGACTTCACCCTGAGCGGAGGCATCGCCATCGAACGCGACCGCACGCAGGTGGTGCCCGGGCACATCAATTCCGGCACCTATCGCTATGAACTACGCGCCGGAGATTACCCCGACGATATCTGGGCTTACGATAACTTCACCTTTGAGAAGTCCGGTCCCGGGGAAGGTCTGTCCATTGAAGAATGGACGAACTTCGGGGAAGAGTACAATATGGTAGAGAAGGGCAACACCCCTACGGAATTCGCTCTACTGACTGCATGTCCCAATCCGTTTAATCCCACCACCACCATCCGCTTCGGGCTGCCAGTAGCAAGCAGAGTTAAATTGGAGATATATGATATCATAGGGCGTCGCGTAGAGGTCGGTCTTGCGCCGACCCGCACATACCAGCCTGGCTACCACGAAGTGACCTTCGATGCATCACATCTCCCCAGCGGTGTGTATTTCGCAAAGCTGTCTGCCTGCGCAGGTACTCAGACCCAGAAGCTGCTGCTGGTGAAGTAATTTCCGCGTATACATGCTGAACTTGATAGCCCCGTTATAGCGGGGCTTCTTGATTATGCCCTATAAATTCTCTTGACATTTAATGGGGTGGTCGTTATATTGGAAGATGTTTTCGAGAAATGTGTGTCCCGCTGAGTGGCATACTCGCGGTTCCGAATCACCGATTGGAAGCAATTGATTTTTATTACAAATCATGAAACAGAGTCTGAGGAGGCAATTATCATGAAAACCAATGAGAATTTTAAAAGACATCTTCTAATAATGTCTTTAGGCGCTGCTGTTGCGATTATGTCCTTAATGCTCTGGTCATGCACCGGACAGAAGCAGGTCAATACAGTAGAACAAGCCTATGAATTAAGATTGAATGGAGAAGCTGATTCCGCCAGGGTTCTGCTTGAGCAGATGGTGTTAAAGGATTCCACTAATGCTGCCGCTTGGTACGAACTTGCCAGGACAAAACATCATATGGGATTAGGAAATCCACGTGAATTTTTAAGCAGCCTGGAGGATCTGCAGCAAACCGTAGATGCCGCTGTTAATAATGATCCCGAAAATGTCACCTATTCCTTTTATAGAGCATACGTTAGCTTCTTCAGGGCTTACGCTTCTCTCATGATGGGTCAGCCGGATAATAAGGATAAAGTCGAAAGCGTCATTACAGCCTATGAAACGGTCCTCAAACTGAAACCTGATTACTACCAAGCTATGCTTTACTTAGTTGAAATCTTAGGACTGCCTGAAGATATGGGCGGTGATTCTACTAAAGCTGAAGCGTATGCTCAACAACTCGAAGAGATGGATGGGGTATATGGAGCCAAAGCCAGAGAATTGCGTTTGCCCGAAGACGCCGATAGAGTAGTGTATTGGCAAGGCGCACTTGAAAATAACCCGAACAGTGCTGATGTGCTGGAACAGCTTGGAAAGGCATATCTATATAAAGAGGATATCGAACAAGGGAAGAAGTATTTTGAAGATGCCATCAAAGTGGATCCGGAAAGGCAATTGTTGATAATGGATCTTGCCAGGTATAATGCCATGGCTGGTATGCAGGATACCACCAAGAAGGAAACAGCCTTGCCGCAGGCTGAAGAGTTGATCCAAAGATATCTCGACTCTGATCCGATTCCGCCACTTCAGGCATTTGCTTATGAACTATCAGCTAAGATCAAATTCGGTCAGGGCGATAATGAAGGAGTTGCAGAGCTGCGAGAAAAAGCTGAGGCATTAGACCCATTTTATTCGAAGGCTTTTGGTGTGCCGCCAGCGCTCCTGTTTTCCAAGCCGGATGAGATATCACATCACCACAGCTATTTCTTCCGCCCCTTCTGATAATTGAGCTGGCAAAAAACGTGAGAACGGGATAGACGTTGCCGGGTGGCATGCTTTGCCATAGGCATTCCTACGGAGCTGTTCCTAACGCGTAGGGATCGCCTGCCCCTTCGGGAGTCTTGTCCCATAGGGACGCCTTCGGTGCGCCGACCCGTAATCGGGGTCGTCTCGACCCCGATCCTGCAAAGGGCTGCAGCCCCTCTTCCGTTGCGTCTGGTCCTTAGCGCAGCGGTGACCTGACGCAACGGGAAATTTCAGAATCGCGAGAATACCACAGCGGGTTGTAGCGCGGGGGTGTGCCGAAGGCACTCCTGTGGAGCTTCCCCCGCTTTTTCGTCTGTACCACAGATTCCACGGATTATACGGATTGCCCCGCCGCCGGTTCTCTGTAATCCGTTCTCGGTTTTCGGAAAACGCCCAAAATAGGATTGATTACGGATTGGGATGGAGTTATATTTAAGTTTAATCTTGTACAATTAATAAGATTATAGTGGAAAAATATCATATGAGAGATTATTATGGCAAAACTCAAGAAAAGTGAGTTCAGATTTGAAAGAAATGATATAATTGGTAGTGAAGGTGCTGAAGAGGATCAAGAGTTCCTTTATGAGTGTTTTATAAATACTGGTGAACTGGTTACTATAAAGGATACAAATAATCAAAGACGAATTGTTGTTGGAAGAACAGGATGCGGTAAAACAGCGTTGCTGCTGTATTTAGAACATGAAGAGGAAAACACGACATGGTTAGAACCAGAGCATTTAGCTCTTAATTTTATATCAAACTCAACCATACTGCCATATCTAGAGGAAAAGGGGATTAGGCTGGACACTTTTTACAAGCTTTTATGGAGGCACGTTCTAATAGTCGAATTAATTAAGCTTAAATATAATGTCAAGGATGCAAATGATCAAAAGAACTTCATAGCTAGAATGACCGAGATATTTAGGCGTGATAGGCACAAGGAAGAAGCTTTTAAATACTTAATAGAATGGGGAGAAACGTTTTGGGAAGACACTGAGTATCGCGTTCATGAAGTTACCAATAAATTACACGAAAGGATAGAAGCATCGCTGGGATTTAATTGGGAGGCTTTGAAAAGCAAATTGAGAGGGGAGTCCACCACATCCGAGGAGGAAAGAAAACAAATAATACATAGGGTTCAAGATGTGGTAAACCAAGTACAGATTCAAAAGTTAAGCAAAGTGATCGAAATATTGGCAAATGATGTATTCAATGAAAAATATCCACATTTTTTTATAATCATCGACAAACTTGATGAACATTGGGTCGATGAGCCATTAAAACTTAGATTAATTCGTGCTCTAATAGAAACTCAAAAAGATTTAATGAAATTAAATGCTGTAAAAATACTAATTGCTATCAGGCAAGATCTTCTTGAACGCGTATTCAGACTAACTCGGGATGAAGGTTTTCAGGAGGAAAAATATCAGCCGCTAATACTACGAATAAGTTGGACGAAGAGTCAGCTTTTTGAATTGTTAGAAAAAAGGATTAATAAATTAGTTGGCCGAAGATACACAAAACAAAAGGTATCATATAAGGACCTATTCCCTCCTAGAATTGGCGATGTTGATTTGGAAAGCTACATGATTGAGAGAACGTTTTTTAGACCGCGTGATGTTATTCAGTTCGGCAATTATTGCATTGAGTCTGCGATGGACAAATCACAGATTTTAGCGAGAGACGTACGTAATGCAGAAACATATTATTCAAAGCAAAGATTCCGTTCCATTGGAGATGAATGGTATGCTGATTATCCCCTCCTTTTACCTGCAGCAAATTCCATTCTGCGGGGAAGGAGGAAGCAATTTCTTGTTTCAGAAATTAATGATCAAGATGTAGAAAACTTTTGCTTACTCTCAGTTGATAAAATTAATGATAGAATTACAGGGAGGCTTGGCTATTGGATCAGGTTATTCTGGGAAAATAAAATTGGTATAGATGATATCAGGCTGAAAATTGTTAAGATGTTCTACGACGTTGGGATTGTTGGTCTTCGTTTATCCTCTGGAGATCAACTCTCTTGGTCTTTCAAAGAGAGATCATTCTTGACCTTTGTGGATGTTGATCATGAGACGCGCCTAACAATATGCCCAATGTTTTACCGGGTGCTAGGCATCGTATTTAAGGATTGATATTACCATGCTGTCACGTCTCCGTACTTTGTAGTATCTGTTAAATCCATCTTACTCTTCCTTCATCCATCCCCGCCAAAAAAAAGCTTGGCACCCCACAGTTCTGCTGTGGCGGGTGGCAGGGACAGCTTGATGTCCCGGTTTGCCCCGGTGCCCCACAGTTCTGCTGTGGGTTTGCTATTAACACCACCAATCCGTATAATCCCCACAATCCGAATCATCCGTTATTCAGACAATTGCCACCAACCTTAGTAAATAAACAACAAATCACTTGACAATATCCTATCAATG
>JALGVT010000062.1 GCA_025774555.1 candidate division LCP-89 bacterium
AGGAGGTCGAGAAGCCTCAGACGCAACGGCAGCCTATAGCCTATCTACTCCAACTGCAATATACGCAATCGGAACTGAACCGGCAACATTAAATCATACCATTCAGGTCCTTAGTACAGCGATGACCTTACGCTCGTCTGACAGTACGACTATTTATCATTCCTGTGTGGTATAACCATCCTTATTTTAGGGCTGCCAGCCACAAGCCGCCAACTGCTAACTACCTTTATTTACTCCTTTCTCGTCAGCATCGTCACTAACCATGCAGATATAAGCGCCAGCACAAACGCCGGCACCAATTCGTAAATGACGGCATCTGACAAGCCGGTCAATTTCCAGATCAGCGTCACTCCAAAACCGGCAATCATGGAAGCCAGCGCGCCCCAGAAATTCACCTTGAACTTCGATACGGATAGCAGCATCAACGGACCGAAAGCCGCGCCCATCCCCGACCAGGCAAACAGCACAAACCAAAATATAACCCGTACCTCCGCCAAAGCAAACAAAATGGACGCCGTGCCCAACACCAGAACGGTGATTCTCGAAAGCGCCACCAGCCGCTTCTCGCCCGGATCGCGCCCGATCAGGCTCTCGTAAAGGTCCTTGACAACGGATGACGCTGCGACCAATAACTGCGATGAAGCAGTTGACATGATGGCGGACAGTATAGCTGACAGCATGATCCCTGCTATGATCGGATGCAATAGCAGCAGTGCCGCTTTCGGGAAGAGATGTTCAGGATCGTCCAGATTAGGAAGCAGCGCACGCCCGACCAGACCGAGCAGTGTCGCGCCTCCGAATACGAGAATACCCCAGACGATGGAGATAATTCTGCCGCGCTTGACAACATCATCGCTGGCGGCGCTCATGTAACGCGTTATAACGTGCGGCTGCCCCGGATAACCCAATCCGATCCCCAGGAGACCGACCAGCGAACCGAATAACAGGTAACCGGTCTTTCCTCCGGTCAACGTAAAGAACTCGGCATTGGGAGCTGATTCCAGCACAACAGATGAGCCTCCCACGGCGAAAAATGCGATTACCGGCATAATGACCAAGCCGAAAGCCATCAACAGTCCTTGAATCAAGTCTGTCCAGACCACGGCAAAATAGCCGCCCAACAAAGTATAGACAATGATAATCACAGCGCCCATCAGAACGCCGACGCTGTAATTCCAACCGAAAATCGCTTCGAACGCTTTACCTGAAGCAGTGAATTGTGCGGCAACGTAGCCCAACATCGAAAAGAAAATTATAAGAACGGCGACAGACCTTAACAGATGGAAGCGGTCACCGAAGGAGTAGGCGATGTAATCGGGGATGGTAATGGAATTGTTCTCTTTGGAATACCGGCGCATCTTACTGGCTAAGAAAAGCCAGTTGACCAGATATCCCGCCAGACATCCGGGCATGAACCACCAGGCAGACAGACCATCCGCATATACCAGACCGGTCGCGCCCAGCACCACCCAGCCCGATTCTGATGACGCAGTCGATGATACCGCCGTCAGCCAGGGACCGATTTTCCGTCCTCCCAAGAAGTAATCGGCGACGGTTTTCGCACGGCGGGAGGTCAAAAAGCCGACCGTCAGCAGGACGGCTAAATAGATGATGTATATAACGAGGATCAAATTGGTGGTTGAGCTTTCCATGTGGATCTCCTGCTGGCGTCAACGTGCCGTCGTACGCCCTCGTGCGACGGTTGAAGGATCTGGACTGGCAGACGAGAGCGTCTGCCAGCACATTTTAGCCTAAAATAAGACAAAAGGTTGAATATGTCAATCACTTTTTTAATGCAAGCGGGTAACGATAAAACGTGATTCTTTAATAATTCAACTAATTACGACAAGCCTATTGACATTCAACGGAGAAATGTGTATATTGAGACAAATACTGGAGGCATACTATGAATCTGCTCAGAACGTTTTTGCAATCAGTGCCTGTCATTTTTCTATTTATGCTGATATCCGGCTGTGGAACGGGCGCTGGCAATCCTGCTATAGGCAGCAGTGGCGGTGGCGGAAGCTCCAGCGGTACTCTTTTCAGTGATGACTTTGAGCAGGGCTCTGCAAACTGGATTGCGGATGCATATTGGTATCTCGACACTGATGCGTATAGCGGTGATTCCTGTCTCCATGTTTGGGATAGTGATGATTTAACTGGCGCAGCGCAGATTCAAGAATCGTTCGATCTCAGCGATTACGATTCGGCAGTCCTTACATTCTGGAGTAGAACCACATACGGCAACATGGGGTCGAACAGCGCGGTGTGTATGGTGCTGGTTGAGGTCAATGATGACTACACATTTCAGCCCTGGCAGGCGTTGTTTCAATACAATCAGGACTGGACTCAGATCAGCGTTTACCTGCTTCCTTACTGTGGCTGGGGATCAAAGGTCGAGATCGCCTTCTGGTATCAAAAATACGATTACGGCACTATCCGCTGGTGGATCGATGACGTTCAAATTACAGCGGAGTAGGTTTATCATCGCCCGTGCCGTCAGGAGTTTCCTCCTGATGGCAATATAATCCAATAAATCCCTACTCGTCAGCATCTCAGCTCCCACACGGAGCTTTTTTTTCGATAAACAGTATTATAGAAACATGACTGCAAAAAACTGGAAAAGCCTTGATTTGTTATATGTTTTTACATATCTTAAAGTGCAATTTAATTGAGATTTCTATATGAGCAAGCAATTATTAGCGCAGCGTGTCAAGGGGATTGAACCTTCAGGGATACGAAAGATATTCGACAGGATACCAAAGGCGAAAAATCCCATCAACCTGACAATGGGCGAACCGGATTTCGACGTGCCGGATGTGATTAAGGAGTCCGCTTATCGCGCCATCAGGGATGGTCATAATAAATATACGCCAACGCAGGGAATTCCTCCCCTGCGCGAAGCAATCGCAGAATATCTCAGAGATATGGGAATTCCCTTCGAAGAAGTCATGGTGACAGCAGGGGTTTCCGGTGGATTGGTGTTGTCCGCCCTGTCACTTATTAACCCCGGCGACGAGGTGCTGATTCCTGATCCCTACTTCGTCATGTACAAATACATGGTGAGATTGGCTGGCGGCACACCTGTTTTTCTGGACACTTATCCCGATTTTAACCTTAAGGCGGACACCCTCGAAAAAGCGATAACAGACCGAACGAAATTTCTCATGCTGAACAGCCCCGGCAATCCGACCAGCGCCGTGCTGTCAGCAGATGAATTGGATCAGATCGCTGAGGTTTTGCAAAAACACAACCTCTTTGTCGTATCCGACGAAATATATGATCGTTTTATTTATGATGGCAGGAAACACGAATCGATAGCGAGCAGAGACGTCCCGACTTTGATATTAGGCGGCTTCTCGAAAACATACGCCATGACTGGCTGGCGGCTGGGCTTTGCAGCAGGTCCCGCCTGGCTTATCACGCAGATGACTGTTATGCAGCAATATAGCTTCACCAGCGCCAATTCTGTTGCGCAGTACGCCGCTCTGGATGCTTTCTCCTGCGATATGTCCGAACAGATCGCCAGTCTTGAAAAGCGGCGTAACCTGATTTATAAAGGGCTGTACGATCTCGGCTTCAAGCCACCCCGACCCGAAGGAGCTTTCTATACTTTCACACCTGTCCCACCTGGTGATACCTCAGAAAGTTTCGTTGAGCGCTGCATTGAAAAGGAACTATTCCTCATACCCGGCAATGCCTTTTCACAACGTGATACTCATTTCCGCATCTCCTTTGCCGCTTCCGAAGAGACACTACAGCGAGCCTTGCTTGTGCTGGAGACCTTAAAGCCGTGACGCTTTTCGAACGATTGAAACGCCGCACCAGGCGGCAGCTCCTCGAATCCTCCGCTCTGTTTCTGAATATATTGCGCTGGACGTTGCTGGCAACGATTGTGGGAGCCATCGTCGGCGGTTCAACTGCGGTGTTCATCCTCGCGCTGCACGGCGCTATCCATTTCATGCAGCGATTCCCCTATTATTTTATCGCTCTGCCAGTGGGATTGTTCTTTGCCGCCTGGCTGATCAAGCTTCTTGCTCCACAGGCTTCCGGGCATGGCACGGAAAAGGTGATTGAAGCTGTTCATAAAAGAGACGGGCGCACCTACCCGCTGGATGCGCCGGTTAAACTCGTCGCTACCGTGGCAACCATCGCCTCGGGTGGATCGGCTGGTAAGGAAGGTCCGGCAGCTCAAATAGGCGCTACCCTTGCATCCCTATTCTCCGATATTTTCCGCCTTTCCAAGCAGGATCGCAAGAAACTGGTTATCTGTGGTATTTCCGCCGGTTTTGCGGCAGTATTCAGCACGCCGGTAGCCGGAGCGCTCTTCGGCGTCGAAGTGCTATTCCTCGGGCAGATCATGTACGAAGTTCTCCTCCCCTCCTTCATCGCAGGTATTACGGCTTATCAGGTAGCGAGCTGGCTTGGCGCCAGCTACTTCTGGCATCCGGTGGAATGGTCGATAGTTTTTAATGAAGCACAGTTTTTCCAGGTTATTATTTCCGGGGTCGTCTTCGGGCTGGTATGTATCCTTTTCATAGAATCACTTCGTTGGGGAGATCGCTTTTTCAGCTCCTTCGATCATCGTCCGATGTTAAAACCTATTCTGGGCGGTATATTCCTTGTAGCTCTCGGCTTGTTAGGCGCTGACAACGGGCTGGGACTTGGTGTCGATTCGCTGGAGAAAGCTCTTAGCGGCGAACCCTGTCCCTGGTGGCTCTGGGCATTCAAATCACTGGCGACAGGAGCAACACTGGGGTGCGGCGGAAGTGGAGGTGTCATTACGCCGATTTTCGTTGTCGGCGCATCTGCCGGATCGCTCTGGGGGCAGATTATTGGCGCGGATCCGGCAATTTTCGCAGCGCTCGGTATGGTAGCGCTTGTTTCCGGGTGCGCCAATACGCCTATCGCCGCCACGGTTATGGGATTGGAACTGTTCGGTCCTACCTTCGGTCCATACGGCGCTACTGTGTGCGTTGTCGCCTTTTTAATGACCGGATACCGCGGCGTTTATTCCAGCCAGATTTTGGCGCGGCAGAAGAGCGAAATACTAACCGCTCCGCTTAACCAGCCAATCTCATCTGAGGGAAAAGTCACTTTCGAATTCGCTTCGCGAAAACGCTATGTCCGCATGCAGCAGATCCTCGAAGATATCATGAATTGGATACGCGGAGTGAAATTCTGGAGACATTAGGTTGTAAACGACACTTTGACGCGAATCACTTGCAAATGGATAATATATTTCGTATATTATATTTTGGCAATTAAAAGAGTGCTTGGTAGAGCACGGATTCCTTTCTTTAAGGATAGACTATGAACATGACGTCAGATGAAATCGTCCGGTTGACGGCGACGGTTTCCTGCGCGGGTTGAGCATCGAAACTGGGTCCGGCGGAGCTGGGCGAAGTTTTAAAAGAGCTGCCACAAATCACTGATCCAAATCTGCTGGTCGGCACCAACACTGCTGACGATGCGGGCGTATATAAATTATCGGATGATCTGGCGATAATTCAGACGGTCGATTTTTTCACGCCGGTGGTGGACGACCCGTTCACCTTCGGGCAGATTGCTGCTGCGAATTCATTGTCCGACGTCTGGGCTATGGGAGGCACTCCGGTCACTGTGTTGAACGTGGTCGGCTGGGTCACTGGGACATTTCCCCTCTCTGCCCTGACAGAGATCCTTATGGGCGGACAGGATAAGGTTGCTGAAGCTGGAGCGATTGTTGTCGGTGGGCATACCTGTATCGACAAAGAATTGAAGTATGGCTTATCGGTAACGGGTATTATTCACCCTGACAAAATCATCACCAATGCCGGCGCTAAGCCGGGAGACAGACTGATCCTGACGAAACCGCTGGGGATGGGCGTCATTTCAACGGCGATCAAGCAGGGACGCGGCAATGATAAACTGTCTCAAAAGGCTGGAAACATCATGAAAACCCTGAACAAAAAAGCCGCTGAAGTGATGAATAGTTTCCGGGTCAACGCCTGTACCGATGTCACCGGTTTCGGGCTGATGGGACACCTGTACGAAATGATGGCAGGCTCAAAGACGCATGCTAAGCTGAATTTCTCCTCGATTCCGATCATGCCGGAAGCCTATGACTTCACCGGTCCTGAAACGGTGCCCGGCGGGAGCAAAGCTAACATGAGCTTTCTCAAGCCGCACGCCGTTCTTGATGATAAGATGACTGATGAACAGAGTATTCTTATTCACGATTCGCAGACCTCTGGCGGTCTGATTTTTTCAGTCGAGCAAGAAGACGCCGAAAATATGCTGGCAACACTGCACGCTGAAGGCGTATCGGATGCGGCGTTGATCGGTGAGGTTCTTGCAGGAGAACCGGGTAAAATATACGTGGAAGGATAGCATTTCCTTCCCGCATGGGAGCGGATGGTGACTGGCGTTGCCCACGGGCTTCAAACCCGCAGGCGGGCTCTAATAAAGTCCGCGGTGAGTTCGATCCTCACACGCTCCCGCAAAAAAACCAACCTGAAAGGGTTGGTTTTTTTAGTTGTTAGGGATTAGGGATTAGTAAAAAAGCGGTGGGTGGTTGTCTGATAACTTCTGCGGCGGGTGGCATGCTTCTGGTCCGTCTCCTGGCGGAATGAAGCATGTGTATTCAATGTCATTCTGAGCCGCCGAAGGCGAGCGAAGAATCTCGTGGGACGGCGGTTATCCCCCGTTTAATTTTTTATCTGAATCGCAGATTGCGCAGATTAATGGATGGCGCTGATTGTTGAGTTGTTTACTAGGCTTATTGCAGTTCTGTGGGGCACCGGGCAACTGAATGTCGCCCATTTGGGGACGACTTGAGGTCGTGTCGTTTCATTGGGATTCCCCGAAGGGGCAGGCGGGATTCAGGGTTCGGGATAGGGGATAATTCATCTGCATAGGTTAGAACTTAAAGAGGACGAGAGAATCGAGCCATTGTATATAATATAACACATTATCTCTGTGGAGTCAAGGATTATGTTGTTTTTATGCTGTGGATGGTGGTAGGGTGTTGGAGGGAATTGTCTTAACCGCGTCGGGTGGCCGGGACAGCTTCTTGCGAAGCAATGCCTATGGTACCCGAAGGGGCTGACGAAGTCAGGATGTCCCGGACAGATATACTCGACATCCCCATCTGTGACAGGAACATCCCCGTTGGGGTGGCTACGCCACAAGCTGTCCCTGCCGCCCAATCCTGATTCGAAAGAGCTGCTAACAATCAAAAAGCCATCTTGAAGTGAATCTTATTCATCGCTCCAGTAATACTCTTGCCCTGGCGGAGCTGGTGGTTTAGGGGGCCGGGGCGGCTTGGGTGGTTCTGGCGGTTTAGGAGGTTTAGGCGGACTAGGTGGCCGAGGTGGTTTTGGCGGGGTTAGGGGTCCTGGCGACTTCTTGCGCAATTTCCAAGGCATTTCTGATTCCTCCAATAATATTTCTGCTCTGTGCCCCACAGCTCTGCTGTGGCAACGTGTTCCTCCCCAATCTACAAACCCCCATTCTTGAATACAAGTAATTAAACAGCTTTCTTTTTTCTGCAGCTTTACCCGCTTTCATTCATCCGTTTTCCGTTGCGTCGTCAGGATGTCCCGGACAGATATACTCGACATCCCCATCTGTGACAGGGACATCCCCGTTGGGGTGGCTACCATCATTCCAGAATGCAAGAAGAGATTGTGTGGTTTTTATTTAGGAGCTTTCCCTGAACCACTGAAAGAGGCTGATAGCGCTGATTACGCTGATAACTGCACCACACTCTATCAGTGTCATCAGCAAGATCAACGGCAATCAGCGGTTCAGGTTTTTAGCCCCCTTCAGGGGGGTTGCTTGTCCGTAGACCGGTGCTTCAGCGCCGGGTATAATGGCGTCGGATGCAGGGGAATCCGACCTACAAACTGCAGCTTTACCCGCTTTCATTCATCCGTTTTCCTTCGTAACTTATCAAGCTAAGTCCATCTCGAATCAGCTTGAAAATTATAAACAGGAAAAACAATGAAGCGGCAGACACTGGCATTAATAATTCTAACTCTATTCATAACAGCATCCGTTTCCGCACAGACCTACGTATCCGGCGCGATATCCGGCGTCTGGGCGGCGGCAGGCAGCCCTTATATTATCGCAGGAAATTGTTCTGTCCCCGAATCGGATACTCTGCTCGTTGAAGCGGGGATCGTAATCGAGTTTTCGGGTGACTGGGAATTTACTATCGGCGGCGTTTGCATTTTTGAAGGCATTTCGAGCGCGCCAATCAGTATTACCGTTTCCTCGGGCGGATCATTCCTGATCGATTCCGGCAGCGCCTTCTGGCAATATACAATCTTCGAATCCGGTTCGTATGAGATCGAAGTCATCGATGGAGAGTTGTCAATTTCATATAGTGAATTCAGCGTCTCGGGATCATCAGATGCGGCATTTTTCATCACCTGCTCAGGTGGAGACGTCGATCTACTAAGCTGCGATTACTGGAGCGACAGCGCAGGTCTGATCTCCGCAAGCGATGCAGACGTTGTGATAAGCGACTGCTCAATTAATTACCATAAGGATGACTGGTATGACGGCTCGTTTCTGATTTATAGCGCTGGCAATGAAGCTGTAATATCAGATAATGTTATCAGTATGAACGTCAATGCCGGCGACGCCTTCAGCACCGGAGTATTGATCAAGCTGGAATCCGAATGCGATGCAGAGATCACCGGCAATACGATCTCCGGCACGATTGAACTGGATGATGATAATGATGAAGGCGCCATCATAGGAATAAATGGCGGTTTGGGAAGTATATCTGATAACACTATTGAGATTCACCCGGATATACCTATCGGAACCGACGAAGCTGAGCTGGAAATAGCCGGTGTGCAGTACTTCTCAGGCGAGATCGACAATAATGTAGCGCTGATCACCACCGGGTCGACTGTCAATCTGAACTCATCGGCGAACGGCATTTCCAGCAGCACCGGATCCATCCACCACAACCTGATCGTCGTCAGCGGGGAAGTCTGGTCTTTCTGCCTCAATTCGTGCGATGGGGAGATCATTAACAACACCATTCGCATAGAGGGCGTAGATCCTCTGGAAGAATCACATTTCGGCGTTGCCTACTGTAATGGAATACTCAAGAACAATATCATCGAAGGAGTCGGTTCAGCCGTTCACACCTACTGGAATACTACTCATACTTATAACTGCTACTGGGGATCGGCAGGAGATTTTGTCATACCGCCTCTCGGCACGGGTGAAGTCAATGCCGATCCGCTGCTCAATGCGTCATTTCAACTCACCAGCACCTCGCCCTGCATCAATAGCGGTGATCCCGCATCGCCGTTAGACCCGGACAGCACCTGGGCGGATATGGGAGCTTTCTATATAGATCAGAGCGATAGACCTGTCATAACAGACTACTCGCCGCAAGGCTTTACCAGCGCGCCTGAACACACCAGTCAGGAATTCTGGATCACCGCAATCGATCCGGCGGGAACGGGTTTAAATTACCTCTGGATCTATCGCAATGAGATCGTATCAGCGGACAGCCTAACAACCATTTTATTCAGTGATGCTCGTGAAGATTCGATAACTGCGATGGTCTTTAACAGCGTCGGCAGCGATAGTCAAAAATGGTATTTCGATCTGACAAACGTTGACGTCAACATTCATGTGCCGAACGATTTCACCACCATTCAGGAAGCAATCGACTATGCTTCATTCTCCGGTGATACGATACTTGTTTCAGAGGGTATCTATTACGAAAACCTGGAAATGATCGACAAATCGGTTTCTATAATCGGAGCAGTTCCGGCAGGCAGCGCCATCATAGATGGTGGATCTCAGGGATCAGCGCTTGCCATAGAGAACTGTGGTTCACAGACCGTTCTTCTGTATAATCTGACCTTCCAGAATGGCTATTCTGCAAACGGCGGAGGGATATGCGCCATCGGGGCGGCTATCGATATGAAGAACTGCCGCATTGCTGACAATCAGGCTGACAGCTCGGGCAACGCCTACGGCGGAGGATGCTATTTAAAAGCGGGCGGATTGGTTATCGACAGCACTGTTATAGAAAACAACACGCTCAGAGCAGATGGATATGCGCGCGGCGGCGGCTTGTACTGCGATGGTCTTCTCGAAATGCGGAACAGCACGATTATCAATAACACTATCTCCGAAGGACTGGTGATGGCAACCGGAGCGGGTATTCATTACTCCGGCGGCGGTGGACTCATCGAAAATTGCGTAATCAGAGGCAACAGCCTGGGATCTGGAGAATTTCTCTTTGGGGCAGGGATAAGGTGTAGCAATGCTGAACTGTGGCACGTTGAAATCGTTGACAACGCCATCCTCGACGGCATAAACTCACGGGGAGGTGGATTGTATGCTGTATATAGCGTTATC
Organism: candidate division LCP-89 bacterium; assembly: GCA_025774555.1. GTDB lineage: Bacteria > Electryoneota > B3-LCP > B3-LCP > B3-LCP > JALGVT01. The sequence continues at coordinate 10,381 of JALGVT010000062.1, forward strand.
GAGAAGTGCACCATCGCCAACAATGAAGCAGAAGATGGTTCCGGCATCTTTGTGCAAGTATCAGGTCAAACGACCATTCATAACAGCATCGTGGCGTTAAATTCAGGAAGCCCTCAAATCGCATCAGAACTCGATAATATAGCTGATATTTCTTATTCGGACGTTTTCAGCACGTCTGGATTGCCCTACGGAAATTGTGTTCCGGGCGAGGGCTGCCTATCCGTTGATCCGCAGTTCGTCGGAGGCACGCCATTAGACGTTCATCTGAACGAAGGATCACCGTGCATCGACGCGGGAGACCCGGTTTCTCCTCCGGACCCTGACGCCACCAGAGCCGACATGGGCTGTTACTATTTCGACGCACTCTCGCTGCTCGATAAGGAAGGCGCTAAACTCCCAACCGAATATTTTATCTCTCCTCCTTATCCCAATCCCTTCAATCCGGTTACAGCAATCAGCTATCAGCTATCAGCTCTCAGCTATGTAAGTCTTACTGTCTATGACATTCAGGGACGCGAGGTTGCTGAACTGGTCAACTGCTGGCGTGATGCGGGGGTGCATGAGGTGACTTTCGATGGATCTAACCTGGCGTCGGGAGTGTACATTTACAGGATGACCGCTGGCAGCTTTGAGGCTTCAGGGAAGATGGTACTACTAAAATAGGGGCTGGGTGCTAGGTTCTGGGGGCTGTATGTAGGGGCGCGCGGCGGTGCGCCCCCTTTTTTAATCCCCCTTACTTTTCCAAGGGGGCTCGCCCGCCTCTGGCGGGGAGGAAGGGGGGATCTGTTTTAGAAGGTTTTCCTAAAGCAAACCTAAAGCGTATAGGCAACGCCAAGCGCCAGAGTCTCCTTGAATCGACCGGCGGTTGAAACTTCTTCGTCGTACCTCAGTTCCCAGGCTAAGCTGACCTGAATAACACTATAGACTTTGGCAGTTACCAGATTTTCCCAGGCAACGTCAGTGGACTTCCATTCATCGCCAATACCTGCCTCGTCTTCCTCTGAATAGAATAACGCCTGGAACACAGAAAGTTTCGTAGTGTAATTCAGCGTCTCATTAAGCTGCTTAGTCCAGTCGGTAACCCATTCTATGCCGCCATCCCATGTCGATTCGGAAGTGGTCTCATCATTGACAGCATCATACACCTTCCATAGATTCTGCCGCAGACCAAAACCAAGACGCGTGGTAGCTTTACCTAAATCATCTTCGTATAAAGTGCGCGAAGCGCCGACACTTTCGGTCAATTCAATGGGGTCCACGTAGAACTTCTTTTCGGGATACGTAGCATTATAGAACTGTGATTGAAAGATACCGGCTACGTAGGGATCCAGCCAGCCGCCCGGTGTGTATTTCAGAATCGCATCCAGCCTGATTTTATCAGTGGATTTCATCGGGGATGCCCATTCTTTAGTATCCTGATTCTGATTGTGAGTCTGACCGAACTCCAGTTTCAACTCATTTTCGCTTCTAAACTTGTCTGATAACTGTTTCTGAGCGGTCGCATGCAGATTTGCCGCCCAGATAATTGAACCGATTTCGCCGCCGGTCCAATTTTCCGAATACGTTGCCTGCGTCATACCCAGACTGGCTCCGAGGGACGTTTCCCAACCGTTTGAATCTCCTCCCTGCGCTATTGATAATCCAGCACAGAGTGTAACCGCCAATAACATAAGTAGTACTTTTTTCACTTTAGAGACCTCCAAATTTTACTTGTTTCAATTTTCAGACGATAAACATAATATTTATTTACGTTAATGTCAAATGGTAAGTTTGTAAATTGTTAAGTAAGAAAATACTAAAACTTAGACTTGACATCCAGCTCGGATATTTCATATACTTACCCTACTTCTGAAGCGATGAGACAGCGCTGTAAATAAGACTGTTGAAATATATCTTTTTTGTCATTCCTGCGCAGGCAGGAATCCAGTTATGTAGCTGATATTTCTGGACTCCCGCCTACGCGGGAGTGACAGTTAGGTACACATCTAAGTGTTTTTCAACAGTCTCATAAATAATTGAAGAAAAGAGCGTTATCCGCAAACTATATCCTTCCCTGAACGTAATAAAGAGCATTTAGAAATCACATCACTGACTGTTGATCTGTCAGGAAATAAAAAATTAAATAAACCACAAAAGATGAGGTAAGTATGATCGATTATCAAGGTATTTTCAATACTGGCGTAGAGATTTCACTGCTATATGTCCCCAAAATAGTCGCCGCGATCTTTACGCTGCTTATTGGTCTATGGATCATTAAGCTGATCGTGAAAGTCACTGGCAAAGCTATGATTAAAAAGGAAGTTGACGCTTCCTTACAAGGATTCTTACGCAGCCTGGTGGGAATGATGCTGAAGATATTGCTTCTGATTACAGTCATTTCCATGATGGGCGTGCAGATGACCTCTTTTATCGCCATTCTTGGTGCGGCTGGTCTGGCTGTAGGTTTGGCATTGCAGGGCAGTCTGGCGAATTTCGCCGGCGGCGTTCTGCTCCTGCTTTTTAAGCCGTACAAGGTTGGCGACGTTATAGAAGCGCAGGGTTTCATCGGCGGGGTTCACGAGATCCAGATCTTCAATACAATCCTCAAGACAGCTGACAAGAAAACGGTCATTATTCCGAACGGACCACTATCCAACGGCAGTATCACGAATTACTCGACGGAGCCTCAGCGGAGAGTTGATTTCACCTTCGGTATCGGCTATAATGATGACATTGATAAAGCCACGGATGTGCTGGATTCGGTAATAAAAGCGGACAGCAGGATACTGGCTGATCCCGCACCCATGGTGAAAGTACTGGAATTAGCCGACAGTTCAGTCAATTTTGGCGTTAAAGTCTGGTGTAAAACAGAGGACTACTGGGATATCTACTTTGATATGTCCGGCAGTGTGAAAAAGGCTTTCGATGCCGCCGGTATTTCCATCCCCTTCCCGCAGACTGACGTGCATCTCTACAAGCACGAATAATAACAGCATGATTCAGGAGAGAAAAGGGGCTGTCCCAAAAGCCACAATGTCATTCTGAGTAAGCCGAAGGCGCAACGAAGAATCTCTTATGATTCTTGAACTTAGAAAATTGATGAGACTCTTCGCTTCGTTCAGAGTGACGCTTTTTGGACAGCCACTTTTTCTATTATTACTTTCGTGTATTCGCACTATGTTTTAATCTATAGGCACGAATTCTATACGACGGTTCTTTGCACGCCCTTCCTTTGTGTCGTTCGGCGCAACAGGATTGTCGGGTCCATTACCTACTGCAGACAGCCTCGCTGAATCAATGCCAAGTCCGATCAACCAATCACGAATTGCGTCTGCCCTGCTCTGCGAGAGTCGCATGTTTAGTTTATGACTGCCGGTGTTGTCAGTGTATCCATCAATTCGCACTTTCATCTCCGGATAGGCGACTAAGGTGTTCAATACCTTCGTCAATACCTCTTCGGACTCAGTAAGAACGTCCGCTTTGCCGGAATTAAATACCACGCCTTCGAGAATGATCGGCGTTCCAACTTCCACCTGAATCATCTCCTCTTCTTTGAAGTCGTCATCAGGGTTCAGGGGATCAGTACCGCGATCGACCTCTTCTAAATCAGGAATGCTGCCGCCATCGGTATCCTCAAGTTTAGGATCGGTCAGGTAGTCATTGATCTCCTGAGCGTCGGTCAGTCCATCGTTGTCAGTGTCAGCGTTATTGGGATCGGTGGTATAGGTCAGAATCTCATCCGAATCGGACAGACCGTCTCCGTCTGAATCCGGTGTTAACGGGCTGGTCATGTGCACTTTCAGTTCATCGTAGTCGCTCAAGCCATCACCGTCCGTATCCGTTTTATTCGGATCGGTCATGGTCGCATTTACCTCTTCCCCGTCGCCCAGACCATCGCCATCGCTATCGGTTATAAATGGATCCGTCAGCGTTTGATTCACTTCCTGACCGTCTAACAAACCATCGCCGTCCGTATCCGGATTTCTCTTGTCCGTGCCCAGCGCTTTTTCCTCTTTGTCAATGAGTCCGTCGCCGTCTCGGTCCTTGTTGCCGCTGTCCAGCGTGTATTTCACGCCGACAGTAAATCCTAAGAAACTGTCGTCTTCATCGCCATTCAGCGGATTTAATACGTCGCTGAAACTGAAGTAATCTCCGGCACAAACGTCAAGTGAAATCTGATCGGTAAAGTAATACTGAACTCCAATACCGAAAGGAATGATGCCGGTCCAATCGGTGACGTCCATATTTGGCGGTCCGCCTTCGGGGATTTCGGTAACTTCAAAGTAGAGCGCTCCGAAGCCGGCATAGAGGTACGGGAATATCGTTTCCGACTTTAACGGAGAATATTTCATGCGCACGTCGATAGGAATCAGGTTGACCTCAAATTCTCCATCGCCATTCTGGGTATAACCGGCTCCCAGTTCGGTCTGGAAGTGCTCGCTCCATTTGGTTCCAATCATGGCGCGGAATGCTGGTTTGAAATCGTTATCTTCGGACTCATTCAAGCCGAATGCGCCGCCGACGCCGATGCCGATTTCAAGTTCTGCATCTTCTGCATAAACGCTTAATGGAAATAGCCACGCTATGCAGATGATGCTCAAGACAATAAAACGGGAAATTACTTTCATAGTACCCTGCCTCCTCATTTTGTATGATTTGTTACTAATATCTTCAATTTATCTATTTATAATTCATATATCTTCACTTCTTTTGCGCTAAGGCTTCAGCTATTTCATCAGTAGTTCCTATATAAGCAAATCCATAAGCCAAATTCAGCAAGCTCGCTAAGTGCATCTCTTCGCTGACCGTCCCGGTCGCATCCGCCATGAAGAACACCCGGTAATCGCGATAGCACGCATCCCGCGCCGTCGATTCGCAGCAGAGATTGGTCATCACGCCGCAGATGACGACGTCTTCTATTTTAGCGCAACGTAGAACCGTCTCTAGATCGGTGTTATAGAAAGCGCTGTAGCGGTGCTTGGAGATGACCTTTTCGGTCGGCAGCGGCACTATCGCTGAATGCACTTCCGCTTCGGGATAACCTTCACGAATCATGTCGCCCCACCACCAACCCATGATGCCGGCATCGGATCCGTCCGGATTATGCGCATGACTTGTAAAGATAACAGGACGATCAGCATTACGAAAAGCATTTATCAGCTTTTTCACATTTGGTAGAATCGCTTCACCGGCGGGTAGGAAACTGCGCCCGCTGTGATCCACGAAGTAGTTCTGCATGTCCACCACGAGCAGAGCAGCCGCGTCAACATTCAGCGTCAACCTGCGGTAACGCAGATATTCTATTTTCTTCAGCCATTTATTGGTGAAGTCCGGTAGATTCTCAGGTGTAATTACAGCTCGTTCAGATTGTTTCAATTTGATTGATCATGTTATTTCATCAGCACCATCTTACCGCTGGCAATGAAGTCGCCTGCTTCGATGTGGTAGATGTATATGCCCGACGCCAGACCGGACGCTTCGAAATTCACTTCATGTACGCCAGCACCCATCCAGCCGTTGACCAGTTCTGCTACCTGCCTCCCGGAGACATCGTGAACTGTAAGGTTTACAAAGCTGAGCGCTGGAAGCTGATAGCTGATAGCTGTAATAGGATTGAACGGGTTGGGATAGGGCGCTTCGAGCGAGAACGTTGCAGGGACAGTATTTATATCCTGTTGCTCGACCCCGGTAACCTGATATTCCACTAATTCCTGAAGTTGTCCAGGTTCTGGATCGCCGGGAAGATATACCGGGAGATTTAAGAATTTAACCGGACCGACGTTCTCTGCCATCCACATATTGCGATTTATCTCCGCAGTTATAGTAGTTTCAGGCACGGTAAATTCTATTGCCATTGACTGCAGGAGATGATACGTATTCGGGAAAGCGCCAGCAGGCACTACAACGTTTCCAAAATCGAGGATTTCGCCGCTTATTTCTACGGATACGTCTATGGTATCATCGCCTTCCACGATAGTCGTGTCAAATGTGCCCGCTTCCCAGGTCATACCAATCGGTCCTGGAATAACTGCCATAATCACGTCTTGATAGCTGCCCAAATCCATCATATTCATAAACAGGATCAGGGAATCTTCAGAAACGCGGAGGAAGATTTCTTCATCGATCTCCCAGTAGCCTTCCTCGTTTGAACTATCCTGCATTACAAAATAGTCATTGTCAGCGATGGTGGTATCACCAATAATGGTTGATATCAGAGTATAGTTCGTTCCAGGAACCGGACTCCCCAATGAATCTATTTCCACAGTATCATACTTCCATCGGTAGTTTAAATCGATATTGAGATAATCATTAGCTGATACCGCCGTAACTATAAAACCAATGACTACAAGTGAAATTACTGTCCTTTTCATGTTACCTCCCTTGAGATTGATTGACATTTCATCTATCTGACTGCTTTTATTTAACTTAATACAACAATACGATCACTCTCCTTGGTCCGTGAGCGCCCCTGACCAGAACTTTCTCAATATCGGCAGTCAGCGACGGTCCGGTCACCCAGGTCATAGGCGTCGCGCCTATATCTATACCCTGTGAAACCGTTTCTTTTAAGTAGTTAAATTTATCAGCAAATAGCAAGTCTTTCTTTAAGATTGCCAGATGAACCGTTGGCAGCAACGCCGCCAAACGCCCTCTTTTGGACGTATGAAACAGCACCATTGTGCCTGTGTCAGCTATGCCTGCCTGAGCTGTGGTAATACCAATATCAGCCTCCGCGGCTTGTTCGAGCGGCGTTTCGTTTGAATACAAAACCTTCATTCCAGCGCTTTCAATAATCTGGACAACACCGGTCTCTTTCAATTCTGGATCGGGTGGGATTAAAGCAGTTTTATCTTTAAATTCAGACAGGATTTCGCTGAGGGCAGATTGCAGACCACCCTCTCCCGCAAGAGAATGTGCTTCGCCTCCAACTGATGCGAGCATTTCGCTGAATTTCAATACCAGTTCGTCAACTGACAATTTGTGTATGTTCTTTTCAGGAGTTATCACTTCTGACTGATCAAGACGCAAATCCTTGATGCCTTGACGTATTGAAGTGAGCATTTCATCTCGTGAACGGGAATTGTTGATGCTATTCATCGTCTTCACTCCCCGATGATTCACGACTGAACATTTGGGGAAATCCGACCGGCGCAATCTCTGGACCGTCATGTTCTTTTCCCCAGACCGGCAGTTTCGGTTTCCAATGCCCGCGCAAGACATCATGCAGGAGAAATCTCGGAATTTCTGAAAGTGTGCTATAGAGTTCAGGTCGATCCATTACTCCCTGCCATACGTTCATCGCCGCCCGTTCGGAAGAGAAACCGGTGCGCTGCTGAACAACCCGATGTCTCAGTGTCAACAGTTGATGATGCAGCGGAATCTTTACCGGGCAGGTTTCGTGGCAGCGTCCGCACAGGCTGGATGCAAAGGGGTGGTCGGCTGCTTCCTCCAATCCGAGGAAAATCGGCGCCAGGACAGCTCCGATCGGACCAGGATAAACCCAGCCATAAGCGTGCCCTCCGGTCCTGCGATAGACCGGACAGACGTTCAAGCAGGCTCCACAACGAATGCAGCGCAGGATGGAGCGCAGCTTGGGATCCTCTAACGCCTTAGATCTGCCATTATCCAGAATCACCAGATGCTGTTGTTCAGGACCATCGCGGTCATCCTCATTCCGGGGGCGGTTGAAAAACAGCACCGAACCGGTGATCCTCTGCCCGGTGGCAGAACGCGGCAGCAGTTCAAGATAGCGCAGGAAATCATCCCATGTCGGCACCACTTTCTCGATGCCCATGACGTGAATCTGCACCTTCGGAATTGCTCCGACAAGCCTGCCGTTGCCTTCGTTTTCAACCATCATCGGCGTGCCGGTTTCGGCGATAGCAAAGTTCGCTCCGGTGATGCCAATATCAGCCTTCAGGAATTTTTCACGGAGCGCTTTCCGAGCAATGCTGATTAGTTCAACCGGGTCTTCCACAAAATCTGCGCCCAGCTTTTCAGCGAACAGTTTCCCAATGTCCGCCCGTGAAAGATGCAGCGCTGGAGCGGTGATATGCGAAGGCATCTGCCCCGCTATCTGCACGATATATTCGCCCAGATCAGTTTCGACGACTTCAAAGCCCTGCTTTTCAAGATACGGCGTTAGTTCGATCTCTTCGGTAGTCATCGACTTGGATTTGGTAATGATGGGACGAGAGGATGTTTCGTCAGAGGGCGACGCACGCGTCGCCCCTACATCGGTATCCGTAGTCGGGGTCGCCCCCGACCCCGACGTCTGGACTGAATCTCTGCATATCTCGGCAATAATCCGGTTCGCCTCCTCCGCATCCTTCGCCCAGTGCACCTGAATGCCTTTGGCAAAGGCGCGTTCTTCGAGAGTAACCAGATGCTTATCCAATTCAGACAAAGCGCGGTCTCGAAGCTGCGCTGCTTCAGCGCGCATCTCTTCCCAGTTCGGCAATTCAGCGACAACTTCGTCGCGTTGGGCGACAGAATGATCGGTCGCCTTCCTGACGGCGGCGCGGAGTTTATCGTCAAGAAGCGCCTGGCGAATGTTGGATTTGATGTCGGTCTTAACGTTCACTTTCGTTTCGATCTGTAGCTTACGTCTTGCATTCGTTATTCCGTCATTCCCACAAGCGAAGCGCGTTGGGAATCTGACGGCACTTCGTGTCTGATTCTGGACCATGCCAGAATGACACGTAACTACTATTTCGGATTCTTCAATCCTTTATCTAACTTATTCCTGACTTCTCGCAATACAGAGCTGTGCAGGTCGGATTCGTATTTGTCGATAAAAGCGCGGATTTTGTTGGGATTACTCTTCGATCCTTCGCGCAATATCCACGATACTGCTTTGATAATCATCTTTTCGCGGCTGTCCTTAAACAGCGCAAGAACCTCCAGGTAGCGGTCAATATCGCCCTTACCCTTGCGCATAGGGTAGATCAATGATACGATCAGGATTCTCCTGCCCCACACGCTCGGGTGATCTTTCAGGTCGTATATATCATCCAGTGTGATGATCTCACGAAACAGCATCTCACTTAACAGCCCACTGGTAATATCGGTCATTTCCCAGCCGGACAGCAGATCGACCCAGCGGAGGACGTACTTCAGTAGATCCGGTTGCCAGTGCTTTTTCAACTTCATCAGCGCTTCCAGACCGAAAACGGCTAACTCGCGGATGTGCGTATCGAACCCTTCATCGGTGAACTTCACCATCATCCGGTAATCGTCCGCTGATTTCAACTGCTTGAAGTAGGGCTTCTCAAATTCTCGCAATGCCGGAACACGCACACCGACCGACTTCCATACTACCCCTGAATGCGCTGGATCCTGTGGAGAAAAATAATCGACGCTATCGCGGTATTCCGCATCGGCAAGGGGTTGGAGTTCTTTCAGGATTTTGGCTGTTGTTAGTTTCATAAAATTGCAAATATTAAATTTCAAAATTATTCCGAGCGATCTTGCATGTATTTTTCAAGGTTTTCGTATGTGTCGCAGTTTTTGATTTCATTCTCTCTTGAAGGTAGTAATTTAACCAGACGATCTTTGATATCAGTAGAGTCAGGATCAATGATTGTCCATTCTCTCTTTTCTTGATAGTACATACCCAGACTCTGCCGAAATAGTAATGATGTGGCGAAATCTTGTTGTCTGAAAGAATAACCAATAACTATAATACGTTTACTATACAATAGAACAGTGTTTGCAATAGACCATAGATGTGCAATCTTCAAGTATTGGTCATAGCGCTTAATTATTCCAGGATATATAAGTAACTGTTCAGTTTTTGACGAACAATTATTACAAATATCGAATGGTTCAGGTTCATAAGCCTTCAGGTCTTGACCCATCATCTCGTCTATGTCAAGTCCAATATCAATGTTCTGATGATTTGGACACCTTCTATCCGAACATATCCACCAATTTAATGATCCATGTAGTTTTAATAATAATCCATTTTCAATCGGGAAACCAGGTTGTTTCCCATAACCTAATCCATCTACCATTTTAAGTTGTTGAAGCAATCTTGTGTAATGATTGTCCTCTTCATGATAGATTTTCAGAAGACCTTCTAATATCCAATCGTAATTAAAGGTTATTATTGAATCCCTCTGGTTTAGGTGTTTTATCCACTTGATATATGCATCATTCTGTTTACCACAACCGTGTTTTAACCGATCTAACAGTACACGTTTGAGTATCTCTGATAATTTAATAGGATTTAATTCAACGTCATCCAGATGTACATTAAATAATCCAGCCTGCCATATATCGCAATAAGCCAATGCTTCTTCAATATCGATTTCTTCAACCGAATTAAAGGCTCTGCCCATTTCTACAAGTAGATTCATGTCTTCTTCAGAAAGATAGACATCTTCGAGATTCTGAAAAAGTCGATTTGTTAATGGAATTTCCTCATCGTACCCATGCGAAAAACCCGCACCGATTATATATACTGTTCTTTCTTCGTCCATCTTAAACCTCAATTAGTTCTATCGAAACCACCACCGTGTCATTCCTGCGCAGGCAGGAATCCATTTTGTTCTCTCTTGGACTCCCGCCTTCGCGGGAGTGACATGAACTGAGTTCTAATCAAATAACTCCTCAGACAAATCGCGCCATTCGGGATTTGTCTCTTCAATTAGCCTGATTTTCCATTCCCGCTTCCACCTTTTTAAACACTTTTCTCTTCCAATAGCACTGTAAACATCATTCGTATGCTCAAAATAGACTAACTGATGCACTATATATTTCTTGGAGAATCCTTCAATCAGACCTTTCCTGTGTTCATAGAGCCTCCTGATTAAATCGCTGGTTACACCGATATACAGCGTTCCGTTCTTTTTACTCGCTAAGATGTAAACATAATAAGTTTTCATTCGACATCATTTAATATTCGCTGGGATAATTATCCCAGCGTGGATTCCTGCCTGCGCAGGAATGACACTTTCAGATAACCAATTCCAATACTTTTACCTTTTACCTTTTGCCCTCAAAGCCCCAGCGCATCTGCCATGATCCTTAATGCGTGCATTGTCCGGATCTCAAATCCCCTCCGTCGGATCAAGCCATTCAGGTGCATCAGGCATGAATCATCGACCGCGGTCAGGAACTGCGCTCCGGTCTGCCGTATGGCGGACAGCTTGTCCATGCCGATTTCGCGGGACAGTTCCGGAAATTTTACGGAAAAGGTGCCACCAAAACCGCAACATTCCTCTGACAAAAGCGGGATTACTAGATCGAGACCATCAATGCTCGATAACAATCTTTTGGGCTCTACGTCCACACCGAGTTCGCGGCGGGCGTGGCAGGATTCGTGCAAAGCTACCTTGACCTCGAACCTCCCCCCTATCTCTTCGATGCCCAATTCATTGTAGATAAATTGCGTCCCTTCAAAAATGCGGTGACGGATTTTCTCCCAGCGCTCTCTACCTCTTTGGGATAGCTCGAGTTCACCGTAAAACACCTTCACCATGGCTACACAAGAACCCGACGGAGCGACGATCCATTCGTACGGTTCAAACAACCGCAGGAAGCGTTCGGCAAGTGGCACAACCTGATCACGGTAACCGCTGTTGAATGCCGGCTGACCACAGCAGGTCTGATGCTGCACATAGACGGGCTGAACACCGAAATAGCGCAGCAGTTTTACCAGAGCCATACCGGTTTCAGGAAAAACCTGTTCGGTGTAGCAGGGGATAAACAGCGCTATTCTGCTTCCGGGAGGAACGTTGGGTTTCATTTAATCTGCAAATTTAAATATCTGATTTCAAAATAACAAGAAAACAGGACAATGGGAAATGGAAAATGGGGAATTTGTGATTGGGGTAGGTGGTTTTACGAGGAGCACGAATGTGTTGGATCTCGTCAATGCTATTATCAGCATATGTGTTTTATCATTGTCATAAGAAACATAAAAAAAAAGACATACGATTGTCTTTACAGTTGATATAAATCAGCCGTTCTGCCTATTATTTGTCCAGGAACGACAGCTTAATACGACTCATGACAGGGATTTGTGTCAACTGCCGCAGTATCTCTATCGCTTCAGCATTATTTTAACACCTGCGGCATATTTTTTCATACTCATCACACAAAAGTATTTCCCGCAACGTAGATCAGAAATATCACAGTTAATCTGGTGAATGCCGGGATTTTTATATCCATCGAAGACTGTCGCTACTATATTTCCATTCAGATCATTAATGGTCAGTTCGACCCGCTCTTTACCGGGCAGCGCGAAGGTCAGAGTGCATTCTGCGGCTGTTTCATCAATCCGGGGATCGAATAGTTTATATTGCTCTGGTACCGATTGATAATGATGCTCTGCAGGTATCGCCAGGTCATAATCCAACCAATGTGAAATGTATTCCATAACTTACCCCCTATTATTCCTTTATTGTTTCAGCCTGATCTTATATCTAATTTCACAGCAGAAATATAATGCAGGGATATTAACTCGCTATGAAATGGATGTTTAAAATTCGTTAATTTGATAATATCGCTCGGGCAGGTGATAAGAGAATGGTAATCACAATGATATCCACTACAGGGTGGGATAATAAAACCGGCACAGATTTACGCCTGCGCCGGTTTTTTCTTCGTGTGCCGTCGCACGCCCTCGTGCGACGGAGGTTAGATTTTCCTTATTTCATCAGCACCATTTTGCCTACTCCTATGAACTCTCCGGCAGTCAACCGGTAGATGTAAATCCCGGAAGCCAACCCCGATCCATCGAAGGTGATCTGGTGCGTGCCGGGGGTGTACCATTGTAGGTCGGATTCCCCGAATCCGACGCCTTGTGAGGGCGCACCGCCATGCGCCCCTACTAACCGCTAACTGCCAACGGCTGACTGCTATTTCATCAGCACCATTTTGCCTACTCCTGTGAACTCTCCAGCTGTCAACCGATAGATGTATATCCCCGATGACAATCCTGATCCATCGAAGGTGATCCGGTTGGTGCCTGGTGAGTACCATTGTAGGTCGGATTCCCCGAATCCGACGCCTTGTGAGGGCACACCGCCGTGCGCCCCTACATTACGCCCGCTTATATCAAACACATCCAACTTCACCTGACTTGCTACGGGTAAATCGAAAGTGATTGTAGTTGTGGGATTGAAGGGATTGGGATATATGGATCGAATTTTATAGGATTTCGGAATTGCAGAGTTCAATGACTCTTCATCTACACCGGGTGGCACCAAATTGCGGTACCAGGCGATCTTGTTATCATTAAAAGATGCAGAGAGGACATCGAAATCCCCGTCCCCGTCCAGATCGGCGCTGAAGACGGACTTGGGGTCGTCCGCACTGATAGTGATGATCTGCTGCGAACTAAAACTGCCCAACCCATCACTGTTTTCATACCAGGCGATCTCGTCTTCACCATCGGACGCCGAGAGAACATCGTAGTCTCCATCCCCGTCCAGGTCTGCGCTGAAGACGGAATTAGCCTCACTGATGTTGATGATCTGCTGTGTACCAAAAGTGCCCATCCCATCCGTGTTTTCATACCAGATGATCTTTTGGTCATCCGGAACCGAAGACGCCGATAGAACATCGTTGTCCCCATCCCCGTCAAGATCAGCGCTGAAGACGGACCAGGCATAGTTCACACTGGTGCTGATGATCTGCTGCGGACTAAAGCTGCCCAATCCATCTGTGTTTTCATACCAGGCGATCTTGTCGTCACCATTTGACGCCGAGAGAACATCGTAGTCCCCATCCCCGTCCAGGTCGGCGCTGAAAACGGAAATAGCCCCTTGCGCACTGGTGGTAATTATCTGCTGCGGACCAAAAGAGCCCATCCCATCTGTGTTTTCATACCAGGCTATCTTATCGTCATATCTAGACGCCGAGAGAATATCGTAGTCCCCATCACAGTCAAGGTCGGCGCTGAAGACGGACCAGGCCCCATCCGCACTGGTGGTGATGATCTGCTGCGAACCAAAAGTGCCCACCCCATCTGTGTTTTCATACCAGGCGATCTTGTCGTCACCATTTGACGCCGAGAGAACATCGTAGTCCCCATCACCGTCCAGGTCGGCGCCGAAGACAAACCTGGCATCGTCCGCACTGGTGGTGATGATCTGCTGCGGACCAAAACTGCCCTGACCATCCATGTTTTCATACCAGGCGATCTTGCCGTCATATTTAGACGCCGAGAGAACATCGTAGTCTCCATCCCCATCCAGGTCGGCGCTGAAGACGGATATGGCGCCAAGAGCCTGATCAGTTATCAGTATCTCATCACTGAAAGTTACCCCCTGTGCTGTAGAGATACCTGTAAAGATAAACATTGAAAACGAAAGTGAAAGCCAAATACCTATATGCGATTTGTTGTTATGAAACGAATTCATGGTCAACCTCTCTGATTAGGATTCCAGGTTCTATAGAGCTACTATTGATTATTCTGTGCGATTGCTCCATTAGTATTCTAATATATCTAAAAATTGCAGATTATCAAAGGATGATTTGAGCTTTTAGGGGCAGAATATCCACTATCTGTGGATTATTTTGTCACTGCCATTCAGGGATATAACAAAAACCGGCACAGACTTAAGTCCATGCCGGTTAATAACGACTGACAGACGAGGATGTTTGCCAGCACAATAATAAATGAGGCTTAATAAAACCCCCCCTTACTCCCTCCTTAATGAAGGGGAGCTGGGGGGATTACGGATATCACATTATCTCTAATTTAGCGCCGCGCAAAGTCGCGCCACGAAGTGGTCCCTTTTGGGACAGCACTTTGCGATAAGAGTGACGAATGTCACTACCCAACCATTGCCTTGAACTTTGGAGTGGTCAAGGACTTGGGACGCTCGATAGGTTCGCCCCAGGCGCGGCTGACGATCAACTGTGAACACATGCCCATGGCACGGGAAACACTGAAGAGCACCGTGTAGTACGGGAACTCTTTCAAGCCGTAGTTGTACAGCAGCGAGCCGGAACCAGCATCGACGTTGGGCCATACGTTTTTAGCTTTGCCATGTTCTTTCAGAACGCCGGGAATGATATCATAAACCTGGCTGACAGTGGCAAACGTAGGATTGTCCGGGCAATGCTTCAGACCGAACTCACGGAAAGCGGTGAAGCGGGGATCGGTGACGCGCAGGACAGCGTGACCGTAACCCGGAATAACCTTACCTGAATTCAAGGTATCCCAGGCAAACTTGGTTAACTGCTCGTCAGTCGGCTTGCCGCCAAATTTCTCGATAACCTGCAGAATCCAGTTCAGGCATTCCTGATTTGCCAGACCGTGCAGCGGACCCGCCAGTCCATTCAAACCGGCTGAAACGGCATAGTAGGCGTCAGACAGCGCAGAGCCGACACAGTGACAGGTGTGAGCCGAAACGTTGCCGCCTTCGTGGTCGCTGTGCAGGACCAGGTAGAGAGTCATAAGTTTCTTGAAATCGCCGGTAGGATCATCGATACCCAGCATGTGAGCGTAGTTACCACCCATATCCAGGTTGGGATCGGGATCGATCAAGGCGCCTTTGTCAAAGCGGATGCGATAGACGCCGGCTGCCAGTGCCGGGAGTTTCGCCAGAAGATTCAACGAATCTTCAAGAGTTGATTCCCAGTATTCTGTTTTCTTGACGCCAGCGTTATAAGCTTTAACGAATTCAGATTCCCGCTGCATCACCAGGATACCGGTATCGAACATCGCCATCGGATGAGAATCCTTAGGCATTGCCTTCAGAACGTCCCAAACATAGCCGGGAACCGCGGCACGCTTACTGAAATCTGCTTTCAAGTCCGCAAGATCTTCTTCCGGGGGAAGCTTGCCGACGCAGAGTAAATAGAAAATTTCTTCAGCGGTACGGTCGGTCAATTCGCCGATGGGAATATTGCGTACCAGCAGACCCTGATCAGGCGGCACTTCAGAAGTATCGCAGACCATTCCCTTAACGCCGCGCATGCCGCCGTATGCCTGAGCTAAGGTAACTTCACTAACGACGAAGTCGCCGTGTTCCTTAATTAAGCCGCGAATTTCATCCCGCATGCCGGGAATCAATTCCGCCATTCTTTGTTTTAAAGATGCCATGTGTGCACTCCTTTTAGACAACGCGTTCGATATGATAATCGAGCGCAGTTATGTTGTTGTTTATGGATTATTTATGACAGGAAACCTTTGGGCGCGGATAAGGAGAAAATGAACGACAACCGCAGTAAATTGTTAAATATTTCACAGTTTTAGAATTTAGCAGTTTATCCCTTTGAAGTCAAGTGAAATCTCAAGTTTCTACCGAAAATGGAATTTCACTCTGTATTTTCGATGTCGAGAAGCTGCTTTTTTATCTCGACGCCTCCACCACCAAATCCACGCAAATCTCCGCCCGATCCAATGACCCGGTGACAGGGAATAAACAGAGGGAGAGGATTAGCGCCACAGGCTGTCCCAACCGCGCGGGCAGCTT
>JALGVT010000084.1 GCA_025774555.1 candidate division LCP-89 bacterium
ATCCGGATCAGACGAAGAAAAAAGCGGAAGAGATCAGCGCGCAGTTGGACCGCTTATTGATCCAGATACCAGCGGGAAAAGCTGAGGCTACCAAAGAACACGCTAAAAAAGCCAATCAACTCTTACAGGATTATCTGCGGAAAACCGAAGATGATTCCGCTGATATTGTAAAAATTCTACGTCAATTATCAGATATTAAAAAGAGGGGAACTAAAGAATTCAGAGAGATCATTCATGACATTCAGGTGCAGGTGGTCGCGCCTGCATGGGATGAGCATTTTTATCCTGTTTATGAGCCTTTGCGTAACAGCCTTAACGAACTATACCGCGATTTTATTACTAAGTACAGCACACGAAAAGCAGAACGAGGCAAGCTGGATTTCCTCGATCTCGAGGAAATAGCGCTTGAACTGCTGTATTCAAAAGAAGACGTCAACACGATTAAGGAAGTCTTGATAGATGAAGCGCAGGACTTGAATCCAATCCAGTGGAAGATTATCGACCAGATCAGATCGGGTAAATCTGCTTTCGCGGTCGGCGACGCGCAGCAGTCGATTTACGGATTCCGTTACGCGGATGTGTCGCTCTTTAACGATTTCGCAGAATCTGCCGATAGAGAGCAGGGTGATAAGATACCCATGCAGGAAAGCTTTAGAAGCCGGGAGTCTGTCTTAAAAGTCGTCAATGGACTGTTCAGTAGAATGTGGAAAGATAATCCACAATCGCCCTTCCTGGAACTTACGCCGAAATATCCTTACCTGCCCGGCGATAAGGACAGTGTGGAGATGCTGGTCGCCTGTGGTGATGATCGGCAGAAAGCGCGCGAAGCAGAGGCTGATCTACTGGCTAAGCGTCTCTGCCAGCTTGTGGAAAGAGGATCGTTTTCTATCAATAGAGAAAATGAAGAAGGCGATGGCTTGTGCGAAGTACAGCCATCATGGGGAGACGTCATAGTTTTAGTTCGCTCAGGGAGCAGTTTCGATTATATTGAAGATGCGTTTAACGCTTTGAATATTCCTTTTGTTATTCAAGCTGGACGAGGATTCTGGGATGCTCTGGAAATCAGCGATCTTATGGCATTGCTGCGTTCCCTCGAAGATCCCGGCGATTCATTCAGCCTCGCCTGTCTGCTGAGATCGCCCGGCGGCGGCTTCGATGATGATGATCTGGTCGAACTCGGAACAGTGGAGACTGCCGCGCCCGGTGATGATGACGCTTTATCGTGGGCTAAACGTCGCTTATACGAAGGTTTGCTTCAGGTGGATGATGATAACGCTTCAGCGGGCACGCTTGCAAAACGCGCCGCGGAGTTTCTATCGGATTTTAATTATTTATATAAGATTAAAGATCGCCTTTCGACGAGACAGTTGATTGAAAAATGGATAATTTCAAGAGGCCTGGAAGCTATCTGGAATAGCAATAGCAATGGTCATTTGATACGCGGCAACGTGCGGAAATTCCTGAGGCTCTGTGACGGTTACAGCGGTCGATCCATTACCCGCCTGCGAGCTGTTTTTGACGAACTGCGCCTGCGTGAACTCAGGGAAAGCATTGCACCAACATCCACTGAAGAGAGCGGCGCTGTGCAGGTTATGACCGTTCACGCTGCCAAGGGATTGGAAGCTCCCATAGTCGCCCTGTTCGACATGAATCATCAATCAAAAGGCGGAGGCGGAGCTTTTGCCTATTCAAGAACAGCGGGCGCGGCATTTTCCATCAATTCTGAAGAGGCGGATGGGGGGAGGCATAAACCTGAACTATTCGAAAAGATTGGACAAGAGAGCAAAAGCAGCGAGGAAGCAGAGGAACAGCGCATTTTGTACGTTGCCATGACCCGAGCACGTGAAAAACTGCTTCTAACTGCTTCCGCTACCAATAGTAAAAGCGGCAAGCCTCAGATTTCAGGATGGTGCAGACTGCTGATGGAAAGCCTAAACCTCGACGCGGAATATATTTTCGATCAATCCACAGAGGTTTCAGGTCCAACCTCACTTATAGATAAATCTGGTGGAAATACATCCATACGGTTGTTCCGTTCGTGGAGGATACAGCCATTAAAGGCAGAGCCGCGGTCAAGACATACAAGCGCAGAAGAGGATATATTCAAAGCGCCGGAAGCCTTTCCTGCAGAACCACAGAAGGGGTCAGTTCCACAGTCGGTTGTGTCATGGCTTAATGAGATCAAAGATGATCGAGCAGACGAAGAATTCACACCTGATTACAATTCAGAGTTCGATGCTGGCGGCAGTAAGGGTGGATTATCGCTTGGAAGTTGGGCGCACCGACTTCTTGAGGTGGTGGAGCCTAAGGCATCGCAGGAGGTGCTGACAGAGACTGCGATTCGAGAGTATATGCACCTGTTTGGAAGTGAACCCGATAAAGAAGAAGTTGAGCAGGTGCTCTGTCTTATTAACCAATACATTGAGTCTGACCTGGCAGTTGAAGTCAGCAAATCCAGTCGTTGTCACCGTGAATTGCCCCTGATCTTCGATCTGGAGAGTAAATATTTCAGGGGCACAATCGATCTGGCTTTTGAAACGAAGGAAGGCTGGGTTCTTGTCGATTTCAAAAGCGACCGTGTGCCTCCAGCGGCTGGTGATTCTTTGTTTCAAAAGTATCAGATGCAGATGAGAATGTATGCGCTGGGATGGCAAAAACTAACCGGATCGCTCCCCGACAGGTTGATCTTATTTTATCTCGTTAATGGAAAGCCAATTACAGTCAATCAGGAGCAGCGTTATTTTGATGAGATTTCCAATCTCATTAAAGCCGATCATAGTGAAAAAAGCGATTAGCTCTTGCTTTTCGCTCAGAGAATAATATATTATATCGCTTTGCACCCATAGCTCAACTAGGCAGAGCAACGGACTCTTAATCCGCAGGTTGTGGGTTCGATTCCCTCTGGGTGCACAGTATAAAACGATGAAATAGCGGCGCTTTCGGGTGTCGCTTTTCTCTCTCAATAAGTAGGTGTTTTTATGTGTCTTGGGGTATTGTAGGGAGAAAA
>JALGVT010000063.1 GCA_025774555.1 candidate division LCP-89 bacterium
GAACATCGCCAGCAGAAATCCGAAGTCGCCGATGCGGTTGACGATGAAGGCTTTCTTGCCCGCAATCGCCTTGTCCATGTCTTCCCACCAGAAACCGATCAGCAGGTAACTGCATAGACCGACGCCTTCCCAACCGACGAACATCAGCAGGTAGTTGTCAGCCATAACCAGCAGCAGCATGAAGAACGCGAACAGGTTCAACTGCGTGAAGTAGCGCACCACTCCCGGATCGCCCTTCATGTAGCCGATAGAATAGACATGGATCAGGAAACTGACGCCCGAGACGACCAGAATCATAACTGCCGACAACGGATCGATCAGGAAACTGACGCTGGCTGAGAAATCCCCGACGTGCATCCAGGTGTAGAGGGTCTGTGTGAGCGAACGGTGTCCGGGTTCCATCCCCAGGAGTTCTGTGAGGACAATGATCGATACGACGAAGGACGCGAACATCGCCGCGCTCGCCAGGATACCAGCAGTGGATTCCTTCTGTCTTTTCCCGAGAAATCCGTTAATAAGCATCCCGATAAACGGAAAAGCGGGTATCAGCCAGAGGATTGAACTGTGTGTGAGAGTAGTTGCGGAGTGTTCCATGTTTATTTAAATGATTATGAGGTGTTTTTGTTTTTTAAGCTAACAGCTAACTGCCAGCAGCTATTTCACCACTTCAGCAAATTAACTTCATCGATATTGATGCTCTCCTTGTGGCGGAAGAGTACCACGATGATCGCTAAGCCGACCGCTACTTCCGCCGCCGCGACCACCATGGAGAAGAAGACGAAAACCTGACCGGTGACGTCTCCCCAGTGCCGCGCAAAAGCGACAAAGGTCAGATTGACTGCGTTCAGCATCAGTTCGATAGATGCTAAGATAATGATGGCGTTCTTGCGGGTCAGCACTCCGGCAATACCGATGCAGAAGAGAAACGCCGCCAGTACCAGATAGTGATTGAGTGAGATTATCATGTATGTGCCTTGTTATTTCTAAATTCAAAATTCTACATTCTGAATTCCTGTGCTTCAGTCCAGCTTCTTCTTCGCCAGCACTACTGCACCGATGATAGCTGCTAATAGCAGGAAACTGGCGATTTCAAATGGCAGGAGATAGGTGGTGAACATCGATCTGCCGAAGGTTTCCACCGTGCCATAATCTTCGCCGACTCCCCGCAGAAAGGCGGAATCCGCCGGAATTGCCACCGAGCGAAGCACCACTGCAGCAACCACCAACATAGTTCCGGCAACGATGACTCCCAGCGTTTTCAGCACCGTCGATCTTCCTTCGTCGATGCGGTTCAGGTTGAGGAGCATGATCACGAAGAGGAACAACACCATGATCGCTCCGGCATAGACTATGATCTGGACGGCGGCGATAAACGGCGCCGCCAGCATGACATATAATGCAGCCGTGGTGAACAGGGCTAAGATCAGGAAGAGAATCGATGAGATCGGATTCTTTTTCAGGATGACCATGAGCCCTGAAAAGATGGCTACAACGGACAGTATGATGAAGAATATTGCTTCCATATTTCGCTTCTTAGACAGAGTTATTAGTTAATCAGAAAAGATAGGAATTTCGTGCTTATAAATCAATCACTTTATGCGCTTTTTTTCTCAAAATTATCGGGAGATATCCGTGTAAAATGCTGCAATTTTCCTGTGACTTGAAAAATCTCTTGACATTTTGTGATATCAGGTGTATATTATAGTTACACTCACTAAGACACTAAGTCCGAGATGAGATAATGATAAATGCCAGAAACATCACACTTTGTGCTATTTTTTTTCTTCTTCAGCTATGTGTCCCTTACACTACTCTATCTCAACCCACCTTCTTCGGTATAAATTGCGGCGGACGCCTACCTTATGCAAATCATTTAGGATACTACTTTGTAGCTGATTCAGCCTATTCATCGTCTTTGGGTTATGGGTATGTAAATGGTTACGAGGGAGCCGGCCCGTCGGGAGAACCGATTGGCGGCGGCGATGGATTTTTTGGAGTTTATAAAACTTTCCGTTATGACCTTGACTCATACTTGATCGACCTTCCATACGGGCATTATGCAGTGACCCTGTTTTTAGCAGAATTGACTCACCACTGGCATGATTTCCGTATATTCAGTGTCATTATTGAGGACGATACTGTGGTCCATAACCTTGACATATTTGCAGAAGTAGGGCGAGCTTATGGATACCCGGTGCGCCATCTGACTGAGTGTGTAGATGGACAACTCAACATTGATTTCATCCCCAGTCTGGATTGTGGAATAGTCAATGGAATCCTTGTTGAATTTATTCAACCCGATTCCAATCCACCCCAGCCCATTCAGAATTTCAGTATTGTAGGTGGATATATGATGAATATATTATCCTGGGATCCGGTTATTGAACCCGATGTCGCAGGATATTTAGTTTATAGAAGGTTACCAGAACAGCAATGGGAGCTTTGTACAGACCACATATTCACTCTCTCCCGTTATCTTGATTGCAACGTCGTTCCCTTTACTGAATATGAATATAAGATTGTTGTGCAAGATCTGTGGGGTAATATGTCAAGTCCAAGCGATTCCCTGAGGGGCACACCAATAATAAACCAGATGACACAATTGCCAGTTTATAATATGGAAATCACAGATGAGAACCTATACTTACTTAATATCAATATTTGGTCAGAAGATTACGTGGATGTTGACCTGGAACTCACAGGGCTTCTGTTCCCAGGATCTGGTGTGCGGTACAGGGGAAATACAACGCGCTACTTCTCAAAGAAGAACTATAAATTGAACCTGCCTGGCGGACAACCCTTCAACAACCGTGATAAATTGAACTTGATGGCAGAGATGGCAGATCCCAGTATGGTGAAGGATAAAGTCGTTTATGAGCTTTTTGATCGCTTGGATTGTCTGAGTCCTTTGACAGAAAGGGTGCATCTGAGATGCAACGACACTTTTATCGGCGTTTATCTGGATGTTGAGCAGGTTGACGAGTACTTCCTCGAACGAAATGGACTATCCGAATCAGGTAATATGTACAGGTGCGAAAGCGATCTTTCCGTGTTACCGTGTTATTCTGCATATCAGGAACAGTATATCAAGGTGACTAATGAGAACTCCGATTGGTATGATATCATTGATTTCATCGAATGGGTGAACTATTCATCGCAGATTGAATTTCACGAAGAGGCTGGTGATCGGTTCGCTATTGATGATTATATTGATAACTATATAGCTTTAATAGCTCCCGCTGACATCGATATTATTTACCATAACTATTATATCTATGCAAATCCAGATGACGGATTATGGCACTTCATAAGCAAGGATCACAACCAATCTTTATATTACCCTTATTGCCCCATAAATTACGGAACACAAGCTGGGATTATACCGGAGCACCCGTTCTGGAACAAGTTGATGGATAGAGTTCTGGATGATCAAGTCTTCCGTTACGCTTATTGCAAAAAGTTGGAAAGATTCCTGACGGACGATTTAACGGTTCAGAGCTTTCACGATCTGATCAATTCTGAACACGAAGCCATCGCCTATGATGCCGTTAAGGACGTGTTTAAAAAAGGGTGGGAAAGCTCAAATTCATTCTTCGAAGGCAGGGATGAGCTTCTTACTTTCGCAGATCAACGGGTCAACTATCTACTGGATGAAATTCCTGGGTTTATCACGGATCCCAATCTTGCTCCTTATTTCTCTCTTAATGAGATACAGAGCGATAACCAATCCACTATAGCAGATGAAATGGGAGATTATGATCCCTGGATCGAGATATATAATCGCGCGCCAGTAGGATTAGATCTTGAAGATTTCACACTTCTGTATGGTGCAGAGACATGGACCCTGCCTGCAGAAGCAGTGGTCGATAATGAAGGTTTCCTGGTTCTCTGGTTGGACGGGGAATCGGGTGAAGGACCACTGCATGCACCGTTCACAATCAACCAGACCGCCGGCAATATAATCTTACAGAGTCCGACTGGTTACTTATCTGACTCTACCACGTTCCCTGCTTTAAATGCAGATCAGGTATGGGGACGTGAGGTTGATGGATCAGGCACCTGGACAACCAACCTGGTCCCCACACCGGGTTCGACCAACAATCCTCTACCTGATCCCTCAGAACTGGTAATCAACGAATTCCTGGCGGATAACGAAACCAATATTGCAGATTCGGCAGGTGAATTTGATGATTGGATTGAAATATATAATCCCGGTGACATCGTCATCCCCGTCGGAGGGCTTTACTTGACCGATGACCTGGAAAGACCGACACGCTGGATTATTCCTGACACAACAATTTCCCCCCATGGTTATCTGTTCATCTGGGCGGATGACGATCCTGAACAGGGCTCCTTGCACGCAACCTTTAAATTATCTGCTAACGGAGAGGACATCGGTATCTTTGATCGCGATGGATTCACGCCAATTGACACCTTTTCCTTTGGACCGCAGGGGGATGACATCTCCTGCGGACGTTACCCGGACGGTTCTGATAACTGGTTTCAACTGATGCCCACCCCGGAACTACCGAATATGTTACTCGGGTCCCTCAGCATGACTCTGACGCCCGCTACTACACCCATCATCATCCTGCCTGCCGGCGGCAGTTTCGATTTCAACATAGAGGTAGGCAACCAGACTACTGCGTTTCAGAGCTTCGACATCTGGACGGACATTTCTCTGCCTTCAGGAGAAAAAATTCCGATATTGACTGTGACCGGATTGATGGTATCCGGAATAACGACAATAGAGCGTGACCGCACCCAGGCTATCCCGGGAAATGCACCCTCAGGAAGTTATCATTACAACGGTTACATCGGAGTCTATCCCACTATAATATATACTTATGACCAGTTCGATTTCCTGAAGACAGGAGACAATCCTGACGGTGAGGTCGGTGGTCTATCCGGCTGGTTGTGCACGGGTGAAAGTTTTGATGACTGGTTATCGGAATCCAATGTGGGCAGGATGATCCCGGAAGAATTTTCACTATCACAGAATTTTCCCAATCCGTTCAATCCAACCACCGTAATCGGTTATCAGTTGCCGGTGAACAGTCTCGTAAACCTGACGGTTTATGATATTTCGGGAAGAAAGGTAACCGAGTTAATTAATGGCTGGCGGGATGCGGGGATTCATGAGGTCACTTTTGATGCTTCTTATCTCGGATCGGGAATATACTTGTACCGTCTGGAAGCCGGGGACTTCACCGCCAGCGGCAAGATGCTGCTTTTAAAATAGGGTCTGGGGGCCAGGAATTAGGGATTGGTAGGGGCGCACGGCTATGCGCCCTTTTTTTAGGGCTGTCTCAAAAGCGTCTTTCTGAGCGAAGCGAAGAGTCTCGAAAGAATCATAAAGTTAAGATAAACAAGAAATTCTTCGCTACGTCTTCGGCTTGCTCAGAATGACATTAACCCTTTTGGGACAGCTCTTGCTGGATTCTGTCTTCTGTATTCTGTATTCTGTATTAAGCTACCGGTCCCGCATCGCGCACGTCGGGGCTGACCTTCTCGCTGTAGTTAGCAAAGTTCTCCTTGAACTTGACAGCCAGTTCCTTCGCTTTCCGGTCATAAGCATCCTTATCTTCCCAGGTGTTGCGAGGCTTTAAGATCTCCTGCGGAACGTCTGGAGCGCTCCTGGGAACCAAGACCTTAAAGATCGGATCGGGTTCGAATTCGACGTCCTTCAGGCTACCATCGAGAGCGGCGTTGACGAGCGCACGAGTATAAGGAAGGTGCATCCTCTTCCCCACTCCGTATGGTCCGCCGGTCCAGCCTGTGTTCACCAGCCAGCAATCCACCTGATGCTTATTGATCCTCTCCTTCAGCAGTTTTGCATATTCAAACGGGTGCAACACCATGAAAGGTTCTCCGAAGCAGGCACTGAAAGTGGTAGTGGGTTCGGTTATTCCCAACTCAGTTCCAGCCAGCTTGGAAGTATAGCCGGAGATGAAGTGATACATCGCCTGTTCGGGAGTCATCTTGGCAATCGGAGGCAGCACGCCAAATGCATCTGACGTCAGCATGATAACATTGTTCGGGTGTCCACCCCGTTTCTCCCGGAGCGCGTTGGGGATGTGAGGTATGGGATAAGCGGCTCGGGTATTCTCAGTCAGGGAATTGTCATCCAGATCCAATTTCCGCTGTACCGGGTGATAAGCTACATTTTCGAGAATAGTGCCGAATTTTCTGGTGGTTTCATAAATCTCCGGCTCATGCTCCTTCGATATTCCGATCACCTTGGCATAACAACCGCCCTCAAAGTTGAATATGCCGTTATCCGACCAGCCGTGCTCATCGTCACCGATAAGATTGCGGTTAGGATCAGCAGAGAGCGTGGTTTTTCCAGTGCCTGAAAGACCGAAGAACAACGCCACGTCACCAGCCTTATTGACATTGGCTGAACAGTGCATGGAGAGCACTTTACTCTGCGGCAGGAGGTAGTTCATCACGGTAAAGATTGACTTCTTGATTTCGCCGCCATAAGCCGTTCCACCGATCAGCACAAGTTTCCGTCCCAGGTTCAGCAGAATAAAAGCATCCGAATGCGTGCCGTCCAATTCGGGATCAGCATGGAAGTTGGGCACGTGCAGCACGGTGAATTCAGGGACGTGATCCTCAAGTTTATCCGGCGGAGCCTGGATGAACATGTTACGCGCGAAGAGGTTGTGCCAGGCGGTTTCAGTGATTACTCTGATGGGCATCTGGTAATCGGGATCCGCTCCGGCATAGCAATCCTGAACATAGACTTCCTTGCTTTGCAGGTAAGCTTGTATCCTTCGCAGGATCAATTCGAACTTATCCTCAGGGTAGGCGATGTTGATATTGCCCCACCAGACCAGGTCTTTTGATGTCGGTTCAGCAACGATGAATTTATCTTTAGCGGCTCGCCCGGTGTGAGTTCCCGTACGTACAGCAATCGGTCCGAGGTGAGTAATATGCCCTTCCTGCCGCCGTATGACCGCTTCATACAGCGCGGGCGTATTGTGATTCCAGTGTTCTCTGCTGAGATTTATCAACCCGATATTATCGAGACCGTATTTACTCTTAATATGATTTGCCTGCATAGTATCCTCCAATCAATTATTATTATATTTCTAAGATTATACGGAGTAAAACATTATTTTACAAGAGGAATCGAAGGAATTCGTCAGGGGAAGGGTGTTTATTGCCGGTATTGAAATATTTTGCTTAGCTATCCCGGGAATGCTCCAGAAGTATCCGACCTGCGAATACACCCATATCTATCAGTACAACAACAAGAGATTGCTCCAAAGTTCCAAGGGGCAGGGAGTTCCTATGGGACAACCCCTTGTATAATCATAATTTCTCTCCGCGCCAGCACAAGGGGTAACCACCCCTTGTTGCGACAGACAAGAATGTCTATCCTACCATTATATCGTCTGATTCAGGGAATGTGACCTACTGTATTTGTAATATTTGCAAAACGAGACGATTTGCGTTGCGGGCGGCGGTTCGGTAATATTTCTCGAAATCAGCATCGGCGTTCTCATCGGAATAATCGCTCAGCGCACGTATCACCAGGCAGGGAACGTTGAACTGGTAACAGACCTGCGCCACCGCACCGCCCTCCATTTCAACAGCATTGACTTTAAGATAATCGCGGAGTTCGTCCTTTTTGGGTGTGGACGTAATGAAAGTATCGCCTGTGGCTATTACGCCGCAGCTAACTCGCGGATTCCTGACCTTTGGTTCGATAACCGCTCTCTCAAGTTCCACTGCGTCCACGGCTCTGCGAGCCAGCTCCAGTAAAGTTGAATCTGCGCTGAAATAAATTGGATTGCGTTGCTGATTAAGCGGATTGCGCACTCCGAAAAGTTCGATACCATCTGGCGTCATGTCACCCATATCGTGTTGGACGTTCGTCGTACCGACAACAACGTCACCGGGGATACATCCCAAGCCGATTCCTCCGGCTACGCCAGTGAATATGACCGCTTCCGGTTGGAAATGTTCCAGGATCAACGTCGCCATGATAGCGGCATTCACCTTGCCTACGCCTGTCAGTGCAAGAACTACAGGCTGCTCCTCAATCTCACCCGTGGTAAAATCGTACCCCATGATCTGCTCGACTTGCGGGTCATCGACTCTCTCTATTAACCAGGTCAATTCTTCTTCAAACGCTCCAAGGATGGCGGTGGGATTTTGGGCATGGATAGGGTGAATGCAGATGAGGAGAAGGGTGAATATAAGGGCGCTTTTTGCGTAGATTCTTAGTTTATTTATCATGGATACCTCTGCCCAAAGAGTGGCGTCGGATTAAGTATTGTCGGATTCGGGGAATCCGACCTACGAACACACTCACAGCTATCTGTACATCAATAAGGGATTGTAACCCCTTGCAGGTTCATCTTTCCGCTCTATACCAGCACAAGGGGTAACCACCCCTTGTTGTGCAATCTTTGCTACAGTGCGAACATCTCACCGCAGGAATCCCCGCCCTTAAGGACGGATCTACGAACAAACAACCCCACTAAAGTGGGCTACTCGCACATGCTTCGTTCTGTCAGGAGACGGACCAGAAGCATGTCACCCTGTTACGAAAACTTTTGAAAG
The DNA here is from genome assembly GCA_025774555.1 of candidate division LCP-89 bacterium. Classification (GTDB taxonomy): domain Bacteria; phylum Electryoneota; class B3-LCP; order B3-LCP; family B3-LCP; genus JALGVT01. Next base: position 8,578 of record JALGVT010000063.1, read on the forward strand.
GGGCTGTCCCAAAAGAAGAAAATAACGTCATTGCGAGGAACGAAGTGACGTGGCAATCTCCTATTTTACAAGAACTAAGAGATTACCACACTTCGTTCGTAATGACAGTTAGCCCCCTCCCGTTGCATTGTCGGATTCAGGAGAATCCGACCTACTCCGCTTCCGGCGGAGGTGGAATTTCACCGGGTAAATCGGAAGTTATCCCCTGTCGTAGGCGGAGTTCTTCAATCAGATTTAACGGTTTTTCCAATTTTTTGCGACGCGTTGTGTCTAAATCATTAAATGCTTTTTGCGCGCTTTCCAGCCGCTTTCCAAGCGTATCAATCGTATCACCGAAAGCTTTGTATTGCTTGTAGAATTCTGCTAAGTGTTTCTGAAATTGCCGCGCAGTGGATTCAAGATTGAAATTATCCATAGCCTGTCGAATGACTGCCAAAACCGCAAACAGAGTTATCGGCGAGCAAAGCACGACATGCTGCCTCAGACCGTCATCCAGAATATCTTTATCCTGAGCATGGATGAACGCGTACACCTGTTCGTTGGGAATGAACAAGAGAACGTAATCGAGGGTATTCTGTGCCGGATTGATATATTCCTTGCCTACAACTTCTTTTATACGCCCTTTTACGTCCCTTAAAAACTGCTTTTTGTGTTCTTCGGCGTTGGCTGCATCGCCGCTTGATTCCGCATCGAGGAAACGCATGTAATTATCCAGCGGGAACTTGACGTCCATGTTGACAATATAGCTTTGCGGCAATAAAAAAGTATAGTCCGGTCTGGTGCCGGAGGACTCCATGGTCAACTGTTTACGGTAGTTGACGTTTTCCACAAAACCAGCTATACGCAGGACGTCTTCCGCCATGCGTTCACCCCATTGACCGCGCGCTTTGGTGCTGGCCAGAGCTTCCCGTAGTTGCCCGGTGGTCTGCATCAACTGATTGGTCTGTTCTCCGGCAACGCGCAACTGTCGGTCCAACTGACCGAACTTTTCGACGCGGTCCTTCTCTAAGTCCTTCATCAGCACACCGACCTTTTCCAGTTCGCCGGTCATGTTCTTCAACTGCTGATCGATCAGCGATTTCTTCGACTCCAGCTCCTTTGATCCAGCCTGAGTCTCGGTTTCGAGACGCTCTTTAGCCAGTTTCAGGAATTGCTCGGTGGATTTGGAAAGAGCCTCCAGGGACAGACTTCCAAAGCTGTCTTTAACGGATTCGAGGACTTTTTCCACCTCCTGCTGGCGTTGAGCTTCGGTTTCGCGATACATCTCGGCAGCCAGATCGCGGGCGTTCTTGGCATTGATGATCTTCAGCAGGAAAGCTACGCCGATCCCCAGAACGAAGCCGATGATTAAAGTGATGATGGGTGTGGTCATTTTATTCTCAGTGGTCAGGATTCAGGGTTCGGGATTCAGTTTGGCGTCGGATTCAGGGAATCCGACCTACAAGTTAAGGCAATACAGGGTAATGATGCCGGTGATCAGTGCGAAGAAAATGCTGGCAAACGTGCCGATCAGGTAGTATTCTGCGAAGCGGCGCTCTTCTAATTCTTTGAAGCGGGCGATTGACTTGGCGGCGAAAATAATGGCAATAGCAGTGTAGTATCCGGACAAGACGAACGTCAGCGCGAGGGCACGTTCAAAGCCGCCGATCAGCTTGCCGGCTCCCGGCAGACCTTCATCACCTGATATTTTGTATTTGCGCAGCCATAGCCAGACGAAGAAGTGACCTCCGAAGATGGCGATTAAATAGGATAATAGATAAGCGAAGTAGATCATTTATTTGTACCATTCAAGGTTATAATTCAGAGACTGTTGAAAAGCACTGAAATAAGTACCTAACTGTCACTCCCGTGCCCGGAAGAACGCGGTTCCTCGCAGACCCTTGTCATCTTCCTGCGATTTCTCAACTTCACCGATACCGATGCCGCAGCAGATACCTACCGGCGGATTTGTCCCGTAAGCCATTTATGGTTGACTTTTGGTTTGTCAACCACATTTTACCCGTTTCCTTGAAAATAGTCTATGCATAATATCATTTCATTATTATCAAGTTTAATGGTCAATCACTTATGTCCCATTCAGTTGGAATAATTTGGATTTGAATAATTCTGTGATAAGTTGTTCGCCTTCAAGTATAGCCTTCCAATCGGCTGCGCGAACGATTTTATTAACCGTCTGTTTTGACGTTTTGAAATGCTGGCCCACCTTTTCATAAGTATAATCCGGATGCAGTCTGTAGAACCGGATAACCTCTCGCTGTCTTGTTGTCCAGGAATTTTCTAACACCTCAATAAAATAACAAATTGTATTAACGATTTCGTCAGACTGAATAATGGCATCGGAGGATTTTAACTTGAGATTTCGGTTTGTGGATTTACATAATTCCATAGCGTCTCGAGCTCTATAGAATGCTGATCCTCTGAGTCCAGTATCGCCGTTAATGGCTTTTTCTATATCACCGATACCCAATCCGCAGTAGATGCCTACAGGCAGGGATGCTTTTATGAAAGTATAAACATCGTAGGCGTGTTCCGGCGTCTGCAGCGCGCCCTGGAATTCATCGCCGATGGTGGGTTTGAAAGGGATCAGGACGTCATCTTTATAGCGGCGGTTGACTTCATCAAGGATCTGCACAAGCTTCCCGAAGACTTCAGACCAGTTTTCGATCTTCCGGGAACCTTTGATGTCGCCGATTAGTGCGGTGTGGTTCATTTTGGGGATTCAGTTTATCGTTTGGATTTCTTAACAGACCTTCCGCCGACTTCAAATCCGATCTTGCCAAGTTGTCGTGGAGGTTCCGGTGACATTAATTTTCTGATTGCATCGAAAACGATCTTGAATTGTGCGTCATATTTTTGCTCCATTTTCTCGAGTTTTCGGGCAAGTTCCTGATGCGTTAAAAGCAATTCTCGTAGTTTTACGAAGGCGCGCATTATTGCGATATTAACCTTAATCGCCCGCTTACTTCGTAACACGCTGGACAGCATAGCCACACCCTGCTCAGTAAATGCATAAGGCGGGTAACGCCGACCGCCTCTTCCGTTTGAGGTGCCAAATTGGCTCCTCAAAGAGGCGCACGGGAATGGATTCCCGAGCTAATATCTGTCGGTCCTGCTGAAGCAGGACGTTCTAATACAGAGGAAACTCATCTGTTTTCCACGACATAGTGATTGTGTTTACGCAAGAGCATTTGAAATTCTTCCGCAGAAGTCATGCTCTGATGATGTTCTGCCTGATTACTAACATATGATATTGTCTTCTCGAGAATAGAGCGACTCACAGTGAATGCTCCATAGCCTTCCTGCCAGGCGAAATCTGCCAAGCTGGAAAAAGTCTGATGAATCCATCTGGATGATGATCCTTTAAATGTTTTCATTGCCTCTGAAATAGACATAGTCGCGGCATAGAAAACAATAGATGGACATGATCTTCGATCCCTCCAGTAGTAATTAACCTTATTCGATATTTTTGTGCAATTCCACCAAAATAGGGATACAGTCTCTCTTGTATCTCCTGCGTTAACACCGGAGCGCGATCTTTAGTAGAAAAGATACAATGGTAAAAACAACTGATGAATGTGTGAGGCATTTCCAAACACCATAAGCTGAATCGCACGGGAATATTCCGTCGGAATCCCTATGGGAAATTCCCGAGCTAATATCCTTCAGTCCCGACAACTCGGGACGAAAACAACTTTTGAGCGTCCCACTTCAGTGGGACAGCAGGAAAATAGCCTGGGAATTTATTCCCGGGCGAGGTGAATCTTGCCCACTGAGCTATTTGAAGACAGACAGGAATGTCTGTACTACCATTACTTCGTCGGATTCCTCCATAGGAGCCGCTTCGCGGGGGGAATCCGACCTACTCCTCCGATCTACACCATCTCCTGTCCCTTTTTCATCCTGCGGATGATCAGGCGGTCGTAGATGACCAGAATCAAGGCAGTAAATACACCCATAGCGGCGAAGATGAGCCACATGATATCGGGTCGCTGGGCATCGCGGGCTAAGCTGCCGTATAGCTGCCCGGAAAGGATGCCTCCGAACAGGTTGCCCAGCGCAACCGCCCAGAAGTAGTATCCCATGTACAGCGCTTTTTTGTCCATCGGAGCTATCCTGCCGATGTATTCCTGCGATTTGGGAGAAGCCATCATTTCACCGAAAGCGAACGTCATGATGGCGAATACCACGGGCCAGCCACTATGCAGGTAAGCGGTCGCTCCGATGCCGATGGAGGCAACGATCACGCCTCCCACCATGGCGTTGAACGGATTCCAGCGAGCAATGATATATGAGACGATAATCTGGAAACAGACGATGGCAGTGGCATCGAACTTAATCAGATATTCCGGGTTGACCTGCCTCCCTGTTTCGATCAATTGGTTGGCTAATCCCAGCATCTGGTCACTGGACAAGGCAACTCCGCTGTTGAGACCGTTCTGGATCAGGATGGCGCCCAGTTCCAACTCTTCGATCTGGATGCGGGCTGCCAGCAGAGCATGGTATAACTCGGTTACCATACCTGAGAAATCAGCCTGTGATACGATCGCGGCAGTATTTGGAATATGATCCTTGATGACTAAAACAATGATATCCGGATTAATGGTGGACATCCAACTGAAGAATCCTCCCCAGCTACCCAGCATATCGCTGGTATCCACGAAATCGCGGATGTATTCCGGCATGGTGATCCAGATCTGATTAAAGGAGGTCCAGAAGCCGGATAGAATCAGCAGGTAGAGCGCGAAGCGCCAGTTGCCCAGTTTCATCGGCTTCATGAAAGCGCTATCGCCGGCTTTCCGCAGGGGTATATCAACCAGCAGGTTCAAAAGCAACCAGACAGGAACTGCGATGGTAACTGTCTTCCAGGTCAACCAGCCCTGGCTTCCCAGCATTAATAATACGAGTATCGTGAATGTCGTCAGGAAGAAGCGGATATTGCCAAGTACTTCCACCATATCGGTGAAGACTTTCTTCATGGTGCGCTTCTGTGTTGATGCAGCTTCCGTGGTGGGTTCTTTGTAGAACACCAGCAGCCAGATAAAGTTGACTCCAATGGCGGCAGCGGAGGCATAGAACATGTAGTCCCAGGAATAACCGCGCAATTTGCCAACCAACAGCGGTCCCATCACCGCGCCAATGTTGACCATCATATAGAAAATACCGAATCCCATGGAACTGTTCTTCTCTGTAGTGGTGCGGGCAATGGTCCCGGTAACGACCGGTTTAAAGGTTGCCGCTCCCACAGCCAGCATCAGGAAGGTGAAGAAGAAGACTTCGTAAGTGTGCACCTGACCAAGCAGGAAATATGACGGCACCATGATGCAGTAGGACACGAAGAAGGTCTTCTTGTAACCGAACCTGTCGCCCAAAGCTCCGGTCAATACCGGCAGGAGATAGAGTATAAAGGGAATGACCGCCTGCAGCGTGCCGCGCTGTTCAGAGGTGAAGCCCAGTCCGCCTTCAGCCACAGAAGAGGTGATATAGAGCGACGACACGGAGAAAAAACCGTACCATGCCATGCGCTCGAAGATCTCCATGGTATTCGCCATCCAGAAGGAAGCGGGATAGGATGCCAGAGATTTGAAGAAGCGGATCAGGGGATTACTGCTGTCAAAGTCATTATTGATTGGCACGGGGATCATCATGGTGTTTGGTACTCCGGGTTATCAGATGGGAGATTGATTTAATCTGAGAATATACGAAAAGCGGACTTTAATTGCAAGGGGAAAGGGAACGGAAGGCGTTGGGGTTATGGGATTCAGGAGTCGGTAGGGGCAACGCTCGCGTCGCCCCTACCGAAATTGTCTGAACCGCGGATTTCACGGATTACGCGGATTAAACAAGCTTTTCCAGCCCCCAGCCCCCAGAACCCAGCAACTACTTCACCAGCGCCAGCTTCTGGGTTTGGGTGAAATCTCCGGCAGTGAGGCGGACAAGGTAGATGCCGGAAGATAGGTTTGATGCGTTGAAGGGGACCTGGTATGATCCGGGGGTTTGCCAGCCGTCGGTAAGGGTGGCGACGACGTTGCCCTGGAGGTCGAAGACCTGTATTTGGATGTCTCCGGCAACGGGCATCTGGAAGCGGATCAGGGTTGATGGGTTGAATGGGTTGGGATATGCTGGCAACAGAGAGTAATCAAGCGGCTGCGGCAGATCCATTTCGATGACGCCGGTTTCGCTATCCAATCGGATGAGGTAGATATCGGAATAACCAGCACCAAAAGAGATAGTATATCCTGTGATAATATACCCGCCGTCGCTGGTCTGCTCAACACTATAGCCAAGATCATAATCGTTGCCACCAAAGGTTTGACTCCATTGCTGATTACCGGAAGCGTCAGTCTTGATTAACCAGATGTCACTTTCGCCAGCACCATAGGAAAAGGTATATCCCGCGATGATGTATCCGCCGTCGCTGGTCTGCTGAACGCTGAAGCCATAATCGTATCCAGCTCCACCGAAGGTTTGATTCCACTGCTCTATTCCAGAAGCATCAGTCTTGATTAAATAAACATCAGTGTAACCAGCGCCAAAAGAATAGGTAAAACCCGCAACGATATACCCGCCGTCCGAGGTCGGATGAACGCTTTCGCCACAATCAGTATCGCTTCCGCCAAAGGTTTGACTCCATTGCTGATTACCGGAAGCGTCGGTCTTGATTAAATAGGCATCACTAGAACCTGCGCCATAAGAATCGGTAAATCCCGCGATGATATACCCGCCGTCGCTGGTCTGCTTAACGCTTTTGCCCACATCCCAATCGCTTCCGCCTAAAGTTTGACTCCATTCTTCTATACCTTCTTCGTCGGTCTTGATTAAATAGATACTCGAAATACCGGCGCTTAAAGACCAGGTATATCCGACGATGATATACCCGCCATCGCTGGTCTGCTCAACGTCGCAACCCCAATCTCCATCACTTCCGCCGAAAGTTTGACTCCATAGCTGGCTACCTGTAGCATCAATCTTGATTAAATAGACATCTTCATTACCAGCGCCAAAAGATTCGGTCCCGCCGGTGATGATATACCCGCCGTCACTGGTCTGCTGAACGCTCCAACCGCCATCATAATTGCTCCCGCCAAAGGTTTGACTCCATTGCTCGGTACCTGAAGCGTCGATCTTGATTAGCCAGACATCAGAATTGCCAACGCCGAAAGAACAGGTCTCTCCCGCGATAATATATCCGCCATCGCTGGTCTGCTGAACGCTTCTGCCCTTATCATCCTCGCTTCCACCGAAAGTTTTAGTCCAGAGAGTATCGGGTTGGGCGAATGCTGTCACTACCGAAAGTAAACATATAAGTAAGACCAAGATCATCCTCATAACTGCCTCCGTAAATGGTTATTCCCAATATACGATGGATTTCAGGGAGAGTCAAGTGCAACGAGTTGCGTGTGGATATAATAGATCCCCCCTTAATCCCCGCCAGAGGCGGGCGAGCACCCTTGATAAGGGGGGCAAAAGTAAGGGCGACGCACGCGTCGCCCTTACTGAAATTGTCTGAACCGCGGATTTCACAGCCCCCAGAACCTACTTCACCAGCACCAGTTTCTGGGTCTGGGTGAAATCTCCCGCGGTGAAGCGGGCAAGGTAGATGCCGGAGCCCAGATGCGACGCATCGAAGGAAACCTCGTGTGATCCGGCGCTGCGGTAACCGTTGATCAGACGGGCAACTTCGCGACCGGAAATGTCATAAACTGCCAGCTCGACATTAGTAGCCGCTTCCAGAGAATAGCGAATCAGTGTCGAGGGATTGAACGGATTAGGATAATTAGTCAGCAGTTTATAGCTGGTAGTTTGCAGTTGTTCGGTTTCGATGATGTCGAACGGATTGGGAGCGCCATCGACCGGGAAGGGTTTAAAGCCCGGTATTGCGTCCGCGCCCGACTTGACGAAGGGGAAGCCGCTTTCATCCCAGGCTGTCGCAGGATTTATACCAACTTTGCCTGTAAAGGTATAGTTGCCTGCCGACCAGGTGCCCGAGATGGGATAGAACATGCCAGGACGGTTAATGGTCCAGCCGGACATATAGTTGGTGAAAGAACGCAACACCAGCGTGGTCGGAATGCCACCTTCATAAGCTGATTCCAGCCAGGCATCGAAATCCTGTGCCGATCCGCTGGCATTTTCCACGAAGACGTCGAAAACCAGGTTACCGCCACCGGCAGGAACCGGCGATCCGGAAACGTAGGTTAAATCGATGATGACGTTCGGATTCGCCAGCTCGTAATAATGCAGATCGTCGTTGCTGTAATCCACATTCCAGAGATAACCTTCTGCAACTTCAACGCCGCCTAACCAGGATTGAACATAGGCCGGAGATGATTCGACAATGTTAAAGTTAGTGTCCATTTTATGCAGCATGTAGTTGTAGGAGTCGGAATAATAGAAATAGCCGTCGTGATAGGTGAGTCCACTGATTTCTCCTCCGGGTACAGGCCAACTGTTCATCTGCACACCGGTGGCCGGATCGATCTGGTAAATGGTGCCGGCGGTAATGCCGTAATAGAGGTACTGACCATCCCAGGCGACGCCCGCCCAAAAGGACGAATAATTAATGGGATAAGACGCTATCACAGTACCCGTTGCTGGATCGACCTTGAAAATCTGCGCTCCACTAATGTAGTCCGTGACCCAGAGATGGGAACCGTCAAAGGTGATGCCGCCGGGCCATAGCGATGGGGCTGGAATCGTCCCTTCGATCACGCCGGTGCTGGTATTGACTTTATAAAGGTAGCAGGGTCTGGATCCAGCAGCCCAATCCGGGATCCAGAAGTACTGACCGTCATAGGCGAGTCCGGTGGGCGCTACTATAGCTAACGGGTAGAAGCCGGCCCAGGGCCAGTCCATCGGGATTTCAGGCTTAACCTGAGGAGCCATTTCGACGGATGAATTGACATACTTACCTGCGGGTGGGACCTCGTAGGTTTGTCCGAAAGCGGTGGTGCATAGCAGTGCAGAGACGATTAAGAGTAGTAACAAATTCTTCTTCATCTGTACCTCCAAGCTGATTGTGTGACTTTGTACTCTACCGACATAGAATATCCAAAGGTACAAATAAATTATCGTTATGTCAAGGAATAATTTGCTGTTTGGCAGAAATTTGACAATTGTCGGCAGTGTGGTTGATAAGGAAAGAGTATAGAAGGATTGTCCCAAAACAGTGCATTTAAGTCATTGCGAGGAACGTAGTGACGAAGCAATCTTCTGTTTTATATAGCATTAGAGATTGCTTCGACCCAATGAATTGGATCTCGCAATGACCGTTAATAGGCTTTTGGGACAGTCCCGTTGGTTGTCATGCAGGAGCAAGGCATTCGGGATAGGCTACATCACCCCTACAGGAGTAGTCAGGGTCGGTTCCACCTATGTCGCCTCTGATCCCGACAAGGGCGAGGAGATCTCGCCCCTATCAATCCCATAGTGTCACTCCCGCGAAAGCGGGTCCGGGATGACCTATTCCATGGTTTACTTGACTAATACCAGCTTCTGGGTTTGGGCGCTCTCACTGGTATTCAGTTGGGCTATATATATACCTGAAGCATAATCGGATGCATCCCAGGTGAGTTGGTGCTGTCCGGGCAGGCGGCTGCCGTCTATTAAAGTGGTTAACAGCCTCCCATGAACATCGTAAATATTCAGTTCAACTTTGCTAATTGTCTGCAAGTGATAACTGAGGATTGTGGAAGGGTTGAAGGGGTTGGGATAGGCGCCCAACAAGGCGATTTCGTCAGGCAGTATTTCCGGCTCTTCAACTGCTGGCGCTCCGTACTCAAAGGCTCCCATATCGGGATTGTCGCCCCAGTATTGATACCATTCAAGATCGACCAAAGTATCGCTGTTCCAGACGAAATAAGCAGTGCCGGTATCCCGGCAGGGCGATCCGCTCTGCAGTTCATAATTGCCGGCTACTGGATCGATAAACAGAGGATTGTCCTCTATGTTGCCTTCTTCCCAGTAGAGCGTTCCGTTACCGTTCAGTTCGATGCCGCTTTCGCCGCCGTCAATATCGGAATAGGCGGTTACGAAACTGTTGGGTTCACCGCCACCGCTGAAAGAGATCTGCTGCGGCTGGTTGTCCCAGAAGATGCCGTTGACCATGGTTGGATTGCTGTTCCCGTGAAGGAACATGCCTCCGCCGAGCGGAGTGGAAGCAGTGGTTACTTCATTACCGCTGAAAGTAACGAACAGCATCGCCGGATTCGACCCGGAAAGGTAGATGCCGCCGCCGAAAATGTATGCCGTATTCTCAACGATGGTAACGTTTTCTATAACCGGATCACTGCTGCCGAAGAAGATTCCGCCGCCGCCTTCATAGGCAGTATTATCGCTTATGGTAACGTTCTTCAGCGTAGGATCGGTATTATAACAGCATATGCCGCCGCCGTAATATGCTTCGCCGCCAGCAATGGATAGATTGGCGACTCTGATTTCCTTCCTGCCATACATAAACAGCGCGTTATTCTGATTTTCCGCATCTATCAGAACGCCTGTCTGCGATTGACCGTTCAAGGCTACCCAATCGAGCAGGCTCAGCGGGAAGCTCTCGCCGTTGGACGAGGGGCTGTAAACGCCGTCGGCAAGGTGAATATTGAGATGATTGGTCTCTTCGGCGCGGATGACCGAGAGTGCGAAGGAGATGGTTTGCACCGCTTCTTCAGGCGTCTGACCGCTGTTGCTGTTGCTTCCTGACGGGCTTACATATACGTCATATCTCACCTGCCCGTGAATTTCATGCAATACGTCAAAAGTGAAATTCGAGAGTGGATATGCGTTATAATCAGTCGGAAAGGGAACTGTCATGGTATCGAGGACAACAATGTAGTTAGTTTCTTGGTCAGCGAAAAAATCATTGCCGACTAATGCGCTATTGGAATAGACGTTGCAACGGTCGAACGGATTGAAGTTCAGATATGAATATCTACAGTTGATTCCACCGCCGATATCAGCATAATTTTCGGAGATAGTAACGTCTATTAGATTTATATTGGCATCCCAGCAGTAAATCCCGCCACCTTGCGAATATAATTCTCCGCTCGGGCGCGAATTATTGATAATCGCAACGTGTTCAAGAACAGGTGTGGCAACATTGGCATAAATACCGCTGCCGAAATCCGCTGAATTCCCGGTGATTCTTAAATATTCCAAACTGGGACCGGCATTTTCGCAATAGATACCACCCCCGGATCGCCAGTACTGATAGTTTCCCGATCCGTTCGTCAAAGTGAATCCCTTGAGGACAGAAGTCTGACCTTCACCGTTGTTGAAAGTCACAACACTACCCTGCGCACCGCCCGCGTTGCCATCAATAACAGTCTGAAATATATAGGAGGCATTACCCGTCGTGAGAAAAAGAGAACCGACGGTTATCGCGCGCCCGCCGAAATTGATATTCTCGACATACGTACCCTGCTGAACCAGCACGGTATCCCCGTCGACGGAACGATCAATGGCATTTTGAATTGTCAAATAATCGCCCGGAACATTGATTATTCGAGCGATGGCTGGAATAGCTAATAATACGATTATTACCGCTACAGCGGCGATTTTTCTCATGGTATCTTCTCCTGCAAAGGTAGAATTAGCTGATATGACCTGATGTAATTGAACAATATACAATTATTATGCTTGAAAGTCAAGTATTCGGTTGGAAAGGTTGACATAAAATTGGGAGGGGCGACTGTCGCCCCTACAGACCCCATATTGACACTCCCGCGCAGGCGGGAGTCCAGGAAAGGGCGAGGCACGCCTCGCCCCTACGGTAATTGTCTGAACCACGGATTACTCGGATTATGCCGAAGGCATCCCTTCGGGACACGGATTCTCCCAGCCCCCATCCCCCAGAACCCAGCACCTATTTCATCAGCACCAGCTTCTGTGTCTGGGTGAAATCTTCTGCGGTGAGCAGGGCCAGGTAGATGCCTGAAGAGAAATACGTTGCATTAAACGGCACCTGATACGATCCCGTAGCTTACCAGCCGTCAGCCAGGTTGGCGAAGAGGTTGCCCTGGAGATCAAAGACCTGGATCTGTACCTCTCCGGCAACAGGCATCTCGAAGCGGATCAGGGTTGCGAGCTTCGGGTGTGGATTAACCGAAATTATCCTCAGAAAAGACTTTCTTCCAGTCTATGCCTAGCAAAACCTTTTTCGCCGATTCATTCGCTGCAATAATAAGAGCAGGGTCGTTTGGCCTATTAGCGGCTTCTGCAATATGGTTTCCAAATTCCCAAAACAAAGTTCCTTTAAGACTCTCATCCTCAGTAGGAAAACCCTTCTTATATTTATTATATTCTAAAAATCTTTCATCATATAATTCATTTAGAAATTGGTTAAATTCGATTAATTCATTAGCTGGGAGATCTAAAGTACTTCGCAACATATGATGAATAAAAATCTTTTTAAGTTCATCTCTAAACTCAATCATTTTCTCAGCATAACTAAGTCCTTTCTCTGGTTTAAAAAAATTATCCGATTGTCGAAAGCAAAAATTTAAGAAAAATACCATCAATTCGAATCCAATACTATTTCGAGTTTCTTTATCAAGGATTTTTTGATCTTCGTAAGCCTCAGAATAAAATTTTTCAACTAAATCGATGGAATCTGCAAGTTGGTTATGAATGTCAGCATATAACAACTCAGCGATTTTCACAAGTTTCATATCTCTTAATCTCCTATAATGTATTAAATTTAAGGCTTTGCTTCTAACATCTTGATTAATTCTACCATTTTAAAAAGTTTCTGCTTGCCGCTTGTAGGTACTTCCTTTAATATTCCCAGGTCCACAAATTTGGAGATATCAGAAAGCACAGTAGGATCACTTGTGTTCGTTATTTGCTTGATCCGCTTTGTATTTATAATAGGAAATATTAGAAGGTGATCAAGAATATCGAATAATCTACCCGGAACTTGTTTTTCTTTTAGAAGTTCATGGTATTTGTCTCTCAGTTGAATGAGCTGTCTTGCTGTATCTATGTTTTTTTCGCACTGGACAGCCACTGCCTCTAAAAAGAAATTAAACCAGCCGTACCAATCACTCATTTCGCTAACTGCTTGTAATCTATTGTAATAATCCTGGCGGTGTTGTTCGAAATATCGACTGATAAATAGTAGCGGGTAATTCAGATATTTTTTCTCGTATAAATAAATCGATATTAACATCCTCCCAACTCGGCCATTTCCATCATAAAATGGATGAATGACCTCAAATTGATAGTGTATCAGGGCACATAGCAGCAGTGGTGCAATATTCAAGTCGGTATGGCAAAACTTTTCCCATTGATCCAGTGCTGTTCCCATTTCGATTTTCGGCGCAGGTATTAGTCTCGCTTCTTCTACAGGAAGATCTGGATTACCGATGCCTACCAAGTGCTTTCTAAAATGACCTGGATTCTTGGATTCGCCGCGCACACCGGTCAACATTATCTTATGTAGTTTACGTACTAACCTCAGTGAAAAAGGAATTTTTCTTCTTGGACTGAAACCATAATTAATCGCACTGACATAATTCGCAACTTCGTGGGTATGTGACAGATTCGATTCTTTATCTTCATCAATTTCAAACATATATAATTGTGTAATTGTGGAATAAGTTTCTTCTATTGCAGAGCTGGAGAGTGCCTCTTGTTTCATCAAGGGTGCTATTAATAGATATGGATTCGGAAGCACTCGGCCCAGTCCATTCAATTCACTGAGTCTACTGTGTGCCTTAGATAATAGTTCAACAAGCTTGTCGTCGTAAGGAATATCTGGTGGCAAACTATCTGGAATAAACGCGGAAATCCCATAACCTGTTTTTACAAACCGTCCATTGGGATTCTTAAAAAGTTTAATATCCATCTCTACCTCTATTTTAACCTTCAGCAAGATACATATTTTCATTAAAGAAATCAAGGAATTATTTTAATAAAAAATATTCAAGTTAAATCTACCTAAGTAAAGAATAATTATAAATGATTAATTATTAATAATATAACAATATTCGTGATTTTAATCTGTCTTTCGCACAAATTTGTTATTTCTTTATCTAATTAATATCACTACACTTAAATATACCGTATTGCCCAGCAAATGCAAGTTAATGTGTATCATATTGATATTGTAACATTTAGAATGAATTAAAAAGGCATCCCGATTTCTCGGGATGCCTTCACTAGCAACTAATCACTAGCCACTAACAACTATTTTAATGCTCGTCTGCTTTTGCTGATTTAGCATAGCTGAAGAGGAAAACTGCCAAAGCGCAGAAGACGATCAAGCCCAGCCAGTTTTTAATGCCCGGATCCATGGGCATGACATAGTCGAAACCGAGCATCTTGCTCAGGGCGTCGAATACGCCCGCCAGAGCGCCGCCAGCAATGAAACCGGACGCAATAAGGATGGCTTTGTCACCGCGAGCCTTGCCGACTTTCTCGTCCTTGCTGGATTTGGTGATCAGCCAGCCGACGCAAGCGCCCATAAGAATCGGGCTGTTCAGTTCGATGGGCAGGTACATACCCAGCGCGAACGCCAGCGGGGATATACCCAGCATGGTCACCAGCAGAGCTATAACACTGCCGATAGCGTACATCAACCAGGGGGCTCCCTGGCCGCCCAGGAAGGCTTTAGCGACGGCTGCCATTGCTGAAGCCTGCGGAGCGGGCAACGGTTTAGTCCTCGGGGTAAAGACTTCAACGATGTCCCCGGACTGCACACTCTCAAGATCGAAGATGGTACATTTCCAGGTATCTCCTTGCGATAACATCACTAATTCACCAATGACCTGTTTATCTTTCAGTTTGAGTTCTTCTATCAGCATTGTTGAATCTTTATTCACATCGTATTTAAGAATACTGACGGAAATCTTCTTAAAATCAGATAGTTTGTTTTCGCTGGCTATCCATTCATCTGACTGACTTTGTACGAAACACATCGCCTCATTCTGCGCGGTTAACTCAGTTACCTGCATTTGCATGTGTGTCCTTTCCGGGATTGGATTACCGAATCCGTACACATCTGCAAATACCATGATCACTGCTGTGATCACCAGGCTTGCCAGAGAGGCGCCGATGATATTCGACCACTGGATGGTCTTTGGCGTCGCTCCCGTCCAGTAACCGATCTTGAACTGTGTGACTAATGAACCTGCCATAGAGAGCGCGGTGCAGACCACGCCTCCCACCAGGAGGATGGCTAACATCCCCGAAGCCCCGGACAGTCCCAGAGCGGATAGCACTACAGCTGCGATAATCAGCGTCGTCAGGGTCATGCCTGAGATCGGAGTTACCGAAATCATGGCGATCGCCCAGGCGGACACCGCTGAGAACAGGAAGACGATAAAGAGGGTCATTACCAGTGAAACCAGCGACACCCAGGTGGCGTTCGGAGCGGATGAAAGCGCTACAAAGCGGAAGTAGATGAAGATCGCCACACAGAGGATCGCGCCGATCACCAGCAGTGTGGACATCTTGATATCGACGTTCAGGCGGGATTCGCCGTCGCCACTACCATCACCGCGCTTGAACAGTTGCGAGAAAACCTGTCCCAACGCCTGCTTGATGACGCCGGACATCTTCAGGATGGAGATGACACCGGCTGCGAATATACCGCCGATACCGATGTTGCGCACGCCAGGGATGAAATTACCAGCGGCATCTTCAAATCCGAAGAAGATGTTTTCAAAGGACTGTTGAGCGAAGATGGGCGAGAGGTTGCCTACCAGCGGTATAAGCACCAGATAGGCTAACATGGAGCCTGCCATGATGATAGAGGCGTACTTGACCCCGATGATGACACCTAGACCTAAGACTGCCGCCGAGGTGTTCATCTGGAAGACCGCTTTGGTTTTTTCGGTAATTACTTGTAGCGATGGAATCGCGGCGGTGGAGAAGACGTCAGCCCAGGGACGTATCGCCAGAGCGATATAGTCCACAACAATACCCAGACCTAAGGCATAAACTAATGTTTTCGCAGAACTGCCGCCCTTTTCACCAGCAACCAAAATTTCGGTGGTCGCGGTCGCTTCCGGGAAGGGAAGTTTGCCGTGCATGTCAGCGACAAAGTACTTTCGGAAAGGTATCAGGAAAAGCACCCCCAATACCGCTCCAAAAAACGGCACTATGAAGATCTGCATGAAGGTTCCTAAGAAGGAATCGCCCTGCAGATTGAGCATGAAGATCGCCGGCATGACAAAAACCGAACCACCGACCAAAATGCCGGACGTGGAGCCGATTGCCAGGATGTTGACGTTCTCAATGATGACGCTCTTGCGAGCCACCATCGCAGAAAATCCAACCGCCAGAATGCTGATCGGGATAGCCGTTTCGATTCCCTGACCCAGCTTCAAAGCGATATAAGCCGCTGCCGCCGA
>JALGVT010000085.1 GCA_025774555.1 candidate division LCP-89 bacterium
AACACACAGGTTTCACAAAAGGGGGAAGTTACCCGTATGTCTTTTTCCGTCAAAAAGGCGTTGTTTTCGGCTTTCATAGGTCCGATTTTGCAATATGAGAATTCCAATGATCCCTTTAATTATGGTGAAACGATCAAGCAGCATGTTCATGATCCTAAATATTCGCCAATTTCCCCTTTTTACAGGCTTATCGCTGGATTAGGGGTTAAAACCGATACTTTACAAAGCAGTGCTGATAGAACTTAGGAATCTTCTAATATCCGTCCCCACCGAGAACGGCAGGCGCGATCTGGCGCGAAATATCAACCTCAAGCTCAGTCCGGGTCAGATCATCACCATAGCCGGTCCCTCCGGCTGTGGAAAATCCACCCTCCTGCGATCCATTATAAAACTCACGCCTCTGCTTGAGGGATCCATATCCATCGCAGACAGATCGATTGAGGAATGGTCAATTCCCGAACTGCGCAATCGCTGCATCTACCTGCATCAGCATCCCGTGATATTCCCCGGATCGGTCGAGCTTAACCTGACCATGCCCTTTAACTTCAGGTTGAATAAGAAAATAAGGCGGAATCACAGAAAAATCAGCGAAGTTATTAATGCCGTCGGACTGCCTGCGGACAGTCTGAACATCAATTCATCCACTCTGTCGGGCGGCGAGGCGCAGCGCGTGGCTCTGGCGAGAGCGATGCTTGTCGAACCGCAGGTTTTACTTCTGGATGAACCCACCGCTTCGTTGGACCCGGACAGTTCGGACATCATAATCGACACGATCAAACGATGGATCGACGAGAAGGAGCGCGGCGTCATCTGGGTGGTCCACGAACGGGATGTCATCCGGAAACTTGGCGTCGATCCGATGGTTATGACACCTGACGGCTTGGTTGCAAGCGGGAGTAGTCATGACAAGTGAGTACATCCCCTTAAGCCTTGTGAATATAGCCCTCGCGGCCGGGTTTATACTGCTCGCCGGCATAGCTTCGGTAGCGCTGAGATTGGGACTCAGCAAGTCGCTGGCGATAGGGGCGCTTCGAACGGCGATCCAGTTGGGGCTGGCGGGGGTGGCGATCGGGTTCGTGTTCGGTCTGCAGTCGATAATCTGGGTGCTGCTGTTGACGGCTGTGATGATGTTGTTCGCCGCGCGTGAAGGTATAGCCAGGTTGAAGGTAAAGCTGCCGGGCAGTGGACTTGACACCCTGCTGGCGATTACCATCTCGTCGTTCGTTGTCGCTGTTACAGTCACGGGGGTGGTGATCGGCGCCGATCCGTGGTGGAAGCCGCAGGTGTTCATCCCGATAATGGGGATGGTGTTGGGCAATTCGCTGGTCGGGATTTCGCTGGCGCTGGACAGGTTCATGAACGGATGCGTCGACAAGCGCGCCGAAATCGAAGCGCGCCTGACGTTGGGAGCGACCGCCGGTGAAGCGATCCTGCCGGCGTCAAGGGATGCGATCAGGACGGGGATGATGCCGATGATCACGTCTATGAGCATCGTCGGCATAGTCAGCCTGCCCGGGATGATGACCGGTCAACTGCTCGCCGGCGCCGACCCCAAAGACGCGGTGCTCTACCAGATAATCGTGATGTACATGATCGTCGCCGCCACCGCGATAGGCAGCATCATAGCCGTGATGCTGGCGAGACGACGGGTGTTTACGAAGGATATGGCGCTGAGGGGGGATCTGTTTTAGGAGAACTTTACTTTAATGGATGGAATAACTTGACAAACGACTTAGATTTGAATACATTATTTCAATAATACCTCTTCCAGCACTTTAGATTTGAATACATTATTTCAATAATACCTCTTCCAGCACTTAACTTTCAAATCCGCATCTAAATTATTCAAAGGAAACTTTCCAATGAAACGCTTTCCAACAATCCTAACGCTTGTCTTTGTTTCTGTGGCATTTATCAGCCACAGCGCATTTGCGCAAGAAGGATTGGTCGTCTATTATCCTTTCAACGGTAACACCAACGATGAGAGCGGTCATGCTCGCCACGGTAGAGTTGATGGAGCAGAGTTAGCTGCTGATCGTTTTGATAACGAAGACTCGGCTTATGAATTTGACGGAGCAGCATACATCGACGTTCCCTATCCTCAATTACAATATGAAAGCCTTTCATTCTGTGCCTGGTTCAGGGCAGATGAGTTTAACGATGACGCGGAGTTCGGTAATTCGACCATATTCGGCGGTCGAACCGGTCATACATCCTCAATAATCAGCATAACTGGGATAAGGGCTTTCGATGATGACAGCGATTCACTAATTGTTACCCTTGGCGGCAGAGGTGGTGAGGAACGATCACATCTGGGAGTCAACGTACAGTTTATAGATGATGATTGGCATTTTGTATGCGTTGTTTCCAGTGAGGAAGAGATGATTGTTTACTATGATGATGAAGTTGTAGGAGAAGTTGAACAACAGGCATTTGGCGATCTAATGCAACTCGCAGTTTTAGGCGCACATTCAGACAACAATACAATAAGAAATCATTTTACTGGTTGCATAGATGAGGTTGGAATTTTTAACCGTCCACTCAATGAAGAAGAGGTTGAGGCTATATTTGAAGAAGGGATCACAGTTCCCGAACCAGAAGAAGATCCAGTGGTCTATTATCCTTTTAATGGGAATGCAAACGATGAAAGTGGAAATGACCGCCACGGAGATGTTAATGGCGCTGAATTGACTGAGGATAGATTTGGCAACGAAAACTCTGCATATTTTTTCAACAGAAATGCTTATATAGATGTACCCTACCCTCAATTGGTATATCAATCCCTTTCGTTTTCTGCCTGGTTCAGGGCTGATGAATTCAACGATAACGAGGAGTTCGGCAATTCAACTATCTTCGGTGGAAGAGTTGGTCATACAGAATCAATCTTTGGAATAACAGGAATCAGGGCTGCTGACGATGATAGTGATTCCCTTATTGTTACCCTTGGTGGCAGAGGTGGAGAGGATCGATCTCACTTGGGTGTAAATGTTCGGTTTATCGATGAGGATTGGCATTTTGTGTGTGTTACCTCAAGCGAAGAGGAGATGATTGTCTACTATGATAACGAAGTTGTGGGAAGGGTTGAACAACAGGCATTCGGTGATCTTATGGGTCTCGCTGTTTTGGGTGCACATTGTGATAATGGCAACATGAGGAATAATCAGTTTACTGGTTGTATAGATGAGGTTCGGATTTATGAACGACCCTTATCTGAAGAAGAAGTGAACGAGCTCTATGGGGAAGGTGGATGTCTCACAGTAGCCCCAAATTCTCTCGACTTCGGTGATGTTTTTATTTCAGGAAGCAGAGACCTTACATTGACAATCAGTAATGGCAGCGATGAGGAAAGAACCGTTTCAGAAGCTATAATTGATGGGGAATGCTTTGACTGTGACTTTGAAGGTGAAATAGTTCTCGAACCCGACGAAGAACATGAGTTAACGGTTACTTTCGAGCCCGAAGAAGCAAGGGAATATGAAGACACTGTTACGATTTTATCTGACGATCCGGATAATGAGGAGATTGACGTTGAACTGATTGGGATAGGAATCGAATCAATAATTGATATGGAATTATCATACTTAGGATCGTTTTGTAGCCACGAACCTGACACCCTTGATATAGTAGTGAAATTTCATAATTTGACTGAGGAACCTCTCCATAGGATTGTACTTGAATGCTATGTCGACGGACGAGATTGCTTAGATATTGCAGATTTTTATGGTGATGGTGTTATAGAGGATTTCGATAGGTTAGGAGATAACTGGAGATATAGAATTGGCAGGGTTAGAGTGCCCCAGTCCACCTGGGAGAATCATTTGGTAGAAGTTGAGATAGTTACAATTGATGAAATGCAAATAGGTTATACTTTAACTGATACTCTCAGCTACTACTATGTGGCGAACAATAACAATGAGATGTATCAAGAAAACCGCGATTATTATAGTTTTGAAAACTGGGGATTCACATTTACTGAATGGATGAGATATTACTATCAGTTTCTCATTGATTTCAACATATGTTCTCCTGTCTATATTGGCAATGCACTGGCAGCTTCTCATCTGAAAGCACATTGCTTTGGAATGTCACTAACTTCTTCTCTCTATTATTTAGATCCTGAAACAAAACCTGAGCTGGTTCGGGACACTCTGACCCATGAAATGAGCAAGAGTAATCAGAATGTTATAAATGAGATAATTAAGTATCATATTAGTCAGATTTGGGAAGAATTTGATGAGACAGGTCAACCAGATGCCTTCTACAGGGAAATAAAAGACTACATTATTGACGGTATTCCGCCAGTACTTCCGTTTTGGTATATGTCCGGGGCTGAGATTAAAGGACATGCTGTCGTCGCTCATACATTGTTGAGATTTCACTGTAGCAATATTGCTTTTGTGGGAATATATGAAAATATTTCAAGAGAAATGGATGCATTTACTTTGGACTTCAATGAAGAAATAATTTTAAGCAATTACGGCGCGCATATAGAAACTGATGCGATAATACCTTATAGCATACACGGTCATGCAGAATTAGCACGAGAACTAAATAATGCAATTTGGAGAAAAGTAGTTTTACTTCTTGAAAATGGTCTTCAATGGTTAGGTCTCGCTTGCCCTGTTTACGGATCTATCACCGATGATCAGG
>JALGVT010000086.1 GCA_025774555.1 candidate division LCP-89 bacterium
TATCAGACTGATTCATTGTCGAAGCAGCCCATGCTATTAAGCGTCAAAAAAAATAATGAAACAAAATTAAAAAAATAACATTTGACAAAGGTCGTTCCATATCAGGATGGAATTATCAATCCATATTTCTCATAGGCTTCTTCGATTCTCCCTGCTTTTATAAGAACAGATTCACAGAACATATCCATATTCCGTTCTTCATTGTTCACAGTCATTTGGGATTTAATCTGCTCCACATAGGAAAGAGCTTCATCGTATTTGCCCTGTTTGACTAAAGCCTTGCCTCAGAATTTATCGTATATCCAGAAGGGTTTCTTCCTGAGTTGAAGTAGTTCATATAACTCATTATATCTCTCTGTGTAGAGAAGACAGGAGAGGCACATGTCCGTGCCAACAGAATATGAATAACTTTCACTGGTGAAGACTTCTTTGACAGTAGCAAGCAGTTGATCTGCCCACAGGTGGGCAAGGCCTGGGTAGACACAAATTTCTCCCCAGTAGTCCCGTAGGTTGTCGAATGTTCCCCATCCATCTTCGATGATTGCTTCATATAGTTTCTCAAGCCATTTGCCCCTGGTGTTCATATCCCAGTCGACCTGGATGAGAACAGGGAGCAGGGATTCGATAGTCTTGTTCATGGCAGTTCCCAAGGCTCCTGAAGAACCGTCAATCTGCATAAGGGCAGGATATAGGCGGTAGAAGAGTTCTATTACTCCCTCTCCTGCAAGGGCAGGTTCTTTCTTGGCAACCTTCTTAATTTCAGAAACTGCCTCTCTCATTCTTTTGGAGGCAAGGGCAGTTCCTTTCCAGCCGTAGGCTTGTTTGCGGAAGTAGGACTTGAATTTCCATTTGTGTTTGGGCATATCTTGTAGTCTATTCTCTTGGTTTAAAAAACGTGGAAAGAAGTTAACGTGAGGCAATATACAAAGACAATTTTGCATCTGCCAGTCGCGACAAGCTTTCGATGACTTCTTCATAGGTATCACCTAAAACACTTGGATGGTGAACGATAACTTGAGGTATATTATCTTGTTTGGCCTTTTCACACATCTCGATAAAGTCAGAGAACTTTTTCTCATAACCTTCGGAGGGATTATTAGACTGAATCATAATCAGAGCCTTTAATCTTAGAAACAATATTGATGCTGTCATACATTATTTACAGATCACAAAGACTTATTTTACATTGAGTAGAAAGATTTATAAACTTCAAAATCTTAATAACTATTGAAGGCAAAAATATCCAAGCATCAAAAGCCGCTTTCAATCCTAACAAAAGCTTATCACACTACAAGCACTGTCAGGAAAAATAAAGTAGCATTGAAATTCTGGATTTGACATGCTCTTCAAACTTGACCTTTTCCGGACCGGAAAAACCGGAATACCATGAAATAGCCTGAAAAACAGGAAGTTCTTTTCTTAGTCACTGGTATCTCATACTGCTCTTTATCGTAATACCCGGCTCTCATCTTCTCTTCGCTCTCTCTTTCCCCTGCGTACCATTTCTCTCGCCGCCTCAATTCACTTGCGCCGACGGTATTTGCTGCTGACGCTGATTGTTTAATCGGCGGCCTTAAAGAAGGTCTTGCTAAAATATCGCATCCCTAAAGGTCGCTGTTAAGCGCCTTCTCTCGGCCTTGAAATCATCAGCATCAGCCAAAAGATATATAAATATCTATCACTTAGTACGATCGTACTGATTGGTTATATCCAATCGATAAGGAATAAGCGGAAAATGGTAAAACCAGAAATTGTTTTCAAGGTTGGAGCTGTAAGAGCATCTGTATTTCGAAACACCATTGAAAAAAATGGCCAGTTAATCCCACTGCCAAAAGTGGCGATCGAGGTCAGGTACAAAGACAAGACAGGTCGATGGCAGGGAACCAACAGCCTAAGCTTAAATGACCTTCCTAAGGCCATATTAGCGCTTCAGAAGGCATATGAATACCTGATGGAACACAAACAGCCGGAACAAGCAGAAAACCCTGAAATAAGCTCATAAGAATTCATGCAGGCCCACCTGTTTATTGAAGATTTTGAAACCAACAATATCAACACTTTTACTTGGAGGACCAATTATGATTGCGCCAATTCGACAACCGACGCGTAAAAAGACCATTAAACTTCTACCTCAGGAAAAAGAGGGCATGTACCAGTTTGATGGTAAATCCGTATCCACGCCTGCCGCCTTAGACAAGTTTGGAGAAACTGTCATTATCGCTGCACATATCACGCTGTTGAAATAAGTCAGGCGAAAAGGTGGCCTGGATTATCTGCAGGTCTTTGACATTGACGGTGAAAAACTCTGGTTTATCGATGATTGCAGCCATGTGACTTGTCTGCTGCCGAGCGATTATTAACTGTTAGAGAATATATTATTAAGTGAGGTGATGCCTATGATTGTATAGAAGTGAAATTTAAATCAGACATTATTTTAGACAGCCTCTGTGCACAGTGCCAGAGGCATATTTTTTGCGCACATCTTTAGTATTGAAAGGAATTCAAGATGAGACTATTATACATAAACAACCTCGGAGGGGGCTTTGCAGATTATGTTGATGTCACCGAAGGTACAACTGTTGAGCAGTTCTTCAAAGACAAGATGCAAGGCAGCAAGCCGGACGACTTTTTGATTCGTGTTAACCGCCAGCCAGTACCTCGTGAATACGTCCTCAAAGAAGGAGACCGTGTCACCATAACCCCAACCAAAATTGAGGGAGCCTTGTTGTAGGCGCTGACTAAGTACAAACTTAACAAGGGCATCTGTTCTTATTTGCAATGAGCAGATGCCTATTTTTATTGAAAGGATTTTGGTATGGAAGACAAAAAGAATCTGATCCGAATGGCAGATAAGATTCAGGAGGTGTTGATAAGGCTAAAACATGGACGCTACTTAGAGTTGATGAG
>JALGVT010000004.1 GCA_025774555.1 candidate division LCP-89 bacterium
CGTGGAGATGAAGATCGAGTTGATCAGTCCGATCGCGATGGAAGAGGGTCTGCGCTTTGCTATCCGTGAAGGCGGACGCACTATCGGCGCCGGCGTCGTTACTAAGATTCTGGAGTAGAAAAAGATGCCAGGTCAAATGATTCGCATTCGCCTCAAGGCGTATGACCATAACCTGATCGACAAGTCTGCGGAAAAAATCATCCGCACTGCCAGATCAACCGGGGCGGCAATTTCGGGTCCTGTTCCACTGCCCACGAAAAAGACGATTTACACGGTAAATCGTTCACCGAACGTGGATAAGAAATCGAGGGAGCAGTTCGAAACCCGTATCCACAAACGTTTGATTGAAATACTGAATTCTAATTCAAAGACAATAGACGCGCTGATGAAGCTGGAGCTTCCATCCGGCGTGGATATCGAAATAAAAACCTGATAAAGGCGCCATTTTAAAGCGGCGTAAATTAAGCGAATAATATCATGAGTTTCGCTCTGGGGAAAAAATTGGGCATGACCCGGTTTTTCGATGAATCGGGAAATCACGTGCCAGTAACTCTGGTTGAAGTTGGTCCCTGCTGGATAACGCAGATAAAGACTGTGCCGAATGACGGCTACAACGCTATTCAAATCGGTTATCAGAAGACCAAGGAAAAGAGCTTGAACAAACCTCGTCTCGGGCATTTGAAGAAATCCGGGACTGAGCCGGTTCGGCATCTGAAGGAGTTTCGCATCGACGACCTCGGCGACCATAAGCAGGGGGACGTCCTGGGAGCCGATAGATTTGAAGCCGGACAGAGTCTTACCATAACTGGATATTCCAAGGGACGCGGTTTCGCCGGCGTCTTTAAAAGATACGGTTTCCATGGACCTAACGCCAGCCACGGTTCGCATGAAGTGAAGCGTCACGGCGGCGCGATCGGCGCACACACTGATCCCGGTAAGGTTTGGAAGGGTCAGAAAATGGCTGGTCATATGGGCAATGCTCGGGTTACTGTGAAGAATTTATCAGTCATGAAGGTGATCCCCGAACACAACCTCGTGCTGATCAAAGGCGCCGTTCCCGGAGCACGCAACTCATTACTGGAGATAGTTCTCTCTCAACGCTGATCATGAAATTTCCAATCTATAAAACTTCGGGTGAGACAACAGGTAAAGAAGTAGAACTACCCGACGATATCGTTAAAATTGAGCCGCACCGTCATGCGATTTACCTCGCAGTAAAACGGCATCTCGCCCGCAGTCGTCAGGGAACTCATTCCACGAAAACCCGGTCGGAAGTTCGAGGCGGCGGCAGGAAGCCGTGGCGTCAAAAGGGACGCGGCACCGCCCGTGCGGGAACCATACGTTCACCGATCTGGCGCGGCGGCGGCAGGGCTTTTGGTCCCAGACCGCATAAGTATGACGTTAATTTACCCGCCAAGGTTATTAAATTAGCCCGCCGTTCCGCTTTTGCCGCGAGGGCTCAGGATGGAGGGTTGCGGATCGTTGAAGATTTCCACTTCGATTCACCTAAAGCTAAGGAGCTATACGGGATTCTTAAGGGACATCAAGTTCAAGACAGTTCTGTGATTCTGCTTCTTCCCGAGTACAATAACACCCTCTACCTGTCGGCGCGCAATATACCATACTGCAGCGTGCAGAAATCCTCGGCTGTCTCAACCTACGAATTAGTGAGGCATAAGACGGTGCTGTTACAGCAGAGCGCCGTTGAATCGATAATTGAGGTTTTAAAAAATGGCTAAGGCCAGAACAATATTAAAGCGCCCCTTGTTGACTGAGAAATCGACCAGGGTACAGGAACAGTTGAATCAAATTGCATTTGAAGTTGAGACGACGGCAAATAAACATCAGATTCAGGAAGCTATCGAAAAGCGCTTCGACGTTAAAGTGACCAAGGTTAGAACGATGAACTTCCGCGGGAAACTGAAGCGTCAGGGACGTTTTGAGGGACGCCAAAGTTCCTGGAAAAAAGCAATAGTGACCCTGGCAGAGGGCCAGAAGATCGAATTCTTCGAGAACGCATAAAATGGCTTTAAAGAAGTATAAACCTACCACACCCAGCAGGCGGTCAATGGTGAAGTTGGACACCAGCGATCTGACCAAGAAACCGCGGGAAAAGTCTCTCTGTTCTCCGCTGAAGAAAACAGGCGGCAGGAATAATAAAGGTCGGCTGACAGCCCGCCATCGAGGCGGCGGCTCAAAGCGAGCTTACCGGCACATTGATTTTCGCAGGGAGAAATTCGGTATCCCGGCAAAAGTAGCGGCGATTGAATACGATCCGAATCGTACTTCGCGTATCGCTCTGCTCCATTATATCGATGGTGAGAAACGATATATCTTAGCGCCGGGCGCTTTGCATGTTGGTGATCAGGTGATGTCCGGACCGGAAGCAGACATACGCCCGGGGAACGCGCTGCCTTTGAAGAGTATTCCTCTGGGCACGATGATACACAACATCGAGATGCGCAAGGGCAGAGGCGGTCAACTTGTCCGCAGCGCCGGAGGCACAGCACAGCTTCAGGCACGCGAGGGGAAATATGCGACGATTCGCATGCCTTCGGGCGAGGTCAGAATGATTCACGTTGATTGCATGGCGACCATCGGACAGGTCAGCAATGAGGATTTTGCGCATATATCACTGGGCAAAGCCGGCATGAGCCGCTATTTGGGACGCCGACCTCATGTGCGCGGCGTGGTAATGAATCCGGTCGATCACCCGATGGGTGGCGGCGAAGGCAAGTCCTCAGGCGGCAGGCACCCCTGTTCTCCACGAGGCATTCCCGCCAAGGGATACCGGACTCGCAAGAAAAGCAAGAATAGCGATCTGATCGTAAAGACTCGACACAAGAAGAATTGATAATCAAAAGAAGATCAAGAAGATAGAATACAATAAGCAGAGCGGATAATGCCAAGATCGATTAAGAAGGGACCCTACATAGATGAGAAGCTTCTGGAGAAGGTCCAGAAGATGAATGAGTCCGGTCGTAAGAGGGTTATTAAAACCTGGGCGCGCCGTTCGATGATTCCGCCAGAATTCGTAGGGCATACACTTGCGATTCATAACGGCAAGAAGTTCCTTCCAGTTTTTATTTCCGAAAACATGGTGGGGCATAAGTTAGGCGAGTTCTCCCCGACGAGAACGTTCCGGGGTCATTCGGGTAAAAAAGCGGATCGCACCAGCAAAGTGCATTAAAAGGGATATAAACTCCTGTACGGAGAGGAAATAAAATGGAAGCCAGAGCAATCAGCCGCTACGTAAGAATTGCACCCAGGAAAATGATCCTGGTGGCGGATCTGGTGCGCGGAAAAAATGTCAATGAAGCGCTCTCGATTCTGCACTTTTCGACAAAACGTTCTTCGGGAGTTATTGAGAAAGCCGTCCGTTCGGCTCTGGCGAATCTAATGGATAAGGAAGATTCGCGTAGCATCGATATCGATAGTGCAAAAATCACAGAAATTCGTGTTAATGAAGGTCCAACCTGGAAGCGTTTCAGACCGCGGGCAATGGGACGCGCCAGCCGCATCCGCAAGAGGACAAGTCATCTTTACGTTACCATAGCCGTATAAGCACGGGAGTAGATTTGGGTCAGAAAACCAATCCTATTGGATTAAGATTAGGCATTAATAAAACCTGGTCCTCCAATTGGTTCGATGAGAAGAACTTCGCTGAAAAACTTCAGGAAGATTTGCTGCTGCGGCGTTATATCACTCAGCGTCTGCAGAATGCTGGAGTCGCCAATATCATCATTGAGAGGACTCCGAAGAGAATCGTTCTTACCATTAACACCGCTAGACCCGGCATTGTCATCGGACAGAAGGGGCGCAACGTCGATATTCTTAAAGGTGAGTTAAAGACGCTGACGTCGAAGGACGTGCAAGTAAATATCGTGGAGATTAAGCGCCCCGAACTCGAAGCGCAACTGGTCGCCGATGGTATCGCGAGGCAATTGGAAGGGCGCGTTTCTTTTCGTAGAGCCATGAAGAAAGCTCTGATGGCAACCAGAAGAATGGGCGCGGAAGGTATCAAGATAACTTGTTCTGGACGGCTTGGAGGAGCGGAGATGGCTCGCCGTGAAGAGTACAAAGAAGGCAGAATACCGCTGCATACCTTAAGAGCAGATATTGATTACGCCACCAGTGTCGCCAAAACGACCTATGGCGCAATCGGTGTGAAGGTGTGGATTTGTAAGGGTGAGATTTTGGGTAAAGGGAAGGGCGGCGAATAGCGCCTGTTCAAATAGCATAGATAGAAATTATATATAAAGCAGATAGCCATGTTAGCGCCAAAAAGGATCAAACACCGAAAACTGCAGCGAGGACGCCTTCGGGGGAAATCGCAGCGAGGCAGCAGAGTCAGTTTCGGGCAATTCGGCTTGAAGGCATTGGAACCAGCGTGGATTACCAACCGCCAGATTGAGGCTGCCAGAGTTGCAGTTACTCGTTTTATCAAGCGCGGCGGCAAGGTATGGATCCGTATTTTCCCCGATAAATCTTTGACTACAAAGCCTGCTGAAACACGGATGGGAAAAGGCAAAGGATCTCCAGAGCACTGGGTTGCGGTCGTTAAGCCGGGACGGATACTTTTTGAAGTGGAAGGTGTTCCTGAGGACGTCGCTAAAGAGGCAATGCGGCTCGCTGCGCATAAATTGCCGATCAAAACGCGCTTCGTGGAGCGGGAGGCGATCTAATGAAGATGAACGAAATTCAGCAGCTGTCGCGTGAAGAAATCGCACAGCGCCTCGAAGACGCCAGAACGGAATTGCACAATTTGCGGTTTCAGATTGCCACGCACCAGTTGGATAACCAGGTGAAGCTGCGTTATGCTAGACGCGACCTCGCCAGATTGATCACAGTTTCACACGAATATGAATTAGGTATTCGCAAGTAGCCTCCTTGAAGTCGGATGGAAAAATGGCAGAAGAGAGAAAACAGCGTAAAGTAAAGATCGGAGTAGTCGCCAGCGACAAGATGGATAAAAGCATCACCGTTACGATTGAGCGACGAATTCCACATACTCTCTATAAAAAATACTATAAGCGTTCCAAGAAGACGATGGTGCATGATCCGGAAAACAGTGCGTCTATGGGTGATACCGTGCGCATCATGGAATGCCGCCCGATTTCACGACGCAAGAGCTGGCGTCTCGTTGAAGTGGTTGAACGCGCAAAATAGCACGTGGAAGAAGATCTTTACTTTAATATATCTTATAGATTGAAATTCAGTTTTCACCCCGCCTGACGGGGCTCCGGGAACAATAATGATTCAGGAACAAACACGCTTAACCGTTGCGGATAATACGGGAGCAAAAAAAGTCATGTGCTTCCGAATTTTGGGCGGCACAAGACGCCGCTACGCTTCGATCGGCGATATTGTCGTCGCTTCCGTTAAAAGCGCCATACCAAATTCTCCTGTCAAAAAGGGAGAGGTCGTCAGGGGCGTCATCGTCCGCACTAAGAAAGAGGTGCGCCGTCCGGACGGATCTTATATCCGTTTCGACGACAATGCTATCGTTCTTTTGGACGAAAAAGAGGAACCCCGCGGCACCCGCATTTTCGGACCAGTTGGCCGTGAGTTGCGCGAAAAGCAGTTTATGAAAATCGTATCGCTGGCGCCAGAGGTACTCTAATCCAGCAATTCATCAGGAATAGTCATGCACGTTAGAAAAGATGATACAGTTTTAATCCTGTCCGGTAACGACCGGGGTAAACAGGGTCGTGTGCTGAAGGTTTTTCCGGATAAGAACCGGATCATCATTGAAGGCGTCCGCTTTATCAAGAGGCACACTAAACCTTCAACCAAAAACCAATCAGGCGGGATTGTCGAAAAGGAAGCGCCGATCAATGCCTCCAATGTCATGATAGTATGCTCGAAGTGCGGTGAACCGACGCGTATCAAACGCAGAGAGATTACCGAAGAGGGTCATAAACACCATACCCGCGCCTGTGTTAAATGCGGCGAGGTATTTTGATTAGTTCAGGTTAATATTATGCTTCATCCAGAAGACGAAAATAAAAACGAAAATATATCGGCTGAAGAACCTGCCACTGCGGCGCCGGAGCCAAAAAAAGAAGTAAAGCCGGAGCCGGAAGAGAAGGCTGCCAAGAAGAAAGCTAAGTCCGAAACTGCCGACGCTAAGGCTGAGAAGGCTAAAGCAGAAAAACCGGCTAAGAAAGAAGCCAAAAAGTCTGACAAGCCTGGCGAAAAAAAGGATAAAGCGCCCAAGAAGGGGAAAAAGACGGACACCGCTAAGGAATCTGATAAATCCTCTAAGAAGAAAAAGGATAAAGCGGATAAAGCATCAGTTAAAATGCCTGATGATTACCTTCCCCGCCAGCTAATATTCTACAGAGAAACGGTAACCGCCGAGCTTAAGAAGAGGTTCAGGTATAAAAACGTGAATATGATTCCCAAGCTGGAGAAGATCATCCTCAATGTTGGTATCGGTGAAGGTTCCCAGAATCCTAAATTACTAGAATCCGTCACCAAGGAACTCAGCGCCATCGCCGGACAGAAGGCTGTGGTTACTCATGCACGCAAGTCGATCTCGAATTTTAAGCTGCGTCAAGGTATGCCAGTCGGCTGCCGCGTCACCCTGCGCGGTTGGCGCATGTGGGAGTTTTTCGACCGCATGATGAACATAGCCATACCGAGGATCAGGGATTTCAGGGGACTCTCCGATAAGTCCTTTGATGGCAGAGGGAATTATACTTTCGGCATTAAAGAGCATATCATTTTCACGGAAATCGATATAGATAAAATTGAACGTGTCCACGGTATGGACATAACGTTTGTCACCACGGCGAACACTGACGAAGAGGCTCATGCACTGTTGCAAGCCTCTGGCTGGCCCTTCCGCCGTCGTGAAACGCAAAGCACGGAACAAGCCGCTTAGAAGGAGCGCTTAATGGCAAAGAAGTCCATGATTGCCAAGGCTAAGAAGCAGCCTAAGTTTAAAGTAAGAAAATACAACCGTTGCAGTCGCTGCGGACGCCCCAGAGCCTATATGCGCAAGTTTGCTTTGTGCCGCATCTGTTTCAGGGAACTGGCTCTTCAGGGGATGATTCCCGGTGTAGTAAAGGCAAGTTGGTAGAATAATTTAGAACCACGGTAAGTGTCATGACCATGACTGATCCCATCGCGGATTATCTGACTAGAATACGAAATGCGTTACAAGCTAAAAAAGTGCGCGTTGATATCCCCACTTCCAAGGTAAAAAAAGATCTTACCCGGATATTGAAACGTCATTCTCTGATTGAAGATTACATTCTGATCGACGACGGGAAAATCGGATTAATCCGCATATTGTTAAAATATACCCCGCAGGGGAGAAGCGTTATCGATGGCTTAAAACGTGCCAGCCGACCCGGTTTGAGAATGTATGTCGGTAGAGATGAAATCCCCCGCGTGCAAAACAACGTCGGGATAGCTATTATATCGACGTCAAAAGGAATTATAACTGGAACACGTGCCCGCAAACTTGGGGTTGGCGGTGAAGTGCTCTGTTACATCTGGTAGGTGAATAAGTGTCACGAGTTGGCAAACAACCCATTCCCATTCCGTCCGGTGTGACCGTGACGTTGGATAAGCAGAAAATCACTTTGAAAGGGCCCAAAGGCTCGTTAGAGAGAGAGATCAGGCCTGAGATTGAAGTGAAAGTCGTTGACGATCAGATTGAGGTTTCACGACAGAACGATGAACGCCTGCAGCGAGCTTTACACGGCTTGACGCGTGCTCTGATTGCCAATATGGTCAAGGGTGTGCATGAGGGATTCAGGAAATCCCTGGAAATAGTTGGTGTAGGGTACAAAGTGGAGTTGAAAGGGAACGCTCTGATGTTCACTTTAGGATATTCCCATTCTATTCTGTTGAAAGCTCCCCCCAGCGTCACCTTTGAAGTTGAAAAACCAACGCTGTTCCACGTCGATGGAATTGACCGTGAGCTGGTAGGACAGGTTGCGGCGGCAGCACGTGCTTTTAGGAAGCCGGATCCATATAAAGGCAAGGGTGTTCGATACCTCGGTGAACATATCCGTCGTAAAGCAGGAAAGACAGCTAAATAAGCTATGTTAGACAGGACCCAAATTAAAGAAGCCGCCAGGCAGAGGCGTAAGAAGCATATACGAAAGGTGATCAGGGGCACAGAAGCCCGACCTCGTCTGGTTGTTTTTCGGAGCGCCAGACATATCTACGCACAACTGGTGGACGATCAGGCAGGGCGCGTATTGACTGGGATTTCAAGCCTGACCCCCGCTATTAAAAAGGAATTTGATGGGGCTGGCAGCAAAGTGGACGCCGGCAAGATTCTCGGCAAGGCGCTGGCTTCAATTGCAAAAGAGAAGGGAATTAAAAAGGTCGTGTTCGACCGTAATGGATTCCTATATCATGGAAGAATAAAAGCCGTTGCCGATGGCGCTCGCGAAGGCGGGTTAGTTTTTTAGGAGTATTGAATGCAGAGATCCAGATCAAGGCAGAATGCACAGGATGCCGGCGATTATTCTATGATCGAACGGGTCGTTCATATAAACCGTGTAGCCAAAGTTGTCAAGGGCGGTCGCAATTTCTCCTTCAATGCGATTGTCGTTGTAGGCGATGGCGAGGGTAAAGTTGGATTCGGTCTTGGCAAAGCAAATGAAGTTACAGACGCAATCAATAAAGGCACTGATCTCGCCAAGAGAAGCCTCAAGTCGATTCCGATGTCCAAATCGACTATTCCACACCCTGTAATCGGGCGTTACGGCGCTGCGCGAGTTATGTTAAAGCCCGCTTCTCCGGGCACTGGTGTTATTGCAGGTGGAGCAGTACGCGCCGTCATGGAGTGTTTGGGTATAAAAGACGTACTAACGAAATGTTTGGGAACGAATAATCCCCACAACGTGGTAAAAGCCACAATGCAAGGACTCGAGTCTTGCCGCGATCTCCTCATGGCAGCACGTCAGCGCGGGACGTCGGTAAGGCGTATTTTAGAGCAGGAATAGAAATGAGTAAGCTTAGAATTACTTATATTCGCAGTACCATTGGACGCCTCGAGAAACAGAAGCGAATTATTCAGGCGCTGGGACTTCGGAAATTGAATCAAACAGTCGAACATCAGGATAATCCAGCCATCCGGGGAATGGTGCGCAAAGTGGAACATCTTGTACGCATGGAGGTTCTCGATGGCTGATAAAGAAATTACAACTATAGACCTGAGTCAGCTCAGTCCGGCTCCGGGTTCGATCAGAAAAAACAAGCGTGTCGGACGCGGAACGGCGGCTGGCAAAGGACGCACCTGCGGCAGAGGTCACAAAGGACAGAAATCCCGCGCCGGTTACAGCCGCAGGCAAGGTTTTGAAGGCGGTCAGATGCCGCTTCAGCGCCGTGTGCCCAAGCGTGGATTCTCCAATTATCCATTCAGGAAAATCTACCAGATTGTCAATTTAAAGCTCCTCGTTAAAAGATTTGAAAAGGCTGGAGAGATAACGCCGGAACTGTTACTCGATAGCGGGTTGATCAAGAAATCACAGATGCCCGTCAAACTCCTTGGCGATGGTGAAATTAAAGTAGCGCTAAAGGTGCATGTTCATGCTGCTTCCGAAAGCGCGATTGAAAAGGTCAAAGCAGCCGGCGGCGAGGTTCATCTGATATGCTGAAGAGCTTCCAATCTGTATTCCGAATCCCCGAACTGAGAAGGCGCATCCTGTTTACACTGGGAATCTTTATCGTCTACCGGATCGGTGGGCATGTCCCTTCACCCGGTATCAATGCCGAAGCGCTTGGCGAATTTTTCAAAATGCAGCAGAATACCCTGTTTGGTCTCTACGACATGTTTGCTGGAGGCGCATTCGGGAAGGCTACTGTATTTGCGCTCGGTATTATGCCCTACATTTCAGCTTCTATTATCATTCAGTTGATGGGAACGGTGCTTCCTTATTTTCAGAAGTTGCAGAAACAGGGCGAAGAGGGCAGAAAGAAGATTACTCAGTTGACCCGCTATGGCACGGTCGGTATTTCAGTAATGCAGGCGCTTGGCGTATCCGTATTTCTCGAATCAATCGTGACGCCGTCCGGAATTGCGGCGGTTACTAACCCCGGGTTGTTCTTTAGATTGATGACCATGCTCACCTTGACTACTGGCACAGTTCTTATCATGTGGCTGGGCGAGCAGATATCCGAGCGGGGGATAGGCAACGGTATATCACTTATCATTTTCATCGGTATCATCGACCGGCTGCCGTTTGCGGTCATGGATGAAATCCGTCAGTTCCTGGGCGGTAATCGCGCCTTGCTGATGGAACTATTCATGATTGCTTTGTTTGTCGCTGTTACAGCCTCAGTGATCATGCTGACGCAGGGAACGCGTAAAATCGCCGTTCAGTACGCCAAGAAGGTGGTTGGAAGAAAGGTATATGGCGGACAGCGTACTCATATACCACTGCGCGTCAATACCGCAGGCGTTATGCCGATTATCTTTGCGCAGTCAATTATGTTTGTCCCTTCGACGATAGCCACTTTCCTGCCGGAATCCGGTTTTAAGGACTGGTTGACGATGTCCTTCAACTTTGAATCGTTCACTTATATGATTTTCTACGGGACGTTGATCGTCTTCTTCACATATTTCTATACGGCTATAGCTTTCAATCCTGTGGACGTAGCGGATAACATGAAAAAGTACGGAGGCTTCATCCCCGGAATTCGCCCGGGCAAAGCTACCTCCGATTATATGGATAACATCTTAACAAGAATCACTCTGCCGGGATCGATTTTCCTGGGTATGATCGCTGTTCTCCCCAGTTTAATTACCCGGTATTCAAACGTCAGCTATAACTTCGCCTCCTTTTTCGGAGGAACGTCACTTCTGATTATCGTAGGCGTCGGTCTGGATACACTTCAGCAGATAGAATCACACCTGTTGATGAGACACTACGATGGGTTTATGAAAGCCGGCAAACTTAAGGGTCGGCGTAGAATGTAAGGATACACTATGTACGTCATATTGTTAGGCGCCCCGGGTTCTGGTAAAGGCACACAAGCAAAACAGTTAGTGGAAAAATACGGCATACCCCAGATTTCCACCGGGGACATCCTTCGCAAAGCGCTGAAAGACGGCACTGAACTGGGCAAGGAAGCAAAGAAGTTCATGGACGCCGGCGAGCTGGTTACAGATGCATTAATCCTCGGGATCATCGAAGAGAGATTAAAAGTGGATGACTGTAAGAACGGCGCCATCTTCGACGGATTCCCCCGCACTATTCAGCAAGCTGACGGTATGGAATCGATGTTGAAAAAAACCGGCGCTAATATCGCCTTTTGTGTCAGCCTCGAAGTGCCGGATGAAAATATCATCACGCGTTTGACAGCACGCAGACTCTGCTCCAAGTGTGGTCAGGATTACAATACAGTAAGCAATCCTCCACCGGCAGATGGTCTCTGCACCAAATGCGGTGGTGAAATCATCCAGCGGAGCGACGATCAGGAGGCTACGATCCGCAACCGGCTGGAAGTATATCACCGTCAAACCAGCCCGCTTCAGGATTACTATTCAGGACGCGGATTGCTTCGTATTGTGGACGGTGACGGTTCTCCACAGGAGATATTTGAAAAGCTATGTCGGTTGTTCGATGATTATAATAAAAAGTCGTAATGAGATCGACCGAATCAGCAGGGCTTGCGCTGTTCTGAAGGAAGTCTTTGAGGAGATTACTCCTTACATGGTTCCGGGTTCAAGCGCTCGGGATATAGATCTGTTAATTGAAAGTGGAATACGAAGCCGCGGCGGCATACCAGCTTTTAAAGGCTATAAAGGAGCTGACGGCATCCCTTTCCCGGCGAGCACCTGTTTTTCGATAGACGCTGAAGTTGTTCACGGTATCCCGGGGGATCGAGTATTGGAATCGGGTCAGATTGTGGGATTGGATATCGGCGTCGATCTCGACGGTTACTTTGGAGATGCTGCACGAACGTATCTGATCGGTGACGTCAGCGAAGACGTTAAAAGGTTGGTTACGGTCACCAGAGAAAGCCTCGACCGCGGTATAGCCAAAGCTCGTGCCGGCAATCGAATATCGGATATTTCGCACGCAGTACAGAACTGGGCGGAAGGTAAAGGATTTTCTGTAGTTCGTGAACTCAGCGGTCACGGTGTTGGTAAAGCGCTGCACGAAGATCCTCAAATTCCGAATTTCGGTCTGCCCGGCAGGGGAGCCATCCTCAGAGAGGGGATGACTATAGCGATTGAGCCGATGATCAATATGGGGGGACGTGAAGTGGTCACAGGCAGTGACGGCTGGACCGTTAGAACATTGGATAATCTGCCTTCAGCGCACTGGGAAGAGACCATTGTCGTCACAGACGGTGATCCTCTGATTTTAACACGTGCGTAAATGAACAGTATAGATATGACTTAGCGTATTCTTAGAACTAATACAACTGTTAATAATTGAGGATCAAGTGGCTAAAGAAGAAGCCATAAAAATTGATGGTTCAATATTAGAGACTCTGCCCAATGCCACCTTCCGGGTTGAGCTTGAGAATGGACATAAAGTCTTAGCTCACATCTCCGGGAAAATGCGCATGCATTTTATCAAGATACTTCCCGGCGATAAGGTGACAGTTGAGCTTTCCCCGTACGATCTGAATCGGGGACGAATAACTTATCGTTACAAATAGTTACACGGAGGCTGAGGTGAAAGTTCGCTCATCAGTCAAAAAAATGTGTGATAAATGTAAGATCATTCGACGTCATGGAAAAGTCCGAGTGATCTGTGTGAATCCAAAACACAAACAGCGTCAGGGGTAATTCCCCGTTATATGGAGGTTTTGTGGCACGAATTGCTGGTGTCGATCTGCCCAAAGACAAGCGAATCGAAATTGCCCTGACATACGTCTATGGCATAGGGTCTACTACTGCGCAACAGATTATTGAGAAGACAGGCATCAATCCGGATATCCGCGTGAATTCGTTGAGCGAATCAGATGTGCATACTCTGAACGCCTATATTCAGGATAATTGCAAGGTTGAAGGTCCTCTCCGCAGCGAGACGATGATGAATATCAAACGTCTGATGGATATCGGCTGTTACCGCGGTCTGCGTCACCGTAGAGGGCTTCCCTGTCGTGGTCAGAATACTAAAAATAATGCCCGCACACGTAAGGGCAAGAAACGCACATCCCCTGCACGTAGAAAATAACATGGAGAAGAGCTTTGGCTAAACCGAAAAGAAAGCCGAAGAAAGAAAAAGTGGACGCGGTCGGCGTGGCTTATATCAAAGCGTCCTTTAACAACACAATCATTTCACTGGCAGATGTTTATGGAAATGTCGTTGCTTCTTCTTCAGCTGGTCAAATGGGTTTTAAGGGTTCGAGAAAAAACACCCCGTTTGCTGCACAGCAGGCTGCTGCTACTGCTGCAAAAGCCGCTTTGGATCTGGGGATGAGAAAAATCGACGTCAGGGTGAAAGGTCCCGGCTCCGGCAGGGATTCCGCCATCCGTTCACTTCAGGGAGCCGGTTTGCAGATCACCTCAATTCGTGACGTCACTCCCATTCCCCACAACGGTTGCCGTCCAAGAAAGAGGCGCCGCGTTTAACTAAGGAGCATAGAGTCAATGGCGAGATATACAGGACCGGTTTGTAAGCTATGCCGCCGCGAAGGCGATAAGCTATTCCTAAAGGGAGAGCGTTGCGCATCCGGTAAGTGTGCCTTTGAAAGAAGAGAGACCCCGCCCGGACAACATGGGCGAAATCGCCGTTTTAAACGATCTGAATACGGACTCCAACTGCGCGAGAAACAAAAGATTAAGCGCATCTATGGATTGCAGGAGAAACAGTTCCGGAATTTCTATGAAAAAGCCGTTCACCAGAAAGGCATCACCGGACAGTTGTTCTTAACGATGCTGGAATCCCGGCTGGATAATATCGTTTATAGGCTCGGATTCGCTCCATCGCGCCGCACTGCGCGGATGCTTGTCTGTCACAGGCATGTCGTGGTAAACGATCGTATAGTCGATATCCCTTCTTATCGTTTAATGCCCGGGGATACGATTAAAATCAGAGAGAGATCCCGCAAGATGTCCCTGATACACGATGCGATGAAACGGGTTAAAGAAGGGAAACTGGTTCCCTACGTACAATTGGATAAGGCGCGGTTGGAAGGCGTTTTCATTAACTATCCCACCAGGGAAGCAATCCCGATTCGTGCCAACGAACAAATGGTCGTAGAACTTTACTCAAAATAGTATATCCCGGAGGCGATATTCATGAACGGCTCCAATTTTCAGATGCCCGAAGGAGTAGAGTTGGACGAGGCGACGTACTCGACAACTTATGGGCGGTTTATAGTACAGCCATTGGAACAGGGCTATGGGATCACTGTAGGCAACATGATGCGTAGAGTCCTGTTGGCTTCGTTGACTGGCGCTGCAATAGTATCGATGAAAATCGATGGTGTTTTGCACGAGTTTACTGCTATACCCGGGGTGAAAGAAGACATCGCCGATATAGTGTTGAACTTAAAGGCAATCCGCATCAAACTGATGAATCGGAAGCCCGATAAGGTGTTTCTTCATCTCAAGGGCGCGGGAGTTTTTACTGCCGCTGACATTCAGAAGGGGAACACCGATTTCGAGATCCTCAATCCCGAGCAGCATATCGCAACGCTCGATGATGATTCTGATTTCAATATAGAACTGGAGATTCGCAGGGGGCGGGGTTATATTACTGCGGATGAAAACCGCGTACCCGATCAACCGATTGGAACTATCCCGATCGACGCGATCTATTCTCCGATAAGGAATGTCACCTATACCGTTGAGAACACCAGAATTGGACAGCGCACGGATTATGATAAGCTCATTTTAGAAATCACTACCGATGGATCGGTAACGCCTGATGATGCTCTCTCCATAACTGGCAGAATCCTTAAAGAGCACATTCAACTCTTCATTAACTTCGATATCAAAGCTAAAGAGGATGAGGGCAGTCAAGAGATCGATGAAGAAGCGCTGCGCATAAAGAAACTCCTGAAGAAATCAGTAGATGAACTCGAACTATCTGTTCGTAGCGCCAACTGTTTGAAGGAAGCGAAGATACGCATTATTTCCGATCTGGTTGCCAAGGATGAAGCCGAGATGTTGAAGTTTAAGAATTTCGGCAGAAAATCGCTGACCGAACTTACTGAGATACTCAAGGAGCATGGCTTGGAGTTCGGCATGGATATAGAACGTTACCTGGGATCTGACACAAAGCGGCATTTATAAGAAGCGCATTGCGCTGTATATCGCTTAGTCATTAGCATTTAAAACCACTCATGAGACATAATAATTCCAAAGTACACTTGAATCGCACCGCCAGTCATCGCAAAGCGCTCTTTGCCAACATGGCTTGTGCTTTGATTCAGGAGCGACAGATTCATACGACACTGGCGAAAGCCCGCGCCATACGTCCTTTCGTTGAGAGAATGATTACTTTTGCCAGAAAAGGTGATCTATCAAGCCGGCGGCACGTTTTGAAACATCTGCGACACAAGGACACGGTAAAGGTTCTTTTCGATGAAATTGGACCTTTCTTTGCCGAACGAAATGGCGGATATACCAGAATACTAAAACTCGGTCAGCGCCGTGGAGATGCTGCTCCCGTGGCAATTCTGGAACTGGTCGATCGAGAGGCTATTGGCGGAGGAAAATCGAAGAAGAAGGAAGGTTCAAGTAAGACGGATAAGAAAAGAGATAAGAAGAAGGTGAAAAGCGAAACCCCCGCCGATCAATCCTGATGAGGGGGGTTGGTAAGCATTCTTTAATATAGCAACTCCTCGGAGTTGCTATTCTTATTTTTAGTTGAAGACCAATTCTAATCGGGCTGTCTTATCTTCTGCTAATGAAATCAGCGAAGGCGGCAGCGCGTTTCCCCGGTTATCCCTTGTCAGAACAATATCCGCTTGATAAGGCATGTCTGAATTTGTCTTTTGTACTACGCCATGGCAATTAATCATGGCGGGATTGGAACACTTCACTATTTTTACATTGCAGCCGACAGGAAGGATCTGGACGACCTTTGCGAGCATACTCACGACGTGGTGATTGAATTCAAAGGTGCTTCTATTTATTAAGTTTTGAATTGCTTCTTCAGGAGTCAAGGCGGGCTTAAATATCCCCGAAGTCAGGACGTCATAGGCGTCTGCTACGCTGATAATCTCGGCAAGACGGTATATTGTTCCACTCTGGTAAGTGCTGCCGGGACCTGGCGCTTTGTTGTAGCCTATCAGTCCTTCCGGGAATCCTTTCCCGTCCTGTCTTTCGTGATGCTGCATGATGGCAGCGCTTTCATTGTAGTGGTTGCTGCCACTTTCAAGAACAATTAAACTGCCAATAGCTGGATGATCTTCGTAATACGGGTGATCAGGAGAAACGTTTTTTTCACCGGGTTCAGTAAGCAGCGTTTTGCCAACGTCATGAAGCATCGCTGCCAGCCCTAACTGCTTAAGCTCTCTGTAGATAAATCTGAAGTTTATACCGAGCAAGACGGAAAGCAGCATTGTGTCCATTGCATGCTGGACCTGATATTTGCTTTGTGTTTTAAGTAGAAGACAGGGGAGTTCCGTGGCGTATTGGCTGGTGAGTTCTTCTACGACATTAGCGACCTTATGCTGGAATTTTTGTAGTTGTAATGTGTTTTTCAGTTCGGGATGCGCGTTCAGGCTGTCCTCTATCGACCCATCGAATTCCTGAATTGTGGAGCCGAATTCAATTAACGTATCAAAACATTCGTCAATGAGCGTTTCAGTTTCCGCACGGAGGACAGCATCGACAATTTCCGGTGGATCTACGCTCTCGAAACCCGGTAAATCGATATAGGCGCCCGGGAAATCAAGTTCCCTGAGTCGATCGATGAATCCCCTATCAAGCTCCTTTCCACTTGCAAGAAGGATTCGCCCTTTCGATCCATGTACGGGTCGACCGAGGATCATACCCGGCTGGAGTTCACTTAAAACACAATATTTCATTGTGACCAGTTTGTCGATAAATAATGCCCAACAGTGAAAATAACAAATCCAGTGAGATAAGTCAAGCAGTTTCTTTTATAATATAGAGTAGCATACTGTTTTAATTATTTAGTAACATGAAACGCACCAGGAATTTCAGCATAATAGCGCATATTGATCACGGAAAGTCCACTCTGGCAGACCGCCTGCTTGAATTGACAGGGACAATCTCTGCACACCAGTCCCACGGTCAGGTTCTTGATGATATGGATCTCGAGCAGGAGCGCGGCATCACGATTAAAGCGCATGCCGTCTCCATGAAATATGTCGATGAGGAGTTGGGAGAATTTACCCTGAACCTGATCGATACACCCGGTCATGTCGATTTTACCTATGAAGTCAGCAGGAGCCTGGCTGCATGTGAAGGGGCATTGCTCATCGTTGACGCTACGCAGGGGATCCAAGCGCAGACTTTATCCAACCTTTATCTCGCCATTGAACACGACCTCCAGATTATACCGATTATCAATAAAATTGATCTGCCATCAGCTCAGATTGAGGAGACGTCAGCCACATTAGTTGACCTTATCGGCTGCGATCCGGATGAGATTATATGCATCAGCGCTAAAATGGGAGACGGTGTGCCCGAAGTGTTGAAAGCTATCGTGAGGATGATCGACCCGCCTTCGGGTGATCCTGAGGCTCCGCTGCGCGCCCTGATTTTCGATTCGATATTCGATACTTATCGCGGCGCTGTTCCCTATATCCGCGTATTTGATGGGACCCTCGAACAGGGGATGCCGATCCGCTTTATGAGCAGTAATAAGGGGTATATGGCGGAAGAGGTCGGACACCTAAGCTTAAAGCGAGTGGTCACAAAGAGTTTGAGCGTCGGTGATGTGGGTTATGTTATTCCCGGCTGCAAGATGATCCGTGAGACCAGAGTGGGGGATACCATTACAGGCTCTAAGGATCCGGCAAGGGAACCTCTGCCGGGATTCAAATTGATTAAGCCGATGGTGTTCGCCGGGCTATATCCAACTAACACAGAGGATTACGCCGACCTGCGCGATTCGCTGGAAAAGCTCGCGCTGAATGACGCTGCCTTCACCTGGGAGCCGGAAACGTCGATTGCTCTGGGATTTGGCTTCCGCTGCGGTTTCCTGGGTATGCTGCACATGGAAGTTGTTCAGGAGCGGTTAGAACGGGAATACAATCTCGATTTGATCACCACACTGCCCAACGTCGAATACCGGGTTACGACTGAGAGTGGAGAGGTGATGAAGATAGATAATCCCGCTAAAATGCCGCTGATCAGCCGCCAGATGATCGTTGAAGAGCCATTCATTAAAACTGAGATTATGACACCGACCGATTACATCGGTCCGATCATGAAACTGTCACTCGAACGCCGCGGTGAGTATAAAACGACAGAGTATCTTGATGGGAGTCGTGTGAATATCAAGTTCGATTTTCCATTAACAGAGGTCATCTATGATTTCTATGACCGCCTCAAATCGATCTCACGCGGATATGCCTCGTTTGATTACGAATTTGAAGGGATGCGCCCGTCCAATATGCAGCGGTTGGACGTCCTGCTCAACGGTGAACCTGTCGATGCGCTTTCCGTTATTGTCCATCAGGATAAAGCCTATGAATGGGGGCAGCGTTTGACCAGGAAATTGAAAGTAGTGATACCGAGACAGCTTTTCGCGGTAGCTATTCAGGCTGCGGTTGGATCGAAAGTCATTGCCAGAACCAGCGTCAAAGCTCTACGCAAGAACGTAACGGCGAAATGTTATGGCGGGGACATCACCAGGAAAAGAAAATTACTGGAAAAACAGCGTGAAGGGAAGAAGCGGATGAAACAGATCGGAACGGTTGAGATCCCTCAGGAAGCCTTCCTCGCGCTTTTGAAAGTTGACGAAGACTGAAAGAAAAATTATCTT
This sequence comes from candidate division LCP-89 bacterium, assembly GCA_025774555.1. Taxonomy (GTDB): domain Bacteria; phylum Electryoneota; class B3-LCP; order B3-LCP; family B3-LCP; genus JALGVT01. Next base: position 18,900 of record JALGVT010000004.1, read on the forward strand.
GCACGGCAGCGTCTTAGTTGTATACAATCCGGCGAATTCTGGAACTGGATAAGCCGTTGTAAAGTTGAAGAGAAGTAAATGCCAATTATTTCAGGTGTCTGATTATGTGGGAAACGATTGTAAAGGGTTGGAAAGCTTATCGCGGCTGGGTTAAACGCCGCAAAGAAAAAAGAATAGCGCGTCGCAAAGCGAAGGGATTTGTGCGTGACTGGCTCGAGTTTATCGTTACGCTGACAATTATGGTATTTTTCATCCGCACTGCCGTTGTTGAAGCCTACAGGATACCGTCAAGTTCCATGGAGGATACACTGCTCATCGGGGATTTTCTAATGGTTAACAAATTTCTCTACGGAATTCGCACTCCGGACTGGATAGGCATCCCATTCACTGAAATCGGTTTTGACATTCCGCATACACGTACACCCGGACTGCGTGAACCGCGACGCGGCGATGTGATAGTTTTCAAGTATCCCAGAGATCCATCTGTGAATTACATTAAGCGCTGTGTTGGGCTGCCTGGAGATACCTTGGAAATCAGAGATAAAATAGTGATGATAAACGGTAAACCTTTTCCCGATCCAGCCGAAGCTAAATATACAGATTGGCGCATCGAACCAGCCGGGGTAAAAGAGAGGGGTATATATCCCCCGGGCGCTGGGAACCGGGATAATTACGGACCGATTATCATACCTGATGGCAACTACTTTATGATGGGTGACAACCGGGACAACTCATCGGACAGCCGCTACTGGGGTTTTCTTCCGGAAGATGCTATCTTAGGCAAAGCGTTGATCATCTACTTCTCATGGGATAAATATGTGCCGTTTTACCGCTTTTATGATTCCATACGCTGGAAGAGAATTGCTTCGCTGATCCATTAAACGGGAGGAATTCGGAAGCATGAATGCTATCCCTCTGGTCATCATCTCGGCTGTACTAATACTCATTGCATATATAACTTACGGGCGCTTTATCGCCCGTAAGCTCGGTTTGGACCCTAAAAGGGAAACACCAGCACATTCACTGCGGGATGATGTCGATTACGTTCCTGCCAAAGCGCCGGTTCTGCTGGGGCATCATTTTGCCAGCATTGCCGGAGCCGGTCCGATTGTCGGACCGATCTTCGCGGCAGCTTTCGGATGGCTGCCGGTTCTGCTCTGGCTTCTGATAGGCGGCATTTTCATCGGCGCAGTGCATGACTTCAGCGCCCTGATGGTTTCTGTGAGGCACAAAGGTTGTTCTATCGGTCAGGTCATTGAAGAGCAGATAGGCGCCAGAGGGAAGTTCTTTTTTTTGATCTTCTCCTGGTCGGCGCTGATTCTGGTAGTAGCGGTTTTCACGATTATCGTCGCGCAGACCTTTGTAAAAGTCCCCTCAGCCGCGACGTCATCTATCCTGTTTATCATCCTCGCGATTGTTTTCGGTTTCGGCGTTTATAACCGGGGAGTCTCTCTCCTGCCTGCATCGATAATCGGCGTAGTCTGCCTTTCAGGGTGTCTGATAATCGGGCTGAAATTCCCACTTGAACTTTCCTATAATACCTGGGTATATCTCCTGCTCGGATATATTTTTATCGCTTCTGTTACCCCGGTGTGGATTCTATTACAGCCGCGCGATTACTTAAATTCCTTCCTTCTTTATGCCGTTCTCATTGCAGCGGTGGCAGGTCTGATTATAGCTTCACCCACAATTCAGATGGATGCGTTTTCCGGCTTCTACGATGAAAAGCTCGGCTACCTGTTCCCGGTGCTGTTTGTTACCGTAGCATGTGGAGCGGTCTCCGGTTTTCACTCACTGGTCGCTTCCGGTACCACCGCCAAACAGCTCAACAGCGAACGGGATGCGAAACTGATCGGATACGGCAGTATGCTGATCGAAACTATCCTCGCTGTGATTGCCCTGGTGACTGCGGTGATAATGGTACGATCAGATTATATGGCTATGCTCGAAAGCGCCGGACCGGTTGCCGTCTTCTCTTCCGGCGTGGGCGGTTTCATGACGCACCTCGGTTTTTCCAGGGAGACCGGCACCAGTTTCGTCGCCTTAGCAGTTTCGGCGTTTGCGTTGACTTCCTTAGATACAGCGACGCGGCTGGCGAGATTTGCATTCCAGGAATTCTTCAAAACTGACGAGACAAAAACGATCCGCAGGACACTGCATAAGAATCGTTTTCTGGCGACCGCTATTACAGTATTCGTTGCCGCGCTGCTCGTTTTCTCCGGTTCAGGCATGGCGATCTGGCCCATTTTCGGATCGGCGAACCAGTTATTAGCCGCGCTGACCTTTCTGACCATCGCAGTCTGGATGATCAGGCAGGGCAAGTCAGCGAAGTTCGCCTTATATCCCATGATTCTGATGTTTGCGGTGACTGTTACAGCGTTGTGGCAGTTGGTCTATAAATACTACCAGTCGGGTGGGTATGTGCTGGCATCTGCGGGGTTGCTGCTCTTGATTCTGGCGATATTTTTAGTGATCGAGGGATACCGGAGCGTGAAGAGGGGGAAGGTTAAGCGGGAGGTGGAGGTTAGCTGATATGATCCTTTTTTATACAAAACCTTCTTCTGTAAAATATTGCGCTTGACTTGGGTGAGTATTTGTATTATCTTTGTGGGCAGATGATAAAAATCAGGAGGAGGCATGCGATTTTTCATCAGAAGCGTTATATTAGTTTCTCTCACCCTCATATCCTTCACCAATGCCAAAGCGCAGTGGTGGGATACGACTTCCGTGGGCACTACCTGGTATCACAACCAACACAACGGCTCGACCGGCAGGATGATTGTTGTAGGTGATGACGGTTATATCCATATGGTTTGGACGAACGGTCTTCAAGTGAGTAATACAGACCGTCATATATATTATAACTATGTCGATCCGGCTGGTACGCTCGGTTGGCCCTATGGTTATGCGGTCGAGTCTTCTGTGCGAGCGGGTTACACCACTTTGGATGTTATGGATAGTGGTATCGCCTGCCCGGCATTTCATCAACAAACAGGTTTTTCGCAGAATCATCACACAGCAGTAGCAGCGGATTTCTTTCCACATGCTGCCGCTTTCCTCACTACAGAACCGGATTGGTTGTATGAGGGTGGGTATGACCTTGAGATCATCTGGCCCAAGATGCAGATCGACCGGCAGGGACGCTTTCATATCATCGCGACGGAGAATGTCAATGTAGCCGGCGCTCCACGGCGCCAGTATTACACTTATGGCATCTATGATCCGTTAATGTACACGATCAATTTTCCTCCTGCGCCTGATACCTGGATCGAAATAGGTCATACACAGACACTCGCTGCTGACGTGGCGACGTCTGACATTACAAATCGAGTAGCCTTTGGGTGGACTCGCTGCCGCGAGGAAGGGTATCCATCGGGCACAGAACCATACACCAATCTAAACAACGACATTTACATTCTAATCGATGATGATGGCCTTGATCCACACTTTAATGACGCTTTTAATCTGACCCAGTTCCTTCCACCCGATCCACAATGGCTGCCTGATTCATTGATGGCCAACCGGGATACCTTGCGCGCTTTTCGAGACATGTCTCTGTTTTTTGATCAGGATGACTACCTGCACGTCGCTTTCACTACGATCCATTATTATGCCTTACAGCAACAATCGCATGTCAATGCTTCTCTGATCTGGCACTGGACAGAGCAATTCCCGGGTGAATTCAAACTTATAGCCAACGAGTTTAATCTGTACGACAGCGTTTATTGCGGTGAAAACAACGTCAAAGTCCAGCGACCATCACTGGGGCAGAATGCCGAAACGGGCTATCTCTACTGCGCCTACCAGGTGTTCGATACGGATTCCAATGCACTAAGTTTTTTCGGTTTGCCCTCGGGCGAGATCTATGTCTCCGTTTCAACCGATTGCGGTTATAACTGGGCTGTCGGAACGAATATAACCAGGTCGATCACGCCGCCCGGTGGGCTACCGGGTGAATGCAAGAACGAGATCCATCCGAGCATGGCGAAGGTGGTCGATAATAACTGTCATATTTTGTACATTCTGGATCGTGATGCGGGCTGGGACCCGGGGATCGATCCGACCATCAAATCGGTGATCTATCATTGTCCGCAGATCGATGTTATCCCCACTATGCCATTGATACCTCAGGACGTTCCTTTCCATACTGGATATCCTGGAATTACTGAACATGACGATATGACATCACCAGTTGATTATATCATAAGCCAGGTATTTCCCAATCCCTTCAATCCCAAAACAAAGATCACTTTTCAGTTACCCGTGGCGAGTGATGTTAGAGTGGATGTGTTTGATATTAGGGGGCGGAATGTAGGGGCGCACGGCCGTGCGCCCCTACATAGCGTCGGATTCGGGGAATCCGACCTACAATGGTATTCACATGGCGCACACCAAATCACCTTTGATGGATCAGGATTGTCATCAGGTATCTATATCTATCGCTTGACGGCAGGTGACTTCATCGGGATAGGGAAAATGGTGCTGATGAAATAGTGTACAACCATGTCACTCCGGCTTGTCCTGTCCGTAGGTTCGTAGAATTCCAATGGAGACTCCGGTGGAGAGTCAGACATGGTTCATCCATCAGATTCTCCAAAGGAGTCCTACGGACCCGGCAAGCTGGAATGACGGATGAACAATTGATATTGGGGCTGTCCCAAAAGTAACTTTTATAGTCATCGCGAACGAAGTGTGGCGATCCTTAAGGTTTTGTAAAACAGGAGATTGCCACGTCATCAGCCGGACGGCTGATTCCTCGCAATGACGCGATTCTATGCTTTTAGGACAGCCTCTTCTTCAATCCACCCTGTCCGGATCATTCCAGTAGAAGCGGGTGACGCCGTATTCAGTCCCCAGCAGGAGATAATTGCCATCAGGGTAAATTGAGAGCACATTATCGTCGATTAAGCCGTCATTGCGGGTATATTGATGCCAGTAATTGCGCTTCCGGTCGAACTTCCATAAACCTCTGTTCGTGCCAACCCAGACTAACAATCCTTCAGCATACACCGCGTTGACCTCTGCGCCTCCGAAGTGCGCCTGAGCGGGATAGCCGGTCTGTTCCATATCATCTTTGCTGATAACTTCCACACCGTACAATCGTCCCACCCATAATTCATCTTCAGTCGAATGCAGCGTGTAAACCGGTCCGCCTATGCCGCCATCGAAACCGACCCATTCTCCGGTTGCTGTTTTCTTGTCGAGCTTGAATAATCCCAGTTCTCCACCGATCCACACCGCCTTCCGATCTACTGCTATCTTGTAGATTGGCTGCAGATGCAGCGCTTTGTGCTGGAACCTTTGCACCGGTCCTTTTGGCAGGATCACCCGGCAGACTCCATCTTCCGTCCCCACCCAGGCGGTATCTTTATCGACGGCAACGCAGGTCGTTTCATTCGACCAGAGCCCTTCTCTGATTGTCCAATTGCGGCAGTCGCCGTTTTTCAGGTCGATTTGAGCCAGACCATAATCGGTCGCCGCCAACAGCCATTTCCCCGAAACAGTCAGGTCGTTGATCCAGGCGCTTTCCAAGCCAGTCGTATATTCCCGGTCGATATGATCCCAGACGTTCTTAACTCGTTTCCAGAAAGTGATGCCGCCATCGCGGTTGTGTCCCGCAAATATCGTCCAACCTTTTCCGCGGGCAATACTGCGGACGTCCAAGCCGGTCAATCCCAGTTCCCAGACCGTGCCCCGCTTGGAATGTCTGTCCATCTGCAGCATTCCAATCCCGTCAATGCCAACCCAGGTGCCGCCCCACTCATCATCAGCCGTGACGCCGTAGCTGTATTTCTTCAGGTTGCTGTCCATAATGACGTCGTTTCCGTGCGTAAAATAACTCTTGCGGGAGAACAAGAAATCAGGCGGACTGATGAAAGCTGCGTCCACACCGTCCGTTATGATGGCAGGGCTGAAGCCGCAACTGGTCGGTTTCCAGTATTTGGCAACCGGATTGTAGTAATAAGCTCCGTGATTCGTCAGAACCGCCACTTCATCGTTTTCCGGCAGATAATCCACATTGAGCGCATAGCGCAGATCGGTGCTGTATTGAAAGCCCCGAACGACCACCCAGGGAGCAAGCCATTTGTTCTTGTAGCGGTCATATCGCAGCACGCCTCCATCTGTTGCGATGTAAATCTTTCTACGTCCTACTGCGATATCATTGATCTGATGAAAATCGGAGTAAGATACCCAGTCGCCTTCCTCATATTTCGTTTGGCAGGTTAAGTTTACCGGGAATAGGATAATCAGAATAAAAAATGCAAGTGACCAATTAAGTATCATTTTGATTTTATAAGATATACACATGTGATTTGATCTCCAGTAACTCGATGTTATAAGTTCTATACGCTCAAGGGGAGTGTTGAGTTTCAAGCACCTGGGAAAAGTGAATTATCGAATATATCAGAAAGCGCTTGACTATGGCGGCGAAGATTCTTAAATTTCTTAACTTGAATTATAATAGATTACATTTTCCGCTGCTTCGAATGCCTGCTGTCCCTGACAGAAAATGGCGAACTGCGCTGTATTCGGAAGAGTGGAGAAATCATAGGAGGAACAATGGCAATAATCGATTCAAAAACTGGAAATATTCGTAAAGAATATAGTGTTGACCAGCTGGTAGAAGAAGCGAAAAGGATGCGCGCCTATAATCTGATCTCACTCTGTGCTGCGGGATCAGGTCATTCAGGCGGGACGCTGTCCGCGATGGATATTACCACAGCTCTTTACCTGCATAATGCAAATCACGATCCCGAGAATCCCAACTGGGACGACCGCGATCGCATTATCTGGTCCACCGGGCATAAAGCTCCAAATCTCTATTTAGGTTTGGGATTCTCAGGCTATTTTGAGTTGGATGACGTAGTGCGCCTGCGCCGTTTATGGGCTCCTTACCAGGGACACCCACACTGGCTCAAGATGAAGGGCATAGAAGCTTCGACCGGATCGCTGGGGCAGGGACTTTCCATCGCCGTGGGAATGGCGCTGCGCGGTAAGATGGACAATAAGGATTTCCATGTATTCAGCCTCAATGGCGACGGTGAACAGCAGGAAGGGCAGATCTGGGAAGCGGTCATGGAAGCCGGTCACTTCAAATTAGACAACCTGATCAGCATTATAGACATGAATCGTCTGCAAATTGACGGCTGGGTATCCGATGTGATGGACGTCGAGCCGATTGATGAGAAATACCGGGCTTTTGGATGGAATGTTATAGATATCGATGGTCACGATATGCAGCAGGTCGTCGATGCGATTGATTCAGCGAAAAAGCATACTGGATCGCCAACTGTTATCTTAGCCCGCACTGTAAAAGGTAAGGGAGTGTCGTTCATGGAAGACGTTGCCGGCTGGCACGGCAAGGCTCCTTCCTATGATGAACTGGAAAAAGCTCTCGAAGAATTGGGACTGAAGGATAAAATAGATTATAATGCGCTGTTAGACCGAGCTAAGAACTACCAGATTGCAGTCGATGCCAAGATGGAAGCAAAGCAGCCTAAATTCAGCCGCGACTTCTGGTGGAATCATCAAAACAGCATGAAAGTGGAAATGGACCCGACCCGCAAGGGATTTGGACGCGGTCTTGAAAAGTACGGCGATGATGAGAGAGTGGTCTGTCTGGGGATGGATATCTCAGGATCGATCACCATAGATCAGTTTTATAAGAACAATCCCGAACGCAAAAACCGCTTCATTTCAATCGGTATAGCTGAACAATCAGGCACCTGCGCCGCTGCCGGGTTTGCAAGAGAAGGCAAACTGCCGGTCATTGGCACTTATGGCGTTTTCTCTTCAGGTCGTAATCTGGATCAGGTTCGCACAACCGTAGCGTATGGCGGATTCAACGTCTTCATCGCCGGAGCGCATGGCGGCGTTTCCGTCGGTCCGGACGGCGCCACACATCAGGCTTTGGAAGAGCTGTTTAACATGTGCGGCATTCCCGGTATGATCGTCAGCGTTCCCTGCGACTCAGTCGAAACATTGAAAGCAACGGGGGACCTGCTGCTGAATATAGACGGTCCCAAGTTCGTTCGTTTCGCACGCGAAGCGACGCCGATTGTAAGCGCTGATGACACGCCTTATGTGTTCGGCAAAGCTAACGTGATCCGTTTCCGTGGTGAACGGGACAAGTTTATCGATGCTTTTGAAACGGTTCTGGCATCCGAATATAATAACGAGAACGAAGACCTGGCAATTATCGCCTGCGGACCTATGGTCCCCGAAGCAATGCGCGCTGCCTGGATACTGAAGACTGACCTCAATCTGGAAACACGGGTTGTCAACATGCACACCATCAAGCCGCTTGACAAAGAAGCCATTGTTCACGCTGCCGCTGATACCGGCATTGTTATTACCGCGGAAGAGCATCAAGTCGGCGGTATGGGCAATCTGGTTGCCGCGGCAATTCTGGGGGACACGCGGTCAGCCGGCAAAGCGGCAAAATTCGGCATGATCGGCGTCAAGGATCGCTTTGGTGAATCGGGCGCGCCCTGGGAACTGATCAAAGAATTCGAGGTTTCCGGTGAACATATTGCGCAGATGGCGAAAGAGCTGATGGGGAAGTGATAATTGGATAAATGCATGCGTCAGATGTTTGTCGGACGCTTCAATACGATAAATAAGTTGGAGGAGAAATAAATGAAATTAGCATCCCGCATGAGCCGTTTAGGCACGGAAACGGCATTTGAAGTTCTGGCGAAAGCAAAGGCTTTGGAAGCTCAGGGTAAACATATGGTTCACCTTGAAATAGGCGAACCCGATTTCGATACTCCAAAGAATATATGTGATGCCGCCATCACAGCTTTAAATAACGGCGAAACACATTATAACCCATCCGCCGGCATCCTTCCTTTAAAGGCAGCCATCGCGGAGGATATAGCTAAACGCCGCGGCATCGAAGTCAGACCGGAAGAGGTCGTGGTTACGCCCGGCGCCAAGCCTATCATGTTCTTCGTGATTTTAGCTCTGGCGGAAAAAGGCGACGAAGTCATCTATCCTAATCCCGGTTTTCCCATCTACGAATCGGTGATCAACTGGGTAGGCGCGAAGGCGGTGCCGATTCCTCTTAAGGAAGAATTTGAGTTCAGCTTTGACATAGAAGATCTGAAAAAACTGGTAAATGACAAAACTAAGCTGATTATCGTCAATTCCCCGCATAATCCCACCGGCGGCGTTTTAACGAAAGAAGACCTCGAACAGATCGCAGAACTGGCGATAAAGCACGACTGTTACGTTCTCACAGATGAAGTGTACTGCAATATCATCTATGAAGGTGAGCACAACAGCATCTCAACTATTCCCGGGATGCGTGAGAGGACCATCATTCTGGACGGTTTCTCTAAGACGTATGCTATGACTGGATGGCGCGCAGGATACGGCGTTATGCCTCCGCAATTTGCCGATCAGATCGCCAGATTGCAGACCAATTCCAACTCCTGCGTCAATACTTTTGTGCAGCATGCTTGCATCGAAGCGATCAAGGGACCGCAGGATGGTGTTACTAAGATGGTCGCTGAATTCAAGCGCCGCCGCGACGTCATCGTCGATGGGTTGAACGAAATCCCCGGATTCAAATGCCTTCGACCGCATGGCGCATTCTACGTATTCCCGAACATCGGAGAGCTGCCCATCGGCAGCAGGGAACTGGAACAGTATCTGTTGGATGAAGCCGGTGTGGCAGCATTATCAGGCACATCTTTCGGTCAGTATGGTGATGGATATGTTCGTTTCTCATACGCCAATTCCGTGGAAAACATCAAACTCGCGCTTGATCGAATCAGAGAAGCAGTTGCCAAACTATAGGATCTCTTATGCAGGAATCTGAACTGAAGAGAACAGCTCTCTATGAAGTTCATAAGTCGTGGGGGGCTAAGATCGTTCCCTTTGCCGGATTTTTGATGCCGGTGCAATATAAGGGGATCATGGCTGAACATAAACGCGTCAGAACCACTGTTGGTCTGTTCGACGTATCACACATGGGCGAATTTCAATTTAGCGGTCCTGATGCCGAGAAATTTCTCAATAAGATGACTATCAACAATGTCGCCAAGCTCGATATTGGTCAGGTTCAGTATTCCGCCATGTGTTATAACGATGGCGGGATTGTCGATGATCTGTTGACTTATCGCTTTGACGATCACTATGTTCTGGTCGTAAATGCTTCCAATCTCAAGAAAGATCGCGATTGGATTCAGGAACACATCCCGGAACAGGGCGTGGACTTCGATGACATCTCAGATGACATTACCCTGTTAGCCGTACAGGGACCCAGATCGCTCGATCTCTTGAAAACGATCTCTTCGGAGAGTATCGAGGATATCCCGTTCTACCATTTTATTATCGGACAAATCGCCGGTATGGACGCGGTAATATCACGCACGGGATACACGGGTGAGCTGGGTTTTGAATTATACATCTCCAGATCAAATTCTCTTGAACTCTGGAACGCCGTCGTCGAAGCGGGACAAAATTTTGATCTGGAACCGATAGGCTTGGGCGCCAGGGACACGCTGCGCATGGAGATGAAATATTGTCTGTACGGCAATGATATCGATGCAACGACGAATCCATTGGAAGCTGGCTTAGGTTGGATTACTAAACTCAAGAAAGGCAACTTTATCGGTAGAGATGCCATCATAGCCGCAAAGGAGCGGGGATTGAAAAGATGTCTTGTCGGATTTGAAGCTATCGACAAATCGATTCCCAGGAAGGGGTATCCGTTATTTAAGGATAATCTTCAGATTGGGACAACTACGAGCGGCACTCATTCGCCCATGTTGAATCGTGGAATCGGCATCGGTTATGTTTCAAAGAATCATGCTGAAGTCGGGAATGAAATACTCATGGAGACACGCGGTAAGATGAATCCGGTGAAGATCGTCGAGACTCCATTTTACAAACCATAACCGCTACTGAAGGGATGACAGCGCAGTAATGAAGATCAATGTACATCTGACCCCCTACGAAGTAACCGAAGAGAGGATAAAAGATACCACCGCTGTTGTGGTGGATGTATTGCGGGCGAGCACCTCCATCTGTGCCGCATTGGGAGCGGGCGCCAGGGAAATCGTGCCGGCTGAATCTTCCTCTTCAGCTATTCAATTAGCTTCTCTTCTGTCCAGAGATTCCATTCTGCTATGCGGTGAACGAGAAGGCTTACTGATCGAAGGGTTCGATCTGGGGAATTCGCCCTTTCAATATACGCCGTCTGTTGTCAAAGGGAAAACACTGATTTTTGCCAGCACCAACGGTACTCCTACAATTATCAAGACGCGTCAGGCGCATCGCATAATCATTTGCGGTTTCGTTAATCTCGATGTTGTCGTTAAAGCATTATCAGAAACGTCAGAGAAGATAAATATTGTCTGCGCTGGTAAACTGGGGCAGTTTGCGATAGAAGACGTAGTCTGCGCCGGTTTGGTTCTGCGCGATTTAGGAAGAAAAATCGAGCAGGAAATTGAATTGAACGACGGTGCCACTGCGGCATTGAACCTTGCTGAACAGTACCAGGATTCGATTCCCGATATCGTCGCTAATTCGTATCACGGTCGTTATCTGACGTCCATCGGTATGGAAGCAGACCTGCCGTTCTGCGCTGACCTGAACCGTCTCCCGTTGCTGCCGGTATTTAACGATGGACGAATAACCACAGCAAAGTAGTCTTTGCTTTCGGCGGTTTTTAAAGGGGGTGCCCACGCATGAAAAAATCCATCAGGAGGCAGCGTAAGAAAACGAAGTCGTTCGACGCTGAACGTCTGCATGAAGTGCTCGGGTTGCTGTTGGCGGCTATCGGGTTATTGACTCTTCTCGCTTTGATTACCTACCAGGGTGAGCCGGAATTTGGCGGGAATCTGCTGGGCAGTCTCGGCGCGTATCTATCCTGTTACCTCGTGCAGTTTATCGGGCGTTTTCCCGCCTATGTATTCCCACTACTTCTCTTCCTCTGGTCTGCGTCGGTTTTCTTCAGTTGGAAAAAACTGCGCACTCTCCTTCATAGCGCTTATCTCTTTTTAGCAGCTTTCTGGATATCCTTCACTATCAGCCTCTTCGAAGTAAAAGACCCGATTTCAGAGCATGCGGGTTGGATCGGTGTTGTTTTCGGATCGTTGTTGCGCCGGCTGATTGGGGAAGTCGGCTCTTGGATCTTGTGGACGCTTGTAGTGTTGATTGCGCTGGTTCTGTTCCTGCGATTAAAACCCTCTGAGATCATCAAACAATCTGGAATCTGGCTGAAAGCTGTTTCTAAATGGTTGTGGGATCACAGACCGAAAAAAGCTCCGAAATTTCGAATTCGCCGCAGCAAGGTCCAGGATGTCCACACTGCGCCGCCCGATTTGGAGGATCAGGGAGAGTCCAAACAGGAAGCGCTTCCGACTGACGAGGATCTATTCACTATTGCAGAAGCGCATAAACCTGCTGAAAAGGCAAATGGACAGATCGTTGAAGTTAAAAAGGACACCAGAGAGTATCAGCTTCCGCCTCTAAGCCTGTTGGATGATCCCCAGCCTGAGTCCCCTGATGCGCCTGAAGAATTGAAGGCAAAAGCCAAAAGACTGCAGGAAGCATTGTTCGATTTCGGTGTGGGCGCTAAGGTTGTCCGGGTCAATCCCGGACCTGTCATCACGCGGTTCGATCTCGAACCTGATCCCGGCGTTAAAGTCAACCGCATCAGCAATCTTGCAGACGACCTTGCATTGGTATTACGAGCACGCGCTATCCGAATTCAGGCTCCGATCCCCGGTCAGGGAGCGGTGGGAATCGAAATTCCAAATCGAAAGCCATCGATTGTATCGTTGAAGGGAGTGGCGCAGGATCCATCATTCTCCGATTTATCCTCGCCGTTGTCCTTAGCGCTTGGATCTACGGCTTCCGGCAGACCCTATATATCCGATCTTTCGAAGATGCCACATCTGTTGGTGGCTGGGACGACCGGTTCAGGTAAATCGGTCTGTTTAAATGCGATTATCGCAAGTCTGCTGATGCGTAACCCTCCCGCACGTCTGCAATTTGTTATTATCGATCCGAAGAAGTTGGAGCTTTCGATTTACGCCAGGCTTGCCAGGCATCATCTCCTGACGACGGATGATTTGGATGAAGAAGTCATTACTACTCCGGCAAACGCCGTCCGCATCTTCGGTGGTGTTGAACTTGAAATGGCGCGACGATATGACATGCTGGCTGCTGCGGGAGTTAGAAATATCGAGGAGTTCAATCAGTTGGCTGATGAGGGCAAGGCGGTCACGCTTGAAGGGGAAAAACTCAATCCGTTGAGTTACCTGGTTGTCGTGGTTGACGAGCTTGCAGACCTGATGTTGATCGCCGCTAAGGAGGTCGAAGAACCGATTGCGCGGCTGGCGCAGATGGCGAGAGCTGTCGGGATTCACCTGATTGTTGCAACGCAGCGCCCCTCGGTGGACGTCATAACCGGTGTGATCAAGGCGAATTTCCCTGCGCGTTTAGCTTTTCAAGTGGCATCCAAAACCGATTCGAGGACCATCCTTGACTGCAACGGAGCGGAAGCTCTCCTGGGCAACGGCGACGCCCTGTTTATCCCGCCCGGGCGAGGGCAGCCTGAACGAATTCATTGCTGCTTCATAGGCCATAAAGAGATAGAAAAGATCGTGTCTTTCATCGAGGATCAACCTCACGATTTCTTCCGATCCCCGCTGGTTATTCCGAAGCCTGAAGGGATTATGATGGGGAATGGTGAACTTAACGGAGACCGGGATGAGTTCTTCGATGACGCCGCGCGCATGGTCGTCCATCAGGGACAGGCTTCTGTTTCCATTTTGCAGCGGAGGTTGAAGATCGGCTACGCTCGCGCAGGACGCTTGATCGACCAGTTAGAACGCGCCGGAATCGTAGGACCTTTTGACGGGTCGAAAGCGCGCGAGGTCTTGGTCGATGAAAATGAACTCAATTCCATGACCGGCGATACCCCGCCGCCCTTATAAAACAATAAAAAATACTGGCATATAATTGGAAAATTTTGCATATTATTGTCGGTTGTAACTTCTAAGTATTGAAAATAAACGAAATAAGCAGAGCTTTAACTAAATTAAACCCTGAGATTCAAAGAAACTTGATCACGCTTTATAAGAAATATCCCTTTAGGATTGGCAGTATTTTGCCGGTCATTTTGTTTTTCTGCGTGATTTTCTTGCATTTTGAGGCTTCTGCCGGCAAAGGCGAGGATATTATCCAGAGAGTACAGAAAAAATTTGAGGAGTTGAAATCCCTATCCGCTCATTTTGAAGTCAGTTATGAAGTCGGTGGATCAGATCAGGTTCATCACGAAGCGGGAAGCCTGTTCATGGACGATGAGGGACGTTTTCGCACCGAGACTTCACAGCAGATAGTTGTCAGCGATGGCGTAACCCTCTGGATGTACGACCTTATCGAGAAACAGGTCATCGTCAGAAACCTGACCGACGGCAGCGAGGATATAATTACACCTCAGCGGCTTCTTTACGATTATCCAGATAACTATAGCATTGATAAAATTGAAAATACAAATTACGCCGGTTTAGAATGCAAGCTGCTCTCGATGCTGCCAAAGCAGGAAACAGATCCAACCCGCAAACTGTTGGTCTGGATCGATAAAGCTGAGCATCTTACGCGTAAATTCTTGATAGAAGATCTGGCTGACAACATTACAACTTTCGAATTTGAAGCGTTTGAACTTGGGGGGACGCTGCCATCAGGGACATTCCAATTCACACCGCCGGACAGCGCTGAAATCATTGATATACGCGATAAATAGAGTGCGATTCAACCATCTGATGCATCGGCACGCCGGTTTTTTCTTTCCATAGAATACAGTATGAAACTTAAAATTGCAATCGGACTGTTTCTGAGTCTGTTTTTTATTTATCTTTCCTTCTGGAGCCCGAATTTCAGCGCTCTGTTTCATGGAGAAAATGTTTTTGATGCTTTCTTCAGCGAGACTCGAATAAATTTGAATGAGTTAGGAACAGTACTGACAGAAGCGCATTATTTATGGCTGCTTGTCGGTGTGGGACTGCTTATCCTGAGTCTGTTTTCCAGAGCCCAGCGCTGGCGGATTCTGATTAAACCGGTTCATAAGGATATCCGTTACTGGCCCGTCTATTCCGCCATGAATATCGGCTATATGATTAACAACATCCTGCCGCTGCGCATGGGGGAAATACTACGCGCTTATTTCCTCGGTAAAGCCGAAAATATCAGCAAGTCATCCGTGCTGGCAACCATCGTTGTTGAAAGAATTGTTGATCTTCTGGCTGCTTTGGCGTTGCTTGGCGTAACCATTTTCTTCTTCCCATTTCCTGACTGGATACGTAACGGTCTCTTCTATATAGGAGGAGGCGTATTACTCTTAATCTTCTTCCTGGTTGCTCTGCTTATCAATACCACATTGACCCTCCGTTTCCTTCGGTCAATATTAAAGCCCTTGCCGACGAAAATCGTCGATCGAGTTATAAGTATAGTAGAGTCATTTACTTCCGGACTTGAAGTTATGCGCAGCTCCCGGCACTATCTATCAATAATCGGTCATACTTTTCTGCTTCAAGCGTGTTATATCCTGAGCGTTTTTGCCACCCTGCTGGCGTTTGATCTGGTTACCCCTGAATATCCTGCAATTCAGGCGAACCCGCTGCTGGCTTCAGTCGTATTATTAATAATAATTACAATCGGCATCGGAGTGCCATCTGCCCCCGGAGCTGTGGGAACGTTCCATGGGATCGTTGCATTCGGCGTTTCACTCTTTGGCGTGCCTGCTGAAAAAGCGATGGGCATGGCAATTGCCCTGCATCTCGCTAACTATATCCCCATGACCGGTCTCGGCTTGATCTGTTTCTGGGCACAACATTTCAAATTCTCTGAGGTTAAGGATCAATTATCCAGCAGAGGTTCTTGAGAACTTAATCTAAATCAATATCGACTACATGATAGACATACATACACACATCTTACCTGATCTCGATGATGGTCCCGACAATATAGAGGAATCATTGGCTTTAGCCAGAGTGGCATTCGAGGCTGGCACGAAAATGCTTGTCGCAACGCCTCATGTTCTAAACGGTTTGGATATGAATCAGAGCATGCAGATTGTAAAACGTTTCAACCAGTTCAAAGCGCGGTTAAAGCAGGATCTGCCCGAACTGGAACTGATGCTCGGCAGCGAGATTTATTTCCGCCCTGATCTAGCCGGTATAGCTCATCTCGATGTGGCAACGATTGGAGCAAAAGGCAGATACATGCTGGTGGAGTTTTCACTGGTGGACATCCCTAAAGGATTTGACCGGGAACTCAAGAACATTCGCAGCAGTGGGATTGTTCCGATTATAGCTCATCCGGAGAGAAACGCCGCAGCTATCAAGAGACCCGCGCTGGTGCGGCAGATGATGGATTGCGGCGCTTTAATACAGATGAATGCGGGCAGTTTGACCGGCTCTTTCGGACGAACCGTCAGAAATATGGCTCGCAATTTGCTTAAGAGGGGGTGGGTTCACGTTATTGCTTCAGATTCACACGGTATAAACCATCGTGGTCCAGGTCTGCAAGCGGCAGTTTCCGCCGCAGCAGAGATCATCGGGGCGGCGAATGCCCGCCGCCTGGTGGTGGAAAACCCGCGAATCATTGTTGAAGGATTGCCGTGGACTGATAATAAGGTTTAAGAAGTTACCATTTGGGGGAGTACGATGTACGAAGAGCGCGAGGGTTCAATCAATTTAGGCGAATACTTGCGAATTGTCCTGCGAGGACGCTGGATTATTTTAATCAGTTTCCTTCTTGTTCTGGGGACAACAACCTATTTTACCTATAAAATGGAGCCTTTATATCAGGCTTCTACAACCGTCATGATCGAGGATAAGGGCAGACTCGAGCAGTATGCTTTCGGTTTGTCCGGGTTGATGAATGCTGCGACCATGATCGCAAACCAGGTTGAGGTACTTAAAAGCCGCACCCTTGCCGAGAGGGTCATGTATAAATTGGCAGCATCACCCTATCGCGATAATCTGGAGATATTATCTGAATTTACAGAGACAGGCAAACCGATAAGCTACGAAAGCAAGCTATCCGTCTTGCGAAAATCGATTGCCGTTGAACCAATTATCGATACTGATATCATCGTTATTAAGGTCAATGCCAATTCCTCCTTCGAATCGGCATATTTAGCCAACGTCTTAGCAAACGAATACTATTCGATGAGTCTGGAGTTCTCAAGGGAGGAATTCGGTGAAGTGCGCAAATTCCTCGAGACGCAGCTCGACAGCATCCGCATGAAACTGGCGGTATCTGAAGAGGAACTGAAGGAATATAAGCTTACCCATAAGCTGGTTGCACTTGATGCGGAGACTGTCAAGCTCGTTGAACAGACGGCAATGTTCAGAGCCCATCTCAATGAAGCTGAAGCAGAACTTGGTGAACAGCAGCAGGTGATGGAAAATCTGAAGAGTAAGTTGGCTGAAACCAAGTCCAACCTGGTTGATGACATTCAAAATATCTCTTCTCCATTGGTTTTGGAACTACAGAATGCCATTGCTGAAAGACAAGCTCTGATTGCCAATCTGATAGCAAAATCTTCACCCGGTTATGAACTCGTCATCAAGGATATTGAGCGCGAAATTGACGAAGCGAAACGCACCTTGATGGAAGAGACACATAAGATTGCAATTTCCGGGATGACTTCCATTGATCCCCTGAAAACATCTCAGGATCTTTTCGATAAAATATTACAAGCTGACATCAATATCAAATCCCTTGAAGCGAGAAGAAGCGCCTTACTTAAGGTTGTGGAAGCGTATGAAATTCAATTGGATGCTATTCCTGAGAAGAACCTCGAAATTGTACGCCTGATGCGCCAGGCTGAGCTCAACGAGAAGATATTCCTGCTGCGTAGCCAGAAATACGAAGAGTCACGCATTGCTGAGGCAGGCAAAACTGCCAACGTCCGCATCCTTGATCCTGCCATCCCCCCACAAAAGCCGATTAAGCCGAATAAAGAGTTGAACATCATGCTTGCCATCTTTTTCGGGCTGGGATTGGGCATAGCGATTTCGTTCGTTATAGAATTGATGGACAGCTCTATACGCACAGTCGAGGATCTCGAAAAACTCGGTATAAATATACTGGGCACAATCCCGACTATCGACCCGGAAGAGATCGCTAAACGGATGAAGAAGCGGGGGCAGAAACTTAGTCTGGAAGACCGTGAACGCATCAATTCCAAAATGATCACCAACTTCTCGCCAAAATCTCCCGTCTCTGAATCCTTCAGATCACTGCGTACGAATATCCTGTTTGCCAACATTGACAAACCGGTTAAAACCCTGGTGATCTCTTCATCTGCAACCAAAGAAGGGAAATCGACAACTGTCGCCAATCTGGCGATTACGATGGCTCAGACGGGGAGCCGCGTTTTAATCATCGACGGCGATCTGCGCCGCCCGACGATGCACAACTTCTTCAACCTTGACAGGCAGATTGGGCTGACGAACGCCCTGATGGGCACCTACACGCTCGATGAAGTAATCAAGCCTACCGGTGTGGATAATCTGGATTTAATCACAGCAGGTGACATTCCACCGAATCCATCCGAACTGCTATCTTCAAAGGCAATGCGCAAAGCGTTGTCCATCCTGTCAACACGATACGATTTGATCTTGATTGATTCTCCACCGGTCATAGCGGTGACCGATGCTGCCGTATTGTCAACCAGAACGGATGCAGTTCTGCTGGTTGTCTCTTCAGGGTACGTTTCCCGACATGAGGTACTGCGCGCTATTCAACTTCTGTCTAACGTTCATGCCAATCTCCTCGGTATGCTGCTGAATGGTCTGGACGTAAAACGGATCTATGGCTCGTATTACTATTACTACCACTACTACCAGTACTACTACTATTATGGTTCTAAGGGCAAAGGGCGGAAGAGCCGCAGAGAAGTAGTTGAGGCATTGGAAGATACTCCGCCGAAAAACCTTAAAGTAAGTGAGGGCGCTTGACCCTTATCCTTAAGGAGAACGAGTAACTTTGATCCATCTAGAGGGGGGGGGACGCCAATTTAAGTTAACAGCCAGGGCGAAGGTCAACATAGGACTTCACATTCTGGGGGAACGCCCTGACGGATATCACGAGATCTGGACTATCTTTCAGCAGGTAAATCTCGCCGATGAGATTCTGTTGAAAGAGAGTTCAGATCTCTCTTTTTCAGTGGAAACCGATCTGCTCGGTATTCCGGATGATGATACCAACCTCTGTATGAAAGCAGCGCATTTGCTGCGTCAAGAAACCGGATGCGATAAGGGAGCTGCCATCACCTTAAAAAAGATTATCCCGCCGGGATCCGGGTTGGGAGGGGGATCATCCGACGCAGCTGCGACTCTTACCGGTCTGAACCGGCTATGGGAGACTGGTCTGAAGCGCACATCTCTTTTAGAACTGGCGTCTAAACTCGGTTCAGACGTGCCTTTCTTTATTGCTGGAGGATGTTGTATTGGCACCGGCAGGGGAGAAGTATTGCATCCTATCGACCCGGTAATAATTGACCCTATAGTATTGATCTGCCCTGAAGTAAAAATATCTACGAAATGGGCTTATAAAAACATAAAGAATTATCACTTGACTTCCAGAAGTCAAATTGTTATCTTTCAAGATTCATTGCGGAAAAGTTTTCAACAATTACATTCGCATACAGCCTTTACTAACGACTTCGAACCGCTGGTATTCGCATATCACCCATCCCTGAAGGCGCTAAAGGAAGCTCTGATCAAGCACGGCGCTTATTATGTTTCTCTATCAGGGAGCGGATCCTCGATATTCGGAGTATTTAGTTCTACCCGGATTGCTAAGGAGGCAGTTACCAAGATGGAGGCAGTTGGGGCGACTCTATACCTCGGGTAGTATAAGGAATAACGGTCAGCGAATTGATTATATCTACCTGCCCCGGGAGGTTTTGATGGAGCTAACAGAAATTAACATTAATTTACGCGATGAAGAAAAGCTAAGAGCTTTCGTCAACATCACTTTTGATGATGTGTTCGTGGTGCGTGGCTTAAAGATTATTCAGGGGAATAAGGGGCTTTTCGTCTGTATGCCCAGCAGGAAGCTGACAAATGGAACATACAAGGATATTGCCCATCCAATAAATAATGACTTTCGCCAGCAGATTGAATCGATGATCCTTGATAAATATCAAAAAGTGCTGGAGAAGCCGGAACTACAGGATAGTCCTGATCCGATCATTACCTGAGATATTTCAATAACTAGTGGGGCGTAGCCAAGTGGCAAGGCACGGGGTTTTGGTCCCCGCATTCGGAGGTTCGAGTCCTTCCGCCCCAGCAACTTGTTTGCACCTTTGATCACTATATATCTATAGTTAAAGTACATCACAATAACGGTAATAGCTAAACAGCAATTAATCGTGAAAGTATTTACAGGATCCTCGAATCCAGCGCTAGCTAACAAGATCGCTGAATATCTCAATACGCGTCTGGGCGATTGTGAACTGAAGAAGTTCTCCGATGGGGAGATCTACTTTAAATACAACGAGAATATCAGAGGATGCGACGTCTTCCTGGTTCAATCCACGCAGCCACCAGCCGCACATCTGATGGAACTCTTGATAATGCTCGATGCAGCAAAGCGTTCTTCGGCAAAGAGAATCACCGCGGTTATTCCATATTTCGGGTATGCTCGGCAGGATAGAAAGGATCGTCCCCGAGTTGCAATTACCGCTAAACTCGTCGCTGATTTGCTGGCAACGGCAGGCGCTGACCGGGTTTTAACAATGGATCTGCATGCCGCTCAGATTCAGGGATTCTTCAATGTTCCATTCGACCATTTATATGCCTCTGCGATTCTAATTGACTTCTATAAAATGAAGGCGATAAATGATCTCGTCGTTGTTTCACCGGATATCGGATCGATGAAGACGGCGCGTGCCTACGCGCAGTTCCTCGGAGGCACCCTGGCTGTCGTCGATAAACGTCGTCCGTCCCAGAACGTATCCGAAGTAATGAACGTCATCGGCGATGTTGATGGGTGCAATGTATTAATGGTGGATGATCTGGTCGATACTGGCGGATCGATTACGCTGGCTGCCGAAGCTGTAAAGAACAAGGGCGCAAAGAATATATATGCCTGCTGTACACATGGAGTGCTTTCGGGCAATGCCGTGGAAAAAATTGAGAAATCGCCTATCCGTGAATTCGTAATCACCGATACCGTACCTTTACGCTCTGACATAAAAAGCAAGAAGTTTAAGGTGCTGACCGCATCCCGAATCATCGGTGAATCGATGCGGCGCATCTTCAATGAGGAATCAATTAGTTCACTATTTGTCAATCAACGATAGAGCAAAGTATAGAAATGGATAAAAACGTACTGAATGCGCAACTGAGATCTAACAGTGGGAAAGGGGTAGCTCATAAGCTTCACGCCAATGGAATGCTGCCCGGTGTTTTCTACCTTGGAAATAAAGTAAATCAGCCGATCCAGCTTAACAGCCACGAGTTGCAACTGGTGTTGAAGCAAAAGCCCAGCATCATCATGTTGAAGTTAGATGATGGATCTGATTACGAATGCGTTATCCGTGATTTGCAGAAAGACCCCGTAACTGGGGATAATCTGCACATCGATTTAATGGGAATCGTACGCGGTCAGAAGATGACTGTTCAGGTTCCTGTTGAACTGGAAGGATCTGCGTATGGAGTGCGGACGCAGGGCGGCATTCTTCAACAGCTGATTCACAATATAAATGTGGAATGTCTTCCCAAACACATCCCCGAAAAGGTTGTTCTTGTCATTGATGAACTGAGTATAGGTGATTCGCTGCGCGTCAGCGACATCGATGTTGAAAATGTCCGTATCCTCGATGATCTTGAGATGACGGTCGCTACTGTCCAGCCGCCGAGAGTCGAGATAGAGGCTGTCGAAGAGGAAGAGGTTGAAGGCGAAGAGGTTGAAGGCGAAGAGGCTGAAGGCGAAGAGGCTGAAGGCGAAGAGGCTGAAGGCGAAGAGGCTGAAGGCGGCGAAAAGAAATCCAAAAAAGAAGGCAAAGAATAGGTTCAGACTGTATTCTGATATAAATGGTGGATGAAGCCCCAGTTTTATTGGTTGCTGGTCTTGGAAATCCTGGCAGACGGTATCAAAGCACCTGGCACAACCTGGGGTATATGGCTTTGGATTTCTGGGCGAATCGCAAGGGTTTCACCTTCCAGTCCGGTCGTGGAGACTACACCTGCCTCGAGAGTCGGTCGCGTAACGGTGTC
Source organism: candidate division LCP-89 bacterium (assembly GCA_025774555.1). Lineage (GTDB taxonomy): Bacteria > Electryoneota > B3-LCP > B3-LCP > B3-LCP > JALGVT01. The sequence goes on from JALGVT010000004.1 coordinate 41,156, forward strand.
GTTACTTTTATAAAGCCAACCTCCTATATGAACCTTTCTGGTGTTCCCATCAGCAGGGTTTCAAGATACCGGAAGCTTATTCCTGAAAACATTCTCATAGTCTGTGATGATGCCGCCCTGCCATTGGGAACCATCCGTATTCGTAAGGCAGGTTCTTCGGGCGGTCATAACGGTATTGAATCCGTCATTGCAGAACATGGAAGTGAAACCATACCGCGCATGCGGCTAGGTATTTTTGTAGAAGGCTGGCAGGGTACTTTGAGGAATTACGTTCTATCCAAGATCCCGACAGAATTATCCGATGATATAGAGAAGGTATTATCGGTTTGCTCAGATGCTTTCGACTGTATCTTAAATGAGGGTGTCACCAGGGCAATGAACCGGTTCAATGGGCATCATCTGCCTGAAGAGCCTGAGGCAGAATCTTCTTAAAAATTGAAGCAGATAAACATATAAATAAATCAACCCCCGAATCTGACTGAAACAACGGGTAGGAGGTTTTTAGCAGATGAGTCAAATACTACTACTTACTATCGGTCTTGGAGTTCTTGCATTGATTTTTGCATTTATAAAAGCAAAATGGGTGAAATCACAAGATGCAGGCACAGACTACATGCAGGAGATAGGGCAGTACATTCGCGACGGCGCGATGGCTTTCCTGGGAAGGGAATATAAGGTTCTCGCCATTTTCGTCGTTGTTGTCGCAGTTCTCCTGGGCGTTGCTAATATAAACAGCACGACGTCGTCCCCATGGATCGCATTCTCATTCATCATTGGAGCGCTTTGCAGTGGTCTTGCGGGGTATTTTGGTATGCGCGTCGCCACGAATGCGAACATAAGAACCGCCAATGCTGCGCGTGACGGCTTGAATAAAGCGCTTGGCGTCGCTTTTTCCGGTGGCACTGTGATGGGAATGAGCGTTGTCGGTCTGGGTGTTCTGGGAATCAGTCTGCTCCTATATCTTTACTTCTCCAGTGGAATTGGCGGTCTGGAAGATGAGACTGTTCTGAAACGCACCCTTCAAGTACTCACCGGTTTCTCACTGGGCGCCTCTTCTATCGCTCTGTTCGCTCGTGTTGGAGGCGGTATCTATACAAAAGCTGCCGACGTCGGCGCTGACCTCGTAGGAAAAGTCGAAGCCGGCATCCCTGAAGATGATCCGCGCAACCCTGCTACCATCGCTGACAACGTCGGTGACAATGTGGGCGACGTTGCCGGTATGGGCGCTGACCTGTTTGAGAGTTTCGTCGGTTCGATTATCGGCGCCATGGTTATCGGCGCATCTTGGTGGGGCTTCTTCGGAGGTAATGGTCAGGAAGGCGCTTTGAGCCTGGTTTTCCTCCCGCTAATCATCGCTGGTCTCGGTATCATCGTTTCAATCATCGGTACCTTCTTCGTTCGCACCAAAGAAGGCGGTAATCCGCAGGCGGCTTTAAATTTCGGAACGTTTGGCGCTGCTATTCTGATGGTCATCGTCAGTTATTTTGTGATCCACTACATGGTAAAGCAGGACGTTGTCCTTCCGCATATGACCGTTACTGCAAATGGGATTTTCTTCGCGACCATCATCGGTTTGATCGCCGGTACTCTAATCGGTATGATCACCGAATACTACACTGCTGAAAACAGAGGACCTGTCCACGGCATAGCAAATCAATCGCTGACCGGTCCGGCGACAAACTTGATCGCTGGTCTGGCAACAGGCATGCGCTCAACAGCTTTTCCGTTGCTGGTGCTTGCCGCTGCAATTATATTAGCACACTGGCAGGCGAGCTTGTACGGTATCGCCATCGCAGCATTAGGTATGCTTTCAACCACCGGTATTCAGTTGGCTGTTGACGCTTACGGTCCTGTCGCTGACAATGCCGGCGGAATTGCTGAGATGAGCGAGCTTCCTTCCGAAGTTCGTGAGCGTACCGATAAACTGGATGCCGTCGGGAATACAACTGCGGCAATTGGTAAGGGTTTCGCTATTGGATCTGCTGCTTTAACTGCCCTGGCTCTATTTGCGGCATTCACAACTGTCATCCAGGCGAAGGCAGGAGGTCAGTCATTCTCACTTGACATTCTGAATCCTAAGGTTATGGCTTTCATGTTTGTCGGCGGAATGCTTCCCTTCCTGTTCAGCTCCTTTGCTATGCAGGCTGTCGGCAGCGCTGCTAAAGATATGATTATGGAAGTCCGCCGTCAGTTCCAGACCATCCCGGAACTTAAGGCGGCTCTCGAGGTTATGAAAGTCCGTGACAAAGACGAGTGGACTGAAGAAGATAAAAAAATCATCGATGCTAGCCGCGGTAAAGCAGAATACGCTAAGTGCGTTGATATATCCACCGCCGCCGCTATTAAGCAGATGGTTGCACCCGGACTTCTCGCAGTCCTCGCTCCGCCGATTGTCGGCTTCATTTTTGGAGCGGTTGCGCTGGGTGGTCTGCTGGCTGGTGTTACTGTCTCGGGCGTACTGATGGCGATCTTCATGTCGAATACGGGCGGCGCCTGGGACAACGCCAAGAAGCATATCGAAGCGGGCGCTCACGGCGGTAAAGGTTCTGAAGCACACAAAGCTGCTGTTGTAGGCGATACCGTCGGCGATCCTTTCAAGGATACCGCTGGTCCCAGCTTGAACATCTTAATCAAGCTGATGTCGGTAGTTTCTCTGGTTATCGCACCCCTGCTGTAATCCGAGCAACGCAGAAAAGATAAATATACTACAAATAGAAGTCTAACCCTCCTCGTTCCCCGGTATACGGGGAACGGGGCTTAAGACCAAAGGGAAAACATGAGAACATACGAACTCACCTTCATTGTCGATGCGCAACTCGCCCAGGAAGCTCAGGAAGAGGTTTTAACCAAACTTCTGGATCTCCTTAAAGCTGAGAGCGTTGAACTGGTCAATATGGAGAAATGGGGCAAGAAAAAGTTGGCTTACCCCATTAAAGACAGCCTGTACGGGCATTATGTCATGATCCAGTTCAATACGACTCCTGATGTACTGCCCAAAATAGAGCATTTTCTGAAACTCTCCTCTAACATTCTCCGCTATCTTATCCTGCTGCGTGATCAGCGAACCCTGAAGTTAATGAAACTTGAAGCAGAACGCCTCGCTCATGAAGCGATGGTAAGCGCTGAAAAGGTGCATGATACTGCTGAGGCTCCTGTATCCGAAGAACCAGGTATAGAGAATGGAGCGGAAGATTTACTGGATGGTGAGGGTAAAGCAGATGATCCTCTGGCATCCGAGATACCCATCCAGGAGAACGATGAGAAAATGCTGTCAGATAGTGACAGTACTCCGGACAAAGACGAGCAGAGTTAATAGACACTCGTAAAGAAAGTTGAAAGCCAGTCGAAAAGGAGTGATGTGTCATGGCGGATTTGCGAATGCCGGATATCAATCATGTGACCATCGCTGGCAATCTGATAAGAGACCCCACCTTCCGGAAGACTACAACCGGAGGAGTGCCAGTAGCCAATTTCTCAATAGCGAGTAACAGAAAATTCCGGGATAATAACGGACTGTGGAAAGAAGACGTCTGCATCATCGGGATTGTCGCCTGGTATAAGTTAGCCGAAAGCTGTTACCAGAATTTGAAAAAAGGTTCAGCAGTCCTGGTTGAGGGCGAGCTTCAAAGCCGCATCTTTAAAACGGAAGACGGACAAACCCGTAATATTACTGAAATAAAATCCCGCAGGATTCAGTTCCTGAATAAAAAGCAGGACTTTGCTTCAAGAAGTTATAACAATGATTATGGTGAGGCTATACCGTTCGCTGTAGAAAAGCAGAAAGAACGAACCACATCCGATGAAGAACCGTACCAACAAGAAGAAACTGAAACGAATAACTAAAGCGAAATTGAAAAATGCCAAGATTTACTGGAAATAGAGGCAGAAGACAGAACCGAACCGGTATGCAGGGTTTGAGGAAACGTATCTGTCGTTTCTGCGAAAGTGGAACCATTTATATCGATTACAGAGACGAAAAGCGTCTTTCACGATTCACCACTGAGCGCGGCAAGATAATCCCGAGGCGGATTTCCGGCACCTGCTCGAAACACCAGAAACAGCTTGTGCAGGCTATCAAGCGGGCGCGCCACCTGGCGTTGATTCCCTACATCCAGCAGGTCCCGCAATAGCGCGCTGTTAAATCGATACAATGCAATCATGGCGGTTGTTATGACCGCCGGTCAATGAAACATAGACTGTGTGAAATTGAGATGAAAGTAATCCTAAGGCAAGACTACGAGCCGCTGGGGAAGAGCGGCGCTGAGATCGAAGTGAAAGATGGGTACGCTCGCAATTATCTGCTTCCCAAAGGAATCGTATTCCCTGCCACTGCTAAGAACCTGAAGATCATTCAGGAAGACGAACGCATCCGCTCCAAGAAGGAAACGTTTAAGTTCAAGAGTGCGGAGGAGCATGCAGAGCTTCTTTCCAATGCGTCGGTTATTGTTAAGCAGAAGGCAGGCGAAGAGGGCAGGTTGTTCGGTTCGGTTACCTCCCAGGACATTGCCTCGCGTTTAGCTGAGCAGGGTATCGAGCTTGATAAGCGGAAGATTGTCATGGACGAGCCGATTAAACTCCTCGGCACCTACCAGGTGCGCGTGAAACTGCACGCCGACGTCGAAGCCAACATTCAGGTCTCGGTATTGAAAGAGGAAGAGGAGAATAAGTAGAATATAGAGGTTTTTCAGGGGAGGTTAGATATTCTTATCTGACAAAAGTCGTGTCGGACAGGATTGTCCAACCTCCCCTTAATTACTATAGGGCAGGGGTGTTTACCACAGATGTAAGAGTTTCCGTAGGGCAGGGGTGCTTCCCCTGCCATTTTAATAGTCTCCATAATCGGGGTCGCCCCCGACCCCGATATGCATCCCAAAGCCGCCGCAGTGCGGCTTTTTTATATTCTGTACGTCGGTTGCCGGAACCATATAAAATCCCTCAAAAAAAATCAAAACTTGACTTTTGATGAAAAATTGAGTATATTATGAAGGTAAGCCCAAACGCTATGATAATTTCATATTAAATTGGAGGCTTCAGCCATGTTATCCCGAATAATACTGCTGCTTGTTTTAATAACTATGATAGTAAGCATAGCTCAAGCAGAATACTATGCCGTGCTCATCAACGGTTTTCAACCGGATACGACAGAATGGTATTCACAAACTTATAATTGGTTAGATGATGCGCAATGGAATGATACGTTTCTATTTTGGGAAATGCTATGGAACTTCGGATGGAAGGATGATAATATATATGTGTTGTTCGGTGAAGGCAGCGATTTTGATCTTGAGAATGATAGATATGATGCTTACGCAAGATACCACGAGTTTGGAATAGACTCAATAGTGGACTATTCAGGCGGATATGAAGATGTTGAAAATATATTCGATTGGTTATCGGATGGCAATCCTTCACAAGGAATACCTCAAATGACAGAAGATGACAATCTATTTGTGTGGACTTTTGGGCATGGATCGCTTTACTCAGGTCCGGATGGTTCTGGTTTGCAGTTAGATTTGGGTGATTCTATTATGGTTGATACAGTATTTGCTCCACTGGTAGACCAATGTTCATACGATAAAAGGATATTCTTCATGCAACAATGCCATAGCGGAGGGTTCATCGATGATCTGGAGAATGATGATACGTTCATTATGACCGCAACGGATTGGTGGTGGGCAGGAGCAGCCGATGATAGCTGCGCGGATGGGGATGATCCTTATGAAAACGAATATTATCAAACTTATCCTGATGATACAATACGGTTCAATCATGGGGAGTTTGATTACCATGTGATCAATGCGGCAAGATTGGAAACGATCAGAGGGAATTCGCTTGCCTCATTTGATTCTGTCGATGTAGATTCAAATGGTCTTGCTTCTCTTTCAGAGATTTGGGACTGGGAAGAAAGCAAGGATACTGTGGCTGATCCACATTATCCACAGGTTTCAGATTCTGGTAGTATAGGAGATGATTATTATCTCAATATCCCACCCTACAAACCCTCTGGATTGGAAGGAGATAGAGTCAACTATGTAGTACAGTTATCTTGGAATCGAAATATAGAGTATGATCTGGATTATTATGAAATATTCAAGCGCACTTACGATGACTCCCTGCAAAGCTATAGCGAATGGTACAGTCTTTATAGAACAACAGACACTACCTACACTGATAACGGATTTTTCCCCAGCGCCCAGGCTTCCGATACCGTTTTCTATAAGATAACAGCAGTGGATGAAGCGGGGCAGCAATCCGAATATTCTGATATCTTCTCAGCGCCGGGTGATATAAGACCCTTGGGGGACGATGACGGAGAACGCCTGTTGATAAGCAGAGAAATGATTTCCCATTCCTGCTACCCCAATCCCTTCAATCCTGCGACCACAATCACATTCTCAGTACCGGATGAGACTTATGTAACCCTCGAAATCTTCAACATCACAGGTCGCCTTGTTTCGACGCTGGTCAATAAGTGGTGTCATGAAGGTACCTATAAAGCTGTTTTCAAGGCTGAGAATCTACCGTCCGGTATGTACTTGTATCGCTTGAAATTGGCGGAGTATACTATAACAGAAAAAATAGTTCTAACGAAATGAGATATGAGTGGCGTGGGACACAGTAACCGCGCCACTTATTCTGCTAATTAATTTAAATCACTATAATCTTTGAGGTGCGAAAATGAATAGACTTATTTTTACATTTGGGCTTTCCTTGCTTTTATTCAGTAACCTAATTGCACAGCCCGGACTATGGTATCCATATACGAACCTTTCGAACAATAATTACGGATCAGGAAGACAATCCATAGCTATTGGTAGTGACAATGTGATCCATGTGGCATGGAGCGATAAATCGAGGCTTGGTGGTGGAGTAGATGAGGACGATATATTGTACAGTCAATATGATGGTAACGAATGGTCACAACCCGTTCAACTGTCTGCCTATGAGGTTACGGCTTCGCTCTATCCAAGAATTGCAGTTGATTCACAAAACATTCCCCATGTGGTATGGACTCACAATGGTTTTTCATCACCAGAGATATACTACGCTGTGCGAACGACAACCGGCTGGAGTGCGCCATTAAATCTTTCCCAGAATCCTCTGCCGTCGAAGGATGCAGACATCGGAATAGATTCGCAAGATCACATTCATGTCGTCTGGAGCGATGGTTATTACGGTACGATGGATATCTTCCACCGGGAATTTGACGGTTTTGCCTGGCTCCCAATCGACACCGTATTTCAGGGATATTACTCTTATTCTGAAATTCGTATGGTTATTGATTCACAAGACCGGATTCATATCACCTGGCAGGATTACGGTAACTTCGGTGCTATGCACGAGATCGGATATTCAGTTTTCGACGGTTTTTCATGGTCAGAACCGGAAAATATATCCAACTATCCTGAAGAGTCGTCAACTAATCCTGACATAGCCCTGGATGGTAACGACCATCCGCATATTGTCTGGGGTCAGGTTGTCGATCCAGGCAATATTAAAGAGATATACTATTCATTTTTCAATGGTCTCGACTGGTCGCTACCTCAGAATGTTACTAATTTAAGCATGGGTTGTGCATACCCATCATTCGAGATTACAGAATTTGGAATAAGGCATCTACTATTTATGTATGAGGATCAATTCGGCGATACTTACACTTATTATATGTACTGCCAGGATGATGTCTGGAGCGAACCATATAATGTAATCTATAATGGTACTTCAGACTTAGCCATTGGCGAAGGAAATGTAGTGCACGTAGCACTAAGCTCCATGATCTGGGTAGGCAATTCAGATGTGTTCTACACCTACACCACCGCCGGGACCGTATCTCTGGTGGCTGGTCTAATTCCTGAAAGCCCCTCTATCACCATTCCCTCTGCGGGCGGCAGTTTCGCTTTCGACGTGGAGATTTCCAACGTCCAGGTGGTTCCCATCACCTTCGATGTCTGGATAGACGTGGTGCTGCCGAACGGAAGTGTCTATGGTCCCATTATTCTGCGTGAGGATATCGAGATGCCCGCAGGTGGCAGCATCCAGCGTACAGATCTGCAGCAAACCATCCCCGCGGGCGCGCCGCCGGGCGAATATTCCTACCGCCTGCAGTTGGGTAGCTATGCGGACAATGTCATCGTCTCAGCAGACAGCTTTGCATTTTACAAGGAAGGAGTAAGCTCTTCTGCCGGTGGAGATTGGTCTCTCAGTGGATGGGATGAACATCCGGATGGAAATGCGGAAATCCAGAATTCACCTCAAGAGTGTATCACTATAGAGAATTACCCCAATCCTTTCAATGCAGTTGCTACCATCAGCTATTCTTTACCAGAATATTCCTTTGTGGAATTGAAGGTGTACGATATCACCGGTAAAATGATATCTATGTTAGTCTCAGAGCATCAATCTGAGGGCTGTCATGAAGCTGAATTCGATGCTCAGAGATTGGCTTCTGGTGTGTATATTTACCGCCTGAAGACCGGACATAACCTGATTAGCAGAAAAATGGTTCTGGTAAAGTAACAATCTTACAGCGGCGTCAGGATTATACTTCTTACGCCGCCTGATAATAATTTTTCATCATTGAATGAAGGGAGCGATAAATGTCAAAAATAATGACTACTTACCTCTTAATTGCGGTATTATTTACTTCTGCTTCATCTCAGCCTGGAATCTGGAGTCCTTGTGTTAATTTATCTAATAACAACAACGGCTCAAACGCAGGTGCCATTGCTATCAGTGATGATAATTTTATTCACGTGGCATGGAGCGATAATTCGAGACTCGGAGGGGGAGTAGACGAGCATGACATTTTATATTGTAAGTTTAATGAAGAAACATGGTCCCAACCCGTTCAACTTTCTGCCTATGGAGTGACATCATCCCGAAATCCTCGCATCGCAGCTGATTCCCAATACACACCTCATGTAGTATGGATTCATAACGCCTATACAATTCCAGAGATATATTATACCTTCATTACTGATTCCGGCTGGTGTGAGCCCGTAAATATTTCCCAGAATCCCCTTCCTTCTCAGGACGCGGACATTGGAATTGATTCGCAGGATCACGTTCATATAATCTGGAGTGATGGGTATTACGGCTCCATGGATATATTCCACCGGGAATTCAACGGTTTTAATTGGCTCTCTATCGACACCGTATATCAGGGGGTGTATTCCTGCACAGATATTCGCTTCGCAATCGATTCACAGGACCGGATTCATCTCACCTGGCAGGATTTTGGCAACCTGGGCGCTTTTCAGGAAATCGGATATATGATATTCGATGGTATCTCCTGGTCGGAGCCGGAGAATATTTCCAACTGGCCCGAAGAGTGGTCCACAAAACCTGACATAGACCTCGATAGTAACGATTTACCTCATATCGTCTGGAGCCAGCTCATGCCCGTTTGGCCTGAAGAGGAGATATTTTATTCATACTTTGACGGGCTTAATTGGTCCTTTCCAGAGAATGTAACCAATACTGGCTTGGAGTGTGGGCATCCATCTTTTACAGTTACAGACCAGGGAGTGAAGCATCTGCTGTTTTATGCGTCCGATCAATTCGGTAATGAATATGTGAATTATACTTATAATCAAAATGGAGTCTGGAGCGAACCGGATACCATTATTGTTGCTACAACATCCATTAGTTCAGACCAGGTAATTGGTACGGGAAATATTGTACATGCAATTCTGAATCCTATGGTTTGGTTTGGTAACTCCGAAACTTTCTACACCTACACCACCGCCGGGACCGTATCTCTGGTGGCTGGTCTAATTCCTGAAAGCCCCTCTATCACCATTCCCTCTGCGGGCGGCAGTTTCACTTTCGACGTGGAGATTTCCAACGTCCAGGTGGTTCCCATCACCTTCGACGTCTGGATAGATGTGGTTTTACCGAACGGGAGTGTCTATGGTCCTGTTATTCTGCGTGAGGATATAGAGATGCCTGCCGGCGGCAGCATCCAGCGCCCGGATATGCAGCAATCCATCCCCGCGGGCGCGCCGCCGGGCGAGTATTCCTACCGCCTGCAGTTGGGTAGCTATGCGGACAATGTCATCGTCTCAGCAGACAGCTTTGCATTTTACAAGGAAGGAGTAAGCTCTTCTGCTGGTGGAGATTGGTCTCTTCGCGGATGGGATGGAGAATGCCAGTCAAATTATGATATTGTAAAGCACGCATCATCAGATATCACCCATTCCTGCAATCCCAATCCCTTCAACCCAACTACGACGATTCGTTTTGGACTGCCTGTCGCTTCAATAACTCACTTGCGAATCTTCGATATCCAGGGTAGATTGGTGGTAGAACTGGTGGACGGCTGGCGTGATGCTGGTTACCATGAGGTTACCTTTGAGGCGGCAGGATTAGCATCGGGTGTGTATCTGTATCGCATGCAGGCTGAGAACTTCACTTCAACCGGCAAGATGCTGCTGATAAAGTAAGGTAAAAGGTAAAAGTAGGGGCGGTCCAGCCGCTGAACAGTGCCAATGGTGCCTCTGCCATTTTTAAATAGCCAAACAACGTCAAGAGAATTATTTTTTCACTTCGACTAAAATAATGCTTGACATTCTGAGTATTCTTATTTACATTAGAAGGTAGCGTTACGGGGATTATAGTGATTCCTGACAGCTTACCTGAAGGGAATCATACCTGACACGGTAAGCTGTTTTTTTGAAGGTTTGCAAAAATCGGGCAGACATGGTCTGTTTTTTGATGGCGATAATCTCGCTACCGGTGTCTTTTTTTGTCGCCTGAAGAGCGGCGCTGATGCTTTCGTCGGCAAGCTGATACTGCTAAAACAACAGATAACATTATAATTATTAAGATGTTATTGTTTAGTATATCAATGCGGAATCGACTTGAAGACTCACACAAATTCGTTATAAAATATTTGAAAAAAACTTAAAAATACCCCTTGACTTTAGGGGATAAACACTATATATTATTGTTCTGCTACGGTGGATGCACCGTTGCAGTTTTTATCTGTTCTTTGAAAAGTTGAGTGTGTGTGGCCCACACAAAAAATTCGTTGAGAATTCAACAAAGCAAACTAAGTTAGAATCAAATAAACCTACAACGGAGAGTTTGATCCTGGCTCAGGACGAACGCTGGCGGCGTGCTTAACACATGCAAGTCGAACGAGAAGCCCACCTTCGGGTGGGGGGACAGTGGCGAACGGGTGAGTAACACGTAGGTAATCTGCCCTCAAGCAGGGGATAATTCCGGGAAACTGGTTGTAATACCGTATAATATCCTTTGAAGACATCTTCAGAGGATCAAAGGTTTCGACCGCTTGAGGATGAGCCTGCGCCCCATTAGCTTGTTGGTGAGGTAAAAGCTCACCAAGGCGACGATGGGTAGCTGGTCTGAGAGGACGATCAGCCACACTGGGACTGAGATACGGCCCAGACTCCTACGGGAGGCAGCAGTGAGGAATATTGCGCAATGGACGAAAGTCTGACGCAGCAACGCCGCGTGGGCGATGAAGCTATTTTTAGTGTAAAGCCCTGTTAGGAGGGAAGAACAGTCAGTCTTCCGACTGATTTGACGGTACCTCCAGAGAAAGCTCCGGCTAACTCCGTGCCAGCAGCCGCGGTAATACGGGGGGAGCAAGCGTTGTCCGGATTCATTGGGCGTAAAGGGCGTGTAGGTGGATCTGTAAGTGAGTGGTGAAATCCCGGGGCTTAACTCCGGAACTGCCATTCATACTGCAGGTCTTGAGTGCGGGAGAGGGAGATGGAATTCCTGGTGTAGCGGTGGAATGCGTAGATATCAGGAGGAACACCGGTGGCGAAGGCGGTCTCCTGGCCCGTAACTGACACTGAGGCGCGAAAGCGTGGGGAGCAAACAGGATTAGATACCCTGGTAGTCCACGCCGTAAACGATGGGCACTAGGTGCTGGGGGATTCGACCCCTTCGGTGCCGCAGCTAACGCATTAAGTGCCCCGCCTGGGGAGTACGATCGCAAGGTTGAAACTCAAAGGAATTGACGGGGGCCCGCACAAGCGGTGGAGTATGTGGTTTAATTCGATGCAACGCGAAGAACCTTACCTGGGCTTGAACTTTAGTCGACCATCCCGAGAAACCGGGACTTCCCTTCGGGGACGGCTGAAGAGGTGCTGCATGGCTGTCGTCAGCTCGTGTCGTGAGATGTTGGGTTAAGTCCCGCAACGAGCGCAACCCTTGTCGTTTGTTGCCATCAGGTTATGCTGGGAACTCAAACGAGACTGCCCCGGTTAACGGGGAGGAAGGTGGGGATGACGTCAAGTCCTCATGGCCCTTACGTCCAGGGCTACACACGTACTACAATGGCCGGTACAGAGGGTCGCAATACCGCGAGGTGGAGCCAATCCCACAAAGCCGGTCTCAGTTCAGATTGCAGTCTGCAACTCGACTGCATGAAGTCGGAATCGCTAGTAATCGCAGATCAGCACGCTGCGGTGAATACGTTCCCGGGCCTTGTACACACCGCCCGTCACACCATGGAAGCCGATAGTACCCGAAGTCGCTGAGCTAACCCTCGGGAAGCAGGCGCCTAAGGTAAGATTGGTAACTAGGGTGAAGTCGTAACAAGGTAGCCGTATCGGAAGGTGCGGCTGGATCACCTCCTTTCTAAGGAGCAAGAGCGTTCCGTCAACCGACGGAAGTCTGCTCTAGGTCGGACGACGAGTTTTTTGATGGAATCCGCGCACACTCTTCTTATATATATAACCGATAAGTGGCCCGTCGTATGGCGTGCCTTTTTTTCCGGCAAATGACGGATAAGTCGGTAGTTGGGCCTATAGCTCAGCTGGTTAGAGCGCACGCCTGATAAGCGTGAGGTCAGAAGTTCAAATCTTCTTAGGCCCACTTGTACCGGGTCGGGCTTAAGAGATAATCCCGCTTCGACGGGATGCCGTCCCGACCCCTCGGGACGGGGAATTAGCTCAGTTGGGAGAGCGCCGGCTTTGCAAGCCGGAGGTCACCGGTTCGAGCCCGGTATTCTCCACAGATAGTTCTTTTAGATTAATAGTATGGTGAAGTAGCTCAGATGGGAGCGCGTCCCGACAAGGTCGGGGAGGTCACCGGTTCGAATCCGGGTTTCATCACAAAACGATCAGGTTCAAAAGATCGTGAAAAGTTTCGGAACATCCGTTCCGAACTGTTCTTTGACAGTCGAAGTCGAGTTCGGGTAGCATAATAAAAAGAATCAGACATCTGTAAAGGTTGAAGGATTTCAGCCAAGTTATAAAGGGCACGAGGTGGATGCCTTGGCACAAGCAGGCGATGAAGGACGTGGTAAGCTGCGATAAGCCCCGGTGAGGTGCAAACAACCTTAGATCCGAGGATTTCCGAATGGGGAAACCCGGCTCCGGTAATGCGGAGTCATCACTAAGTGAATACATAGCTTAGTGAGGCGAACGGAGAGAACTGAAACATCTAAGTAACTCCAGGAAGAGAAAGCAATAGCAATTCCCTGAGTAGCGGCGAGCGAAACGGGAACAGCCCAAACTTATGTCGTGTCAAGCTGACGGGCGTTGCGGCATAGGGGTCGTGGGATCGGTCTGGGAGAGCCGTTAATCTCCCAGGAAGTTACAAAACCATTTGTTAGTCGAGTATTCATGGAAAGGTATAGCCATAGAGGGTGATAGCCCCGTAGGCGAAAACAAATGGACTTCCGACCGTCTCCCAAGTACCGCGGGACACGAGGAACCCTGTGGGAATTCAGGAGGACCATCTCCTAAGGCTAAATACTCGCTTGTGACCGATAGTGAACCAGTACCGTGAGGGAAAGGTGAAAAGTACCCCGGGAGGGGAGTGAAATAGTACCTGAAACCTCGTGCTTACAAGCAGTGGGAGTCCCGACTTGTCGGGATGACCGCGTGCCTTTTGCATAATGAGCTGGCGAGTTGCTCGTCCGTAGCAAGGATAAGGCTCTCAGAGCCCGATCCGTAGCGAAAGCAAGTCTGAATAGGGCGATAAGTTACTGGCGGCAGACGCGAAGCCGGGTGATCTACCCATGGCCAGGTTGAAGCGCAGGTAAAACTGCGTGGAGGACCGAACCAGTTGACGTTGAAAAGTCATTGGATGAGTTGTGGGTAGGGGTGAAAGGCCAATCAAACCCGGAGATAGCTCGTACTCCCCGAAATAGCTTTAGGGCTAGCCTCGCGTGATGTATACCGGAGGTAGAGCACTGAAAGGAATAGGGCCCTCAAAAGGGTACCGACCCCTATCAAACTCCGAATGCCGGATATATTAACGTGGGAGTCAGGCTATGGGAGATAAGTTTCATAGCCGAGAGGGAAACAACCCAGATCGACAGCTAAGGTCCCCAAGTGTGACTTAAGTGATAAAGGATGTGAAAGGACCAAGACAACCAGGAGGTTGGCTTAGAAGCAGCCATCCCTTTAAAGAGTGCGTAATAGCTCACTGGTCAAGTCGTTTTGCGCCGAAAATTGTCGGGACTAAAGTCACCACCGAAGCTTCGAGTTGTCCGTAAGGACAGCGGTAGGGGAGCATTCCGTGCACCTGCGAAGGTTATCCGTGAGGATGGCTGGAGGAGACGGAAGAGCATATGCCAGCATGAGTACGCGATAATGAAGGCGAGAAACCTTCACACCGAAAATCCAAGGTTTCCTGAGTAAAGCTAATCTGCTCAGGGTTAGTCGGACCCTAAGCCGAGGCCGAAGGGCGTAGGCGATGGAAAACGGGTTAAATATTCCCGTACCACCAGGAGTCTGTTTGAACTATGGGGTGACGCAGGAGTGAAAGGTCAGCCACCGATTGGAAATGGTGGTCTAAGCAGGTAGGCTGAAGGAGCAGGCAAATCCACTCCTTCTTAAGGCCGAGACGCGATAGGGAGACGTAATGTCATAAACTGGCCCTAATCATACTGCCGAGAAAAACCTCTATGTGAGGACTTCAGGTGACCGTACCGTAAACCGACACAGGTGGATGAGGAGAGAATCCTAAGGTGCTCGAGAGAACCGTGGTTAAGGAACTCAGCAAAATGACTCCGTAACTTCGGGAGAAGGAGTGCCCTGGACGGCGATAGAGTTCGCCTCTTTAGCTGTTCGGGGCCGCAGAGAAACGGCCCAGCCGACTGTTTACTAAAAACACAGGTCTCTGCTAAGTCGTAAGACGATGTATAGGGACTGACACCTGCCCGGTGCCGGAAGGTTAAGGGGAAGTGTTATCTCCGACTTGTCGGAGAGAAGCTCTGAACTGAAGCCCCGGTAAACGGCGGCCGTAACTATAGACTGGACACTGTAGTTGTAAAACCTAGCTAAATGCTGGAATATCCGGTGTATCCTGACCTACTCGCTCCAATTGTTTTGGGAGCAGTGACAATGGTTCAGGTGCGGACAATCAGCAGGAAAGGCTTCAATTGCTGAATGTTAAAGAAATACCACCAAAAATCGGCTATTACTTAGCCGGATTTACGGATGGTGAGGGAAGCTTCAACGTATCTTTCAGACCCCGTGAAGATTACAAAAAGATACCGTGGAAAATCTCAGCCTGTTTCAATGTATCACAGCGCGATAAGGTGATTTTAGCGTTGTTTAAAAAACATCTTAAATGTGGAACGTTGAGGCAGAGGAGAGACGGCCTCTGGTATTTCGAAGTGAACAATCAGCGCGCCATTGTTGAAAATGTTATTCCGTTCTTCAGAAAATTCGGTTTTCTATCAGCAAAAAAAAAGCGGGACTTTTCGAAATTCTGTAAAATTGCTGTATTGATTACCGCCGGAGATCACCTTCACATATCGGGATTAAAAAAGATCCTGGAGATCAGACGTGAAATGAACGATGGTGGAAAACGAAAGTATGAAGAAGGGGATATCCTGAGGCGAATTGAAGAATCCTCAGAGACTACACGCTAAGCGTCCCGCAAAAACGGGATGATGATATAGTCCGATCTGCATAGCGATATGCAGAGCGCGGCAGAAATGACCGCGCCACTCATCCGGGAGGATAGACGCTTGCGCGCCCTCCGGCGTATTCTTGTCTGTCACCTGGAAGAGAAGTAACAAAAATGAACGGTCCTAAGGTAGCGAAATTCCTTGTCGGGTAAGTTCCGACCTGCACGAATGGTGTAACGATCTGGGCGCTGTCTCAACCACGGACTCGGCGAAATTGAATTATCAGTGAAGATGCTGATTACCCGCAATTGGACGGAAAGACCCCGTGCACCTTTACTATAGCTTGATATTGGATTGTAGCTCTGCATGTGTAGGATAGGTGGGAGACTTTGAACCATCCACGCCAGTGGGTGGGGAGTTACCCTTGAAATACCACCCTTGTTTTGTTGGAATCCTAACCTCATGCCGTGAATCCGGCTGAAGGACAGTGTCAGGTGGGTAGTTTGACTGGGGCGGTCGCCTCCTAAAATGTAACGGAGGCGCCCAAAGGTTCCCTCAGCACGGTCGGTAATCGTGCGTAGAGTGTAAAGGCACAAGGGAGCTTAACTGCGAGACATACAGGTCGAGCAGGTAGGAAACTAGGGCTTAGTGATCCGGCGGTAGAGAATGGAATTGCCGTCGCTCATCGGATAAAAGGTACGCCGGGGATAACAGGCTTATCTCCCCCAAGAGTTCACATCGACGGGGAGGTTTGGCACCTCGATGTCGGCTCGTCGCATCCTGGGGCTGTAGGAGGTCCCAAGGGTTTGGCTGTTCGCCAATTAAAGCGGCACGCGAGCTGGGTTTAAAACGTCGTGAGACAGTTTGGTCCCTATCCATTGTGGGCGCAGGTATCTTGAGGAGTGCTGCTCTTAGTACGAGAGGACCGGAGTGGACGAACCTCTGGTGTACCAGTTGTCGCGCCAGCGGCATGGCTGGGTAGCTAAGTTCGGAAGGGATAAGCGCTGAAAGCATCTAAGCGCGAAGCCCCCTCCAAGATAAGGATACCCATTCCTGCTTCGGCAGGACTGAAGACCCCTCATAGACTATGAGGTTGATAGGTCACAGGTGTAAAGGCAGTAATGTCAAAGCCGAGTGATACTAATAGGTCGTGAGACTTGGCATAATTAATTTTTCAACTGATACAGGTTGCTGATCCGCTAACCGAACTCGATTTCGACTGTCATAAGAACAAAAATATTGTGGAGGTCAGACATTCCTGTCTGACAGGCAAGTCCGAGGGACTCCTTCGGAGAATGCCTATCCTCCGTTTGATATGACTGATATTTCCGGCGACCATAGCGATGGGGAAACACCTCTTCCCATTCCGAACAGAGAAGTTAAGCCCATCTGCGCCGATGGTACTGCACCGGAGAGGGTGTGGGAGAGTAGGTCGTTGCCGGGATTTTTAATTTGCCCTTCTGAAAAGAGGGGCTTTTTATTTGGGTGTAGGAGAGTAGGTCGGATTCCCTGAATCCGACGTGCAGTAACTGATGCTCTTTTGGTGCACCTCAGAGGGTAGGCGAGTAGATAGTTTATCAGTCTCCCGACTGATCACCGGGAAATTATGCCCAATCAACCTCCCGCAGGTTCCAAACCTGCGGGAGGATTGCATTATATACGGAGGTTTTTTGCGTAGGGGTCGGTCTTGTGACCAACGGAAACCCCTTCGGGGCGCCGACCCGCTCTGCTCAGAAGCAACTGTGTTTTTCATTGTATTAGTGAGGATTACAGCAGATATTACGACAACATTGTCCGCCACTTGAGGTTGTCCGCCAGATATGACGGTGCGTTAACGTATGAACTGAAGGGTATACCGACAAATTTGTCGTAAGAGATGGGGAGATGATTTGCGTGAATGTCCTTGAAGCGAGTGTTGTAAATAGTCTGCATATATATAATATAATAAACAAATCACTCAAAGTCAAGAGGAGAATTGGCGAAAATGATGTTATGCCAGGTTTTATGCTGTATTTGCGAAAATATGGTTGATAAATGGATGTTTTTGAGTTATGTTATGTGGAAGAAAGGAGAAAGAGACAAACGGTATGGGGAATCTTTATAATAAACCCGGATGGGAAGCCAGCCGGGCCACCATCCCGCTAATATCAGGTAGGAAATGAGCTTTTTAATCATTCCATGCTATATAAAGAATAAATGGGACCTCCATTATCTTAACAGGCTCCTCGCCAGCGTCGAGAGCCAAACCTTGACATTCGAGCAAGTCTATCTAGTAGATGATGCAAGTCCTTTGCATTATACATTGGAATTTAGCTTCATAGAGTACATCAGACTCCCAAAGAATGGCGGCCCCGCAAAGGCGCGAAACGTAGGCATTGAGAGAGCCCTTGAAAGAGATGCCCAACATCTGTTCTTCACCGACCACGACTGCATCCTCGACAGTTCCTGGAACCAGCACATGACTCATTTCCTTCAGAGTACTTCATTCGGTGCTGTTGGGGGCTTGACATTATCCTGGGGCACCACACTGTTTGACTACTACCATGACATCAACGGCACCCTATCCGGGAAATGGCTCTTGCCGGACAGGAAAGAGCTTTGGTACATGCCGTCCTTGAACTTCGGCATGAAAGGCCAAGTCGCAAGGGAGTTCATCTTTGACGAGAGATTCCCTACCGCCGCCGGAGAAGATGTAGACCTCTGCCTTCGGATGAGGAGTAAATATAAAATCGGCTTCTGCGTCAAAGCGAAGCTCTGGCATGACTATGGTTATAAGAGCACCCTGACTGGATTTATACGATTTATAAGACTTTTTATGAAATACAAGAGCTCAAGCGCAACACTATATGAGGGCCATACGGTATTGCTATGGGACTCATCAGAATCCATCTATCTGGGAAATGCGTATGAGCCTAATCTATAGGAGAAAGGCGAATCAGCCAAGCCTGACTCATGTCATCCATGACTATTATGGGGAGATCATCCCATTCGCGAAGAGAATTGATCAGAAAATTGTCGCACTCCCGCTGCTGCTCCTTAAAACCATTGAGTGGAGCATTTATCGCTGGTACAAGACGCCAATCAGACGGTTTTACGGAGTGAAAGGCAATGAGCTCATCTACATGATTACGCGCCGCTGCTGTGATAAGTGCTCAAAATGTGGCATTTGGAAGATCCCGGAGCCTGATAACCAGCACCTGCCAGTTTCTGAATTTATCAATTGCCTTAACCAGATACATGAGAACCTGTATCAGGTGACCCTTACTGGCGGTGAGCCGCTTCTGTATCTGGAAGATGTGCTCCTTATAGGCGAAGAATGTAAGAAATTGAATGTCCCAATGCTCGTTGTCACCAATGGTGTGCTGCTCACTAAGCGTTTCCTTCAAGCATACGCCAAGCTTGAGCACATCCTCGTGATATCAGTAGATACTATAAATACAGCGAAATGGGTGAACTTTCGGGGCAGAAACCACTTCGAGCTTGTGATGGGGAATATAATGCTCGCTCGGTCTTCCCTAGGTAATAAGCTGCGGATCCAGTCCGTCCTAGCAAAAGAAACACAGGACGATATTCCACTAGTTAAGAATTTTTGCGATGAGCACTCCATCCCTCACATTATCCAGCCCTATATGGATTTTGGAGGCTGCTGGCATAGCACCACCAGCAAAGCCAAAGACACCGGAGTCGCCTGCGCCGCACGGAAGAATATCTGCATCTATCCCAATGGAGACGTAGTCAAGTGCTTTGACCACCATCGGATTCCTTTAGCAAAAGAACCACTCGGGAACATCAAAAAGGAGGACATCATCACGATCCTCTGCAAGAGACGCTCAACTGAAGTGTCGAAGATCATGAAGACCTGTAACTATCCATGCAAACAATTATCATGCAACATCCCAATTGACATCTGTAACTCATGACTCGAACAAATCCAGACGTTATCATCATACGGGGTGCTCCCGGTTCAGGAAAGACACAGGCATCGAAGTGCCTTGCCACCCACTTCCAAAAGAGTGTCCGTATAGAAGTCGATACACTGAGGGCTATGGTCATTTCTGTTGAGTGGTCCAACCAGGATGAGCACATCAATATCCTATCCCTCACAATAGGTCTTGTTATCGGCTTTCACCGACTTGGTTACGGTCCGATCATTGTGGTCGATACATTCAGCGGAAATAAGCTCTCAAAGTTCATTGCAGATATCAGCTTAATGAACAACAACCTCGAAATACGTTCATTCGCGCTTGTAACCGCTCCTGAGGTCCTCAGAGTCAGGGTTGAGGACAGACCAACAGGCCAGTTCAAGGATCTCGATATCTGCATAAAATTGAATTCCGACGTTATCAAACACCTTCAACCTCTCGAACAAATCATTGACAACACCGAACTAACGCCAGTGGAAACGGTTGAAGTCATATTGGAGCAACACCTTGGTTTTTCCAACGCCCTTCCTGCAAGAGAACGGTCAAGTTTGGGCGTTCGGGAGTTTAAAAGGTAAATAGGTTGGTTCAGCCTAGCACAATTGTCTTTGTAGTCGAGTCCCTGTACTCGACGATTACCCCGGCGGGTGGCATGCTTTTAGTTTCCCCGTTGCGTTAGGTCCTTAACGCAGCATAGACCTGACGCTAAAACGCATGTAAATAAAGATGTCAGGTCACATCCGTCAGCCGATGGATACCGAAGGCACAGGCAAGACCTGACACAACAAATAACTTATTCAGAAAGGAGCTTATCATGGGTAAAGGCAAAGGTGGAGGTAAGAGCGGCAGCGGCGGTTCCAAAGATGAAAAATCCAATCCCCAATGGCCGAGTAAAAAAGATGGAAAGTCCTCCGGTGATAAGAGGGGAAATAATCCTCCCAAAGGCAAGTAATCATGTGGTACATCTGCCCTGGAGCCAGATTTCATGTTGCGTCAGCTACTTAGCGCAGCGTTGACCTGACGCTAAAACGCATGTAAATAAAGATGGCAGGTCACATCCATCAGCCGACGGATACCGAAGGTACAGGCAAGACCTGACACAACAGTGAATGCCTTACACTGGTGCCCCATAGTTCTACTGTGGGAAAGTTATCCGAACCATGCAAACTTCTTCCACTGAACCTCGAACCCCAAATCTTCAAACCTGATGTTGTGTTAAGCCAAGTTTAATGGCTCATTCTCAAAATTACGGTTGATAGATGGAATATTTTAAGTTATATTAATCTCACTTTAGTAGAAGGGGCTGTCACAATCCCTTTTGGGACAGCCCCCACCCAGCCATTTCAACAACAAAAACCATTACATTCAGATAAGGTATTCACATGCAAAAGAGGCAGATAAAGGAAAACATTTATTGGATGGGAGCCGTTGATTGGGACAGGCGCCTTTTTGATTCTCTCATCCCGCTTCCAGATGGCACTTCTTACAATGCCTACCTGGTTGAAGGGAGCGAGAAAACCGCTTTGTTGGACACTGTCGATCCGTCTATGTCCGATGAGTTAATGAGACAACTGGACGGGGTTTCCAGAATTGATTTTATCATCTCTAATCATGCGGAGCAGGATCATTCAGGGACCATCCCCCGGGTTCTTGACAGGTTTCCGAAAGCGAAAGTTGTCTCGACCCCCAAGGCTAAGCAGATGCTTATTGATCTGCTCAAAATCCCCGAGAGCGCCTTCGTTACCGTGACAGACGGCGAAACGTTATCCCTTGGCGACAAGACCCTGAAGTTCATTCATACGCCCTGGGTGCATTGGCCGGAAACCATGGTGACTTACCTGGAAGAAGATCGTATCCTCTTCAGTTGTGATTTCTATGGTTCCCATATCGCGAGCACCGATCTTTATGTGACCGATCAGGGGCGTGTGTACGAGGCGGCTAAACGCTACTATGCCGAGGTCATGATGCCCTTTCGGAGCGTTATCGCAAAAAATATCGAGAAACTCAAGGCGTATGATCCCCAAATAATTGCTCCCAGTCACGGGCAAATCTATGATCGCCCATCATGGATCATGGAGGCTTATCGAGACTGGGTAATCGGTCCACCTAAAAACACGGTCGTATTGCCCTTTGTATCCATGCATGACAGCACCAAACAAATGGTCGATCATCTGGTGTCGGCTCTGGTGGAAAACGGTGTTCGAGTCGAACCGTTCAATTTGGTGGTCACCGATATCGGCAAACTTGCCATGGCTCTGGTGGATGCAGGCACGGTGGTCATCGGCACTCCCTGCGTTCTGATCGGACCTCATCCTATCGCCGCTTACGCCGCATTCCTGGCGAATGCACTGCGACCCAAAACAAAATTCCTTTCCATCATCGGTTCCTATGGATGGGGTGGGAAGACCGTGGAAACACTCGCGGGAATGATCCCCAATCTGAAAGTTGAAGTATTGGAGCCTGTTTTGTGCAAAGGGGCACCTTTGGAGGCTGATTTTAAGGCGTTGGATGTTTTAGCCGCCGCCATTGCGGAAAAGCACAAAGAAAACGATTTCATTTAAACGCAAGTATATACTGGGATCCAGTATTTCCTGTCAGGAACAGCTATGGAGTCTCCCGTTATGTTGTGTTCCCTTTGTTGCTGATGCTCTTCTAATATCTCAGGTGGGTGGCATGCTTCTGGATCACCGCAGGTGAGACGAAGTATGTTTTGCTATAATTAAAAGTGGTTCCTCTAAAAAGGAGATATAAAATGAATCTACTAGGCGACGAAGAAGATCGGCTTCCATTTCCCACCATACCAACTGAGATCAATGGAGTAAAGATTGAAGAGTACATTATCCCTGATGAGGATAAAGCTGAGGTTTTAAAGCAACTCTATTTATCTGATCCCGTACCATCCCTCGATGAGAAAAAGTACGATCTCCATGCTGGAAAGATGTTTGTGGTTCGTGATTTCCGAGTTACCCGCGAGCATAACCGTAACTGGCTTGTAAGCCCCTATTATTATGAAGCAGGTGGCACCGTTATTGACTGGCTCCCACCCGAATTTGCTGATGACCTTTGAGTACCCAGTAGATACATTCCCGTTGCGTCGGGTCCTTAGTGCAACGGAGACCTGACGCCCAAAACACGCACAAATAAAGGTGTCAGGTCACATCTGTCAGCAGACGGATACCGAAGGCACAGGCAAGACCTGACACAACAGATAACGATCCCCCTTATATTAACCACTAATCGCAATCGTACACAGTTTCCACTTGACTTTAACCTTTCCTTTGGATATATTCAGGCAATCAGGTAATCAAATCGTTTGCAGTCATCATACTATTATTGTTTTATCCATATCAAAAGGAGATATCTTATGAGTGCGAAAAACCTCGGCTGGCCTTTGATCGGTTTTGCTATCGTAATAGGCATTTTGCGGTTGATGGATGTTATTGGCACCAATGTTACCGCGGTCCTGATCATGGGTGCGATCTGCGCGGTGGGCGGTATCGCAGGCGCTAATGCGGCAAAAATGAAAAAGCAGGACGAGGCTGAATCCAACGAACAACAGTGAATGGCACTTCTTAACGGGAGATTGTAATTCACACATAATAGGAGCAAAAATGAGTGCCAAAACTAAGATAGGAATCATTATATGTGATCGCTACCGCCGCTGCGCAGGCGGGAAGTGCCTCCGTGCCATGAGAAACAGGGAGGGCGCTTTTGATATATATGGTGATCTGGAATTGGTCGGCTATACAACCTGTGATGGCTGTCCTGGAGGTAACATTGAATACGCCGGTGAAGAGATGGTGAAGAATGGGGCGCAGGTTATTCATCTGGCTACTGGTTTGATCGTCGGCTATCCGCCCTGTCCTTACATCAGCACATTTAAATCGTTCCTAGAATATCGCTATGGCGTTAAGGTCGTGGCGGGCACGCATCCCATACCGAAGAAATATCTGGATATGCACACGCGTTTGGGAACCTGGGAAGACCCTGCCTGGAAGCCGCTTCTCGAACCAACCATGGCTGATGATGCCACCCGCAAGGCTTATGATTAAGTCTATTCCTGTTGCGTCAGGTCTTGAGCGCAGCGGAGACCTGATGCCTAAAACACGCACAAATAAAGGTG
This sequence comes from candidate division LCP-89 bacterium, assembly GCA_025774555.1. Taxonomy (GTDB): domain Bacteria; phylum Electryoneota; class B3-LCP; order B3-LCP; family B3-LCP; genus JALGVT01. The sequence continues at coordinate 65,043 of JALGVT010000004.1, forward strand.
TCAGATGATATCCGTCAGCCGACGGATACCGAAGGCACAGGCAAGGCCTGACACAACAGATAATTTGAATCCTCCGAAGAAAATTCGGGGGCTTTTTATTTTGGAGGGACGCGTATCATCGTTTGTACAGGTACTTGTGTATTTGCAGATAAGAAAAATATTGGCAGATTTTATTAAACTGCTTGACTTTTAATATTTTTTTTTGTATATTATTTAACAAGACTGTTACCCCCCGGGGGTGATAAAATCATATCATGTTGATAATACTATAATTATGAATCATAACAGAAATTTAGAGTTCTTAAATTGTCTGGCAGACATCGGTATGAGCGAGAGAGAAGCTCGAGTATATCTAGCCCTACTCAACCGGGGATGCGCCACTGCCACAGATTTACAAAAGATATCCGGTGTGCCTCAGAGTAAAGTCTATGAGATTATTGACAGCCTCTCCCGTCAGGGATATTGTCTCGAGAGAAAAGTCGGCAGGAAGAAGACTTTCGAGGTGATAGATCCTGTGGTTACGCTCACTGGGCATTTCGAGGAACTTCAGGAAAGACTCAAGAAATCTATCAACTTGAAGAAGGAATTAGAAGAACTCTACACAGGCTGCGAAAATGCCTCTGATCCTCTCGAGTATATCGAAGTTCTGCACGGCAATGAAATCATTCACCACCACTATTGTCACCTGGTGAACAATACGAAAGAAGAGCTGCTGGGTTTTGGCAGAGGACCGTATGCCTGTGATACCGAAGGCAAATCCGCACAGCAGGATGAGGAGGAATCGGGCATTTTAAAGCGCGGCGGCATTGTTCGTTGGGTTTATGAGATCAATCTACCGGATGACGAATGGATTTTCAGGGATCTGGATCCGCTTTGTGAAAAGGGTGTGCAGATCCGTGTTGCCAAGAGTCTTCCTATTAAGATGATGATATTCGACAGGCAATCGCTTTTGGTCGCTGAGGAAGAGCCTCTGGCACAGCGCGGTGAACTGACGATGTCGATCATAAAACAGGGGACCATCGTCAATGCATTCCGAGCATTGTTCGAGTTCTTCTGGGATCACTCTACCGACCTGAAAAAATGGAAAGAAAACGAGTATTATTCACTTGAGGACAATTCTATCTGATATAATCAAGAAACAAAACAAAAGACAAACATCAAGAGGGATTAAAAATGGTTCACAAGAAACTGCTTCCTTTGCTCGCACTGATTACTGCACTGCTGGTAACAGTCCCTGCGTTCCCGCAAACTCAGATCAGCGGAAATCAATCGGGAACACTTGGTCCGGATACCTATTTGGTCGTGGGTGATATCTCTGTGCCCGCCGGGCAGACTTTGCTGATTATGCCGGGTTCGGTTTTCTTCCACAATGGAAACCATACCTGGAAAATTTACGGTCAATTGAACGCCGATGGCATCGAGGGTGACAGCATCAGTTTTATCCGCCAGAATCCCATCAATGAACACCGCTGGGGCGGAATCCGCTTCCAGACGGGCGCGTCGGCAAGCACAATTGATTATTGCGTTATCGACCAGTGCTATCATCCGTCAACTCCCGCTCTGTATGGAGGCGGTATTTACACTAACGGCGTCGCCATCACCATTACCAACACACGCGTATCCAACTGCATAAACTACTCCGACGGCGGCGGTATTTATGCCAATAACGCGGCTATTGTCATCGACAATTGCGTTGTAGTTGATTGTAAAGCCTTAGGTGGTGATAATGGAGGCGGTATTTGTCTGGTGAACAGCGACAATGCTGAGATTACGCATTCTATCATCGCTCGAAACCAGGCGACCGGCACGTGAGGCACCTGTGGAGGCGGCGGGATCCGCTGCTACGGTTCAGATGCCTATATTGCCTACAATTTAATCTACGATAACGACTCTCACATCTATGGCGCAGGAATATTCGCCTATCAAGCTTCTCCAGAATTAGTCAACAATACCATCACCAAGAACGTCTGCATACCCACATATTCCGGTTCACGCGCCGGTGGTGTTTTTGCCTATGGATTGGCTTCATTTCAGGGCGAAAACAACATCATTTATGACAACGATGCATATTCCAATCCTGAGTATCAGGGTACCATGAACCTGCATTACTCTTGCAGTTCACAAACCTTAGCAGGGATTGGCAACACCACCAGTAATCCCCTGTTTGTAAATTCTGCTGCAGATAATTACTATCTGCTGGCTGGTTCACCCTGCATAGATACCGGCGATCCCGGTTCTCCACTTGATCCAGATGCGACTCGAGCGGACATGGGCGCGCTTTATTTCGATCAAAGCGGCGCGGCGCCGGATATTATCATAGAACTCACTTATGTATCCGGTTCACCCGTTCCGGCGAGCGGCGGTAATCTGTATTTCGACGTATTTGTCCAGAATGCGGGAACGACGCCGGTAGATTACGATGCCTGGCTCGAGATCGCATATGAAGGCGGTCCTCCTACAACCGTTGTGATGCGTTCATTTGCCAACTATATGCCTGCTTGGACCATCAATCGTCCTGGTATGTTCTTCCCAATTTCCAGTTCCTATGCTGCCGGTAATTACACCTTCGGCGGGAAGGTTGGCATCAATCCGAATACCGTGTGGGATGAAAGCGGCTTCCCGTTCGTGAAATCAGGCACGGACACACGCAGCGAATTCATCCCCTGGGTGCCTGATGGCGTTCCCAATCCGTTCGATGAAATCATCACAGACAAGGAGGTTGATGGCTTGCTACCTATGGAATTCGCACTGAATACAGCCTATCCCAACCCCTTCAACCCTGCTACGACACTGGGTTTTGCATTACCTGAAGCTTCACGCGTGAAGCTGACTGTGTATGACATTTCCGGTCGTCTTGTAGCTGAAGTTGTTGATGGCTGGCATGATGCAGGCTATCATGAGGTGTCATTCAATGCCACACACCTCGCTTCCGGCGTGTACATCTACCGGATGGTGGCAGGTGATTTCACGGCAACCGGCAAGATGGTGCTGATGAAATAAAACGCAGAGTGTGTCATCCCGGACTTGATCCGGGATCCAGTAAGGGCGCACGGTGGTGCGCCCTTTTCATTATTGTCATTCCTGCGAAGGAGGTCTGAAGGTCCATAGGACTCCCACGAAGAATCCTACGGGGAATCCAGTAGGGGCGAGGTTACCTCGCCCCTACAATTACATTGGGGCTATCCCAAAAGTCTATATGCTGTCATAACGAATGAAGTGTGGTGATCCATAAGAAACTGTATAATATGAGATTGCCACGTCATGCGTCAATTGACGGATTCCTCGCAATGACTTAAATGCTTTGTTTTGGAACAGCCTCTTTTATTGAAACAGAAACCATTCGAATTTCTGTTACTTGAGAAGTGCCAGCTTACCTTGCGCCTTATAATTATCTGCTTCGCACCTGGCGTCAGGCGTGTATTTCTACCGCATCAAAGCGGGCGAATTTTCTGCGGTGCAGAAAATGGTGTTGATAAAATAAAACTTTCAAATTGCCATTCCTGCGCAGGCAGGAATCCAGAGGGCGCACGTCTGTGCGCCCCCTTTTTTTTAGCAAAATAATCTAATCCTTGACTTCTGCAATAATAGTCACTATATTATAGCGTCAGTCTAACCAACCAGCACTTACATAATGCCTGATCATAACCTTTCTGGAAAACCATAATCATGAAGAAACTTCTCTGCATACTTTTCCTGAACCTGATCCTCGCGACTGTTTCGCATTCTGTAGAATGGGTATCCTTAACAGACAATCCAGAGCCGCTCAATGTCGAAGTACTCGAAACGGACGGTAATCGCACCGTAATTGACTACCAGGTGAACGGCTACCGAACTGATGAAATATTCATCGAGGGACAGAGCTACACCGTTTTGCAGAGCCTTCCTCGAGAAAGTATGATCGAGGAGCCGGGATTTCCCCGCCTGCCCCGCATCAACCGCTCCCTGCGAATCCCCGATGACGGGATCATGGGCTTCGAGATCATTTCTGCTGACTATATCGAGGTCACTGATATAGACATCGCTCCCTCCAAAGGACACCTGCTCCGTTCTATCGATCCTGCAACCATCCCTTATACTTTTGCTGATGTCTATCAGCAGGATGCCTTCTATCCGGGTGACATCGTCAACGTACAAAGGCCGTACATCCTGCGAGATTATCGCGGTGTGGTCGTTGAACTGAATGCTTTTCAGTATAATCCTGTTTCCCGAGTTCTAAGGATATACACTGATATTACGATAGAAGTGAAGAAGACCGCGTCCGGCGGAGGGAATACACTGGTACGTAATCGATCCTTGACCAGGATCGATCCCCAGTTCAGGAAGATCTACCAGCGGCGTTTTTTAAACCAGTCTGCCCTGGATTATCCTTTCCTGGAGGAATCCGGGGACATGCTGATTATCTGCTACGATGATTTTATGGGTGAAATGTCCGATTTTGTCGATTGGAAGGTTCAGCGCGGTATCCCGACTGAACTGGTGCCTGCTTCGGAAGCAGGGAGTACTCCCGGGCAGATAAAAAGCTACATTCTAGATTATTATAATACCCATGATTTATGCTATGTGCTGTTTGTCGGTGATGCTGCTCAGATTCCTACGTTTTCAAGAGATTTGAATTCCGATCCCATCTATTCTCAGTTGGCAGGCAGTGACAGCTACCCTGATATATTCGTCGGGAGGTTCTCCGCTGAAAACGTTGACCAGGTTGCCACCCAGGTGCAGAGGACGATTGACTACGAAAGATACCCCGATCCATCTGGCAGTTGGTATGAAGAGGGACTTGGCATTGCCAGCACCGAAGGTCCTTTTCCTGAGCATTATGGCGAATATGATTACACCCACATAACCAACATCGCCTATAAACTGCTGGATCATACATATACCCAGGTTGACAGCGCTTACGATCCCTGGTGCACGATGGAAATGGCTGTTGACTTTATCAATGAAGGTAGAAGTATTATATCCTATACAGGGCATGGCGGCCCCGAGGGCTGGGGGACATCGGGCATATCCACAGCGGAAGTGGATGGGTTTGTAAACAGCAACATGCTTCCGCACGTGAACAGCGTCGCCTGCAATACGGGTCAGTTCATGGAATATACCTGCCTCGGTGAAGCCTTCCTGCGCGCCACCCACGAGACAACAGGTGAACCCACAGGAGGAATCGGTTTCTATGGATCAGTAGAGGGGATGACCGGAGCGCCTCCGCTGGATATGCAGGATGAAGCGATAGATGTGCTCGTTGCCGATTCGATGCTGACCCTGGGAGGGATCTATTTCAGCGGTTCAATGCTGATGATGGATAACTACCCTTACCCCGATGTGGGACCGTGGGAATTCTCCAATCTGACCATCTTCGGTGACCCGTCTGTTAGTCTGCGTGGTGGTGTCCCTTATTCACCGCTGGTATCACACAATCCGGAAGTCCCGGTCGGGACTAATGCTCTTAATGTTACTGTTGTTTCGCCATATGGTGCAGTGAACGGAGCGATGGTTTGCGGCATGAATCAAGACGTCTATGCTACGGCGGTGACCAACGCTTCAGGACAGGCCACCTTAACCTTCGATCCCCCGGTCACCGGTACCGGGACTTTAACGTTGACCGTATCTGGTGGCGATATGATTCCCTACGTGGTCGATTTAGACATCATCGATCCTTCTGCTGCATATGTTATCTATGAAGATCATACCGTTCAGGATGACCTCACCGGTAACGGCAACGGTCAATTAGAGTTCTACGAAACAGTCGAACTGGGCATCACATTTCAAAACGATGGCGCCTCTGCCGGTAATAATATCAGCGGCACCATCACGTCCGATAATCCACTGGTAACCATCAGCAGGGATTCCGTCTGGATAGGCACTATTGCCGCCGGTTCGTCAACCACTGTTGACCGTGCATTTGAAATCAGCCTGAATCCCGAAATCGAGGATTTAGAACCCGTTACTTTCCTCCTTATCACCACAAACGGCATAGATAGCTGGGAATCCAATTTCAGCGTGATTGTACACGCCCCCGATATCGTGTTCTCCGAATTGCTTATTGACGATTCTTCCGGCGGTAACGGAGACAGTCTCTTAGCCCCGGGTGAAACCGCGGACCTTATCATTAAACTGGGGAATGCAGGATCTTATATTGGCGAAAACATCGAAGCTGTTCTAACCTGTGAAAATACACAGGTAGTTATCAATAGCGGCACGATCAATTGCGGTGATATGCTGGCAGGAACGGAAACACGAATCACCTTCAATATCACCGTAGAACCAGATTTTTATCCCCCGGGAAGTTTCCCCGAATTCACGATCACTATTACTGGGGATCATGGTTATACCAATGAGACAGGTTTCTCAACTACCATTGGCAACGCCAATTCAATGCCCACCGGTCCCGATAATTACGGCTACATGGCTTACGATCAGAACGATTATCCATTCTTCGTGCAGTACGACTGGATAGAACTGGTCCCGGATTCCGGCGGTGTGGGCAATCGTGTCCCCTTCACAAATATCGATCAGGTTCATCACCTGGCATTACCATTCGACTTCCAGTATTACGGCATTACTTATGACAGTTTGACCGTTACCACTCCGGGACACATCTGTATGGGTGTGACAAATGAGATCGACTACACTTCATCTTCCATCCCTGATCCCGATGGTCCCCCGGCGATGGTTAGCGCCATCTGGGGTGATTTGGACCCGGCAGGGGCAACTGTCGGAGGGGATGCCGGCGGTGTCTGGTATCAATACAGTCAAACCAGTCATTATTTTGTGATAGAGTACAATTACGTGCCCTGGTATGCTCTTGCCTACGATGGTCATGCAACCTATGAAATTATCCTGTATGATCCTGAATTCTATCCAACTTCAACCGGTGATGGTCAGATAAAATTCCAGTTCAAGGAGTTCGAGAGTTGGGGGCCGACTGGAATTGAAAATCACGATGAGGACGACGGAATCCTCTATCGCAATGGAAACATTTACCCCGGCACCGCGGCGACGCTGGAAGATCGGACCGCCATCCTCTTTTCCACGCCGGTCACCATCCCGGACGTGACGATCACGATGACGCCTACTGTTACGCCGATTACGATTCCCGGTTCTGGCGGTGACTTCGATTTCAATGTAGCGTTGGCGAATAATGAATCCACCTCGCTCGCTTTCAGCACCTGGATCATGGTACAGCTGCCGAATTTGAACTGGTACGGCCCCTTATTAGGCCCGGTAGACCTTTCGCTGCCAGCCGGGTATACCCTGGACCGTGACCGAACTCAGACTGTTCCCGGCAGCGCGCCTGAAGGCACTTATACCTATGAAGGTCGAGTTGGTACCTATCCCAACTTCATCTGGGATAGCGACAGCTTCACCTTCGAAAAGCTCGCATCGGGAGATGATACCGAGATTGGGGATTGGTTCAACAGCGGCGAATCTTTCGACCAGTGGCTGATATCCAACACGGACGAAGTAGCTATCCCACTAACATCTTCATTAGATCAGAACTACCCCAATCCTTTCAATCCCACGACAGTGCTCAGTTATCAGTTGTCAGTGGTTAGTAATGTTAACCTAACGGTTTACGACATACAGGGCAGGCTTGTCGCCGAACTAGTCAACGGCTGGCGGGACGCAGGTTACCATGAGGTGACGTTCGATGCCTCACACCTTGCTTCCGGCGTGTATATCTATCGGATACAGGCAGGCGACTTCAACGCCATCAGCAAAATGGTGCTGATGAAATAGTCTCTTATAACAAATGTAGGCGAGGGGTGTTCCGAAGGAACTCCTATGGAGCTTCCCCCCGTATGGGCGATCCCGATGAATCGGGATCGCCCTGTTTTTTACCCCCCTTTCTTTTTTCAAGGGGGGAATAAGGGGGGATCTGTTTTGGGGTGATCCTCGTGATAGCCCTTCGTTTTATCAGGTTTCACCCAATGGCTGGGACACTCAAGTTTTTGTAAATGATGCCGATAGAAATAGTAGGACAACCTTATGCAGAAAATGGAAGAGAACAACTCACAAGGAATCCCGCCCGTTGTAGAACGCGGTGAACGCTGGAGATCAAGGCAGCAACAACAGGGGCAGCAGAACGCTTCATCCTCAACAGATGATAAACGTAAGGAAGAGTGCCTGGATGCAACTTCCCACAGACCTGCTCCGCTCCCCTTCGGGAAGATCGACGTTGTTGCATGAGAGCATTTCGATAACCGCCGCACGCTCTACCAGCGCAATATTTTGCGCTCCTAATATTTCAGGAACCCGCCAGTATGTCCTCAGGTAAAATAACTTAGTTCAGTAGAGTTTTTCACCCACCTCGTCAGTTCTGATTTTATAGGTTAGTTGATAAAAATTCACTTGATTTCTGTTTTTCAATTGCTTATATTATTAAGATATAATAAAATCAAAATGCCACGCGCAGAAGGATATTCCCAATGACATTCTTCCGTTCCATTGCACTTATAGCTCTGCTGGGATTAATTATTACAACTGCATTTTCGCAGGATGATCTTGAATCACAGCTTAATGCTCTTCTCGAACAACGGACAGCTATCAAAGCCGAAATGGAAGCTGCCAATCAGTCAGGAGACCGTGATAAGTATGATCAGCTCCTCGTAGAGTGGGAGAACATCGCCGCTCAAATTAAAACTATTGAGTCGCAGCTCAAGCAGGATACCGAGAAACGCACCAACGCCGTGAAGTACTACAACGACGGCAATTCTCTGACCAAGCAGGGCAAATACTCCGACGCTATTGCAAGTTATAATAAATCCCTCGAATTCGATTCACGTAATCCGAAGGTGTACTACAACATGGGCGTCGCTCAATACAAAATCAAAAAATATCCTGACGCTTTGTCCTCCTTTAACGAGGCGGTGAAATATCGCTCCGCGTATTCTGAAGCATATTATATGAAGGGGAATTGTCTGGGTAAGATGAACCGGAACGACGAAGCGCTGAAAGCTTATCAGGACGCCATCAATTACGATCCTTCGTACGCCAGAGCCTATTTCGGTATGGGATCCATTTATATGAAGAAGAATAAATATCGGGATGCGGTTGCGGCATTCAGGCAGGCGACGGAGCTTGATGCCAAACATTATCTCGCTTATACTTCGATGAGCCAAGCATTGATCAATCTGGGCAGCTTTAACGGCGCAATTGAAGCAGCAGATAAATCCATCGCCATCAAAGCCAATAAATGGAAAGCCCATTACTTGAAAGCTCAAGCGGCGAATAAAGCCGGGAAATACCAGACTGCTATACAGGCTGGTTTGGATTGTTTGAAATACAAGGCAAACTACGCAGGCGCCTATTTCGAGATCGGTTTTGCCTATAAATCACTCGGAAACAAAGCTAAGGCTATCGAGTATTTTGAAAAATGCCTCGACGATCGGCAATGGCGTCCTCATGCTGAACACCACATCAAGTACATTGACGAAGAATAATCATCACTGATATGGTCAAAGCCTGTTCCAGATGGGGCAGGCTTTTTCCGCTCATGCTATGTGCCCACCTTCTGAAGAGATTCATAGACAAATGCCAGGTACACCGCCGGAATATTCTACTACAATGTTGAATCAGCAAAGAAAACATGCCGTTCTCGTTTCAGCATCTTTAGTCAACCATGATGAAACGCGTCTTATCAGTGACTATAAAATCGCGCTCGAAGAAGCATTCTCCTACCCTGAACTGGTCGAGCTTATCCTGCAGAGTCTCCTCTTCGACGGTTATCCCTGCACTCTCGAAGGATTGATTACTTTAAAAAGCATTTCACCGCATGAACTGCCCGCCGACCAAATCGTTGAAGAATATACCACTGAGAATGTCCAGGATTGGATTCAGCGCGGTGACGAACTTTGCAGGAAAATCTATGGAAAGAATTTTGAACCACTGCTTGATAATGTGGAATCCCTGTCACCCACGTTGAAGGAGTGGATGCTTTATGAGGGATATGGTAGAGTCCTGGCACGTTCAGCTTTACCCATCGACGTCAGAGAGATGGGAATCATCGCCATCCTTGTTATGAAGAATCTCCCCCGTCAACTTCATTCTCATATGCGCGGCGCTCTTCGCGTCGGAGTGAGCCTTCCTGAACTCGATCACGCCATCAATCTCTGTACTAAATACACTTCTTCAATCAACATCAAATCCGCACAAAACGTGCTCAAGAAAATCTCCTGATACTGCCATTACAGGACATATTGTCAGTATGTGGCAGTATATGTTCGGCGCTATCATCTCTCACGATTTATATAGTATCAACGTAATAATAATGTTATCAATATGATAGCGATTTACCTTCATGATGCGAAGGTGATCTGCCTATCGGCACGGCGTTTGCTTCATAATAAAAAAAACTGAATAATTTAAAATACATGGAGGTTAGCATACGATGAGCAAGATTATCGGAATCGATCTGGGGACAACGAATTCAGTCGTATCCGTTATGGAAGGCAACGAAGCGGTTGTCATTCCGAGCAGCGAGGGGAGCCGCACCACGCCTTCAGTCGTCGCATTTTCAAAGACGGGTGAAAGATTGGTCGGAGCAACGGCGAAGCGGCAGGCAGTTACAAATCCGCAAAAAACCGTTTATTCCATCAAACGCTTCATGGGACGCAATCATGCCGAAGTCGGCATGGAAATTAAAGAGGTCCCGTATAAAGTGATTGCGGCTAAGAATGGTCAGGCTAAAGTCAAAATAGACGATAAAGAATACACCCCGCCGGAGATTTCGGCGATGATACTCCAGAAACTGAAGCAGGCTGCGGAAGATTTCCTTGGCGAGAAGGTAACCAAGGCGGTTATCACTGTTCCCGCATACTTCAACGATACCCAGAGACAGGCGACGAAAGACTCCGGCGAAATTGCCGGTCTGACAGTCGAGCGAATCATCAACGAACCGACTGCGGCAGCGCTGGCGTACGGTATCGACAAAGACAAAGACGAACGCATCGCAGTGTATGATCTCGGCGGCGGCACTTTCGATATTTCCATCCTCGAACTGGGTGATGGTGTCTTCGAAGTGAAATCGACTAACGGTGATACTCACCTCGGCGGCGATGATCTGGATCAGCGCATAATCGACTTCCTGGCTGACGAATTCAAGAAATCGGAAGCGATCGATCTGCGTAAGGATCCGATGGCGCTGCAGCGCTTGAAAGAAGCCGCTGAAAAGGCGAAGATTGAACTTTCCAGCACTACTCAAACACAGATTAACCTGCCGTTCATAACTGCGACACAGGAAGGTCCGAAACACCTGGATATATCGCTTTCCCGCGCCAAGTTTGAATCGCTCGTCGAGGACCTGATCCAGCGATCAATCGATCCCTGTAAACTGGCGTTGGATGCGGCTAAAATAAAGCCGTCTGACATTGATGAAGTGATTTTAGTCGGCGGTTCGACACGAGTGCCTGCCGTCATCAAAGCGGTCAAGAAGTTCTTCGGCAAAGAACCTAACAAGACCGTCAATCCTGACGAAGTCGTAGGCATGGGAGCAGCGATTCAGGGCGGCATCCTCGGCGGTGACATTAAAAAGGATATGGTGCTTCTGGATGTAACCCCACTCTCGCTGGGGATTGAAACGCTCGGCAATGTTATGACTAAATTGATCGATGCAAACACAACTATCCCGCACCGCAGGGCGGAAACATTCAGCACCGCTTCGGACAGTCAGACTACGGTTGACATTCATGTCCTTCAGGGTGAACGTTCTATGGCGTTCGACAACAAGACCATCGGACGTTTCCAACTGGACGGTCTCCCGCCGGCGCCCCGCGGCATTCCACAGATCGAAGTTGCCTTCGATATAGACGCTAACGGCATTTTATCTGTATCCGCTACGGACAAGGCTACCGGCAAGGAACAGTCGATCAAGATTCAGGCGTCTTCTGGTTTGTCGAATGAAGAAGTGGAAAAGATGAAGGACGATGCCAAGGCGCATGCCAGCGAGGACGCCCAGAAGCGCGAAGAGATTGACACGCGCAACTCTGCCGATACGTTAGCATGGCAGACTGAGAAGCAGATGGGTGAATTCGGAGATAAAATCGATCCGGATTCCAAGGCGAAGTTAGACGCGGCTCTGGAGCGCCTCAAAACCGCTCTACGCGGCAGTGACATAGCTGAAATCAAGTCTTCTTCCGATGATTTGAACCAGATATGGCAGGAAACGTCCTCGAAGATGTACGAAGACGCTCAGGCTCAATCGCAAGCCGAAGCCAGCGCTCAGCCTGAAGCTGAACCATCCGCCGATGGAAGCAGCGATGCGCCAAAGGACGACGATGAAGTGGAAAGCGTCGATTACGAAGTCGTTGAAGAAGACGAGGAAGAAGAGAAGAAGTAATCAGCTTTGTATAGATCAAGTACCATGAATACAGGGCGGAGGCGGGCAGACAAAGTCCGCCTCTTCTCATAAATACGGTAGTCGTTGAGTTAAATTCCCTCTTTCGGGGAACCGACCCGGACGAAAGCCCGTAGTCGGTGGTCGTCGAGCGAAGCCCCCCTTTTGGGGACCGACCCCGACTATGGACTGCGAACTTATTCTGGTGAAAACACAGGGAAATGTCGGGCACGGAGACCCGACAGCACATGTATGAACGAGCCGATATAAGTTATTCAACTAACAGGAGATCAGCATGGAGAAGGAATTTACTTATCAGGAATTGCAGAAAAACGATGGGAAGAACGGAAACCCGGCGTACATTTCACACAAAGGTATTGTGTACGATATAACTGAAAGTGAACTATGGAGAACGGGTCGGCACCAGAATCTCCATGATGCTGGAGATGACCATACCACTAATCTGGATCTGGCGCCTCATGGCGAAGAGATGTTGAAACGGTTCCCTGTTGTTGGGAAATTGATCTAAATAAATTGATGGCTAAGGATTATGACTGATAAATCGAAATTTGGCAGTATCGGCTGGCACGATCTGACTGTGGAAAATGCCGCAGAGATCAAGGATTTTTACCATGAGGTCGTCGGCTGGGACACTGAGCCGGTAAATATCGACGGTTACAACGATTATAACGTGAATAAGCCTGGGGACGGTCAGTGCGTTGGAGGGATATGTCATGCAAGAGGTGGTAACGCAGACTTGCCTCCACAATGGCTGATGTATATAACTGTTGAGGACATCGAACTGAGCATCGAAAAGTGCAATGAGCTGGGCGGCAAGATCATCGCAGGACCGAAACTGATGGGCGATATCGGCATTTACTGCGTTATGCAGGACCCTGCCGGCGCTGTCTGTGCTCTCTGGCAGGATGTGGAATAGGTATGCTTGTCGTCACCTCTGGTGCACCGCGGATTAATTCAAGTACGGATATTGGTGCGACATGAGGTCGTGTCGCCTAAAAAATATCGTCCATATTTGTCGCCTCTTTTTGTCGCTAGATGGTGAATTCATGGATAAGGGGATCCGGAGAGGTTGGGATAAGAGATAGAAGGACATTGGGGCACCTGTAGTTAGAGTCTATATGTATAATATAATAAACAATAATGGTAATTATCAAGCTTTTTGTATGTTATATGCTATGGCGATATTCAGGAAAGCCATCTGGAGGAAATTCCTGACGGCACGGGGCTGTCGAGTGCGGAAACCCAGAAGCACATAAATAAGAGAATTGAATCGTGAATCAAGAAATTATAATAAATCTATACTGTGACGAGATAAAAGATGAAAAAATTAACGATCCTTACTTTGATAATCAGTGCTGGGATTATTTCGGATTTCTTCTTGTCCCTGCTAATGAGGAGAATGAACTAATTAGTAGGCTCTTAAAATGTAGATGTGCCAACCCTAATAATAAATCTGGTTGGAATGAATGTGATGTGAAATGTAAATATCATAATAACAACAATAAAGAAGTGCACTATAAAGATTTGCAATCATTTGATAAATTCCATATTGCCTCAAGATGGTTTGATTTCTTTGAAAATGACACGAATTTAACTAGATTTTACATAGTGGGAGTTAATAACTCAGCATTAGATTCATATAGGTTTGGAAATGGTACTAAGGCTGCGAGGAAGGAAATGATTTATAATCGCTTCTTCAGGACAGCACTTCTTAAATCGACTAAAAGTTATTTTCATATGTATAATAAAATTATTATACGGTCAATAGTGCATGATAAATCGAATTTTCAAAAAGGTGATTTCTTTCCGTGGCATGTTATTTTTAGGGTTGAGAAGGATGATCAAAAAGTAAGTTTTGAGTGTAATGAAATAGAGTTCATTGATTCAAATCATAATGTGACTAATGACGATCGTTCAAATTTAATTCAATATATAGACCTACTTCTGGGCGCAACATTCAATGCGCTTCACTATAAGTCTAAAAACATAAACAAGGTAACTGTTTCAAGGAGAATTGCACCATTCCTTAGACTAATTATGGAACAGAATTTTCATAGGTTAAAGAAGAATCATTTACTCGGCAGAATGGATATTGATTTTTTTCCAAAATGTAATAATTTAAGTAAATTTGATGAATCATCAATTTCCTATGATCTAGGATGCTTTTATAAATCGAGAGTACTAAGGGTCGAACAAGCAGACCAAACAGATTTATTCCAATAGAATAGGTACATTTTAATGCCGCTTGTCCGACTCCGGGCAAGCCGGAGTGACAAGCTTGAACTTATGAAATAATCAGCAAATAAAGACTAACCATGAACCCAGAAAAACTGATTACACCGGATTAAAATCCGATGCCCAGCTTTCAGGTCAATTGGCTAAAGCCAATGGATACAATGCGAACCACGCAGTCGTTTTTACCACCTGATCTCTGAAAAAGGCTGATCCGCCGGAGGCGGACAAGTTCTCTGATGACGTTGATAACAGGCTGCGAATATATCAGTGAAATCAGCGTAATCTGTGTAATCAGTGGTTCAGAAAAAGAGAAAATAACATAAACTAAAATACACCACCATGAACCCAGAAAAACTAACCATAAAATCGCAGGAGGCGTTCCAGAGGGCGGACGCGGATGCGGCAGAGCGCGGCAATCCCAACATCGAGCCTGAACACCTCTTGAAAGCCTTCCTGCAGGATGACGAAAATCCTGTCCGTGAGGTCCTGGCGAAACTGGACGTCAACCTGAAAAACTTGGAAGACGCTCTCGAAACCGAGATCAAGCGCTTCCCGCAGGTTACCGGAGACGCCGCCGCGCAGAGGTACGTCAGCAAGGACCTGAATCAGGTCGTAGCGCAGGCAGAGAAGGAAGCTGGATCGCTGAGCGATGAGTTCATCAGCCCGGAGCACTTCCTGCTGGCGATGACGGAGCTGAAGGCAGCTTTCATCGGCAAGCTGATGAAGAAAATCGGCGTCAAGCGGGATGACATCCTGAAAGCGCTGAAAGAACTGCGCGGTTCCACGCGCGTCACCGATCAGTCGCCGGAATCGAAGTATAAGGCTCTGCAGAGATATACTAGAGACCTCTCCGGATTGGCGAACCAGGGCAAACTGGACCCGGTCATCGGCAGAGACGAAGAGATCCGCCGTATCTTACAGGTTCTGGCGCGCCGCATGAAGAACAATCCAGTGCTGATCGGAGAACCCGGCGTCGGTAAAACCGCCATCGCCGAAGGGCTGGCTCACCGCATCGCCTCCGGCGACGTGCCCGATAGTCTGAAGGAGAAGCGCGTGCTGGCGTTGGACCTGGGCGCGCTGGTCGCGGGCACCAAATTCCGCGGTGAATTCGAAGACCGCCTGAAAGCCGTCCTCAAGGAGACGCAAAAATCTGAAGGCGAAGTCATCCTCTTCATCGACGAACTGCATACCATAGTCGGAGCGGGCGCGGCTGAAGGATCGCTGGATGCGTCGAACATGCTTAAACCCGCCCTGGCTAAAGGCGAATTGCGCGCCATCGGAGCGACCACTTTGGACGAGTACCGCAAGCATATCGAAAAGGACGCCGCGCTGGAACGCCGCTTCCAGCCGGTGATGGTATCCGAACCGACCGTCGAAGAGACAGTGTCTATCCTGCGCGGCTTGCAGGAAAAATATGAAGCTCACCACAAGGTGCGCATTACCGACGCGGCGTTGGTCGCGGCGGCTACGTTGTCGCACCGCTATATCTCCGACCGATTTCTGCCGGATAAAGCGATAGACCTCGTCGATGAAGCCGCTTCCAAGCTGCGCATCGAGATCGATTCCATGCCGGAAGAGTTGGAAATGGTCACCCGTAAGATGACGCAATTAGAGATCGAAAAGCAGGGTTTGAAGCGGGAGAAGGACAATGCTTCGAAGAAGAGGCTGGAAGGCGTCGAAGAAGAACTGACCGCTCTGAAGGAAGAGGACAAAGCCCTGCGTACTCGCTGGGAACGTGAAAAGGAAATCCTGAACGAAATCGGACGCATCAAGGAGCGCATCGACGCAGTCAAGCAGGAGGAATCCAAAGCCGAGCGCGATAACGATTTCCAGAAGGTGTCAGAACTGCGCTATGGAGTGATGCGGCAGTTAGACGATAAGCTGTCATCTTTGAAGGAGCAGTTAGCTCAGTTCCAACAGGATCGTAAGATGCTGCGTGAAGAGGTCAACGATGAGGATATAGCCGAGATCGTGTCCCGCTGGACGAAAATACCGGTATCGAAGATGCTGGAGAGCGAAAAACAGAAGCTCCTGCACATGGACGAAAACCTGCACAGCCGCGTCATCGGTCAGGACGAGGCTGTACAGGCAGTTTCCAACGCTATCCGCCGCGCCCGCGCTGGATTGCAGGAGGAGAACCGACCGCTGGGATCGTTCATCTTCCTGGGCGGCACCGGGGTGGGGAAGACAGAACTCGCTCATGCCTTAGCTGGATTCCTCTTCGATGACGAATCTAACTTAGTTCGGCTGGATATGTCCGAATATCAGGAGCGACATACCGTTTCCCGCATGATCGGCGCGCCGCCGGGATACATCGGCTACGAAGAGGGCGGGCAGTTGACCGAAGCGGTCAGGCGCAAACCCTATTCGGTGGTGTTGTTGGACGAGATCGAAAAAGCGCATCCCGAGGTATTCAACATCCTGCTGCAACTGCTGGACGAAGGCAGATTGACCGATAACCAGGGACGGACGGTCAATTTCAAGAACAGCATAGTCATCATGACGTCGAACCTGGGATCGGATCTGATCCGGGCGAGGATGGAAGACAAATCGTCAACTGCTGATAATCAGGAACAGATCAGGGAGGAAATATTCGAGATGCTAAAGGCGACGTTGCGCCCTGAATTCCTGAACCGCGTCGATGAAATTATAGTCTTTCATCCGTTAACTGCGGAGCATCTGAAGGCTATTTTGCATCTGCAATTGAACCGATTGCTGAGACGGTTAGAAAAACAGCAGGTAAGCATCAAACTGACGGATGATGCTGAAGAATATTTAGTGGAGGTTGGCACTGATCCTCTCTACGGAGCGAGACCGTTGAAACGCGCTCTGCAGCGCGAATTGGTCAATCCACTGGCAAAGGAATTGCTTGCCGGCAATTATATTCCAGGTGATTTGGTTTTAGTGGATTATAAAGATGGAGAGCTGCGGTTTGAGAAGGAAGCGGCTTCTGGTGATGAATGATGAGGAGTAGGGGCAGCTTTTCCCGGCGCTAAAGCA
The DNA here is from genome assembly GCA_025774555.1 of candidate division LCP-89 bacterium. GTDB lineage: Bacteria > Electryoneota > B3-LCP > B3-LCP > B3-LCP > JALGVT01. The sequence goes on from JALGVT010000004.1 coordinate 82,630, forward strand.
CCGGTCTACGAACAAACAACCCCGCTGAAGCGGGCTGGTTGCAATCCCCCCGGGACAGCCCCATCGCATAGCCCGTAGTCGGTGATCGTTCCCGACCCCGACCATAAACAGAGGATCACGGATTATGCGGATGAATAGGATTGTTACGGTGTCATTCCGGACTTGATCCGGAATCCAGGAAAACTTGCACCACTGAAAAAGGCTGATTAACACTGAAGGAGCTGATAACAGGCTGCGAATCTATCAGTGCTATCAGCGATAATCAGCGGCCATCAGCGGTTCAGGAAAAAAACCATCGGGAGGAAACTCCTGACGGTGCGGGGTTAGGGGTATCTGTATTTATCCCATTTTAAAAATTGTTTCGGAAAAGGGTTGATTTTGAAAGGGGTAGGAGGTATATTGAGGAGAGGAATTGTGTCGGGTATCTAGCCTTGAAAATCTATAAGGGTCATTTTAATATAGTGGTTCTAAAATGCAAAGTCAAAACCTCGAAGAATACAGACTAATTAGGCAAGAACTTCAGAGTCTTAAGGATTGCATTACTAATTATTTCGGATTTATCTTAGGTGGCACTGGTATTGCTGTCTTAGGTTTAGGAACACTCTTCATTAAAGGAACTGAGTCACACATCATTGTTTATATTTCTTTTCTCATCTCTTTGCTTGTTAGTTTTGTTATGTTTATACTATTTTATAAGTTTAATTCACATAATAGATATGCAGGGTATTGCAAACTCTTGAATCATGAACGTTTTGAAAAACAAGATAATAATGCAGAAGCTTTTCATTCGATAATTGCATGGGAAGTTTGCCTTGGAAGGCTAAGAACATCCGAAATTGAAGAAAAATATCTAATAAACTTGTGTAATGATGAAAATACTAAAATTTCGGATGATATAAATTTAGTGAATTTTTTTATAGATTTTCATAAAATCGATCATGGAAAACGTAGAAAGGGGTTCAAGCTCCTTTTAAGTACATTATTCTCCAAACCTCATAGCACCTCATGGGGATTTCCTCCATATGTAACTGTTGTTTTCCTTGTGATCTGCGGAAGCTTATTGTTGTTGGGTGTGATTAAGGCATTACTCCTTTATACTGGTGACCAAGTAGATACTGAAGAAACTATAAATTTAATCATGTTGATCACTTGTTCACCTGTGATTATACTGCAGATATTTCTCTGGTTGAATTTTATAGGGAAGCTTCACATACTCATGAATGGGAGTGAAACAGTAGATTCCTATTTCTGCCGTTTTCTACCGATACGGAAATTGTTTTTGAGTGTTTATGAATTATCCCCAAAATACATTGACGGGGCCGAGACTTATAAGCAAATAGAAAATCTTTACTATAAGAAGAATGAACCTAACTCCTAGTTTACCGCACTTGCAGCATATTTTCCATGGTTTTCCACCCTGGATACCCCTCTATTCTACTATGGGTTCGTTCTTGCTGTAGCATAATCCCAACACAGCCCTTGACTCCACAGAGATAATGTGTTATATTATATGCGAGAACTCGATTATTTCGTCCCCTAATCCCTAATCCCTAGTCCCTAGCCCCTGCTTTGCCACGACATGACCTTTTGTCGCCTAAAAATGGGCGACATGCGCATCCAACCCCATCCCCTTATTTTCTCCTTGCATTGAACAATCGAATTACTTATATTTTCTATTTATAAATGTTACCTATCTTGATGAATGTTGACAGCCCCATTTATGGGGGTTGTACCATTCGTAGCCCACGTCCTTTCCCGTTAGGGACTCCTACGGAGCAGGGCTGGGCGGATCCTGACTATGCAAAAACAAGCTACCCGTTACTTAGAGATCATCACCGGTATTTTCGTCGCCGTGGTGATCATATCAAATATCACCTCCACGAAAATCCTGCTGCTGGGTCCCTTCACGTTCGATGGCGGCACGCTGCTGTTTCCCATATCCTACATCTTTGGCGATCTGCTGACGGAAGTCTATGGCTATAAAGCCTCCCGCCGCGTCATCTGGACGGGATTCATTTCCTGCTTGGTGATGTCCGGTGTGATCTGGTTGGTCGGCATCCTGCCGCCAGCGGCAGAATGGGCTCACCAGGAAGCGTATAAGAACATCCTGATGTACACACCGCGCATCGCCATTGCCTCGCTGATCGCTTTTTCAGCCGGAGAATTTTCCAATTCGTACATCCTGGCGAAGATGAAGATCATGACCAAAGGCAGATTCCTCTGGACGCGCACTATCGGCTCGACATTGGTGGGACAAGGGGTCGATACCGCGCTGTTCTGTGTGATCGCCTTCGCGGGAATGTTTCCCACCAGTCTGCTTATGTCAATTATCATTTCCAATTACATCTTCAAAGTCGGCATTGAAGTCCTTGCCACTCCATTGACATACAGAGCGGTTGCATTCCTGAAACGAAAAGAAGAGATAGACGTGTACGATAGAGAGACCAACTTCAATCCATTTTCCCTGCAGACATAACGGAGATAAAATATGTCCGAACCCGGATTAAATTCTCGCGAAAACTGGGGGTCGAGATTAGGAGTTATCTTAGCTGTATCCGGCAGCGCGGTAGGTTTGGGGAATTTCCTGCGTTTTCCAGTACAGGCGGCTGCCAACGGCGGCGGCGCGTTTATGATCCCCTATTTCCTCGCTTTCCTGCTTTTAGGGATCCCCTTAGCCTGGGTTGAATGGACTATCGGACGATACGGCGGTCATCACGGGCATGGATCCGCTCCCGGGATTTACCATATCCTGACCGGCAGGAAAAAATGGGCGAAGTATCTGGGTGTAACCGCCCTCTTAGGTCCCATCACCATTTTCTTCTACTACTGTTACATCGAAGGATGGACGCTGGCTTATGCGATTTTCTCACTGACCGGCAAGTTTAACGGTATCACCAACCCGGAGCAGATGACCGGTTTTCTTGCGGGTTTTCAGGGGGTGGAAAGCAATTCCTTCTTCAGCAGCATCTGGTCAGCCTATACGGCATTCCTCTTCGTCTTCCTTATCAATTTCTACTTCATATACCGCGGCGTCACCAAGGGAATTGAGAAGTTGAATAAGATCGCTCTTCCGATTATGTTCGTCATTGGAATAACACTGCTGATCAGGGTGATGACACTTGACCCACACCCGGATCACCCCGGACAGAACTTCCTGAACGGTCTCGGATTCATGTGGAATCCCGATTTCAGCATACTCAAAGATGCTTCCGTCTGGTTAGCTGCAGCCGGGCAGATGTTCTTCACGCTGTCGGTCGGCATGGGATCGATTATGGCTTATGCCAGTTATCTGCGAGCGAAAGATGACGTGGCGCTCTCTTCGCTGACGGCAAATTCCACCAACGAATTCTTTGAAGTCGTGCTGGCTGGAACTATTGTCATTCCGGCGACGTTCATCTTCTTCGGTGCGATGGGGACCCAAGCTGTAGCGCAGGGAGGCTCTTTCAATTTAGGTTTCATAACCATGCCGCTTATTTTCAATCAGATGGGAGGAGGCGCTTTCATCGGATTCCTCTGGTTTCTCCTGCTCTTCACGGCAGGCGTCACCTCATCGGTTTCTTTGATCCAGCCGATGGTAGCCTTCTTGGAAGATGAGCTTAAATGGGATCGCAAACAGTCCGTGCTGGTTATCGGCGCGGTGGGGTTCTGTGTGACCAATTTTATCATTTTCACCCTGGCGAAAGGGAGCATGGACGAATTGGATTTCTGGGCGGGGACGCTCTTCCCGGTATTCAATGCTTTCCTCGCGGTGGCGCTTTTTGCCTGGTTCTTCGGTATAAAGAAGGGCTTCAGAGAATTAGATAAGGGGGCTGACCTGAAAGTCCCCAGGTTCTTCAAGTTCGTGATTACGTTTGTGACACCGACAGCTCTGTTAGCGATACTTGTTACCTGGTCGATACAGCAGGGTATCCCGGTATTGACCTTGGCAAACGTTCCCCCTGAAAACCGCGTAGTTGTATGGATCACCCGATTGATCCTGCTTGCCGTCCTGATAGTTATCGTAACAGCGATTATTGCCGCACGGAGAAGGGGACGTTTCAGCTTAACCGAGGAGGAAATACGATGACGACAGGCGGCTGGATTATGATTGCCGTTTCCTGGATGGTAATCTTCACACTGCTAATTTTCTGCTACAAGAAAATTTTCAGTTCTAAGAAGACGCATGTGAAAGTTTCTTTAGGGATCGATACGGAAGAGAGTTGAGCAGATCCTTAGAAATAACTTGATTTCTTATAGAAAATTGGTTAAATTTGTGCAAAATAAACTGAGTTAATGAGAGGGTCATGTAATGAAGCGAGCCATTCTGTATATTGCAGTTTCAACTTTGGCGCTGGCGCTCCTTATGGGATGCCAGAAAGGACCTACCAGCGAAGATATCTTCACTGAAGCAAAGAAACTTCAGGAAGAAGGTAAATATGAAGATGCTGTCGTTAAATATGAACAGTTGGTTGAGTTGCATTCAAAGGATAAGTTTGCGCCTCAGTCTCAGTTCATGATCGGCTTCATATATGCTAATGAGTTGGATGATCTGGATAAAGCAAAAGTCGCCTATGAAACATTCCTCGCGAATTACGCTGCGAATTCTGATAGCGGTATGGTCGCATCAGCACGCTGGGAACTTGAAAACCTGGGCAAGGATATTGATGAGATAGAAGACCTTTCTCTGATTCCCAAGGACGAGGATGCAGCCGAAGAGGGCGAGTAGATCTCTGGATAGTCAACTCTTCTGAGTAATCTGAAACGCCGGATATGCACGTCCGGCGTTTTGTTTCTCTGTGAAATAAATGGAAGCGTTACGTCAACAACCTTTATCAGATTCGATTGATCGAAAGCTTACGGATCATGAAATCGGGCAGCGTATCAAGCGAATCGATGCGCTTCTGCCGGAATTGCGGCGGCGTCTGAGTCCCTGCACTCTCTGTCCGCGTCATTGCGGAGCTAAACGCACCGAGCACGAAACAGGGGAATGCGGTTTGGACGATAATCTGAGGATTGCGTCTGTAGCAAACCACAAAGGGGAAGAGCCGCCGATCTCAGGCAATACGGGTGCGATCAATGTTTTCTTCTCCGGCTGTAATCTTCACTGTATCCACTGCCAGAATTGGCCCATATCTCAGATGCGAGTCGGCAAAGTTTTCACAGTAGAGCAACTTGCGAAAAAGATAATGTCAAAATCTGCCAGAGGCGCGCATTCATTGGGATGGGTGACGCCCACGCCGCAGATTGTTCCAGCGCTTGAAGCCTATCGGATTTGTCTCGCTTCAGGATTAAATCTCCCTCTCGTGTTTAACTGCGGCGGATACGAAGATATCGGAGTCATCCGTCTGCTGACCGGCATCATCGACATCTGGCTGCCGGATGCGAAGACGTCGGATGAAAGCCGCGCAGCATCAATTCAGAGCGTTAAAGACTATCCTGAAAGAAATACTGAAGCCATCTCTGCAATGGTAGAACAAGTAGATGCGGGAAACGCCCGGGCTGTTATTGTCAGACATTTACCGCTGCCGGACGGCTTGAATGACAGCATGGAGACGCTGAAAAGGCTCTGGAGCAGATTCGGCAATGCCATCCATATCAGCTTGATGATGCAGTATTTCCCGACTTATCAAACAGAGGGGGACGCCGTTCTTGGCAGAAGGTTAAAAGAAGAAGAATATACAATGATCGTTGATTTAACAAGTAATCTGGGCTTTGAGAAAGGATGGGTACAAGATTATGACACCGAAACCGGAATATCTCCACACGGTCTTTTATAGCGCTCTGGGACCAATTCGGATACTGACTGACAGGAGAGCAATAATAGCTGTTGGACTTAATGAATCGCCAGAGGCGTTCGAAGCGCGTCATGCGAATACAGCACCAGGCCCCTGGAAAGCCGTTAAGGCGAATGAAGATCCACTTCTGAAGGCAGCTGTTAAGGCGCTGGAAGAATTCTTCAGTGATGGCAAACCATTGCCGGACGGCATCCTTCTAAATCCCACGGGGACGTCTTTCCAGCAGAAAGTCTGGAA
>JALGVT010000064.1 GCA_025774555.1 candidate division LCP-89 bacterium
CTACTAACGATCTATTTTATTTCAGCATCAGACGCTAACAAATTTCCACGGATCATCCCCTCTTCCACGAATCTAATCAGCGTAATCCAATATCATCCGTGCGAATCAGTGATCTTTATTGATAGTATGAATAATCCTTTTGAACTTTAAACTCTTTTCACCGAAATTGAGGAGGAGCCCGACTTCAAGCTTAAAGATTGTTAGATAATTCAGTATTTGATTGAAATGCGAATCGTCGAGTTCTTTAACCGCTTTCAGTTCGACCAATATTACATTCTCAACCAGAAAATCGATTCTTCTGGTGCCGACTTCTATATTGTCATAGAGGATAGGTATTTCAGCTTCGTATTGGTAAGTTAACTTTAACTTATCGAATTCAATTTGCATGCAACGTTGATAAATTGCTTCCTGAAAGCCCATCCCGAAATGTGAATGCACTTTCATGGCACAGCCAATTATTTTCTCAGTGATATCAGAATGCTTAAGACGCTGTTTATACATAGCAAATACTTCACTGTTATTGTAAAATAAACATGATCACGGATACTCACCGATCATACCTTTTTTCACGAATCCAATCAGCGTAATCCAATATCATCCGCGCGAATCAGTGATCTTGTTTTAAGTTTTCAGTTTCTTTAGACCAACCCCAGACGCTAACAAATTTCCACGGATCATCCCCTCTTCCACGAATCTAATCAGCGTAATCCCATATCATCTGCGCGAATCCGTGATCCCTTTTTTTTTACTACTAACGATCTATTTTATTTCAGCATCAGACGCTAACAAATTTCCACGGATCATCCCCTCTTCCACGAATCTAATCAGCGTAATCCCATATCATCCGTGCGAATCAGTGATCTTGTTTTAAGTTTTCAGTTTCTTTAGACCAACCCCAGACGCTAACAAATTTCCACGGATCATCCCCTTTTCCACGAATCCAATCAGCGTAATCCCATATCATCCGCGCGAATCAGTGATCCCTTTTTTTTACTACTAACGATCTATTTTATTTCAGCATCAGACGCTAACAAATTTCCACGGATCATCCCCTTTTCCACGAATCTAATCAGCGTAATCCCATATCATCCGCGCGAATCAGTGATCTTTTTATTCTTTATTTTTCCATTTTTATTTATTACCCCACATCCATCAGTTCCATGCGAGGTCCGTAGGCGCGTTCAAAATGAGCGCGTAGCGGCACGAACTGCTTAAGATCGGGGTCGCGTTCCACCCATTCAAAGGCATCTCTTCGAGCGGCTTCCAGCAGGTCGCGATGCTCGATAGGATCGGCGATCTTGAAATCTGGAGCGCCGTGCTGGCGAGTGCCGAAGAACTCGCCGCCGCCCCGGATTCGCAGGTCGGCGTCGGCAATTTTAAAGCCATCTTCGGTTTCGGCTAATACAGCCAGCCGGTCTCGTGCTTCCTTAGTTATCGGTGGATCGATGACCAGTGCGCATACGCCTCGAATTTCGCCGCGTCCCACGCGTCCTCTCAGTTGGTGCAATTGCGACAAACCAAATCGCTGAGCGCCCATTACCGCCATCACCGTCGCATTCGGAATGTCTATTCCGACTTCGATGACCGTGGTGGAAATCAGCAGGTCGATATCGCCGCTGGAAAAAGCGGTCATTACCCGGTCTTTTTCTTCAGTGGACATCCTGCCGTGCAACAGACCCAGCTGGAAATCCTTCATCGTGCCGCCCTTCAGCTCTTTATAGGAGTCAACTGCCGCCTGCAGATCTAGTTTTTCCGACTGTTCCACCAACGGATAGACCAGGAACGCCTGCCGCCCTTTTCCAATTTCGGTTTTTAAAAAATCAAAGAGCTTATCACGATCACTGCCATTTAAAATGCGCGTAGTGATCGGTTTGATGCTGCCCGGTTTTTCAAGCAGGATAGACACGTCGAGATCCCCATACAGCGTTAAAGCCAGCGATCTCGGTATGGGCGTTGCCGTCATCACCAGCACGTCGGGAGTTGTGCCCTTCTTGCGCAGTTTCAATCTCTGCGCCACGCCAAACCGGTGTTGCTCATCGATAATCGCCAAGCCCAGCTTCGCGAAATCCACGCCTTCCTGAATCAGCGCATGTGTGCCTATTATAATATCAACCTCACCCGAAACAATTGCCTTCAGTCGTCGTTTACGTTCAGTCGTTTTTAATCCGCCAATCAACAGCTCGGTGCTGATCCCGAGTTCCTTGAAGAAGACACCCAGCGTCCGGGAATGCTGTTCCGCCAGCACTTCCGTCGGAGCCATCAGCGCTCCCTGATAACCTCCTTCTACCGCCATCGCCAACGCCATCATCGCCACGGCAGTTTTACCCGAACCGACGTCGCCTTGCAGCAGGCGGTTCATCGGGTACTGAGACTCCATATCCTCCCTGATATCAGTCAAGACGGATAACTGTCCTTTAGTCAGCTTGAATGGCAAATGCTTGACCGCCCTGCTCGTCAATGCGCCGGGTTCAGGGTGCGGGAATTTGATACCCTGCTGTTTTGCCTTGCGCAGATATTGACGCCGAGCTAACGTGAGCTGTACCGAAAACAGCTCTTCATATCGCAGCCGCTTTAAAGCCTCTTCCTTCTGATCCATCTTTTCCGGGAAATGGACCATTTTGAGAGTGTCCGCGCGGCTTAAGAGATTATATTTGCTGCGCAGCTCTTCCGGCAGGAAATCCGGGACGTGTCCGGCAGATAATTTTATCCCCTCTGCCATGATTCTGCGGAATCCACGGCTGTCCAGCCCGATCGCGCGCAGCGCAGCATTGGATGAATACAGAGAGATTATCGTTCCCGTCTTTGCCTTCAACCCCAGGCTCTCGTTTTCATCTAAGAAGTCAACCGCCGGGTGCGTCATCTGCAGACGCTCGCGGTAATGATGCGTTTTGCCGCTGACGGCAATGGCTTGACCGCGCTTGAATGCCTTACTCCAGTACTGAATGCCCTGAAACCACACTATACGCAGACCGCCTGACGCATCGACGAGGTCAAGCTCAAATCTGCGGCGCTTAGTTCCACCGCCTACTATCTTAAAAGCCGCCACCTCACCAACTACGGTAAATTCCCGGTCGGATAGATCCAATTTCGCAACGGGCACTATCAAAGAGCGGTCTAAATACCGGCGCGGCAGGTAATACAGCAGGTCGCCAAGCGTCTGCACGCCCAGCCTTTCAAGCTGCCGGGAGCGATAGGGTCCCACTCCGGGAACGAACTGCACCGGAGTTTCCAGACTGCCGCGTTCGTGATGTTTAGCATTATCAGCGGGGTGGGGTGCGTTTTGCCCGCTGTTCTTATTTTCTGCGTACACGGTACGTTATCACGGTCTCATCATCCGCTTTGACGGAGATTTTAAATTCGATGGTCGATGCGTTTTTCTTCGTATAATCGCAGGAGGATTCCAGAATTTCCCAATCACCCCAGATCGTCTCCACGACGGTAACCTCGATATCTTCATCCTTGTGGTTGCGGAGTTTGATCCTGAAAGATTCATCTCGAACCCGGTCCGCCAAACGCTTCACCTCGGTCATATCCCTTTCGACGCTGATATCGAAAGCCGATCCGACAACCAGCCTGACCTCCTCGTCCCGCGGCGTGTGGTCGATTAAATCCTCACCGATGAATTCAAGTGATCCGTCGCTGTCTTCCTGATAGACTCGCACCTTCCCTGCTGGGAGCGGAATCCCTAATCCAGCCTTATCGTCATTATCGAAAACGAGGTTGACCTTGACTTTCTTCGGATCACGCTGTGCCTGATAAATGTATTCTCGTTTTGCATTGACTGTCGCCGGATCGAAGAGCGCGATCTGTTTGATCTGGCGGTCCTTTAACGTTGCCGGGCGCTGTAAGGTGTAAAGATGATATTCAAAGAAAGCCTTTTCTTCAAATGCAGGCGCGGCTTTCTGAGCCATTTCCATAGTAGTAATCCCGCGTCCGTCCAGAGGAGTTCCTCGAACGACTTGCACGTCTCCCGCCATCAACTTCAGCTTGGCATCTTTATACGTCGCGCCTGAGCGGTTCTCGATGGACACCCAGGAGCTTAATTCGAGATTATCGTTGTCATCATTCGTAACTGCGACATATTCGGCGTGCCAGGTCATGCCCTGTGTCAAATATGACAACTCAGCGTTCTGTTTGCCGGATTTGTCACCAATCAATGACCAGACTAAAGTCGGTCTGGTTCGTAATCCGCCGGGCAGTTCACCGAAGCGAACGTCGCGCACCGCATCCGGCGATACAATCTGCACCTGCCCATCCTTTGCCTGCAGAATCAACTGCGATCCTGAGGCGGACAGCAGCGTGCCGGTGAACATGTCGCCGTTTTCGGTGAAGACCTCAATTTCCTGGTCGAGGTAACGCTCCATGAGTCTTTCGCGTGAAACCAGATCGTATTCAAAGTTCTGATCGAGTATCGATGCGCCATTGAGCTTCAGATGCACGGACGTCGGATCGATCCGCGCTGCAACGTCAGCGGCTTCAAGCGTGAAATGACCCTTCTTGAGCTGAACCTCACGGGTCTCCTTAACAAGTCCCAAGTTCTGGTTATAAACGGTGACGGATACGTCTTGCGCGAAAGATGCTATCCCCCAAATTAGAATTAGTATCGATATTGCTTTTTTCACGATTGACCTCAAATGAATGTCAGATAATAAATTATATCGTATCAGGACGATAAAGTCACAGATTTAGTCTGGTCTGCCCTAAAAGGAAGTCTTTATCTAGATATTCCTCCGGCTCACCCTTTTCTGTTGGTAAATACACTTCGACTGGAATATCGATCATCCCTAAACTTCCACATATGACAGGACCAATGTCTTTCCATTTAAGTCTTCCTAAACCGCACCCCAAAGCCGGGATGCCAATGGATTTTATCTCAAGTTCTTTGTAGTTTTCCGCTATCCAATTAACGCCATCCTTTATACCCTGCAAATCAGAGTCTTCTTTCCAATGATTCTTAGTTGGAAATAAAAGAAACCAGGTGGCTGCATTCGGATTCACAATCGTCTGTGGCTCATCGGCTAATTGAATGTCCAAAGACGCTTCGCGTTTAAAGAGATGCGGCGTGCCCATCTTTAATCTTTTAGCTCTGCATAAATCTTGATAATATACATACACATCCGGGAATTGGTATTTAGCTCGTGATGCCAGTCCTTTACCCATAATTCCAACAGTATTGACGCTTATCGTCATAGTTTGCATTTTTGAAAAGAACATATCGCCCGCAACGATTTTTAGGTTGTGAGTGATGGGGCGGCTTATGCCTGATTGAAAAAATGTTTTTGGAACCGGGATTATTTCAATATCTTTTCTGGGAAGTTTATTAAGTAGTTGTTTTCGAATATTTTGGTTCGCAACATAAATTGTGCTGATATTTTCGGGCGGAATGCAGTCAGGCACCAGGCATTCTGCCATCAATCTTCTTTTTGATCCATCAGCCTCCTGCCAGTAATCTTTTTGGGTATCCTTGTAAATAATGCTCAAATACTTCCTGACCTCATCAGTTTTAAAAAATTTTGTATCTTCGGCGGCTGCGTTTCCGTCGGTAAGAATGACACCATCTTCTCCCATTATATCAGGGTTGACAGCGATGATTACGACCTCTTCGATAGATTTTTCGAAAAGTACTCGATAAAGCATGGCATTTCGAGGTTGAAAATAAAGGTTGGCGTAAGACCAGAGGCTTCTATCGTTAGATGTGAACTTTTCATGACGCTTGGATACAATCTGAGAGTCATATATAGGTTCGGATTTTATACCCTTCTTTTTAATTTCCTCGTGCGAAAAAATCCCCCGTTCCAAGATTGATGGTATATTATCTATGTGGGTGATATAGAATAATTGCTTTATCGGGCTACGGCTCATTTCTCTACCTGCATTTGATGGTTATTAATTTAAAAACCATTATTCTTCTTGTACTGCCGCTACAGCGTTTTCCACGCTGTCAAACACCTCAAACACAGTGTCCAGCCGCGTAATTTCCAGTATATAGCGGACTTTTTCGGATAGTTGCGCCAGTTTAAACGCGCCCTCTTTTTCCGCCATATACCGGTGAGCCGCGATCAGAATCCCCAAACCTGTCGAAGACATGGCGATCACATCGGCGAGGTCAACGACAATCCATTTCCCCCCTTTTTCGACCTCTTCTTCGAGTAACTGTTTGAAAGTTTTTGAATCGCTTTCGTACATCACCCTGCCGCCCATCCGAACAATCGCCCCGCCGTTTTGCTCATCGACATTCAGTGTCATTCCAGCCATTTTACCTCTCATGATAATGTTGCTGGTTACGCTTATTTCTGTTTATTGAAAAGGTCGTGTAAAAAGCGATGCAGATTATGCGGAAATCCGCCCTTCCGCATAAGTATGCACGTGCCGCTGAAAGTTTCCAGCTCCAGATCATCGCAAAGCTTACGATTATCCTCTGTGTCCGACCCGCCTTGCAGCCAGACCGCCTCGACGCCGCTTCTCGAACATTCCTCAATGGCAGCTCTGGCTCCATCGTCCTTGGTAAAAATAACCGCAGCCTTGATCGGTTCCTGAGCTTCATCAAGCGCAGTCAGAATCTCCTGTCCGCCTATCATTCCGCCTTTGGGATTGACAGGAAGAGCCCTGATCCCGACCCGCCTGAGTTCTTTAAATACGGTAACTCCGAAACCTTTTCCGCTGGATGAAACGCCCATTATCGCCAGCGGTTGAAGATCGTAAAACTGTTCTTCTGTCATCTTTGGTGGTTTCTTTTTCGGATTTCTCGGATATGCAAAGCGCAGAAATATCCGTGCCATCCGTTCAATCCGACTAATTCCGTGATTCAGACGGTTTGTTTTTTAGGAATCGTTTAAACTTCAGGCTATCTTCACCAAAATTGATAAGCAGTCCAATCTCAAGTCTATATGCTCTCAAGTAGTTTAACATCTGATTGTAGTGAGTCTTGTCAATCATGCTGATTGCCTTCAATTCGACTAACACTGCGCTCTCAACGAGAAAATCAACCCGTCGTGTGCCGACATCAACTCCATTGTAGATGATAGGTATCTCAGCTTCTCGCAAGTAATTCAGTTCGGCTTGATCAAACTCAATTGCCATACAGCGCTGATATATAACTTCCTGAAAACCATTGCCGAGGTAGTTGTGAATTTTCATCGCACAACCGATTATCTTCTCGGTAATAGAGTCATATTTAGTTATAATCTTTGCCATATTATCATGTATTTTCGCTGAGGAATCTCTGCTTAATTGTTCTGCCACGGATTTCTCGGATATGCAAACCGCAAACAAAGCCGTGCCATCCGTGAAACCTGTCCGCCTCTGGCGCATCCGACTGATTCCGTGATCCAGCTATTTACTTCACCAACAACGCTTTCTGAATCTGCGCTCCCCATTCCGCTTCAAGGCGCACCAGGTATATACCGGAACTTAGCTTGCCCGCATCCCAGACGACTTCATGTCTGCCAGCATTAAATGTTCCAGACACAATTTCAGCGACCATCCGCCCTGTCAGGTTGAACGCCTGCAATGAGACGTCGGTTTCTGATGGGAGCGTAAACGCTATCCTCGTTGACGGGTTAAACGGATTGGGATGAGGGGACTCCAGCTTAAAAATAAACGGAATGGACGCTGGATATTCAGGCTCAACACCGATGTTGTCGTTCTTCAACGCGCGGATGTAACACTCATACTGTGAGGCGGACGGAGCGCCGCCGTTGAAATCGAAAAGGTGCTCCTGCCCGAATTGGATGTAATCAGCCAGCAGCGCCGGACCACCCGCAGACTGAGTCATTTCCAGCCAGATCCAGAAATGCTGACCCGGCATCCGGTATCCCATTTCACTGATACTGCTGATATTCACTACCTTCCACTGTGGATAGACCTCATTGGTGGCGATGGTTAAAGGTATGGCTCCCAGTTCCGTGCCCGGCTGGGTCGGTGTGCCGGTATCAAGGATGTGCAGCGTCAAGTCGCCCGGTTCGAGGACGAAGAACCTCACCCAGCTCCAGCCGCCGTAACCTGCTTGCTCGACGTACATTAACGGCCCATTATCCTGGTAGTAGGTTAGTGATAGCAAATCCACAAGGTAAGAATACCCTCGGGCGTCGTAACCCATTTCACTCATCCATTCACCTATCGGGAATATTTCCACCAATCCCGCCCAACTGGTGTCGTTCGCTGGATTTACGTCACCCATCAAGGAGGTATAAGCATCGATGAAAAGAGGACCGCTGAACTCCGGTGTGAATGATATGGTCTCCGTCTCTTCCGTTTGACCGGGCAGAGACCACAGTGGCGTGGCGCCGACCGGAAACGGTTGTCCGTCTATCCGCCAGAACGCATAAAATGAGAGCTGCTCATTCAACCCGTAATTCCGCACAGTAACCTCGCCTTCGATCAAATTATGGACCACCGTTGGGAAGGGAAGATAGAACGATTTGATCCCCACGTCATCCGTCGGCAGGTCATTGACGTACACTTCTACGTCGTCGATGAACAATCCCTCACCGTTTCCGGAAACATGATCTCCGTCCGTGATTGCTCGGAAACGCAGTTGAATGGTCTCCCCTGCATAAAGGGTTAAATCCATGTCCATGTTGCCGTTGTAAGGCAGCCCCGGCACCATCTGTGCCCAATCGGGATAGCCAGCCCCGCCGCGAGCGTAATCATAGAACAGCGTGTCCCAGATAACTCCCCCGTCAGCAGACGCCTCGACGAAGTAGTAGTCACGGAGAGATTCCGATCCCGGATGTGTCGAATCCGGGAAATCGCAGTGTACCCAGTATTTGAATTTAGTCGTGTATCCTTCCGGGACGTCTATCGGCGGAGATACCAGCGCGTTATTGATGTAAAAATGATCGTCATCAACTCTCATGGAATGAGTGGGAGAATGCGCGTCATCGGTGGTCCACTCCCACCAGTCCCCGAAAGGCGGTCCCACCTCGAAGGTCAGTGGCGCAGGATATTCAGCGCCATCGGCGTCGTTCCAGAGCAGCGTGTCCGATGCGTCCATCAGCAAAAGATCATCGACGAAGAAGCCGGTGATTTCAGGATGTCCCTGCGAGCTTACGGCTCTATCCGAACACAACGCCCAGCGCAGTTTAACCCACCTTGACGTATATCCTGACAGATCGAAGGTCGCATCCAACCAGCCGCCCGAAGAATCCGCCCAGCCCGGAATCCCTGGTCCAAACCCCCATACGGTTCCAAAACCGGAGAGATTCGTTGAAGTATAAGCTGGAGATACCGGCTCGATAACCTCCCAGTTGGTGCCGCTGTCCGTTGAAATCCAGACGTTACACCCATCCCAGCCGTCGTATGGCGCCGGAGGCGGAAAACCGCTGGTGCTCTCCATTGCCCAGCGAACTTTAAAGGTCAGTTGCGGGTTCGCGGATAGAGACAAATCCAGGGTCGGAGTATCCAGATATTGCAGCCAGAGGTTGAAATAACCCCCGAAAAACGAATCTCCACACCACCAGGAGTTGCCATTATACGCATTGAAGGTATCTGGATGCCACTGCGGACCGATGTCGGTTAAATCCACAGTTTCCCAATCGGTGGGTTCAACCTCAAAATCCTCGAAGAAGATAGTGGAATCTTCATCTATACCGTCCCTACTCGATGGGATGCTCGAATTGACCACTCTCTCAGCGAAAAAATGTGAAGAAGTCAAATCAGATGGTACGGACGTTTGTTGATCTCCTGCCCATGTTACAGTACTGAATGCGACGAGGAGCAGTGTGACACAAAATACGCGTAAAGTCTTCATGATGTTATCCTCCCGTTTGACCAGATGGAGGTCAGGCATTCTCTTTAAGAGTCCTTCGGACTTGCCTGACTTATCTGAGAACCTATAAATTGAGGCTGTCCCAAAACTCTATTAACAGTCATTGTCCCGTAGAGACGCCTTTGGCAAAACCAATACCAGCTTAATTTAAGTCGTTTCAACGACTTTTATTAGCGCGAGCCGCAGGATTTATCCTGTGGAGTGGGCAGATCCGCGCTACCTGATAATTTAATTAA
Organism: candidate division LCP-89 bacterium; assembly: GCA_025774555.1. Classification (GTDB taxonomy): domain Bacteria; phylum Electryoneota; class B3-LCP; order B3-LCP; family B3-LCP; genus JALGVT01. Next base: position 10,006 of record JALGVT010000064.1, read on the forward strand.
TGTCCATCATTGGGCCGAAGCAATCTCTTGTTTTCTAGTTAATTAAAGATCAATTTGCTTCGCTCGCAACGTAAGTCAACATGATTGTCTGCGGCATAACCCCGCTCGGCGAACCGGCACTTAGCCCTCTTCAGAGGGGTTGCTTATTCGTAGACCCGTCATTTATGGCGGGGACTCCTTATAATTATTACCTGATTATCCCGGCGCGATTCGGTAGAGCGGCAGCTTGTGCCAAGGGCATCCCTTCGGGGCTGCCGCCAGCAGGAGTGAACCCCCGCGCTACTTCAAATGCAATATCACAGTGGCTTCTTTAAAGCCCTGCGCTTCCACCCTGCACAGATAGAGTCCAGATGCGAATTTATGAAATTCCTGCTGGTATCTATTATGACCGGCAGACCGCCATTTTTGATTTTCAAATACCAATCTGCCATTCGTATCGAAAAAGCGAATCCGAACATCCCCGGCTGTGGGCAGATAAAATGGTACAGTCACCACACTATTGAAAGGATTGGGATAGGGCTTATAGAGCTTGAATTCTGAAGGTGTCTGCACTATTGGTGATTCTTCGACTGGCAGTACCTCCTGAATAGCCGCCCAGACGTCATATATTCCCCAACCCCGCACTGTATCGGGTGAAGATGCCTGATCCGCGCTCTCTTTTAAATAAGCGTGTACCTGCATCGGTGTTAAATAAGGATCAGCTTGCAGAAGCAGCGCGCAGGCTCCGGCAGTAATCGGAGTCGAAAACGACGATCCGCTGCTGCTGCTGTATCCCGTTGTGTTCGATGTCGATGCAACCCTGATAGAAGTGCCCTTTGCAACCAGATCGGGCTTGATGCGCCCATCGTACGTCGGACCGTAAGACGAAAAAGATGCCCTGAGGGAATCCGTGCCAACCGATCCGATACAGAGCACACTGTCACCGTCAGCGGGCGCATTCATTTTATTTGCTGGATAAATTTCATTTCCGTTATTGCCTTCCGAATTCAACACCACAATGCCCCGTTCTACAGCGTAATCCGCGGCTATCGTAATAATGGCTGTATTGCCGTCTAAATCTTCATAGGTATATGATGGATCCGGAGCATTGAACGCAAGATATGAGACTGAACTTGTCGCAACCACGCATCCCAGCGAATCCAGCCACTGAATGCCCGCAGCCCAGTTATCTTCCTCGATCTTCAATTCATATTCGGTGTTCTCCGTCTTCGCCAGAGCGACCGAAACGCCGTATGCCGTACCGATCAGGTTTCCCGGATCGTAACCTGCCAGACAGGAGAGCGTTTTTGTTCCATGTGAACCCGAACCCATCTGCAGAGTATCGTCAGCCACCGA
>JALGVT010000027.1 GCA_025774555.1 candidate division LCP-89 bacterium
TAACTCTGAGAAAACCTTCTGCCATAGCCGCGGCGTTCTGGACTTGAACGATACGCCCGTCAGTTCGATAAAATCCGAAATCCCCCGCATCGTCAGTGAAGCAGATTTTGAGATTGTATGGGAAAGCGAATCGCGTCCCTATGGGATGAATCGCTGTACAGTTGGTGATTTAGATAACGACGGAATTATTGAGTTGGTGACCTGGTGGAAAGAGAACCAGTATGCAGACACGGCATGGATCGCTATATATAAAAGCATTGGTAATAATTCTTACGATTTATTCATGAATGAACCGCTCTTTACAAATGGCACAATTTCTGCTCTTACCCAACTTCTTATAACCGATATAGATCAAAACGGCTTGAAAGAGTTGGCATATACCGGTGAAAACACCTATTTTTGGGAATTTTTTGGTAGTAGTGAGTACACCATCTGGACATCAAATATTACGTTCCTAAGAGCTGTTTCGGATATTGTACAGTGCGATACCGATCAAGATGGAATCCAAGAACTTGCAGCAGTTTGTACGAATTATGATCATGTGCCTCCTACAGTTTATTTAATTCAAGAATTTAACTATAAAAACATATCTGACTCGACGATATACTTCAATTCGTTGGCAAATTACTCACAGGACTGGGGTGATGTCTATTTAGCAGTTGGTGATTTCGATAACGATGGACTAGTAAATATCGTTTCCGGGAATGCGGGTTGGGTTATGGGGTACGACCCGATTGACATACAGTATTTTAGATGTAATCCGGGAAGCGCAAACTATCTCACTCAGCATTGGCTTCAGACAGGCATTCCTCTTTCCTGTGTAACGCCAGTTATAGAGGATCTGGATAATGATAATCAACAAGAACTCTTTGCCGGTGGACTGTTCCCGCAGGGCGGTTCTGCTTTCGTATGGGAGGGTGTTGATTTCGAAGTCGGATATGTTTCCTATTTGGACACAACCAGCTTACCGAATGGTCCTAATGAAAGTTGTTTTGGTATAGTCGATTACCTCCCATCAATCAGCAGCATTCATATTATTCCAATTTACCCGGAGCAGTCAATGCTGCTATTGTGGTCATTCACAGACAGCAGTTATGAGAATCTATGGCAAAGCGCGGTAGATGATTGCTGCGCTTACCGTAATCCATACATTTGCGATACAGATCAAGATGGCAAGAAAAGCATTGTTGTTTCTTCTTATGGATCACGGGCGTTAAAAGATTGGGAGCAAATATCGGCAGGATTCTGGGATAAGCCGCATAATCCATCTGTAACAAATTTCAGACTCTACAGAAATTACCCTAATCCGTTTAATAATACCACCACGATTCCATTTGAACTATCAAGGCAGGCAGATATTTATCTCACAATTTATGACATCACTGGAAGAACCGTTCATGAATATCGCGAAGATAACTTAGCGCCCGGTCACTATTCCATTGACTGGGATGCGGCACAGCAAGCATCAGGCATCTATTTCATCGAATTGATAGCAGGAGAAGAAAAACAGATCAGGAAAGGGGTGTTGCTGAAATAGATTAAAACGAAAAACTTAAAACTTAAAGCTGATCCCTCCTTACTCCCTCCTTGGAAAAAAAAGGGGCGCACGGCGGCGCGCCTTTTTATTGTTGTCATTCCTGCGAAGGCAGGTTCGAAGGACACCTACGGAGAATCCAGTAAGGGCGAGGTTACCTCGCCCCTACATTGCGTTTATTTCGCTCAGATTCAGGCTGGAAATCATCATTCGGTACAGAAACTGCTGCTGACAAAATGATTACCAAAAAAACAGAAATGCGAGGCTGTTCTTCAACAGGACAGCCTCTTTTAATTAAAGCTCATCTAAAAACAATATTTATCCACCACGATAAAAACCCCTTGCATACTCGCTTAAATTTGCTTATATTTCTCGTATAATGTATATAAACTCAGATTTTCAAGATAGAAGGCAATCATGACACAGTTAAGCCAGGCGCAAGCCGGTGTGATCACCGAGGAGATGCGCGAAGTCGCCCGGCAGGAAAATATAGATCCGGAAGTTCTCCGTCAGAAAGTTGCTAATGGACGCGTCGTCATTCCCAAAAACATAAAACGTGAATTCATACTGCGGGGCATCGGTGAAGGATTGACGACCAAAGTGAACGCCAATATCGGCACGTCGCCGGAACATTTCGACATCGAAGAAGAGATCCATAAGCTGCAGGTTGCCATCGCTTGCGGCGCTGACAGCGTAATGGATTTATCGACGGGCGGCGATCTCGATGCCATCCGCAAGGCTATTCTGGATCAATCGCGCGTGATGGTGGGAACCGTCCCCATTTATGGGGCTGCAGCAAGACTGCTTGAAGAGGATAAACAGATCGTGCAGATGAAGGTGGATGGTCTGTTTGAAGAGATTGAAAAACAGTGTGAGCAGGGTATCGATTACATTACCGTTCATTGCGGCGTTACCCGGAAGGTGATGGAACTGCTGGACAATTCACCGCGAGTCGGCGGGATGGTCAGCCGCGGCGGATCTATACTGGCGCTCTGGATGAAGCATCACCGGAAGGAAAACCCATTGTACGAGTATTACGACCGTCTGCTCGATATAGCCTTCAAGTACGACGTTACGCTCTCACTGGGTGATGGACTCCGCCCCGGCGCTCTGGCAGACGCAGGCGACCGTCCGCAGATGGAAGAGCTGGTAGTGCTGGGCGATTTAGGGAAACGAGCGCGGGCACGCGGCGTCCAGGTGATGATCGAAGGTCCGGGGCACGTACCTCTGCATGAGATCAAATCCAACATGCAGATGCAGAAAACTATGTGCGATTATGCTCCGTTCTATGTGCTGGGACCCTTGACGACAGATATAGCGCCGGGGTACGATCATATTACCGCCGCCATAGGCGGAGCAATTGCCGCGGCGGAAGGAGCAGATTTCCTGTGTTACGTTACGCCGGCGGAACATCTGCGCCTGCCCACTGCTGTTGACGTGCGCGAAGGCGTATTTGCAGCTCGAATTGCGGCGCATTCCGGCGATATCGCCAAAGGTATCCCCGGAGCAACCGACCGGGATCTCAAAATGTCGCAGCACCGCCGAGCTTTGAACTGGGAGGGGATGTACGAAGAGGCGCTCGATTCCAACTTAGCCCGTTCGAAGCGCCGCGCCAGCGAAGCATACGATCAGATTATATGCACCATGTGCGGTAAGTTGTGTTCTATCAATATGGGTAAGGAGAGCGATGAGGCTGTCAGCCCGCCCGAAGACACCGATTCGACTCCTGCCCCTGTAAACGATAAATAGACCGGGGATAAAATGATACAACTCAGCGGCAAACCATTAATTACCGAAGCGGAAATCAGAGCGCGCATCGGGCAGATGGTGATCGAAATTGCGAGGGATCTGCAGAGACAGGAACTTTTAATTATAGGCATTCTACGCGGCAGTTTCATGTTCACCGCAGACATCGTCAGGGTGCTTTACAATAACGATATGCACCCTTTAATCGATTTTGTTTTCGTCACCAGCTATGCAGGGATGGAATCGACGGGTGAGATGAAGCTGCTGCGTGAACCCTCCTTAAACGTTGAAGGGCGATGGGTGCTGATCGTCGATGACATTCTGGATACCGGCAGAACCATGAAATATGCCCAGGATTTCATCAAGGAACGCGGAGCCGAAGAAGTGCGTTCTTGCGTTTTGCTTGACAAGCCCGGACGCCGCCTGGTTGACGTGCATGCAGATTACGTAGGCTTTTCCATCGATGACGTTTTCGTGGTGGGTTACGGATTGGATTATGAGGGAAGGTACAGGGATTTGCCCTATCTCGGAGTACTGGAGGATCATCCGGCAGCATAAGGCAAGATGCACCGTGATCCAAGTAAGGGATTTTAATTTATTAAAGGGCACGGCTCGCTGTGCCCCCACGGAAAAATAAAGGGGCTGTCCCAAAAGCCTACAAACTGTCATTGTCCCATAGGGATGCCTTCGGCACGAACGAAGTGTGGTGATCTCTTAGTGCCTGTAAAATAGGAGATTGCCACGTCACTACGTTCCTCGCAATGACTCGATATTCATCTTTTGGGACAGCCCCTTTATTATTACCAGTTACCAGCCGCCAGTTACTATTATTGTACCCCCGCCGGGACTCGAACCCGGGCACCCGGCTCCGGAGGCCGGCGCTCTATCCAACTGAGCTACAGGGGCAAAACGCAGTGTCATGCCAGAAGCATGACGCCACGATTATATGAATAATTTACAAAAGAATCAGAAACGAGTCAAGCGCTTTGATCAGAAGGTAATTTCAGGTATCGTTAACCGTTGCATAACAGTGTTAGCAGCTTATAATTACAATACTCTAAAGTAATGTCCAATATCGATTTAATAACAGACAGACAAGAATGTCTATCCTCCACCTCGTATGAACCTATATTGATAGGAGGTCAGGCATTCCTGCCTGACTGACAATGCTGGAAATCACTTTCGAAAACCGCTATATCTTCCTCTTTACTGGTCCCCAAATGCTTCCATTTCAACCTTCTTGTATCCCTCAGGGATGTTAAACTTCACCGCATCCACCGGCGTCACTGAGGCTTCGATCAGTTCTGTTGTCATCCGGTATTTGACGCGTTCTTCATAGCGTGGCTCCTTCTCTTTCTTTTTACCAAAACCGAACGGAATCTTCTTGGTCAGTTCTTCCACAGCCGCATTGCCAATAGCTTCACCCAGAGAGGGACCGACGAGCTGCCGCAGTTTTATTTCAATGGTTTGTTTGACAGTCTCGCCAGGCGCTTTCTTCGCCTCTTCAAAGAACTCGCTGAACTTTTCCTGATAGAATGCCGCCGCCTGCATCAAACCGGGCGTGACAGCGGTTTCATTGAAACCAGACGCTTTCAAGTATTTCTGATAGAAAGCGGCTATCTCATCGTCCCCGAGCACCTCAGGACTGTTCCATGTGTCGAAGGTAATCCAGATCTGCTCTTCAGGGTTATCCTTGCTGACACCGTGCGCCTCAATACGCACATTGCGGCATAGGAATCCCTTGATCTTCTTCTCTTTTTTTGCGGACTTGATCTCTACTGTCCAGTCCATATCGTCTTCGGGGACCTCTTCAGAGACCTCCTCCTCTGCCTGTTCAGTCTGCATATCTTCCATCCCCTGCATCATTTGCTGCATCATCTGCCGGAACTGCGCAAAGGTCATCTCCGTGTAGGTTTTCTTCTTGTGGGTTACACTCCATATAAGCTGCTTATCCAGACGAACGATCTGGGTCTCTTCCACAGGCTTACTTCCGTGGATGGTCTTCATGAACCCTTTGGTCCACTTCGTCGATGTTTCATCGGCGGACTTATCTGTGGTGAAATATTGAGTGGAGATGATCTCTGATTTACTGCCTATCATCTCCAAAGTAGTTTTATGTTTGCGAATCACGTCCGCTTGAGCTGTCACAGCGAGCAACAGAACGATCAAGATGTATTGCATGTATAGTCTCCCTATTATTTATAAAATCAGGTTTCTGCCTCTGGCGTAATGCGCATAATTTAATTCAATAAATCCCAAAATGCAATGCCTTTTTTAATCCTTGGATTAAAGGACTCATTCGTTCATTGTCAGGATAGTGCTTGCATTTGAGCCGATTGGATTGTATATTTTTTGCGTGAATTGCAGGTGATAATGGCTGAAGATCGAAATACCATCATTGAGGCGGCGCGGAAAGCAGGTATAGTGGGAGCTGGCGGCGCGGGTTTCCCCACGCACATTAAACTTCAGGTAAAAGTCAATGTCCTTATTATTAACGGCGCTGAATGCGAACCGCTCCTCGCGAACGACAAAGCACAAATTGTCCATAACACTTCCGATCTTCTCAGGGGAATTGAACTGGCGGTAAAAGCTACTGGCGCAAAACGCGCGGTAATCGCTATCAAGAACAAGTATAAAGATGTCATTTCGCACTTAAGGAAACGATCTGGATCTGTCACTCTGGAGATTTTCGAGCTGGAGGATTACTATCCGGCTGGCGACGAACAGGAAATCGTCCATGAAATCACCGGTTATACAGTTCCCGAAGCAGGTTTACCTTTGGATGTCGGGATTGTCGTTCAAAACGTGGAAACTCTTATCAACCTGGGACGAGCCATAGGGGGAGAACCGGTAATTACCCGGACGCTCACCGTGGTTGGGGAAGTCGCGCATCCCGGCGTTGTCAATGTCCCCATCGGAATGTCAGCAAAAGAGATCATCGAATCGTGCGGAGGTTTGACCTGCGATAACCCCGTCCTCTATATCGGTGGACCGATGATGGGCGTCGTTCAGGATTCACTGGATCAACCGGTAACCAAAACCAGTAGCGGTCTGTTTATACTGCCGGCGGATAATTTCCTCATCACTAAACGTTCTATCTCCTTACGACATATTCTTCGCCAGGCACAGGCGGCATGCACAAGCTGTATGCAATGCACCGAAGCCTGTCCCCGAAATCTTCTCGGGCACCAAATCAGACCACACAAAATAATGAACGCGGTTACTCTGGGACTTACTGAACAGAGTGACGTTTTTATGGAAGCATACCTTTGCATGTTCTGTGGTATGTGTGAGTACGTCTGCCCGATGTGGCTTTCCCCCAAGCGGGTGTACGAAGAGGTGAGAGCCTCTCTACAGGCTAAAGGGATGCAGTTTGAACGCTCAGTGAAGAGCTATCAAGACGATCCCATGCGTAAATACCGCCGGGTTCCTTCCGACCGACTTATAAGGCGCTACGAACTGAAGAAATATGCTGTGGAGTTATCTTCAGAAATCCAGCAGTTAGATAGCTGGAAGGTAAGAATCCCCATGTCGCAGCATCTCGGCGCTCCGGCGTCTCCGATAGTTGCAGAAGGTGATTACGTTCAGAAGGGACAATTGATCGGGGAGATTCCCGAGAATAAGCTGGGCGCTCGCGTTCACGCTTCGATAGAAGGTCGAATCACTTACGCAGGAACAGATGCCATTGTTATCGAGAGGTAAAATCAAGGATCAGTTCAACCCCAATAATCACAGTTCAAGAATATACCCCGTTAATTTTCACCATTGTTATAGAATATACTATATCTGGTCGATCAGCGATTTAAAAGAAAAAGAGCGATTCTTATGATCGCTCTTTACCTGTATACATGGTTACTTGTACACAATCGGTTAGCGGATTATTCTTGTCCCCATTCATGCTGAGCATCTGATTCGAGCAGTTGATAGAATACTTTATCGTCCTGTTTTTTAAAACCTAAATGCTCCAACAGCGCAAGGGTTGGCGCATTTTTCTCTTCGGGGTTAGCCCAAATCCTGTGAACGCCGAGTTTATGGAATTCTTCGATACCTTCCTGCATAAGTTTTCGTCCGCAGCCTTTTTGACGCATCCTGGTATTGACGTAAAGATCGAAGATAATGCCGATCTTATAATCAAATATTCTGAGAGCTACTCCCCAGAGATACCCGGCCACATATCCATCGTCGTCTTCAGCAACCAGAACAATGTCTTTGGTGCGGCTTGAAATCGCCGATAATATACCACCTCGATATACTTCGGAAGATTTTTTATAAACTTCGACATCCTCGGCGAGATGAAGTGAAGTTAAATCCGAACGATCTTTGTCTTGTGCAGGTCTAATAATCATACCTACCTCCTCTTGAAACTGATTATTACTTATAATTATACATTAAGCATATTTGAAAAGATTTCCAAGAGATAATTCAGCTACTTTCGTTGACCGGAGGCTGCAAACGTCTCTAAATTAACAAGCATAAGGGGAATGAAACAGCCATTCCCCTTGTGTATAAATTAAGTGATTGGTTAATTGATCAGTGACTCTTCAGATAATGCTGAAATGAAGGTATCAGCGAGTCATACGCGCAATACTAATCCTATTTACGGCGCGTCCCAGCGAAACCTGGGCACGATTCAAATCAGTATCCAACTGTTTGCCTTCGATGCGATCCTTGGCGCGCTGAAGCGCAGCTTCAGCACGGTCCAGATCAATATCTTCAACGAATTCAGCCGTTTCCGCCAGAATTACAGCCCGATCCGGGTTCACTTCGATAAAACCGCCGGACGTTGCTAACGCTCTCTGCTTATTGTTCTGCATGAGATCCACTTTTCCAATAGTCAGTGAGGTCATGAAAGGGGTATGTCCCACCAGAACACCGAACGATCCTTCGATTCCCGGAGCGCGCAGATGTTCGATCGGTTCGGAGAATACCAGCCCTTCCGGCGTCACGATGTCCAATTGATATGTATTCGCCATTTTTCTTCTGCAGGGTTATATAACCCCGCCTCCGTAATCGATGTTAATTAAGCAACTTCCTGCTGCCTGGCTCTTTCAACGACTTCTTCTATAGCCCCTGCCATGTAGAACACCTGCTCGGGAATGTGATCATATTCACCTTCAACGATTCCCTTAAAGCCCTTGATAGTATCCTTAATCGAGACGTATTTTCCTTCCTTGCCGGTGAATGCTTCAGCAACGAAGAACGGCTGCGAGAGGAACTTCTGAAGTTTTCTGGCTCGGTTCACAATGACTTTGTCCTCGTCGGCAAGTTCATCCATACCGAGAATAGCGATAATATCCTGAAGGTCCTTGTAGCGTTGCAGAACTTCCTGCACTTGCTTCGCCACTGTATAATGTTCCTCACCGACAACGGCAGGATCCATAATTCTGGAAGTAGAATCCAGCGGATCGACGGCAGGATAGATACCCAATTCCACGATCTGTCTTGAGAGCACTGTTGTTGCGTCTAAGTGGGCGAAGGTTGTCGCCGGCGCCGGGTCTGTCAAGTCATCAGCGGGGACATAGACTGCCTGCACGGAAGTGATCGATCCCTTAAGTGTCGAAGTGATTCGTTCCTGCATGGCGCCCATTTCAGTAGCGAGCGTCGGCTGGTAGCCCACTGCGGAAGGCATACGACCGAGGAGAGCTGATACTTCTGAACCAGCCTGTGTGAAACGGAAGATGTTATCGATGAACAGCAGCACATCCTTCCCTTCATCACGGAAATATTCCGCCAGCGTCAAGCCAGTCAAGGAAACGCGAAGACGGCAGCCGGGTGGTTCATTCATCTGACCGAATGCCATAGCCACCTTGGAGGTTTTAACTGCTTCAAGATCGACATCATCTAGTTCAAATTTATCAACGTCAAATTTATCGCCATAGTTCATGACTTTCGATTCGATCATTTCACGGAGGAGGTCATTGCCTTCGCGAGTTCTCTCACCCACTCCGGAGAAGACGCTAATTCCGCCGTGCGATTTGGCGATATTATTGATCAGTTCCATCACGATGACGGTTTTGCCGACACCGGCTCCGCCGAACAGTCCGATTTTGCCTCCCTTTGAGAAAGGCTGGATCAAATCGATGACCTTGATGCCGGTTTCCAACATCTCGGATTTGGTTTCCAGATCAACGAGTTTTGGGGGCTGGCGGTGGATGGGATAGTGCGTATCTGATTTGATCTCGCCCAAACCGTCAATCGGTTCGCCGGTAACGTTGATCAATCGTCCCAGAGTCGCCGGACCGACCGGAATTGTGATGGGATTCCCGGTATCCAGGATTTCGTCTCCGCGCTTCAAGCCATCGGTGCTGTCCATAGCAACAGCACGAACCATGTGATCTCCGAGGTGCTGCTGAACTTCAAAAATCAGGTCATTCTGATCCTCGCGCGGTATTTTCAGTGCTTGATAGATGAGCGGAAGATTGCCTTCAGGGAAGGCGATATCCACGACTACGCCTATAATCTGGCGGATATACCCTTTATTCATGTTTACTCCAGGTGTTGTTTGTAAAATTTCCTATTAAAAGATATTATTTAACAACTCCAATTAGTTAATATATCCTAATGCCCGCATTGCCTGAATTGCCTCTCGACTTACCTCTAAATCATTGGATGGTTCTACGTATATCGACTCGCGCCAGTTTAATGCTTTTAGTATCAGGCTATCCCCAATATCGGGAAAAACCGGATACAGATTATTTAACTCATTTGGATCAATATCAATGCGAAATAACAGTGTGTCTTCAACATTCAAAACATCAAGTTCTTGACTCCTATTTACTATTGCTTTAAACGCTCCATCAAAAATACAATAGCCCCAATCGTCATCCCTAATCCATTCACTCATGATGGGTCTGTTTTGGTTTTGGTCAATATCTAATATGTTAAAACCCTGTACATCATTTGGAATACACTCTTCATACCCCATTATGTTTAGCACTGTAGGAAAGATGTCGATATTCGATACATATTGAGCATTAGTCTGCGGTACGATTACTTTTGGATACCGCATAATAAGTGGAATTCGCAAGGTTGAATTCATAAGAAAAGGAACTAATGAAGGATGTCCCCAACTATCGTGTTCGCCCAAAGCTTCACCATGATCCGAGGTTATTATAAGTAATGTTTCATCAAAATAATTCAGATATTCTAACCTGCTTGTAAATTCTCCGATTTCTTTGTCAATGTATGCAATTTCACTCGCATAGGCATTCTCGATGAACGTGTAGCTCTCTTCGTTAAAATTCTCGAAGATAGAACTCTCAAAAGGAGCATTAAAACTGCTATTGCACAGTTCGATTAATTCCTGCAGGTTAGTGATATTTTCCAATATCGATTGATCTACAATGGAAGAAAAATATGGTTCATGAATAAGATAAGGAAGATGTGGTTCGTTTAAATTGATATAGAGGAATAAGTGCCCATCTCGCTTTTTTATCCAATTGAACATCTCTAAGGAAGCCTCAAGGGTCGCAGAGGCACCATAATCGTTGTGCAAATACCTACCTGATATCGCAATCCATAACGGATATATTTTTCTCTCGCGCCAAACGGTATATTCAAGATCAAATCCCTGAGTGAGATTTATCGATCTGCCGGCAAGTGTATTATTATTAAAACCAACACAAAAGTAACCATGTTGACAGAGAATTTCAGTAATAGAAATTAATTCCTCCGGCATGTGCTCCTTTCCTGCATTTCCATGTTGCGAAGGATATTTACCGGTAAAAATACTTATATGACCAGGAGGCGTCCATGTCGCGGCACTATATGCTTCCTTGCAGGATAGTCCAGCGGAAGCAAGTTTATCAATGTGAATAGTATTCTCTTCTGGAAAACTATTGGATGAAATGAAATCACCTCTGGTTGTGTCCAGTATCAGAATGCACAGATCTGAAATTTTCCCATCATAGATCGAGTTCCTGTCTGCTACCATCTTAGAATAATATACTGATGAAATTAAGTAAGTGCTTGTTGCGAAAATAATGATGAAAACAGAAATATAGCTTGTTACGGCAGAATAGCTCTTCACATTACGTAAAATGTACATTAAAATAAGCTCTGTCACCGATATAAATGCAATGATGAGAAATAAGTATAAGAGTCTATTCCTGCCAATTGGAATTGGTAAAAATTTAAATAACTGAAATCCGATATAAAATCCTCCAATCAGCCAACAGAACCCTGTAGAATGGACGAATAATCTCTGTTTCTTAGAAAGATACCGCTTAAGGGGTTTTATCAACTGTACAATAATAAATAATATAAATAGTAAAACAAAGAAGAAAATAAAGTGGACAAACAGAGTCTTGATAAATATCTCAGCCTGCATCCAAAAGGGACCACAGTCCAAAACGATTAATATATACTCAAATCCTGTTAATAACATGCTTCCAAGAAATGAAGCAGCTAGAATTTTTCTCATACTCAACCTCAAAAATGGCAAGTTGAAAACCAAATTGTATTAAGCATACAGATTCTCTATTTCTCCTTTTTCTGGGCATCTGACGGCTGTATGAAACCAAGCGGAGAATCAATCACTTACTTCATTCCTTCTGCACCGGAAACCACTTCCAGCAACTCTGTAGTGATTTTTGATTGTCTCGCTTTGTTGTACTGCAGCGTCAGTGAATCAATCAGTTCAATGGCGTTATTTGTCGCATTTTCCATGGCGGTCATGCGCGCGCCGTGTTCAGCGGCATTGGATTCTAAGAAAACGCGCCACATCTGCATGTTGATATATAACGGCAGGATATTCGACAAAACTGTTAACGCATCCGGCTCATACAAGAAATCAATTCCGCACTCTTCTTCCTCAGATTCTTCCGGCACAATGGGTAGAAGTTGCTCGACAACGATATTTTGTTGAATGGCAGATTTAAACTCGTTGTATATCAGGTATATGCGGTCAAGCTTCTCTTGCACGTAGAAATCTATCAGGGATTCGCCAATTGCCGTGGCGACTCCGAAATGGAGATCATTGAACAACTGATTGTGCTCCTGGAGGACATTATAGCCCCGCTTTTTAAAATAGTCTGAGCCCTTTTTACCGATTGTCATCATCTGGATTGTTGGATCGATCTCTTCAAATGATTCGATCTCTTTAACCGCGCGCTTGATGATGTTGGTATTGAAACTGCCGCAGAATCCGCGATCTGCGGTGACCACCACCACGCCGATCTCTTTCGTATCACGGACAGCCAGCAACGGATGCTGTGAGCGGTCGCACCGCCCGGAAAGGTCCTTGATCAGATCACGCAGTTTGAATGAGTAGGGTCTGGCTTTAATGATATTTTCTTGTGCGCGACGCAGTTTTGCGGCAGCCACCATCTTCATCGCCCGGGTGATCTGCTGGGTCGATTTGACTGATGTAATTCGCCGCTTGATCTGTTTTAAGGAAGGCATATAAACCCTTCAAAATCGTATCTCTGTTGCTTCTTCCGGGGGCTGTCCCAAAAGAAGAATATCTAGTCATTACGAGGAACGTAGTGACGTGGTAATCTCTTATTTCACAAACTATTAAAGATTGCCACACTTCGTTCGTACCGAAGGCATCCTCCGAAGGAGTCTTACGGACCTATGGGACAATGACAGTTCAAAGGCTTTTGGGACAGCCCCATTTATTCACAATTATTTTCTGTAGAGAACATAAGTCCGCAAGACAGCTCAATAAGCTGTTTATTCTTACGCTATCAGGCAGCTTGATCAGCCGTGAATCCTTTCATGAACTCTTCGATGGCAGCTTTAAGTTTGCCTTCAAGTTCATCGGAAATCTTTTTCACATCTGTGATTTCCTGCAACTGATCCGAATATGTTGCTTTCATAAACTTAATCAGCTCATCCTGCCAGCGCTTCACTTCAGATACCGGTATTGAATCAGCGAAGCCGTTAACCGCCGCGAAGATGAAAGTAATCTGTTCAGCCAATGGAATCGGCGCATACTGCCCCTGCTTCAGCACCTCAACCAGGCGCTCACCGCGTGTCAGTTGTGCCAGAGTAGCCTTATCCAGATCAGAGCCAAACTGGGCGAAGGCAGCCAGTTCACGGTATTGAGCCAACTCCAGACGCAATGATCCTGCAACCTGCCGCATAGCCTTGGTCTGCGCATTGCCGCCCACACGAGAAACCGAAATACCGACGTTGACTGCCGGACGAATACCCGCGTAGAACAGATCGGGTTCGAGGAAAATCTGTCCGTCGGTAATCGAGATGATGTTGGTCGGGATGTATGCGGAAACGTCGCCAGCCTGCGTTTCGATGATCGGCAGCGCAGTCAAGGAGCCGCCGGGCTCCGAGCAACCGGCTGCTTTAGCGACTTTCGGGTCGCCTGACATCTTAGCGGCGCGTTCCAACAGGCGTGAATGCAGGTTGAAGATATCGCCGGGATACGCTTCACGTCCGGGCGGACGGCGCAACAGCAGTGATAACTGACGATACGCCCAAGAGTGCTTCGTCAAATCGTCATATACGCAGAGAGCATGGCGTCCGGAATCCCTGAAGAATTCGCCCATTGCAGCGCCTGCAAACGGAGCGAGATACTGTATTGGCGCCGTCTCTTCCGCGGTTGAAGATACAACGATAGTGTGATCCATCGCGCCGTGTTCTTCGAGGACTTTGACGACCTTTGCCACGGTTGAGCCTTTTTGCCCAATGGCGACATAGATACAGATGACGTCTTTGCCCTTTTGATTGATGATCGCATCCACAGCGATGGCTGTCTTACCGGTCTGCCGGTCGCCGATGATCAGTTCACGCTGACCTCTTCCAACCGGGATCATGGCGTCAATCGAAACGATACCTGTGTCAAGGGGTTCAGAGACCGGCTGACGATAAATGACGCCGGGCGCCTTCTTTTCAGCAGGTCGATAAGTATCGGTTTTTATAGGTCCTTTACCATCAAGCGGGAATCCCAGCGGATTAACGACTCTGCCTAACAGCGCATCTCCTACCGGCACTTCGACGATTCGGTTGGTGCGGCGTACGATGTCGCCTTCCTTGATCTTGGTGTAATCACCAAAAATAGCGATGCCGACGTTATCCTCTTCGAGATTAAGCGTCATTCCGTAGATATCGTTGGGGAACTGCACCAACTCTGATGACATGACGTTTTCAAGTCCATAGACACGAGCGATTCCATCACCTACCTGGATTACTTCGCCCACCTCATCCACTTCAGCTTTGGCGTCAAATCCGGCGATCTGCTTTTTGATAATCGACGTAATTTCTTCGGGTCGGATTTTCATTTCAATGTCCTTTATCCCATTCGAGTCTTTCGAATGCTGGTTATGAACCAGATCACTAAATGATTGTTTGTCCGATAATTTTCACCGGACTAATACATCAATGGTTGATGTTTTTCTTTCTTTGATGCGTGACAAGCTTAAGAGCGTAACAACTCTTCACGAAGCGCTGTAAGCCTGCCGGTTACCGTTGCATCCAGAAGCTGGTGTCCGATCTGAAGCCGGATTCCTCCGATTATTGCAGGGTCAACAGAACTTTTTAGCTCGATGTTCTTCCCTGTTCGTTCGGCTAGTTTCTTCGAGATCGACTGCAACTGGTTATCCGTCAGTTTGACGGCGGAAGTTACTTTTACGTCAATTCTTGAGCGGTATTCATCCCAGAATCGCGTAAAAGCTTCCTGGGTGAAAGGAAGGATTTCCTGGCGTCCTTTGCGCAGAACCAGCTCGAGAAATCGGTCGAAATAATCAGACCACGGCTTCTCGAAGGCTTTTTTCATAAGATCCAGTTTGTCCTGGCGGCTGACGTTTGGGCTGTCCAGATATTCCGAGAGTTGCGGCACCTGTTCGTACAGGCTGGACAGCGTCTGTAATTCCACAGCGATAGTGCCTATCTTCTCGCTTTCGACTGCAAGGTCGAAGAGAGGATGAGTATAGACACGTACTAATGCGTCGTTTTTCATTACTTTCGTATTCCCGTCACAAAGTGAGCCATGTTGAATTCCTTCAGGCTCAACTGGAGGCGCTGTTCATTAAACTCAGCAGAATTATATAAGCGATTTAGTTCAGCCCGTCGATTTCCCGCTGGATCAGGTCACGATGGTCTTCCGCTTGGAGCGCCTGACCGATAACTTTTCCGGCGGCAACTATTGCGATTTCAACCACGTCGTTCCTTAATTCCTGAGCCGCCTTCTGGCGCTCCAGCTCGATTTCAGACTTGGCTTTCTCTAAGATTGCTTGAGCTTCTGTTTCCACTTCCTTCTTTCTCGCTTCGTGGAGCGCGTCCGCCCGAGCATTAGCTTTGCTTATCAACTGCTGCGCTTCTTTGCGCGCGTCATCGAGTTGTTTTTTATACTTCTCGAGGAGTTCTTCTGCGCTCTGGTGCGCTGATTTCGCATCCTCGATGTCCTTCTTAATGCCGTCTTCGCGTGCCTGCAACGCATTAACGATGGGTCCCCATGCGTATTTTTTAAGCACGAAGAACAGGGTAACGAAGACTAAAATGGTCCATATAATGGATCCAGGTTGCGGCATGATTATATCCTGCATGAACTATCCTATTTCAGAGCGATGAGCATACAAATCACGGCGTTGAAGAATGCGACACCTTCAATCAGCGCTGCCGAGATCAGCATGGCGGTTTGAATTTTACCAGCAGCTTCCGGCTGACGGGCAATACCGTCCATCGCCTGTCCGGCGATCCGGCCGATGCCCAGCCCAGCCCCTAACGTGACGATACCAGCGCCTAAACCTGCGCCCATGAATCCAATTGCGAGACTTTCCATTGCTTTACTACTCCGTTTGTAATTTGATTGTATCAGTTGTTATTTTAAATTACTTAATTTTACTCAATATTTAGTGTTCACCATGCACCGCCGTGCTGACGAACAGCGACGACAGCATTACGAAGATATACGCCTGCAGGAAGGCGACGAAGAGTTCCAGCATCGAAATCGCCACCGCGCCCAGAATGGCGACCGGCGCGATAAACCAGCTGGAAATCAATCCCAGGAACACGGTGATGACCGCGTGTCCCGCTAACATATTGGCAAAGAGTCGAATGCACAATGCAAAGTGCTTCACCAACACGCCCGCGATTTCAATCGGGAACAGGATCGGGATAACGAAAGCCGGGATGCCGTGCGGCACAAAGGATCCCATATATTTAAATGGTCCGTGAATGACCATTCCCGAACCGATCATCACCAGCAGTGATATGCCGGCGAGAGAACCCGTCACCGCGATGTTGCCGGTCGATGACGAACCCCAGGGGATCATTCCCAAAAGATTTGAGAAGAGAATGAAGAAAAATGCGGTCAAAAACCAGGGCAGATATTTTCGTCCATATTTTTCACCCATATTGGGATAGACCACTTCATCGCGGATGAAGACTACCAGCACTTCCATGAAGTTCGCCCAGCCGTGAGGCACGCCTTTTCCCACACGCTTCACAGGCAAGATCAGGACAATCAGCAGGATAGCCGCGGTGATTTCCATGATAGTATGCTTGGTGATTGGCAGTTCGTAGCCGCCATATCTAAGCACGGGCAGATGAAAATCCATAAAGAGGAACTGATAGTGGTTTGAATCCATCAGGTGATGCTCAAGAAGAGAGAGCACGCTGGTATCCTCTTCGTGTCCGCCGCCATGATCAGCCTCCGATCCATGCTCGGTCTGTTCACCATGCGCAGCTTCAGCGCCATGATCAGCGTCGGCTTCTTGATGCGTCTCGGCGGCGGCTTCCACATGACCATCATGATCATGATCGGCTGCCTGATCGTGTTCATCGGCTATCAGTAGTCCGCCCCATAGCAGAAGCGGCAGAAGTAACAGTGTGAACCGCGCTATGCGGTTCCGTTTGCGTCTTTCATACATCGGCGTAGTTTCCAGATGCAGGGTAGTATTTCCAGGAACATTGATATTATATATCCAACAAAAAATCCTATTACCAGCGGTATCGGATCGATAGCATAAAGTTTAATGGCAATCCAGAAACCGAGTCCAACCAGGAATAATTTCAACAGGAAAGAGATTACAAAACGTTTCAACAGGGCTGGTGCTCCTTTTGCACAGGCAGGAAGTAGGATGAAGAGACCGATAACACCTAAACTCAAACCGCCAATCATGCCAAAAAGCCAGACAGGAATCCCGCTCATATTGTGATATTAGTTTCCATTTAAAGAGCAATTATTTAAGACGAATACGTTTTTAAAGAAATATTTCACATTCAATCTTCCGGAGAATCTCTTTCAGATTCCTCTTCTTCTTGAAGTTTTTTCAGCTGAAGGAAGAGGCTATAGAAGCTTCCCCCTACTCCCCAAAACACACCGATTAACAGAAACAGCGGTGTAGTTCCAAGTTTGGTATCGATCCAGCGCCCGGCAAATAAGCCCATCAAGACGGAAATCGCCAGAGTCAATCCCCAGCGCAGCGCCAAGTCAAATGCCGGGGGAAGATTAACACCGAAAGAGGTTATTTTTCGCTTTCGATGAGGCGGCTTGTCAATTGGCATCGGAGATTGAAATTTACTCGACCGGAGCCGGTTCCGGCACAGGGTCAAGGTTGATCTTACGAGGCTGCAGGTTCATGTTGTCCCGCTTGGCACCCATGTTAGATCGCCCATTGAAAACAGCGCCCTCAATGATCACCAGCCTAACTGCTTCAAGATCACCAGAGAAACGGCTTCCAGCTTCAAGAGTAATCAATCCGCTGGATTTCAACGAACCTTCAACCTGACCCCCGACGACCACGTTTTCTCCGATTAAGGTGCCTTCTACTTTACCGGAGGAGCCGACGGTGATAGTATCTGTGCTGTTAAGCTCACCGCTTAATTTACCGTCTATGCGGACTGCATGTTTTACGATCAGTTTGCCTTCTATTTCAGCGTCCTGACCAATTATCGTTCCTAATTCAGAACCGTCTTTTATGCGTCCACCTGTCGATTTGGCGGAAAACATCATTCATACCCCCTAATGAACGGATCAATCAATTGGAAGCAGATCGAAGGGGTCAACCGGTTGATCCTTTAACCAGATTTCAAAATGCAGATGCGGCGCGCTGGAATATCCCGTGTTCCCGAGGAGCGCCAGCGGCATCCCGCGATCCACATGCTGCCTCTGACTGACGAGAATGACCTGATTATGTCCGTAAAAACTGAAATACCCTGATTGGTGAGCTAATACAACCAAATTGCCGAACCGGGCTGACCAGCCAGTCCAGATCACTATTCCTCCTGCCGCAGCTCTGACGACAGCGCCCTCTTTGCCGGCAATATCCACTCCTGTGTGCGATCTTGTCGGCGCTACGGGATTCCATTCGAAGCCGCGGCTTATAAAGCCTTCAACTGGCCACATAGAGGGAATCTCGAGTCCCTTATAAATATCAATTGACGCTGACGACGGTGATACAGTCTGGATAGCAGCCGTTCTTCCTTTATACCCGTATCGATCACTACTTATGCGTCCAGCCAGCGTATCCGCATTAATAAAAGCAGCAACGGTAACTGGATCATCAATAGGATTGGATGAAAATTCTGTGCCCAGCACTCTGCGTATCTGCTGTTCAAATTGCTGTAAATAGTTTAATCGAGTCTCTAATTCGGCTACGCGCTGGTATTCGACACGATAGGTTTCGTTTTCTCTGGCGAGATGCTCGGTGAGATTCGATTTCTTGACCAATCCCATCCAGGTGACGGCCATTATGACAAATAAGACTGCCGACAGAGAAGCGAGCACCAGCAAGGTGCGTAGAACAAAAACGGACAGCTTAAAGGTATGCGGAGTCCCTTCAGAATCGGGAACTATTAAGATTGATACCTTCCGCCCTTTCACAAGTTTATCACCCCCGCAAGTTGAATTGAAAAAGGTAACTAAAGTAAAGAACTAAGTCAATTCCTTTTTTCAAAATTTCCCTTAAAAAAAAGGCACAATAACAATGTTCTATAATGTGCGAACATCACTCGTTCGTCAATTATCTATCTTTACATCATAACTCAAGATATTCTTCATCAACGAGACGCTGCAGAATCTGGACAGCATTCAGCGCCGCGCCTTTGCGCAGGTTGTCCGCTACAATCCAGATATCAAGACTCTGTTTCTCCCCGGGCATCTGACGGATTCTACCAACGAACACCTCATCTTTTCCGGCGCATTCTATTGGTGTAGGGTAGAAATTATCATCAGGATCATCGAGCACGATAATTCCTTTTTGGGAAGCCAGCAACTCCCTCGCCAGATCGGGTTCGATCTCCGATTTGAATTTCAAGTGAACCGCTTCGCCATGGCAATAAGGAACTGGAACGCGCACCACCGCGGGAAAGACCTTCAAATCAGGAAGATTCAATATCCTGCGCGTTTCGTGCACCAGTTTCATCTCTTCCTGAAAAAATCCGTTATCTCCGCACGATCCGATAGCGGGTATCAAATTGTCATAGAGCTGATGCGGGAAAGGAGACTGTTCGGACTGGTTTCCAGCCGCTTCTTCAGACAGAGCGTTTCTTCCCTTCTGTCCTGCGCCAGAGGCAGACTGGTAAGTTGAAACGATCACCTCTTCCAATCCGAAAGCCTCATGCAGAGGCGCTAATACAACCGCCAACTGAATCGTCGAACAGTTCGGGTTGGCTATGATCCGGTCGTCATGTTTTATAATGCTCCCGTTCACTTCGGGCACAACCAACGGTATATTCTCATTACCCCGAAATGCGGAGCTGTTATCAATACAGGTAATGCCAGCTTCAGCAAGTATCGGAACCCAGCGCCGGGCAATGCCGGAACCAGCGGACAGCAACGCCGCCTGTGCATCCTTCCAGGTGCTGTCTTCAAGTGAATCAACCGTCCAACTCCTGCCAGCGTAATCGACCGTTTTGCCTCTGGAATCTGCGGATGCGATCGGAATCAGTCCCGCTACTGGAACGTCCGTTTCTTCGAGTACAATAAGCATCGTTCGCCCGACGAGACCGGTAGCTCCGATCAGCAATAAAGTAATTCCAGATTTATTCATTTAATAATCAGGGCTAAACAATTTCAATTAAAAGAGGAACGACCCGTTAGGTGGGACCGCGCTGTCTGGTTTTCAGCTCATGCTCCCACCATTCCAGCGCTTCTTCACCGGATATGAGATACTCAAGCTCCTCGTCGGGATCGGATGGATCGATCAGCAGCAGCCAGCCGACACCATAGGGGTCTTCGCGAATGATGTCAGGTTCTTCGTGCAATTCGAAGTTCACATCAAGAATCTCACCGGATAATGGAGCGAAGAACATTTTCTTCATTTCCTTGCCGCGAATCAGTCCGCAGACTTCGTCCTGTGAAATCTCATCGCCTTCGTTGGGCAGATCGAGTTGATCTACCCTGCGCAGATCCTGCAGAAATATGGCATCGAGACCGATACGATATCGATCACCCATTTCATGGGATTCACGGCGAACCCAAATATGTTCATGGTGAAAAATCAGATCTTCGGGAAAGGGCAGCATTTCATTGAGTTGATTAAATTGTAATTATACCGGAAAATGCGCGGAAATCCCGCGCATTCCCCATATTTTTCAATCTACAGTGATCTAAGGGCTTGACATCTATACCAGACCCTGTTCTATCATTGCGTCGGCGATTTTCTCGAAGCCGGCGATGTTGGCGCCGTTGACATAATTGCCAGGCGTGCCGTAGCGTTCTGCGGCATCGAAGGAGGCATCATGGATTTTCTGCATGATGTCTTTCAAGCGATTGTCAACTTCTTCACGAGACCAGGAAGTGAAATATGCGTTCTGAGCCATTTCCAAGCCAGAAACCGCAACTCCACCGGCGTTGGCGGCTTTGCCCGGACCGTAGAAGATACCTTTTTCGACAAACTGATCGACAGCTTCAGGAGTGGAAGGCATATTAGCGCCTTCAGCAACGCAGATGCAGCCGTTTTCGAGGAGAGCTTTTGCATCATCGCTATCCAGCTCGTTCTGGGTAGCGCTGGGAAGTGCGACGTCGTATTTGCCGCTTTTCCATAAACCGCTGCCCTCATGGAACTCGCAGCCGAATTTCTCTGCGTATTCCTTTATGCGACCGCGGCGCACGTTTTTCAGATCCATTGCCCAGGCTAATTTTTCCCGGTCAATACCGTCGTTGTCGATGATAAAGCCGCTGGAATCAGAGAAGGTAACAGGAGTACCGCCGAGGTCGAGGACCTTTTCGGTAGCATACTGTGCAACATTGCCGGAACCGGAAATGGCGACCCGCTTGCCTTCAAAGGTTTGACCCTTGACAGCCATCATATTGGCAGCGAAATAGACCGTTCCGTAGCCTGTGGCTTCGGGACGAATCAGGCTGCCGCCCCATTTGGGATCCTTACCGGTCAGGACGCCTTCAAAGCGATTGGTCAGACGCTTGTACTGACCAAACAGGAAACCGATTTCACGACCGCCGACGCCAATGTCGCCTGCGGGGACGTCGGTGCGATTGCCGATATGGCGGAACAGCTCAGTCATGAAACTCTGACAGAAACGCATTACTTCATTGTCAGACTTGCCTTTAGGATCAAAGTCGCAGCCGCCTTTTCCGCCGCCCATTGGCAGAGTCGTCAATGAGTTCTTGAATATCTGCTCGAACGCTAAGAACTTCAGCATGCCGATATTCACGGTCGGATGGAAGCGCAGACCACCCTTATAAGGACCTAACGCTGAGTTGAACTCAATGCGGAAACCGCGGTTGACCTGAACTTCACCTCTATCGTCAATCCAGGGTACACGGAACATAAGCTGACGCTCAGGTTCAGTAACGCGCTCCAAAATCTTGTGTTCGACATATTTTGGATTCTTTTCCAGAACAGGTTCAATCGAGTAAAGAACCTCAGTGGCTGCCTGGATGAACTCCGGTTGTGCAGGATTTTTTGCCTCTAATTTTTGCAGGAATTCTTTGACCATTACATTGCTCCTTGGTGATTTTAGCCGTCCTATATGACAATGGCAGATTGCACTAAACAAACCGCCACAGAATCACATAATGACCTGTTTTTATTGTTTTTCCTTTTGTTATGATAATAACGAATATACTTAAACGTGAATAATGTAACAAATTATTTAATAAAAACAAGAGGTTTCTCTAAAAGTTACTTTGTTATCATGGTAATTTTTTAAGATTTAATAGCAAAGGGGATCATTTTTCCGTGATAAAGATCACGTGCTTGGGGAATTGGTGATAAAGTATTGGAAGGAGAAAGAAATGCTTGTGTTGATTGGCAGACGCTCTGACCAGCCTGCCCGCAAATTTTCGCAGATTACACTTAAATAGAAAGGGGTTGTCCTAAAAGTATCATTGTCATTCTGAGCAAGCCAAAGGCGCAGCGAAAAATCTCATTCTGTCATCCCCCGACGGTCGGGGGTTTCAGAGACGTAGGGCGGGGGTGTCCTAAAGAGACTCCTGTGGAGGATGCCTTCGGCACGAACAAAGTGTGGCAATCTCTAAGCGCATGCAATACAGGAGATTGCCACGTCATCCGTCGGCTGACAGATTCCTCGTCCCGTAGGGACTCCTAAGGAGCAATGACTTAATACGTCTCTTTGGGGAAAGCCCCTTTGGCTGAATGGGTTGCTACTCTATTTTACCAGGAGCAATTTCTGTGTCTGCTGGAATTCGCCACTCTTCAAGTGTGCAAAATAAATACCGGAGGGAAGTTGGCTGACATCGAAGCTGACGTCATGTATTCCTGCGTCCCGCATACCGTCAATCAAGGTACTGACTAATTGTCCGTGAATATTGTATATTTTCATGGAGACGAGCGATTTTTCCGGCAACACGAAGCTGATGGTAGTCACAGGGTTAAATGGATTTGGGTAAGCTCCCGTCAAGCCAAACACTGATGGAATTTGCTGTTCTGCGCCTTCGATCAGGCTTTCAAAGTCTTCCCCACTGCATAACCAATCGTCCAGCGTCCAATCGTCCCATATACGATCCAATCCTAACTTCTCGAATGTAAAACTGTCAATGCTGGTTACCGTGTTGGGATAATCGCCGAGGCGGGCAAAGTAGGTATAGATGCCGCCCGGAGCATTCGCAGAAACTTCTTGGGTGCGTTCTCGCTCTCCCATCCAGTAGCCGGGCACATTGAACTCCTGAACCAGTATAATAGGCTCCACAACACCAGCATTCGGCAGAACGATACTGGTCCACATATCCGTGACAGTCGGCAAGGGATCAGGATTGATGACTGCAATATTGAAGTCGAAACTACCTCCGGTTTCAGGGATGACGATAGGCGTGCCCAGTGGAGTCAGACTGATGTTAAGCGCCGTTGAAGGCAGAACAGTTAATTGTATGGGAACGATGATTTCCGGATTGAGAGTGTCGTTGGATGCGACCACCAGCCAGCGGCTGTATTCGCCGGGTTCCACGTCAACCGTATTTATTTTTATTTCAATATCTTCACTGCTGCCCGGAGCGACCGAACCCACTGTGGGTTCATATAACAGCCAATCCGGTCCCGTGCTTGTTACGATGGTTTGATAATACGGCGCGCTCCCGGTGCTCACCGTGATACTCGGAGGAGGCGGATAGCATTCGTCTTCTATGCCATAAGATTCGAGCGAACCAAAGGTGGTCGGCACAGGAGTACTTCCGCCTCTGCCGTAAGTAGCTTCAAGCTCCCAGCAGGCTGCGATAAGGTAATAATAGCCCGCTTCAAGAAGATACTCAATAGAGCCAGACGAGTACCAGCCTTCACCGGTTCCGGAAATCGTACTTACCTGATGCACCAGATCGAAAGTGCTGCCTGAAACGGGGCTGCGATATACAACGAAATCCAGATTGGTGGAAACCGGGATGGATATGTAGAGTCGATGTTCAATCAGGAATACCGTGGAATCCACATGAAAGATATTGCCCCTCAACCGATCATCACCAGTCCATGTAGAACTCCAAGAGCCGAAGGTTTCCTCGAAAATCTCATCCGTATTATCATACAATGATAATGGGGGTAGTGTTTCGATGGTGTTGTAATTGCCTGGACCCTCCAAATCATCAACCAGATCGAAGGTATTGGACGGATTTCTGGATTCCCGGCGAGACTCTATTATGGCAGGATTGACGTCATCAATAATAAAATCCATAACTCCTTCTCCGGCATTACCGATGGTCAGATATTCTGTGGTGGAATCTCCAGGGGACATGGTGAACGAAAAGGAATCCGGGGACACCCAGATTTCGGGATAGAGGAAATCTTCGAGTACGAAATCCTGTGTTGCCGTCAATCCTTCCTCCACGAAGACCTGGATTATATTGTCCACGTAAGTATAGCAGGAAGCGATGATGTTGCGGTTTCCTGTCAGAACCTCTTCAAGATAGTAGTAACCGTCACTGCCAGTCGTATCGGGCGCTCCGAAACTGTCATCCCGTACAATTGCGTCTTCCAGTGGATTCATGTTTGAATCATAGACATATCCTTCCACCGAACCGAATCCGATCAACATTGAAATCGCGGTGTCCACCTCATTCTGCAGGTCAGCCAGGTCATCACCGGAGGCATAGGTTACCATGACATGGTATGTTTGACCGGGTGACATATCGCCCAAGTTATAGTGCATAAGTTCGAGACCATCGAAGGATTCATAATATCCTGGTGGATAGTTTTGAACTGTTGTACGTGTATCATAATCATCCCATCCGTCAATGTCGATGATGTCCGGAAAGGGATATATTGGACAGACCGTACAATAGTGTTCGTTATATGCATACACCATATTGCGTGCTGCGTCATAATCCCAATTATCATCATCGTACTCATTATCTACATCCCAATCTGCATATACTTTGTAATATACGTCCTGAATAGCATCATAGCTGTTATTTGTTATCTGGGCGTCAATAATCACGAACTTGTTATGGGTGGGGAAAGTGAAGGTCTGGTCAATGGAGATCACACCGTTGTTGGTTTGATTGGCGGTACGTATTGTGATCAGATCAGGAGTTATGTACTCTTCAAGTGAACCTTCGGCGAAATTCATTCTATCCTCATAGGCAGCCACAGCGGTGTAGGGAGATCCTCCGGATAAATAGGAGATGGTATATCCGCTCACTTCAGATCCAAGCATCAGGTGCTCATTGCCGATGGGGTACTGGAAAGGCATTATCTCACCGTAGCCATTGGATACTCCGAAATAGAGAGTATCGCCGGTATAATAATTATCTGTTAGAGAGGCGCTGCCAGTTTTTTCTTGCTGGTTAGATTTCGCATTCCTGATATTGCCCATGCTGATGGCGGTTGTAACGAGGATAATCACCACGGCAAACGTAAAAACTCTCCGTTGCAGTTTCATGGTATAGCTCCTTACTTTAAATGTGAGGTATTACATAGTGGAATTCGATTTCAGGCTTTGAGGCAAAACTATTTGTGCATAAATTCGATTGGAGAAACGATCTGGTATCAGGTTATCAGCTTTTGCCTAATACCCAGTTTATAGAAATTAGATGTGAATCGAGAGTTATGGATGAGAATAAAATTTCACCTTAACCGTGATCTGTAATATTAAAGATAACTAAGTAATTGAATATTGTCAAGCTTTTTTTAAGTCAATAGTATATTTTCCGAGGAGTAAAAATTAATAAACCTGAATGTTATAACCTCTCTTTATCCGAAAAATTCCTTGCATTTTTGGGGATTCTGTTCTATCTTTTGGGGAATTCTGCAAATTAAGTCTAATATTTTCATTTTCCCTATACGCTTTGTAAGAGCTTTGGATATAGATAAGAAACTACTCACCCTGGTTATGGCTGGCGGACGCGGCGAACGCCTCCACCCTTTAACCCGCGCCCGAGCGAAACCGGCGGTTAATTTCGGCGGCGATTACCGCATTATCGATTTTACCCTGTCCAACTGCTTCAATTCAGGATTTCGGAAGATTTATCTGCTGACCCAGTATCGTTCAATAACGCTTGACCGCCACATCCGCATGGCATGGAATCTACTCAGGAGAGAGCTGGGCGAATTTATCGATTCTGTCCCTCCGCAGCAGTTAATCGCCAACAAGTGGTACGAAGGCACAGCAGATTCCGTCTATCAGAATATTCATCTGCTGGAAGAGCACCGCCCTGATATCGTGCTCATTTTATCCGGCGATCATATTTATAAGATGAATTACCGACCGCTGGTCGAATATCACTTCGAGAAAAACGCAGAGCTTACGGTCGCCACCGTTGACATGCCGGCGGAACAATCGCACCGTTTCGGCGTATTGGAGATGGACAGCGAACGGCGCATAATTGGTTTTGAAGAGAAACCGGAGACGGGCAAACCTCATCCTGACGATCCATCACGGATTCTAACCAATATGGGCGTTTACGTCTTTGATACTGCAACACTGGTTAGACACCTGATTGAGGATTATAAAAAACGCGACAGCAATCGGGATTTCGGGCATAATATAATTCCTCAGATGGTGAAGAAAAAGAGGCGCGTCTATGGCTTTGAATTTATCGATCCAGATAACAAGCGAGCAAAGTACTGGAGAGATATCGGCGATTTAGACTCGTTTTACGAGGCGAATATGGATCTGGTATCAGTTTCGCCGGAATTCAACCTGTACGATGAAGAGCTGCCCATTCATTCCTACAAGGCAAATGGTCCCCCTGCAAAAACTATCGATGAGTCTCATGAACGAAAGGGAACTGCGGTCAATTCACTCCTCTGCACTGGAGCGATTGTATCGGGAGCTGCCGTGGAAAGATCCATCCTCTCCCCTTACGTCAGGGTTAATGGTGGATCGCACGTCACCGATTCGATTTTGATGCAGAACGTGCAGATCGGTGAAAACTGTCAGATCAATAAGGCGATTATAGATGAGGGTGTTGCCATTCCACCGGGAACTACCATTGGGTTAGACCCTAAAGAGGACAGGAAGTACTTTCAGTTTTCCCCATCAGGGGTTGTCGTCGTACCAAGCGGCTTTATATTTAAATAATCAATTAAAATCACAGACATAAATCACCAATAACTGCATCTGAATTATTATGCGTGACCGACTGAGATCATTGAAATTCTTCCGCGCGATGCGAAATATACTCTTCTGCTTAAGCGCAGTCTTTTTACTCGAAGCCGCTTTTCTTCTTGTGAACTTCATAACCGGTGCGAATCATTTCCTCATTCCGGGCGTCGCTTTCCTGTTCCTGGCTATCATGACCGGTTATCTGTCTTACTACTATCACGGCAGATTCAGGTGCAGGGAATAAGCTGTTCGCAACCGGTGCGTCCTATTTCGAATAAACCATCCCATACCAGAATTTCACCCTCCAGAAGAGTTTTCTCTTGAAATCCACCTCTCGAATAGTTATATTTCAGTCTATATCAACGGCTGACCTCTCATAGTACCTGTCTCACTTCTATAATAAAAGATGATTATCCTGTTCGATAAAAAGCAGCAGCGCATCCCTCTGAAGCTCTGGGTTGATCGATTGGATCAAATAGAGAGCGGCGCGCTGCAACAGGCTGTCAACCTGACCAAACTGCCCTTCGCCTTTCGGCAGGTGGCGCTGATGCCGGACGCGCATATCGGGTACGGCATGCCCATCGGTGGTGTAATGGCAACTGAGGGCGCCATCATTCCGTATGCCGTCGGCATGGACATAGGCTGCGGCATGCATACCAGTATGACTCCTTACTTTGTGGAAGATTTTCCGCCGGAACGATTGAAATCTATACTGGCGAAGATCCGCTCCGCCATTCCACAAGGCTTCAACTGGCATAATCAGTCACAGAGGGGAGAAATCCTCGATAAAATACCGCTTCGCATTCCCCTATTCCAGCAGGAAGAGAGACGGGTGCGCAGGCAGCTCGGAACACTGGGCGGCGGCAACCATTTCATCGAATTTCAGAAGGATGAAGAGAATAGAATCTGGGTAATGATCCATTCCGGCAGCCGCAATGTCGGCAAACAGACGGCTGAACATTTTCATAAAAAAGCAAAGGAGTACTGCAGGAAGAAGAAAGCAGACCTTCCCACCAGTGAACTTTCGTTTCTATCAATCAATTCTCAGGATGGTGAGGATTATATCGAAGCAATGAACTGGTGCCTCGATTTTGCGCTGGCAAACCGCACCAAGATGATGGACGTCGTGCTGGATATTTTACAGACCTCGCCTCTTGATAGACTTGACATTCACCATAACTACGCCGCTTCAGAAGAGCATTACCGCAAACAGGTCTGGATTCACCGTAAGGGAGCCACCAGCGCCTTTAAAGAGCAGCGCGGCATTATCCCCGGATCAATGAGCAGCTCTTCCTACATCGTAAAGGGACTGGGTAACCCGGAATCGTTCATGTCGTGTTCACATGGTGCAGGAAGACGGCTGGGGAGACGGCAGGCGCGTAAGAATATACCCATTCACGACGTATTGGAAGACCTTAAAAAACGGGGAGTGGAAATCTCAACAGGGAACCTGAAAGAGCTGCCTGAAGAAGCCCGTCAGGCTTATAAAAACATAGATAAAGTCATGCAGCAGCAGACCGATCTGGTTGAGATTGAGGTGAAACTTACGCCCGTAGGAGTGGTGAAGGGGTGAAAAACATATCAACCCGTGTGAAGTTTATTCACAGTTGCAGTTTTCACTTGGATTAATTGTAATGTTTCATTATATTCCTATTCTAAAGAAAGACGGGTAAGGGTGTATGATCGTTCTTTGTCGGGGTCGGGACGACCCATGACTACGAATTATATTTCTATTTCTTTATCGGGGCCGGGACGACCCACGATTAGGAATCGTTTTTTATCATTGGGAATATAACTCAAAACCTGACAGCTAAACTATGAATAAGAAATGCAAAGTCGGCGTATTCGGAGTAGGACACCTGGGCAGCATCCACGCGCGGCTCTTAAATGATATCGATCATGCTGACCTGATCGGCGTATTCGATCTGGATGACGAGAAATCGTCCCATCTGGCGGATGAGCTGGGGATCAAGGCGTTCCAGAACGCTGCAGATTTGCTCCCGGAGCTTGACGCCGCTGTTATTGCGGCTTCGACCAAGGCGCATCATGAATTGGCGCTGAAAGCGATCTCGTCCGGCGTTCATCTCTTCATCGAAAAACCGCTGGCGGACACGCCCGAAAAAGCACGTGAGATCCAGAAGTTGTGCGCTGAGGCGAACCTTAAGCTCGGCGTGGGTCATATCGAACGTTTCAACCGCGCAGTGCGTGCGATAGAAGGATTTGACGTGAATCCGAGATTTATCGAAGCTCACCGTCTGGCAGCTTTCACCATCCGCGGTGCGGACGTGGCGGTGATTCACGATCTGATGATCCATGACCTCGATCTCATCCTTCACTGGGTAAAATCGCCCGTGAAACGGCTTGACGCCTCGGGCGTAGCGGTTATCTCGGACGCTCCGGATATCGCCAACGCGCGCATCGCATTTGAAAACGGCTGCGTGGCAAACGTCACCGCCAGCCGGATATCGAAACATAAAATGCGCAAGATGCGGCTGTTTCAAGGGGACGCATATCTCAGCCTCGATTTTGTCGATGGTAAAACAGAGGTGTATCGTCTTGCCGAACCCGGTGAAACCGGCGTTCCCGCGCTGGAGCTTGGGCAGATAGAAAAAGGCAGTCAACCCAAGAAAATCCTGTACCAGATTCCCACCGCCCCGGAAGCTAATGCGCTGCAGATGGAACTCGAACTATTCCTCAGCGCGGTTATCGAAGATCGACCGGTTCCGGTTTCCGGCGAGGATGGAGTCAAAGCTCTGGAACTCGCGCAGGAGATACTATCACAAATCGAAAATCAGTGAACTAAATGATGTTTAATCGGTCGTAATCCAGATGGACATTCGTCAACTTTTCTTCAAACTCCGCAGCTACACGCCAATACCTTTATTGGTTCTGCTTCTCATCACAGCCGATCCCGGGATCGCATCGTACCTGTCAGGGATCATGCTGATGGTGTTGGGCGAGATGATCCGCATGTGGGGCGTCGCTCACGCCGGCGGAGCCACGCGGACCCGCAACGTCGGCGCTAATATGCTGGTTACATCCGGTCCTTTCGCACGCATGCGCAATCCGCTTTACATCGGTAACGCGCTGATTTACATCGGGGTAGTGTTCTTAGCCGGCGGAAAACTGACCTGGATACTGGTTGCTCTGGGCTTTTGCTTCCTGCAATACGGGCTGATCGTTTCATTGGAGGAGGGGAAACTGGTTGAGCTGTTCGGCGTGGAATATGAGTTCTACCGCAGGTATGTCCCCCGCTGGATTCCGCGTCTGGCGCCGTGGAACTGGAGCATTCCTCAGAAACCAGACTGGAAAGACGCCTGGCGCAATGAAAAACACACCCGCATCAACCTCTTGGTATCAATCGTCGTTTTTGCTATTATCGGGCTGCTGTGACTGAAGCGGATCCAAAACCTTCCGAACAGATAATGATCATCGCCGGGGAAGTCTCCGGCGACCTTCATGCGTCGCGCATGATCGCCGAATTTACACGAGTGCGACCAGGGGCGCGGTTCTTAGGCGTTGGCGGTGAAAAAATGAAGGCTGAAGGCTGTGAACTTCTCTATAATGTAGAAGAAGTCGCTTTCTTAGGATTCGTCGAAGTCATCGCTCATCTTCCCTTTATTAAGAGAATGATGAAACGGCTGCTTGACGAATGCCAACAGCGCAGACCGGATGCCGTCGTTCTCGTCGATTATCCCGGATTCAATCTTCGCTTCGCGGACAGGTTAAGAAGACTGCCGGGATTTGAGAAGATTCCGATTCTATATTATATCAGCCCGCAAGTGTGGGCCTGGCATGCTTCACGCGTTCCAAAGATCGCCAAATTGGTGGATCGAATCGCGGTTATCTTCGATTTTGAAAAGCCTATCTACGACGCGGTTGGATTAAAAGCGGATTTTGTTGGTCATCCGCTGCTGGAAACTATCAGGACTGAAACCAAGCGGAAGGATTTCTGCGAATCGATCTCAATATCCCCCGATGATCCCCTGTTAGCTCTTCTCCCCGGAAGCCGCCTGCAGGAGGTAAAGAGGCTCTTCCCGCTGTTCCTGCGTTCGTTCGCGATTCTAAAAAATGAAATCCAAAACCTGCGGGCAGCAGTCGGCTGTTCGCCAGCGCTCGATATAGCTATTTATAAAGATATATTGCACGAAGAAGGATTGCTGGAAGAGGTTCAGGTAATTCAAGGTAATACCAGCGATTTGCAGTCTCACGCTGATGCGGCTCTGGTGGCTTCCGGAACGGCTACTCTGGAAACCGCCATCATGCAAACACCGATGATCATGGCTTACAAAGTCGCGCCGCTGACCTATTGGATCGGACGGTTTCTCATAAAGATTCCGAACATCGCTCTGGTTAACGTAGTTGCCGGGGAACGGATAGTGCCCGAACTCATTCAGGGAGATGCTACGCCAAATAAAATCGCTTCAGAATTAGCCATCTTGTTTCAAAATCCCGAGAGACGCAAAACGATGGTTGACGATTTATCCAGAGTCCGTGAAAAGCTCGGCGAGCCGGGAGCTTCAAAGCGAGTGGCGGATATTTTATACTCAATGGTATCTTAGGTAATAAACCGTGCCACGCAAATCGAAAATAATAACCTACCTCATCCTGCAATTTATCGGTCCCTGGCTGATCCGTCTGCTCGGTTATACTCTCCGCATAGAGAGGGTTAATTACGAAACGGTCGATCGACGCATAAATGAGCGACAGAGTTTTCTCTTCTGTCTCTGGCACGGGCGTATGCTGGTTCCAATTTTCGTGCACAGGAACCAGAAAATCATTCCGATGATCAGCATGCATTCGGACGGTGAGATGATTACCAGCATTGTTAAGAAGCTGGGATACGGGGCGGTGCGCGGTTCATCGAAAAAGGGCGGAAAGCAGGCGTTCGATAATCTCCTGGAGCATTTAAAAAACGGGGATATCGGCGCGATGCTGCCCGACGGTCCTACGGGACCCCGCCATCATTTAAAGAAAGGCACCATCTTCTTAGCGGCACAATCAGGCGTCCCCATCATACCCCTAACCTTCGCTGCAAAAACCTATTGGAAACTTAATAGCTGGGATCGTTTCATAATTCCAAAACCGTTCACACGCTGCGTGGTGTATTATGGAGATCCGGTTACTGTTCCCGAAGACATTCCCCTTGATGAAATTGAATCAAGGCGTGAACAGCTTGAAGCCGTCATGATGGATTTATTGCGCACGGCAGAAAATCACTTTGGCAGAACGGATCAAGATGTCTGATTCCCAGTTGAATAGACTTAGCCCTTTTCTCTACCCTCTTGTACCCTTCTACGCCGCAGTCGTCAAGCTACGCAACCTCGCCTATGACTGCGGCATTTTAAAAACGCACAGGCTGTCCGCTCCGGTGATTTCAGTGGGCAACGTCTCCGTTGGCGGCACCGGTAAAACGCCGGTGACGCTATCTCTGGCGAAGATGCTGACTCAGCCGCCCTACAGCCTCTCGCCAGCCATTCTGTCAAGAGGATATCACCGCAAAAGCACCGGGTATCAATTAGTCGCCAACCGCGACGGCGCCGTCTGCGATTGGACGGTTTCAGGCGATGAACCGCAGATCTATGCGAGAAATCTTAATGGAGTTCCGGTTGCAGTTGACGCTGATCGGGCGCGTGGCGGGCATACATTGATCAGGCACTTCTCGCCTTCCGCTATCCTGTTAGATGACGCATTTCAGCATCGTCGTATCCAGCGCGACCTCGATATCGTCCTCCTGGACAGCAGCCGTAAGATAGAGGCGGAAAGACTGCTGCCAGCTGGTATGCTGCGGGAGCCTCTGTCAGCGTTGAACCGTGCCGACCTGATAGTACTCACGCATTTCACTCCAGAAAACGACCATTTCGAACAAACATGGGATGTCATGCTATCGAGATTTGGTGAAGAGAAAGTCCTCGCGTGCAGGTTCAACTTTTCCAACTGTTCCCTCCTGCGCACAGGAGAGAACATAGAGCTTGATCACCTTAAAAAGAAGCGGGTGATTGCTTTTTGCGGCATAGCTAAACCGTCGGGCTTTTCAGCCGCATTGGACGAGCTTGGGCTGGACGTTCCCTATCTCATTCGCTTTCCTGACCATCATTGTTACAAAGCCAAGGACGTGCAGCGGTTGGCGATGGCGGTAAACAAAGTCGGCGCGGAATATCTTATTACAACTGAGAAAGACGCGGTAAAACTGGACGGTCTCTTCAGTGCACTGCCGATTCTGGCGCTTCAGGTCGAAATTGAATGGCTGCGTGGACTGGATAACCTGCATAGTCAATTAAGGAAAATCACGGGAAAGCCTGTTGAATAGAACTACTCGAATTCTGCTTTTAACGCTCATACTCCCCCTGAACAATTATTCATTCCAAGCACAGATTGTGTTATCGGAGATCATGTTTGACGCTCCGGAAAATGAGGCTTACGAAGAATTCATCGAGCTTTACAACAGATCTGCCACGGAAACAATCGATCTTACGGGGTATCAGGCAGGTGATCAGACCAAATTGGATTCGCTGGCTGACTACGGGCAGGGTTTCATGCTGCCGCCTGAAGGTTACGCTCTGATATTGGATCGGGGGTACTGGGATAATTCGACCATATATAACGATTTAATCCCTTCCAACTGTCTGATCCTGACACTTGCCGACAATGCTTTTGGAACCTCAGGACTGCGAAATTCACCGCCGGATACTGTTATGCTGCGGGATCCGTCAGGTTCAGTGGTGGCGTCATATACTTATTCATGTGATAACCTGAACGGTTATTCCGAAGAGAAAATAAGACTATCCGGCACAGATGAACCGTCTAACTGGACCAACAGCCTGACCTGCCTGGGGACTCCCGGCTTTACCAACACTGTTCAGCCGCTACAATTTGACCTGGCGGTAACCAACATTACCGCTGAACCCTCTCCCCTGCCCCTCGGTTCGGTGCTGACTCTGACGGCGGGTATCACCAACCTCGGGCTGGAGCCATCGCTATCCACCGATCTCATTATCACAATCGGTAGAATCTCCGAAGTATGTCCCGATTCCATCCTCGCTGAAATAGCAATCCCGGTACTTCAACCCGGGGATTCGACGGAGGTTAACAATCAGTTCGCTTCTATCCCGCCGGGATCGCACCGGGTCATTGTATGGCACGATAAAATAGATGACAATCAGACTAACGACACACTGGATGTAGTGCTCCCTGGTGGATATCCGCAAGCATCGATTATCATCAACGAGATATTTGCAAAACCTGATGACAATCGCTGTGAATGGATCGAACTGTACAACGCATCAAGCATGAACGTGGATCTCTTCGATTTCACCTTATCGGATGCAGATACGAGTCAGAAATCCGTTATTACAGATTCGAGCTGCCTGTTTTATTCCGGAGACTACCTCGTCATCGCTCAGGATTCAAGCATTTTTAACTGGCAGATTCCACCTGACGCACTCGTTATGGTTCTCGGCAGCGATTGGTCAGTTCTGAACAATGATGGCGACATCCCCACGCTGTTCGATGCCTCAGGAGCAGTACAGGATTCGGTCAATTATTCAGGCTGGGAAATCCCCGCTGATGTTTCCATGGAGCGGGTCTATTGGAACGGCGGCTCAGACGATCCCTTAAACTGGCAGCCTTCTGCAGCCGATCAAGGCGGCACGCCCGGACAGTTTAACAGTTACGGCTATCAGGAATCACCGTTTTCATTGTCCGGTGAAATGACTTTCTCCCCTGATCCGTTCGATCCTGAAAGGCATAGCAGCCTCGAGATCAGCATCACGATGCCGAAAGATGCCATTTCCGCTGCGGTTCTGGTCTTCGATCTGCGTGGACGAAAGCTGAAAACGATCTTCGACGGAGGTTTGCCACCCAACCCGATTCTATGGAATGGACGGGATGCAGATAACAGAACTCTTTCACCGGGAGTGTATATCATCTTTTCTGAATTCAGGGACAGCAGCGGAAATAGAACACAAAGCATTAAGAAGACATTGATTATTGCCGGAAGGCTTTGAGGTTATCGGTTTTTAATAAAGGGGATCATCTGTGATAGCTTAGGAATGCAAGAGAAAAATACGATGCCTCATGCCCCCTTAACCTGGGGATTTATTTTTATGGAGTCCGTTTTTCTTCTATGAAAAAAAAAAAAAAAAAAAGACTTGACAAATTAAAT
>JALGVT010000065.1 GCA_025774555.1 candidate division LCP-89 bacterium
CCATATCTTATATTACGCCTTTTCTCGGGAGGCTTTCATATCTTCCATCTGCTGTCTATAGTCAGTGCGCCTGGTGAGGAAGATTATGGCTCCAAAGACATTAACAGAAATCGAAATAAAATAGACCATAGTTGCTGATAGCATCATAGCACTGCGTGCCGTGGAATCTGCGCCGCTCATAACCCCCAGGCTATCCAGCAATCCCATGAAAGCTCCTTCTCGAAGTCCTATACCTGCTATGGATAAAGGTATCATCGTGGCAATCTGGGTCATAGGACCTACTTTAAGGATGTCGGTCAACGAAAGTCCTGCGCCTAAAGCCAGAGAATTGGTGAAATAAGTCAGGAACCAGAAAAGATAAACAACCAATCCTAAGGCTACGGCGCTTAAAAGACTCCCTTTCCTCGTGCTATAAATCGTGAAAGCTTCTATCATCTTGTTAAGTGGCTTTTCGATTTTTGATTTAAGTGGGAATTTAAAATTGAGGATTTTACGCAGTAAACCGGGACTAAAAAGCAGCACCAACGCTAACAATAGCAGCACAATGAAGAACGCGCTGAAGACATACAGAAATTTCGCGCTGATTGATCCTGCGAAGAAGGGCAATGTTATCAGCACCAGGATACTAAGCGAGAAAAAAGTCCCTATCATCTTCTCAATCAGAACGACCGATACTGAGGCTTCGGTTTTTCCCGTATAACGCGCTATATCGTACGCCTTGTAGGCTTCAAGCCCTACTCCGGTGGGCGTAAAAGTGCCCAGGAATCTGCCGACCAGGAATGTTTTAATGACATGCGCAAAGGTGATGTTTAAATCCTGACCTTTCAGCAGAACGTTCCATCTCATAATTGAGAACAGAATAGCGCCCACCTGCATAAAAAAAGAAGCGATAAACCAACCTGGCTGGTGCTTTAGCGATGCGACAATATCATCCAACCCGATCTGAAACCGCTGGAATATAAGGTAGATAATGGTGACCGTGACGCCTATTTTAATCAGGTTGATTATGATTTTTTTCATTACCAAAAAGCTCCTGTACAGATAATGACTTAAACTTCCAGTTATTCCAGATATCCCAAACTGCGCAAACGCTTTGAGATTTCCTCCGTTTCTTCGGCAGAGAAATTCTTTCGCTCAAATTCGGGCAGACTGTTCGCTTTGATACTCTTTATCGGATTGGCTTCCATAAATCCAGGCTGGTAAATATCTTCCAACACTTTCCCGTCCATATCATCCGGAACAGCCTGACCCGTTATGTGCAGAATAGTCGGAGCTACATCCGGCATCTCTGCGCCTTTTATTTCGTGCCCCTTTTTAAATTGTGGTCCTGCAGCCATGAAAACGCCTTCCATGCGGTGGAAACCGTTAGGTACGTTTGCAGATGATTGCAACACAGCAGGAAGACCGATCAACTGACGCCCTAAGCAGCCATAATTTCTAGCGACGAAAATTATATCAGCAGCGTATTTCGTCTGATCGCCGTGATAAAGCTCTTCACGGAAATAGACGTGGTCAACAATCTTTTCGCCAGTCTTTGGATCTTTGATTTCCAACAAACCCGCCTTTATTTCATCACGCAGTTGATCGTATTCTGCTCCCGGCTCAACAATGCCAGCTCCTTCGCGTTTCACATTGATAAATATACCCTGTGAAGGGATGGAAGCAAAAAAAGCTCTGGTATTGGAATAATCCAGCACAGATTCCAGGTCACTCTTAAATGTAGAACGTCCGCGTCGTATCTTACCCCGCACAGCAGATTGGACAGATTTCGGAATTAAAGCCTTGATGATGGGCGAATCATTTAGGTTCATGAGCGTCATGAATAATTTTCTCTTCTTCAATACATCCGCGTTTGCTTTTAAGTAGCCTTTCTGCATAAGCCAGGTATTGACATTGAACCACTGCCTCGTAGCGCCAAACCCATGATCGGACATGATTACCAAAGGCGTGTCACCCAATTTGGATCGCAACTCACCGAGCATCTCATCAACCATCTGGTAGCTCTTGATGATACGCGGACGAAGTTTCTTCGCCATTTTTGATTCGTACAGGGGCCATTCCGGATCTAAATATTTCCAGAAAAGATGCTGGATACGATCCAGATTGACGAAGACGATCATGAAGAAATGCCATTCCTTCTTCTCAAGCAGATAATAGAAGAGTTCCTTTCGTTTCTGGAAAGAATACTCGACGTCTTCAAGGAATTGCAGGGCATCTCTCTCTAGTTCGACGTCGTACTTCGGTATATCGATGTTGACGACGTAATCACCGATGGCATTTAGAATTTCAGGCTTAAGTTCGGCGGGTTCCGTATAATCAGATTCGTTTGAAGGCGTCATCATCCCGGAAACCATCAAACCGTCAATCGCTTCCGGTGGAAAGGTGATGGGGACATTCACGATGGCAGATTTCCTGCCGTTTGCGGCAAACAGGTGCCATAATTTGCGTCCCTGCAT
This sequence comes from candidate division LCP-89 bacterium, assembly GCA_025774555.1. Classification (GTDB taxonomy): domain Bacteria; phylum Electryoneota; class B3-LCP; order B3-LCP; family B3-LCP; genus JALGVT01. The sequence continues at coordinate 2,457 of JALGVT010000065.1, forward strand.
CGAGCTTAAATTTATCAGCGGACGGTCGGGAAACTTGAGCGGGGATTCCATAAAATCGAAAATGCCGTGCTTGCCGGGATTTTTACCAGTTAAGCAGGCAGACCAGGCGGGTGGCGTAGTCGGTGGAATCGTAGATGCCAGTTCTCCCCAGGCTGATTCCTTAAACATTCTGGCAAAATTTGGCAGGATTCCTTCCTCAGCCCAGGGCTTGATTAGACGATATGAAGCGCCGTCTAAACCAAGAAGGACGACGCGTTCTGAAGCCTCAGTAGTCTGTTTTTCCATATTTCAAACTCAATTATAAACTTTTAATTGTTGTGATTCAGTTACTTTCATGTTATTCAATTGGACGTCTCGATGAACGAGCTTCCTTCCATCTCAGGCAGTTTTGGTATGTTAAAGAAATCGAGTACAGTAACAGCTATATCAACGATAGCCGGGTCTTCTTTAGTCAAGGGTCGATTTACAAAAAGAATGCCTGATGTTTCTTCCATGGCTGACGCTGAATGGTCGCCAGACCAGTTTTTCATGTTATTCGTTATGAGTGTTGGTGGTATTCCGCCCAGCATAGTTGATCCCGCCGTTCGATATCCTTCAGCAAAGCCGAGTTGCAGATCGGGAGCTTTATCGGTATAAGGACCGCTATACACATCCTTCGCTTTATAAACAGCGCTAAACACCGCCTTACCATTCAAAGGATCACGCACGTCTAAAAGCCCCGTAACGATACCGTCTAATACCTGGTCGTATTCAGCTCCGGGTCTGACTGTTCCGCGTCCTTCACGCCCCATCAGGTTGATATATATCTGACCTGTCCCCAGGGAATAGGCTTTCGTCTTACGCCAATTCACGCCGGGGAAAAAGTCGCCTTCGGGGTACATATCCTCGGGGATATCCTGCCCCGTCAGCAGTTTATCCATTCCTTTGAAATATAAGTACCCGTTTTGTGCCAGCCAGGTGTTGGTATTAAACCCCCTGCGGAAGCTGTGAAAACCGTGATCTGACATCACGATCAATGTGGTTTTGTCATCGACGTATTTATCCATGACCTCACCAACAAACCGGTCCATGTGCCGATAGGTCCACTCAACCGCTCCTCCGAATTGCGAAGCCTTCACCGGATCGTACATTGGATGTCCTACATCCAGATAGCGGTAGAACATGTGGGCAGCCCGGTCTGTATCAGTGAACACTCCAATGAAGAGATCCCAGTCGCGCTGCTCTAATTCTGAATAGAAGATTTTCTCCCGCTCGGCTGTAATCTGCTTCATATCTACAATCCACTGTTCATCGGTAATTCGGTTTTCGTTCAATGCAGACGTGTCATAAATCCAGCCAACAGTCTTGAAGTAACCAACTCTCTTAAAGAGTTCCTTTGCAAACGATGCAGGATAAGATATCTGTAAGTAAGGATCCGAAGGATCGAAGCATAGTGGCGAGATGTATAGCCGAAGCTCCGGCGTCGATGTAAAGAGGAACATCCTGCAGATGCCCTTTACCTTAAGAAAAGGTGTTATGCTGAATCCGAAAGACATCCACTGACTCCAACTACCCGGTCTCAATTCAACACTATTGCCATCCAATCGAACTTCGACAGATTGGTCATCTCGGATGCTGAAGTTTATAGGGACTTTTATCCTTTCGCCTTTGGTCGGATGAATTATCGTTTCGAGATAAGTCGCAACCTCGCCGTTGATGGCATTAATCTTAACCAGTTTCCCACCAGAGGTAGGTCCAGAAAGTTCATCCGGCGTCAGATCGGTCGACATATAAGTAAATGTGGAGTTTGTCTCCTTTAAATCAGGAATGCCCAATCCTGAAAGCATTCTACCCGGATCGACCTTCTCCGGTGGAAAACTGTAAGGGATAGTTAGCAGCGTAGCATGAACTCCGGAATCAGCGGCAACTTTCCAGAAAGAAGTGCCGCCTCGAGTCACATCTGCGAAAGCTTTCTTGGTGGGAAATATACCCATCAGAAGTTCAGGACGTTTCAAGTCCATAGTGGCTACGTCCGGCATATAATTCTCAGTATGTCGCTTTACAAAATCGTATATGCCGTGTCCGCCGGGATTGGTGCCGGTTGCAAAGGACGACCAGGCAACGGGAGATTGCGGCGGTATAGTTGATTGCAGAACGCTGTAATCACCAATCTTTTTAAGTTTCTCCAGGTTCGGAAGTTTTCCCTCATCCATCCACTTATTCATCCAGCCGGGATCGACGCCGTCGAAACCCAGAATTATCAGCTTTGATCCAGCCGGTTTATATTTTTCATTGTCTCCCCCGCAGGTAACGAGAAGCAGACTTCCGATGAAGAGCAGCGATCCTGTGAGAAGCACGGATTTCTTAGATGCTTTCATTTGGTAACTCCATCTATCTTTCTCTTAGAATGAGCAAATATAAAGTGGCAGAAGATACCAGCACACTGAAGAGTTGTGCCACTTCGATCCATTGAGTAATGGAGAATCCTGAACGCCTTCCAACGATAACGGTGTCATCGCTTTTCAGCGTTATATTAAGTTCTTGCCTGTTATCCTCGATGATCTCTCGTAAATTGATAATAGTATGAGCGGAATCACTGCCGGCAGAAAAGATATAGCACTTCTTTAAATCCGCCACATTTGTCATCCCGCCGGCGAGAGTTAAATAGTCGGTTAACCTCAGGTCTTCCTGATACGGCAGCGCTCCAGCGGATCTCACTTCACCCATTACATAGACCTTGTAGGCGGAAACTGATTGAATGGAGACAACTACGACTGGATTCTGAAGAAACTGATTTAGTTTCTCCGTCAATGCGTTTTGCAGAACGGCTGTGGTCAATCCTTGCACGTATAGATTCCCTACAAGCGGGAAAGAGATTGTCCCATCAGGCAGCACCGGAACCATCAAGGTTAAATCACTGTTACCATGAACATAAATGCTCAATTGGTCTCCTGGTGTTATCTGGTACATTCCATCTTCTTCAGCATAGGCGGTATTGAGGTTTAGCAGAAGAAATAGAACTATACAAGAAATTCTAAAAGCTGCTTTCATGATTTCCCCATGGTCGTTTGTAAGATATCAGGCTCCAGAAAGTATGAAGCCTCTTATTAATTCATTCTTTGGACTTAAACCCTGACACTTGAAGGCGTAGTATCCTCATCCTTCTCTTTGGCTCCGGGCTGATTGAATTCCCAGCGCTCCTGATCTGCATTAACCAGAGTCCCTCTATATAGTGGACTTGAACCGAATATCACTGTTGGGATAGTGCGGAACAAGATGGTCAAGTCAAGCAGCGTTGAGCGATTTTTTATGTAGTAAAAATCATATTCAAGATTTTGATGCAGAAAAAGATCCCTCCTGCCAAGAATCTGCCACAAACCGGTGATTCCCGGTTTCACATCCAACCGTAGTTTTTGCCAGTCCTGATACTCAGCTACGATTTCCGGGACTTCCGGACGAGGCCCGACAAGCGACATTTTTACATTAAGGACATTGAGTAGCTGGGGCCATTCGTCCAGTCGGCTGCGGCGGAGAAAACGTCCAAATCTGGTGACTCTTGGATCATCCTTAGAATTGTCTTCACGCGAATCAGTTGAAACAGAGCCATACAAGGTGCGGAATTTATACATTTTGAAAGGTTTCCCCTTTCTTCCCACACGATTACTTCTAATTATCACAGGACCACGACTTTCGATTAAAATAATCACGCTTATCATCAGCCAGAACGGCAATGAGATAACAAGCGACAGGCTTCCCAGTGTATAATCAATGAATAGTTTTATCAAATCTTGAAGACGGTGGAAGCGCCTCTTGTGGATTTCTACCATTGGAATATCGGCTATACCGTCGAGAATTGTTTGTGTTGTAACAATATCATACAAATCTGAGATCATTTTAACGCCAATATCGGCATCTTCAAGCTGTACAATCAGATTTAGAACTTTTTCGCGTGTAAGCGCCGGTCGTGCGAAAATAACTTCATCAACCTGATGATCTTCAATGATCTGTGGAATATCTTTTAAAGAACCAATAATTTCCTTGCCAAGATAGCGCTTTCCCATCCCCTTTTCGGCAATGAATCCGACAACATAGTACCCCAATTGCGGAAAATTGTGTATTTTTTCCAGCAATAACTGAGCAGTTTCTCCTGCGCCAATTATAAGAACACGCGTTGCATTTATTCCTTTCGAGAGGAGCCGCTCATGGATCATGTTCAATATAAACCGAGACAATCCCATTAAGGGAATTGCAGTTAAAAATACGATTGTTAGAAGGGTGCGGGAGTAATTCATCTTTAATATGAACATCCCTGACATAACAATCAGCGCCACGACTGCTAAGGATTTTGTAAAGAGCATCAGAAGGTTGAGCTTGGACAAACAGGTTTTTGTTCGATAGAGACCCATCTGTCGAAAAACAATGATAACAAGAAGCGGGAATATAACCAGTAATGGGTAGAAGTATTCAACCGGTTTGCTGAAAATCAAGGATGTATTAAAGAGTTTTGCGCGCAGCACAAAGCCAAGCGTCAGGGACGCTGACGCGATCAATCCATCTGAAATTGCCAATACTATTGGAAAAATTGTGTCGCGTTCACTGCCGGTAAGCAGCGCCAGCATAATTCCCAGACCAAAAAGGAGAGATTTAACGAAAAGAACCGCTGGCGATAAAATCACCATCGTCGCGTCGAAGTGAAAGGTTCTGCTGATAAATGGGACACAACTGGCAATGTACATAAGGAACGCCAGTCCCATCCCGATACTTCCAACAGGCAATCCAATAATAAATAACAGTGGTGAAAACAGAAGAATCCAAGCCGTGAGAATCTGCATTTTCAGGCTTTGTGGAGTATAAGTATCTTTTATAATCTTGCTGGGGAATTTCTTATAAACAAGGGTTCTCCAAAAAGCCCGGGAATATTTAATGCTGAAGAATTTCTTCCAGCTCGAAGGATGCCGATGATAGACTATTGCGTCATCGGCAAAAACCATTTTATAGCCACGTGAAGCGATCTTATATGAAAGTTCAACGTCCTCGTTGTTGGCAAGAGGATAATGTGCGTTAAAACCTCCTACTTCTTCAAATATAGATCTTCTGAAAGCGGCGGCAAATGAGGGCACTAAATCAATATTGTCAAAATTCCTTAAGATGCTGAAACGCTCTTCGAACTCGAGTTGAACGAATCGTGCACAGAACTCCTTCTGTCGTGTCAGATACCTCCCCATGACACCAGCGACACGCGGATCTTCTAATGGTTTAACCATCTTTTCGATCCAGTCCGCTTTTGGGACACAGTCACTGTCAGTAAAGAGGACGATATCTCCGCGCGCTATTCTAACTCCTAAATTGCGCGCAGCAGCTGGTCCTTCCTTGTTCTGACGGCGGTTGCGCACACCGAACTCACGCGCAACACCGGTCGTCCCATCCTTAGAAGCATCATCTATGACGATGATTTCATAGAGGTTTTTCGGGATGGTCTGGCTTTGGAGCGCCCTGAGCGTTGCGGGTAGTGTCTTCTCAGCGTTGTAAGCCGGTATAATTACAGATATCATATATTATAACACTGCTTAATCTGATTTATCACCGGGAATTATCCCGCTGTTTTCATTTTTGGTTTGCGATCAACTTTCTGTATATGAATTTGAACATTGATCGCTTTCTTATAAAAATCCAGATTGGATTGATAGTCTTCGTCGTTAACGCTTCCCAATAATCTCATCAAACGTAAACGGATCAACCTCATAGAAAGAAGAGTTGTGAGGAACATGCGGTGCCAGAAAAGCTCGTTTTTCCCAAGATTTTTCCTGATAAAATAGTGCTGTGCTTTATAAACCTCGATATTTAGATTTGCCCCCCACAATTTACCGACAGTCGCTGAACCATGATGGGTAATCTCAGCGTCATGCACGAACACAACTTTCCAACCTGCTTTTTTTGCCTGAAAACACCAGTCACTATCTTCATGAAAAATAAAATAAGCTTCATCCTTCAAGCCGATTTGTTCGAGACATTCCCTGCGGATCATCAGATTGGCGCCCAGCAGCCAGTCAACCGCTCGGGTCTCATTATGATCCCAATATGCCAAGGATATCTTACCGGCAAGTTTCTTCGAGACCCTATTCCAGGGGAGTATATGCTGCAGAAACAACCTCTTTGTCGTCATAAAATTTCTGCAGGATGGTTGCAGCGTTCCGTCTGAATTCAGCAATTTTGAACCGACGATTCCTACTGTGGGATGCTCATCCATATACACTACGAGTCGGTCGATAGCGCCTTCATGACAGATAGTATCCGGATTGAGGCAAAAAATGTATTCACCCGTGCATTCATGGATTGCCTGATTGTTAGCCTCTGTAAAACCGGCATTTTTCGTGTTACAGATCAGATTGACTTGAGGGAATTTCTCGCGTATAGCGTCAACAGATCCATCTTTAGAAGCGTTATCTACAATCCAGAATTCAAAAGGCTCCGTACGCTTTAACGTATTATAGACGGATTCGAGCATCGGCAGCGTAAAATGCTTCTCATTCGTATTTGCCGTAACGATGGATAACTTATGCCTGCATGCTCCCACGACTATTTCTTCCTCCATGAAGGTGGCAATCCCTTTAATATTTCCACGTTATCGAATTCTTTCGATTTTCTGGTTCCATGCTTTTTAACCCAATCAGCCATTCTCCTGATTCCCTCTTCGAGATCAATTTCAGGCTTGTAACTGAACACCCTCTCGACCTTAGAATGATCGCTGAAGGCATGCACCACTTCATTGCGCGCATCTAAATGGACAAAATCTTTCTCCGAACCCATTGCCTTCGCCACTGCATCGGCTAAATCGTTGACAGAATAAGGTTTGTCGGCGCCGACGTTAAATATCTGATTGGCGGCTTCATCAAGCTCGGCGGCTTGCGCTATCACGAGCGCCACGTCATCAATATAGGAAAAAGCTCTCGTCTGTTCACCATCACCGAAGATCGTCATCGGCTGTCCCAGTAATATCTGGTTCATAAAGATACCGACAACGTTCCTGTATTTGTCGCCGATGTTCTGCTTCTCACCATAGACGTTATGAGGTCTGAAAATGACATAGTCCAATCCGAACATATCGTGCGATGCCTTTAATTCCATCTCGACGGCGTACTTTGCCACACCATAGGAATCTTCGGGTGCAGGCGTCATCTCTTCAGTCATGGGGAGTTGACCGGCTCCGTACACTGCAATTGATGACGTGAAGATGAAACGTTTTACCTCAAAGTTGATGGCGGCATTGACAAGATTTACTGAGCCGATGAGGTTGTTTTGATAGTTGAAGTGTTTTATAAAATGCGACAATCCCTCGGCAGCGTAAGCAGCCAGATGAAAGATATAATCAAATTGATTATCTTCAAAGAGAGATTGAATTAATTTCCTATCAAGAATACTACCTTCAGCGAAGGTTGCGCCGGAAGGAACATTCTCGACAAATCCCCCTGAGAGGTCATCCAGCACGACAACTTCGTGCCCCATTTTCAGTAGATGCTCGGCGATATGCGCGCCCATAAATCCAGCGCCGCCCGTGACTAATGATTTCAAACCAACCTCCACATGAGTTGTGAATGAGAAGTTTTGTATTCTTTCCAAGTAAATCAAAAAGCTATAAGTTCTTGCGATGCCTTAAAGCGAATTTAATGGTATTCCACCAGCCGATGTCCGTTTCCTGCTTGAATCTGTAGGTGTATGAAACAGCGAACAATATGAAAAACAGCTTATCAAGAGGTAATTTGATTAGTTTTGTTATAATTGGAATAGTCCAGGGCATCTTCACGCCGATATAAAATAATTTTTGTAAACGAGTAAGCTCCTTGATATTAGGCTGTTGCAGTACACTCGATGAAAAAAACGACGCTTCAAGATCGTCCAACGAGAAATCCTTTTTAAGAAGCCCCTTCTCCTGCGCTATTGAAGCCAGTTCGGTACGAGGATAGGGCTGCAGGATTGAGCACCAGGGATAATCCACCTTAATAGCCGCATTGATCTTAATTGTCTTCAACGCCTTCTCGACCGTCTCATCTGGCAGTCCCATGATGTTGAAGGTCTTCATCTTAATATTGTACTTATGAAACAGTTCTGCCGACCGATATATCTGCTCGCCTGTGATATTCTTTCTTAAAATTGTTTTTCGCAGTTCAGTATCCCCTGATTCGATACCGAAAGAGACCATGAAACAACCAGCATCAGCAAGCAATTTGACTTTCTCTTCACTGACCAAATTCGCACGAACGTTGCATGCGAATGGTAGATTTACTTCCTTCTTATATGCGGGAAGAAATTGTCTCATCCATTCTTCGTCTAAGATGAAAATATCATCATTGATAAAAATACGCTTTAATGGGTAACGTTCCTTCGCTTGTACCATCTCTTCAATAGCGCGCTCCGGCGAATGCCTGCGAAGCATCTTCACTTTTCCGTGATACATGCGATTGAAATCACGATTAAAGCAGAAGGTGCATAGATAGGGGCAACCTCTGCCAGTAATAAACGGTTTCGTGGGATAATCGCGCAGATAGGGATACTTATAATAGATTTCGCGGTCAGGTATAGGATAATTGTCCAGATTGTTCTCTCCGGCTCCAACCTCATTTTTGTAGATCTCTCCATTCTGCTTGATCCACATATTGCGGACGTTAGTGAAATCCGCTCCTGAATCTAGTCTGGCGCAGAGTTC
>JALGVT010000066.1 GCA_025774555.1 candidate division LCP-89 bacterium
TTTATTTTACCCTGAAGCACCAGATCATTTGGGAGAATTTCCCCGAAGGAATCATTCAATCTCAAGCGGCGTAGAGGTCGTTTCAAGGAACATTAAACATAGGTGACGCAACAGGGGAAAATGATATTGTAAGGGCGAGGTAACCTCGCCCTTACAAACAAATCCACTCTTACTCCCCCCTTGAAAAAGAAAGGGGCCAAAAAAGAGATCCCCCTTACTCCCCGCCAGAGGCGGGCAAGCTGTCAGATTCCCGACTTGAGTCTGTCCGAGAATATAAATTTATGTGCCGTCGCACACCCCCGTCTGATTGTTAAGTACGATTCTGAAACGCGCGGATTATACCATAAATTTCCTGCCTATGTTTTTATCAGCAAGATTGCCATAATCAGACTGCTGATCACCAACCCTCTTCAAACTATCCTGCCATTTCAGCTTGCATTTTATCAAGGTTATGACTATATTTGCTTTAAATTAACAACCGAAACAGAACATGCAACACTTGCAACGTACCCTGATAATTCTCTGCACACTGCTTATTGCCAGCCCATCCTGGAGCCGAACGGCTGCTTTCGAAGACAGCACCGCAAAGGAAACAATCGCCCGTGTCCTCGAACTTGCCTTTCTGCTCCAGTACGAGGAGGCGTTTGCAGAACTCGACACGCTTGAAATGATCCTCCCCGATAATACTGTGGTTCCTCTGTTGCGAGCCGGAGTTTATTACTGCCGTACACTCGATCATGAGGACGAAGTTGACATGTCTGATTTTGAACAGCAGTATGACAAAGCGTGGCATTCTGCTGAACTACTCAAGGCATCAGGCGAAATAGCTGAAGCAGATCTTTACTTTGGGATGATGCTCGGGTTCCGGGCGCTGTTACACCAGCGTCAGGATAAATGGTGGCCCGCGGTCCGCGAAGGGATGAAATCGGTCAAATACCTGAAATCGTGTCTAAGGGCTGATTCATCTTACACAGACGCATTGCTGGGTGTTGGCACCTATAAATATTGGAGCAGCCGTGCCACTGATTTCATCAACTGGCTGCCGCTGATTCCCGACCAGAAGAATAAAGGGCTGGATTTGATGCGGCGCGCTATGGATGAAGGGCTGTTTACGCGCGAGATTTCCATGAGCACATTGGCATGGACCCTGATCGACTATAATCGACCCGCTGAAGCGGTTGACTTGTCGCTCGAGGGACTGAAGAAGTATCCCGGCAGCAGGTTCTTTCTGTGGACTTTAGCCGCAGGTTACAGCCGAATGCAGAAATTAGAAGAGGCTGCGCCGGTATATATCGAACTTTACAATTCGACCGTTGCACTGGAACGGAACAATCACTATAACGAGATGGGCATCTGTAAAAGCCTGGGCAAGATTTATCTTAAGCTAAATCGTCCGGAAGAGGCGCTTATATGGATTGAAAAAGGGCTTAATATTGAACTGGACAGCCAGGTGTTAGAGAGGCGCAAAGAGACAATTAAAACATTAAAAAACCTGGATAAGCGCGCCAGGAAACAGATCCAAAAGAAAGCGGGGAATTAACACTACTTCATTCCTCTAATTAGAATAAATTGAAACCACTCCGCATTTTCAAGCAGCCTGCCTTCAGAACGATTATCAAGACGGCACAGGCTGAAAAAATAAAGCTCTATCTCGTCGGCGGCGCTCTGCGCACGCATTTCAGCCGTCCAGACGACGACATCGACAACGTCGATTTCGTCGTTATAGGCGAGGTGGGCGCTTTTGCCGAACGCATCGCTAAGGCGTTGAAAAGCCGCACAGTGATCATCAATCCACAGTTCGACACAGTGATGGTGCCGGCAAAGAAGATCGAATTCGAGTTCACTGGTCCGAGGAAACTGTTAAGAGGGAGCGCAGCTCATTGCTCTCTTCCTGATGATCCTCTTGAGAAGGATCTAATCCTGCGTGATTTTAGCATCAATTCGCTGGCGATGCAGCTTTCGCCGGAAGCAGGCAACATTATAGACTTATGCGGGGGATTGGAGGATATCAAATCCGGCATTATACGAACCCCACTCGACCCAAACGTTACGTTACGGGAAGATCCGCTGCGCATAATGCGTGCGGCAAGATTGTCATCAGATCTGAACTTTTCTATTGAGCCAGACCTTTTAGAAGCGATGTATGTCCACAGGCATACGCTGCTTGACGTCAGCATTGAGCGCAGAACCTCTGAGTTGATGAGAATACTATCGACACCGAAACCGTCAGTGGGTTTAAAGCTGTTGTATATCACTGGCGCTCTGGATATCGCTTTTCCTGAAATCGCCGCGATGGCGTCGCTTGAACAGAATCACAAGCCCCGGCACAAAGACGTATTCGAGCATACTCTGAAGGTTGTTGACAGCGTTGCAGAGAATAGAGGCACGCTGCCGACAAGGCTGGCGGCTTTACTGCATGATATCGGTAAACCAGCCACGCGGAGATTCGACTCGAAATCAGGGTGGATGTTTCACGGACATGAGGTTGTCGGGCAGCGGATGACGCAGAAGCTGGGGAAAAAATGGAAATTATCCTCAGCGATGACAGATAATGTTTCCAAACTGGTCAGACTGCACATGCGCCCCATCAACCTCTCCGATGAGGGTGTTACTGATTCGGCAGTGCGCAGACTGGGAGTCCAGGCAGGTGAAGACATTGACGAATTGATTAAGCTATGCCGAGCTGACGTAACGTCATCCGACCCCCGCCGCGTTAAAAAGTATCTGGCAAATTTCGAGCGAGTAGTTGCGCATCTGGAAGCAGTCGAAGAGAGAGACGAACTACGCTCCTTCCAATCTCCGGTGCGCGGCGATATAATCATGGCGGAAACAGGCATTGCTCCGGGTCCTCTGGTGGGGAAACTGAAAAAGATGATCGAAGAGGCGATTCTGGACGGCATTATCCCCAATGAATATGACGCTGCGTTGGAATACCTTCGGCAGATAAAGGATGATGTTGTAGATGACTCATAGCAGTTGCAATCTTTCAAGTTGAAATACTCATTAAACCGTTCATCAATACAGGGGTCAAATCCATGAGCGAATCGAACGAAACTTCTCCGGGAATGACTGAAGAAGTAAATCAACGACAGATGAACATCATCGAAAGAACTATCGGCGTCTTTGCTGCTCCTACTAAAACCTTCGAGGATATCGCAGCCAAACCTAACTGGATATTCCCGCTTCTCCTCATAATTATCCTGACTATGCTGATCACCCAGATGCTGGTCCCGGCAATCCTCGCAGATCAGCAATCCAGTCCAGAGTGGGCGAAAATGATGCAAAATCCGGATCTCACTGCAGAGCAGCTCGAAGCAATGCAGGAGATGTCCACCAAGGGCGTTCAGAATTTTGCCGCTATCGGCGCTGGCGTCGTTTCGTTAATAGCCATTGCTATCGCATCGGTTGTCCTACTTTTCGTAGGAAATATCATCCTCGGCGGAAATGCAAAATATCTGCAGATATTTTCGATGTTCACTTGGGGAGGGCTGGTCGGTCTTTCAGGTTATATACTAAGACTGCCTCTTTCGTTGTCAAGAGAAACGATGCAGGTGTACTTAGGTCCAGCGGTGCTCTTCGGAGATGGATCGCACGAATCTGTGCTGTTTAAAATCGCGGCGGCGTTGGATATATTTGTGCTCTGGCGGGTTGCATTGGTTGCCATCGGTTTTGGCGCTATTTACCGACTGACGGCAGGAAAATCCTTCGCAGTGATAGGCGGACTCTATGCGCTGATGGTGGCAGCGAGCATTATCTTCTCCAGCGTTTTTTAAACAAAACCGAATAACTCTGCAACTTATGTCGAGGATCATGAGTCTATAACCTGATGGCATAGGCTTTGCATAAATGCAGATAAATTCACCGAAAAATCGAATCCCCGTAGGTACGCTCCGATTTATATGTAGCAAAATGATACTCCAAAGATTAATGGTGGAAAAAATGAAGTCAGTCAACGTTGTTGGCGTAGTTCTGCTCCTCTTTACAATATCTTCAACAGGTTTAGCTGCCCCGGAAGCAGAAGAAACACCGCTCATCAGTGTCTCGCATTCATTATCGCCGGACGACTTGTATGAGATTGCCCTGCGTAACAACCCGGATCACCAGAAAAACCTGCAGAATGCTTCACTTGCAGGCTCTAACATGCGCAGCGCGCTGGGGACTTTGCTTCCTTCTGTGGACGTGGGCTTCAGCATCTCGCAGAACGACTTCTACAACCCGACATACATCGAATCGGATGGCTCCGTATCCCAATATCCGCTCGAGGTTGAAGAATATGTCATGATGGAATATGTCGAGAGCAGCACTGGCGTAAAATGGCTGGCATTGAATCCGGATTCGACGGTAACGAGGACAATATCAATACCGGATGATGAAACTCGTTCTTCACGCGGCTGGATCAGCATACAGGAGACGATCAACCTGGGTGGTCAGCAGTATTTCAATATCAAGAATGCCAAGATCAGTAATCGAATCGACAATCTGGCTGTTAATTCGTCCGAGTTGAATCTGTACTTTTCAGTCCGCCAGAATTATTATAACGTCCTGGCTTATCGGCGTTTCCTCGATCTAGCTCACCGCGTCTTAGAACAGCGCACCGAACAACTTCGCTTAGCTCAAGCACGCTATGACGTCGGTTCAGTAACTGAACTCGACGTTCTACAGGCAGAAATCGACGTTGGCAACCAGGAGAATGCGGTCATTGAAGCAGAGAACAACGTTAAAATGGCGGTTGAAGCGCTGAATGCAATTATAGGCGTGGATCTGGATTCAGAATATGAACTGGTCGATGAATTCAATCTATTCTCTCCTGAATATGATTTGGGAGAGCTAACCAGGGAAGCCGTAATTTCAAGACCGGACTATCTTCAATACGTCGAAATGGAGCGATACAACAAAAACAGCGTCAACATCCAGCGAGGACAATTTTTACCTAACTTGACCGCTTCTTTAAGCCATACAAGATCAGAGAACTCTGGAACAAACGTCGCTTTCACTACTAATCCGCGCAATCGCAATACTTCCCTGGGTTTGACCCTTTCATGGAATCTCTTCTCAGGATTCTCCGATGCTTCTAATTATCAGACGAGCCGCGTTGCCTTGAATAACGCCCGTCACGACCGAAAACAACAGGAATTAACCATTGAGCAGGAAGTTCGTCAGGCGTATTACCAGTTAATGCAGACATACGAGCAGTCGAGGGTGACGGCAAAGAACAGGGAGCTGGCTTCAAGGCAGCTTGTCCTGGAACAAGAGAGATACAGATTAGGCGCGACCTCTCAATTGAATTTAAGAACGGCGCAAGTTACTTTCGAGCAGGCTGAAGCAGACCATATCGCGAACATATTCAACTTTTGGTCCGCGCTGGCGGCGCTTGAGAACGCAGTCGGCAAACGACTTCAGTGAATCCTTCCTCCAGGATTTACACATTTCACGATTTATTCTAAAAAAAGAGATAATCAATGGCACGAAAGCAAAAAAAACGCTGGAAGAAAATTCTGATACTCAGTGTTATCGTAATAGTTATCGGCGGCTTGTTCGTTGCAAATGCGCTTAAGGAAAAGGATACTTCCGTAGAGGTGCAGACGGTCAAAGTCAAGAAGGGTGAATTGGTAGAGACAGTTCCCGGAACGGGCCGCGTGCAGCCTGAAGTGCAGGTAAGTATTTCCGCCAATGTGTCAGGTAAAATAACCGGCATATTTGTTGAAGAGGGTGACCGCGTGGAGAAGGGATCTCTTCTGGTAACCTTAGATCGCGAGAAGTATGAGGCTGCCGCTGAACAAGCGCAATCGTCATTGAAATCTTCAAAAGCGGCTATGGCTAAATCAGAAAGCGAACTCAGGCGGGCGCGCGAATTATTCCAACAGAGCATGTCTTCTCAGGCAGACCTCGAAGCGGCGGAGGCTGACTTCCAGCTAAGGAGCGCCGAAGTCGAACGCAGCGCCGCATACCTCAAACAGGCGAAAGACGATTTAGCTAAGACGTCTATCTATTCACCGATGGCTGGTATCGTCTCCCTGCTGAATAAAGAGCCGGGTGAAATGGCTCTGGGCGCACAGTTCCAACAGGACATTATTATGGTAGTAGCTGATCTCAGCAAAATGGAAGTTGTCGTTGAGATCGATGAGAGTGACATAATCAACGTTAGTTTGCAAGATACCGCTGAAATTGAGATCGACGCCTATCCCGATACGGTATTCAGCGGAATAGTCAGAGAGATTGCACATACGGCTACAACGCGGGGAATGGGCACCGCGGAAGAGATTACCAATTTCGAAGTCAAAGTAACCATCCTCGAGGTTCCTGACAGACTACGTCCGGGCATGTCCGCGACTGCCGAAATTGTTACTGAAGTACACGAGGATGCTCTTTACATACCGATCCAGTGCGTCGTTCTGAAACCGCCGTTAATGAAGGACGACCACCCTTCTGAAGGTGAAGAACCCGTTGGAGCGGATACTGAAGAAGAAGCACAGACTACCGAACCTGATGAAGATATTGAGTCCGAAAAAAAGGAACCGATTGAAGTCGTCTTTGTGGTAAGGGATGGTGTGGTGGAACAGATCCCGGTGATTACCGGCATATCCAGTGATACAGACCTGGAGATATTATCTGGTCTTGAAAAAGGTGAAATAGTGGTTTCCGGACCTTTCCGGACACTGACTCAACAGTTGAAAGATGGGGATGAAGTCCGTAAAAAGGAGAAACCGAAGGGGCGCGGTGACAGACGCCGGGGACAGAACGAAGGCGCTGACCCTGACTTGATGGATGAGATGTAACATGAGCAAGAATAGCACAATCATCACGCTGAAGAAAGTTCAGAAGATCTATCAGATTGGCGAGATCGAAGTGCCCGCCCTGCTGGATATCAACCTGAACATCCGCAGGGGCGAATATCTCGCCATTATGGGTCCGTCTGGTTCAGGGAAAAGCACTCTCATGAACTTGATTGGATGCCTCGACACCGTAACTTCTGGTGAATATTGGCTGGAAGATGAGGATGTTTCTAAACTAACGGATAATGAACTTGCACAGATACGCAACCATAGAATCGGCTTTATTTTCCAGACGTTTAATCTTCTTCCCCGCGCCAACGCCTTCCGCAACGTGGAACTGCCTCTGATTTATGCCGGAACGACTCCCGGCAAAAGACGCGAAAAAGCGATATCCGTTTTAGAATCTGTGGGGTTGGGCGACAGAGTGAATCATAAACCGTCGGAGCTTTCCGGTGGACAGCGGCAACGGGTTGCCATCGCCAGAGCACTGGTCAACGATCCGTCCATTATCCTGGCTGACGAACCGACCGGCAATCTCGACAGCACGACCGGCGAAGAGATACTGCATCTTTTCGAAGAGCTGCATAAGCAGGGCAACACCATGATCGTCGTGACACACGAAGAAACGGTTGCTTCGCGGGCTGCCAGAGTTGTCAGGTTGTTCGATGGTAAAATTGTCTCAGACACGCGTAACGATTCCAACAGCCAAACTGACAAATCATCAACTACTGATATCTTAGCACGAGTAAAAAGAAAAAACATTCCTGAAGCCGGTTAAGGCGAACATATCCATGAAAACGATTTTATGGGACACAATTGAAGCTGGGCGAATTGCTTTTGGAGCGCTGACGGCGAACAAAGCGCGTTCCGCTTTAGCTACGCTCGGGATTGTGATCGGTGTTATGACCGTAGTGTTGATGATTACGATCGTGTCGGGTTTGAACGATTCATTTTCGACACAACTTGCTCGGATCGGTTCAGGGACAATCTATATCCAGCGGTTTCCGTGGATTATTCAGGACGATTTTTTCATTTATCGCAACCGCCCCAGGCTGACTCAGAAAAACTATGAGGATGTCAAGAGATACTGTCAGGGCGCTTCAACGATAACGCCTTACGTCGATACAATGCGTCCAGTGGCATTTAAGAACGAATCGTTGGGTGGTGTGTTCCTTATCGGCACAGATGAAACCTACCTTGAAACGACTGACGTGATGCCTGAAGTCGGAAGGTTTATATCGAGGATGGATGCTATAGCCAATCGGGATGTAGCCGTTATTGGAACGACTGTAGCGAAGGAATTGTTCGGGCAGCATAACCCGATCGGTCAGAAAGTGCGCATTGGCGGCTTCGATTACAAGATTGTGGGAGTTTTGGAAGAGCAGGGAGCCATGTTCGGACAGAGCATGGACAGCCAGGTGATAGTACCTATTGGATCCATGCGAAAACATTTCGGAAGGCGCAGGGATCTTTCCATCATCGTTAAAGCAATTAACCCTGATGAAGTTGAGGAGCTGAAGGATGAACTCACCGGTATCATGCGCCGCACGAGAAGGCTCGGTCCGGGAGAAGGAGACAATTTTTCGATCAATGAGCAAGGTCAGTTGATGGATATGTACACGCAGATCACTTCCGGCGTCTATGCAGCGGGCATTATCATCGGCGGGATATCTCTCATAGTCGGCGGTATAGGCATAATGAATATTATGCTGGTTTCAGTAACCGAACGAACTCATGAGATCGGAATAAGGAAAGCGCTGGGGGCACGGCGAAGCCAGATATTGCGTCAGTTCTTGATCGAATCGGCTTTAATCTGCAGCTTTGGCGGTATCATCGGCATCGGATTAGCCTGGGGGGGCGCCAAAGCAATTAATATTTATCTTCCGACCTCAATGTCAGTGCCATTAGCTGTGGCAGGGATGCTTTTTGCCGCGTTCGTAGGTGTTTTCTTCGGTATATTCCCGGCTGCAAAGGCGGCGCGTTTAGACCCGATTGTGGCGCTGCGAAAAGAATAACCATATCGACAATAATATCGAATAAGACGGGGCTGTCCTAAAATTGTCACTCTGAGCAAAGCGAAGAGTCTCACACTATTCTTAAGTATAGAATAAATAAGAGATTCTTCGGACAGAATGACATTACTAGTTTTGGAACAGCTCCTTTTTTACAAAGAGGATATCATACTTAATGTATATCTGTTTCTGAGGTCAGAAAATGCCATCTGTTTCGTATAACAATATAGTATTTATAATTAGTATATTATTTATAAATATGACGGAGAACACAAATATTTGCCATTCATGATTGTATATTCTACCAGAAATCAGGCAGTATCGTATCATAAAATGCAAAAATCACTTGACTTTAAGCGCTAATTATTTTAATTTTCATTATTCTTTTTTACATAGAAAAACGATAATCGGAGTATGTCAATGCTGGCGCAGCGATTCAAATTGATATTTCTAACGGGGGGAACTTCAAAGAAGCGTGAATTCAATTTCACGAGGCGTTTGTTTTTCCTCTGTGTGAGCGCGTTCGCGTTAGCTTTTTCCCTGCTCAGCGCTTCCACTGGATTTTTCCTATACGAAGTCCACAGCGCAAGATATCTCTCCGCTCTGAAATACAAGAACAGCGAACTTGACAATCAGCTTTTCACCGCTTACGAAAAGATCGATTTATTAGAACAAAAGGTTGAACGTCTGGGGCAGAACGGAAATGACCTGCGTTCTTTCGCGCACCTCCCCACACTTCACCCTGAAATTCAACAGATGGGTATTGGTGGTTCTCTCCCCTATTCTGGGTCAGTGGAATTCGGCGCTGAGGATCTGCTGATAAAAATCGAGGAACTCGACCGTCAGCTTAGTCTGCAGGAGAATTCGCTGATACAGGTTCATGAAAAATTAGATAAACAGGCTGAGTTTCTGCTTAGCGTTCCCTCGATCCGACCTATCGTCGGCGGATCGATTTCTTCCCTTTTCGGACGACGCCGCGATCCTTTCACCGGTGAATGGGTGCCTCACATGGGTCTTGATTTCAACGCTTCAATCGGCACACCGATATACGCCACGGCAGACGGCAAGGTCGTTCACGTCAGCCGACAGCCGGCATACGGCAAAACTGTCGTCATCGATCACGGTAACGGTTATAAAACGCGTTACGCTCACATGAACCGCTACTATGTACAGAAGGGGAGTAAAGTCAAGCGCGGTGATCCCATCGGCGAGGTTGGCAATACAGGGCGATCCACCGGACCACACTTACACTACGAAGTAATCCTTAGCAATAAGCATATCAATCCTCTGGACTTCATGTTCGACGGATATGCTATGGCTCGGATGCCGTAAGGGACAGATACACTATCTTCAGGGACGCTTGATTGAAGCGTCCTTTTTTTATTGTGCTCCACTTGCATCAGGTAATTTATTTTACATTCTGATGGGGTGACTATTATGGCGTTGACTGCGTTGAATGTTTCTGCTCGTTCCGCACGAATACGACAAAATGTGACTGCGCCGTGCTGGGAATTTGCTCTTTTGTCATATTTGTCGTTTTGCATAGTTATGTGATTGATATTATGTGATATAAGGTTGCGGACAAATTTGTTACAGGTGACAAGTATGGCGGTTGTCAAGAATTCAGGATTCGGTAAAAAAAGATGGGATTTGCGTTTTGGATATTAGCAGGAGTCATCCCTGACTTGATCCAGGATTATGAAAGCACGGGATTGAAAAACCCATGCCCAGTTTTTAGCCTAATTGGCTAAAGCCAATGGTGAGTGACTAAAAGATGTTATATATAACATACAACATATTGTAGGCACAAGCAAGTGTTTTGTTGTGTATATTATATGGTGTTTATCAAATCTGCGTCAGGTCTCCTCTTCGTTCAGGACCTGACGCAACTTAAAAGAAAGTGATTTAGCCGTTAGCAGTTGGCGGCTGGTGGCTGGTAAAGTATAATCGCAGATGACACAGATTATTATGGATTACACGGATTCAAGGCGCTATATATAATATACAACATAATTAAGGAGGAATCAAGTGATTTGTTGTGTATATCGTATGGTTCAGACTGAGATCGCTCGGGGACAACACCGACACTATTTGGTTTCGTTTTCTAACCAGTTAGTCGCCGTTTGTTCATCTTGTTCTATGGCAATTTCTACAGCTCGTTTTGCAACATCGAGCAACTGTTTGGACCGTTTGCTTAAATTATAGGATTCTATAATATTTTCTTGGATTTGTTGTTGCTTTTCTGTTTCTAAAAGCGGAATTGGGAATGTCCTTATATCGTAAGGATACAGATACTGTTGTGCCATCCCTCTTTGATGTTGTTTTGAGATCATCACTCCAATATCTGTATTTAAAAATGCCATAAGATAATAAGGATTGATTTTTTTTAAGTCTGCTCTCAGCAAAGTTAATTGGCTAAAGCCAATGGTGAGTGACTAAAAGATGTTATATATAACATACAACATATTGTAGGCACAAGCAAGTGTTTTGTTGTGTATATTATATGGTGTTTATCAAATCTG
>JALGVT010000028.1 GCA_025774555.1 candidate division LCP-89 bacterium
AAGCGCAATATGATATTTGGTGATAAAATCCGGTCGGCTTTGTGCGCCTTGAGCTTCTTCTAGGTTAGCGCCTATACTCGTTCCAGACCGTATAAGCTGATTTGATATTGCCTTTAAACTTTAACCTTTTCGCTTTAAGCTGTCAAAGGCTTCTTTCAGCCTTTGATATGATTCCTGTAAGCTCTCAGATATCACCTTTGTTTCCGCTAAAATCGGCATGAAATTGGTATCTCCATCCCAGCGGGGGACGATATGCTGGTGCAGATGCTCCTCCACGCCCGCTCCGGCAACCCTGCCCAGATTCCAACCGATATTGAAGCCGTGCGGATTCATCGTTTTATTTAATGCCTGAAGACAGAGTTTTGTCAGTTCGCCAGTTTCCGCTATCTCTTCCGGTGTCATGTTCAGGTAGTTGCTTTCATGTCGATATGGAGCTACCATCAAATGACCGTTGCTATAAGGATAGAGATTCATGATGACGAAGCAGTGTTCACCGCGATATAAAAGCAGGTTGTCTGGGCTGTCTTCAGCCTTAGGATTAGCGCAGAGGAAGCATTCCTCTTCGTCGCCTGCCGCAACCGCGGTAATGTATTTCATCCTCCACGGCGCCCAGAGGCGACCGGCGCGAATCTGTCCCTCTGATTTATGGTCGTTTTGTGGAATTTTATCCTTTTTATCGTCCTTATAATCTGGCATATCAGTTAATCTCTTTATTGATTGCTGTCAGGATACTGCTTAACAAAATAACTGTTTCAACTATCTACTTCTTAAGGTAATATACCAATATCAAGTCCATCAGATCCACCATTAATACCTATCGATTCCTGTTCCAACAGGAAGTCATTTGTAAATACTGGATCCCCTGTTAAACAGCCTTCTCCAGCATTATATTGCAATTCGTTGACAATCGAGTAGGAGGTAGTAACCGCTCCTTCTCTGGGTCCTCCAATCAGATTATCATAGTTCCAAACATTATGCTCAAGACTGCCTACAGATATCGTATTTGTGATGTTCATCGTCCCATTGCATCCCCAATCATAACTATCTCCGAACCTGATCCCGATCTCATTTCCAATCAATGTGCAATGATCCACAATCACCTGAGGTTCACCATAACCAGCCTCAATTCCCTGCTCACAACCGATAATCAGTGTATTGTAAACTTCTACTGAATTATCCGCAGACGCTGCAATCCCTTCATGGAAAAATTTTTCTATTATACATCCATCTACCACCAAATTTGACTGGTTATGATCTATACCGTCATCTTCACCGGTAACAAAGACACAATTGTATAATGTATTTGGTTCACCCGAATTCGCAATATCGAAAACATATAAACCATCGTTATCATCATCTTCCTCAATTCCGTCACCGTCAGGGATATCAATAAAATAGCAATCTTCGATATCTGATTGTGTGTATTTTAATTCACCTCCGGTATCGCAACGGGAAATAAGGCAGGAATTCATATTGAGAATGCATTGTTTCATCCCAAGCGCTTTCCCAGGATTATCCAGGAAATAGGCATGGTCCAGTTGGATATCAGTATATCGTCCTCGCACAACAGGTTGGCTGTTGGAATGACCGAATGCTTGAGTTTCATCTCCGCCGCCGTAGATGAAGAAAGTGTAAGTATAATCACCTGCGCCGTAGTGATCAATCTCACCCCAGGGTTCTTCAGGGAGGATTGAAGTGAATAAAACTGGTTCGTTTTTTGTGCCCTGACAGTTTATTTCCCCCTCCGCTATCAATCTAACGTGATACCCCGATTCGATTCGAGTTCCAGGTCCAACAGATAGCACCGTTCCAGCAGGAACGTAGGTATCAGAAACAAGGCGAATCACCGAAGTAGAATCCCAGAATAGATCGTCTCCATTTAAATTTCCGGACATCTCCGTATATTGCGGTGTACTCTCAATTTGCACACTTGCTGTTTCATGCAAAACGCCGGATCCATTGCGGAGTTCAATATTGAAATCATCGGTGCCTATTATGTTAACCGTAATGCTGCCCCTGCCGCGTTTCAGAACAATTTCATCTGGAGAAATACTCCCGTCAGTAGAACTTAAGTAAAATGTTTCCCATATAGATAAGCGAGGATTTTGATCTTTTGCATAAACGACAATGGGGACAGGTTGATTTACGCTTATTCTTGATGGGATAACGATTTCATAGTTGGAGATGAAAGGATTCTCTCCATCAAGAGGGACAGATGAATCACAGCCAAGAATAAGAACCAAACTAATTAAAAAGCAAGCAACAATATACACAAACCCAAGCAAGGAGTTTCTATTGAAAGATTCTTCCTTTAATTCACTTTGTTTTAGATAACTAATCATATAGTGCTTCAATCAATTAGAGACATTTCGGCGCTATCTCTTTTTCCAGATCGATACTATCAATACCAACCTGTTCAAATAATTGGTAGATGATTTCTACCGGCAGCTCATTCTCCTTTTCGATGCGTTGTAATGCTTCTTCACGGGTCATCTGCCCCTCGCGGATCATCTTCGAGTAGAAATCTTCCCTTTCAGTGACGCCCAGAGTTTTAACGTACATAAAATCCTTCAGATGAGCGATCTGACAATGACGCCCAGAGTTTTAACGTACATAAAATCCTTCAGATGAGCGATCTGACAATCGAAGCGCCAGGTCGAATTCAACTCATGCGGATAATCCCAGTCGAGTTCGGCTTGAATGCGTCCGATGACTTTCTCCTCATCCCAAGGAATATAATGAAAGAAATCTAAATATGCAATCTTTCCGCCGACCAATCGCGATCCAACGGCATAAGGATTGCCGAAAAGGTATCCCTTCAGAGTCGCCGGTATGAACTTCGGTTTGAGGTAGCGGATATTCCTGACTGCTTCCCTCGCCAATCCCCTTATATTACCGAGATAAGTGGAGGTCAGACTGGTATCCTGCGATATGCCCAGAAGCTCTTTTTTAAACGATGTGTATTCATAAGGGTTTCCACCGTTGACGATGCAGTGAATATCGTTTTTGCGTGCTATGCGGAGCATTTTGGGCCAGATGATCTTGCAGCCGATGCAGATGGCGGGGATCATAGCGGGAGTCGGCTTCTTAAACCAGGCTAAGATGTTGTTCTTTAAAATCTTTTCATGCAGATTTCGCTTCAGCTTGAACTGCACGAAATCGACGTCGAGCAGGCGCACGATGTTGTCGATGTTCTGCTTCGCCCGGGGGTCGGTGAAGGGATTGGCGTAGTTGACAGCCAGCGCCTTCATGCCGTAATCCTTAACCAGCGAAAGCAGCGTATATGAGCTGTCCCTGCCGCCGCTGATATTAATCATGCAGTCGTATTTATTACCTCTATCCCTGACCGAATCGAGGAGTTTCTGCAGCTCTTCTTCACCGTGATATTCAATCGGCTGATGAGCGCGGCAGTGGCTGCAGACGCCGGTATCATCGAGGGTAATTCCCGCTGTATCAGCGGGAAGAATGCATTGGGTACAGAGGGGCATGGCTAAAAGACGGTAGATGATTTATATCTCTTCAGGCGGGGGGCCCGAGGGAACGGCTGCGTCATAAGCCCCCGCGCTGCCTGTTAGAGACCAACCTGAGGAGTCGCTTGATATACTGAATTTAAAAAAGAAAGGGCTATAAAGCCCCTTCTTCTTTTCTGGCTTCATAATCAGCCACGAGTTTCGCCTGGATTTCGCCCGGCACGGGATCGTAATGACTGAACTTCATCCGGAAGATGCCTCTGCCGGAGGTCATGGATCTGAGTTGAATGGAGTAGGTTTGCAGTTCTGAAAGGGGAACCTTAGCTTTGATGACCTGGAATTTGCCTTCAGCGTCCATGCCTGAAATCTTGCCGCGCCTTCCCGAGACATCGCCCATCACGTCTCCCATATTCTCATCCGGAACGGTTACTACGATGTCATAGATCGGTTCGAGAATTATCGGGTTGCAATTCTTGAAGGTCTTCTTGAATCCCATGGAAGCGGCGATCTTGAATGCCATTTCCGATGAATCGACTGCATGGAAAGAGCCGTCATAGAGCGTTGCTTTGACGTCCACCACGGGGAATCCGGCAATGGCGCCGTCTTCCATAGCGCCGCGGATGCCTTTTTCGACTGCGGGGATGAACTTGGAGGGCACTGCTCCGCCGACGATGGCATCGACAAACTCCAGCGTATCTCCACTGCCGCGAGGTTGTGGTTCTACGCGCAGCCATACGTCGCCGAACTGACCGCGTCCGCCGGTCTGCTTTTTGTACTTGCCCTGACCTTCCGCATTATTACGGATTGTTTCGCGGTAGGGAATTTTAGGCGCTTCGGTATCGACTTCAACGCCGAATTTATCCTTAAGTCTGGCGAGAATCACGTTCAGATGCAGTTCGCCCTGTCCGGCTACGATGGTCTGTCTTAGTTCCGGATCATAGGAAGAGAAGAAAGAAGGATCTTCCTCATGAAGAGCGTGTAGACCGATAGAGAGCTTCTCTTCATCGCCTTTAGCTTTGGGCACGACGGCGACCCGGTAAACGGGATCGGGGATCTCAATTTTCGGAAGTATAATGGCACTGCGCGTTTCACATAATGTATCGCCGGTATGTGAATTCTTCAGTTTAACGACAGCGCCGATATCGCCGGTCTCTATTTTGTCGGCGTTCTTGCGGTTTTTGCCGCACATCATGTAAAGCTGTCCGATCTTCTCGTTCACCTTTTGTGTGGCATTGTGAAGATCGCCGCCGGATTTAACCGTTCCGGAAAAGACGCGGAAGAATGAGAGTTCACCGAGATGCTGTTCGCTGACCGTTTTGAAGATGTAAGCTGTCGGGCTGTTATCTGCGGTTGACCTGATTAACTCATCCTCTGAATTCGGTTTAACTCCGATAATCTCTTTACGCACGCTTGCGGCAGGAAACATCTCCACGATCATATCCATCAGTCTGTCCGCGCCTACAGGCAGAGCAGCAGATCCGCAAAAAACGGGGAAGATGTTACAATCAACAAATCCCGTTAGCAGTCCTTTCCGCATCTGTTCGGGCGTCAGTTCACCATTTTCGCAGAAAATATCGAGTAGCTCTTCATCGTTTTCGGCGACGGTTTCTGCTAATTGGCTGCGCAGCTCTTCAACTTTACCGCTGAACTCATCGGGAATATCTGCAGGCTTTCCCTTTGCTTTGCCAGCCTCGTAAGTGTAGGCTTTACCCGTTACCAGATCGATGATGCGATTGAATCCAGGACCCTCGTTCAGGGGAAACTGCAGCGGCACGACGCCAGTTCCGAAGATATCTTTCAAGGTGTCCAGTGTCTTATCAAAAGAGGTATGCTCTTTGTCCAGGCGGTTGACGAAGATCGCTCGGGGCAGAGAAAGCTCCGCAGCGTTTTTCCATGCCATCTCGGTTCCCACCTCTGGACCGGTAAGGGCGTCGACGACGACCAGAGCCGACTCGGTGACGCTGAGCGCGCCTGTCATCTCTGAAGAAAAATCGGAGAATCCCGGCGTGTCGATAATATTTATCTTACAGTTTGAATACTCTCCGAAAAGCGGAGTGGCAGAGATGGAAATCTGACGTTCGATTTCGTCTTTCTGATAATCTGATATGGTGTTGCCTTCCTCGACCTTGCCGAGGCGGTCCACAGCTCCCATGGCGTGAAGCATCGCTTCAGCAAGGGAGGTTTTTCCCGATGCTGAATGCCCGATCAGGGTGATATTGCGGGTATTATCTGCTGACAAAGGATTTTTCCTCCAGTTTGGATATAAATGAGATATAAGACAACTAAGATATGAAATATTTTCCGCAGAGTCAAGATCAAAGTTGAGTGATATTTCGAATCATCATTCGCTTTATCGGAATAGAATGTGAAAAACTAATCCAGAATGAGGAACAATTGAGTTAAAACTGGGTAATAATAGGAGAAAAGATATTATCAGGCAGCGTGCTCTTCAAGTATTTATATCGTTTTGATAAATTGCTTGACAATCCGTTCTCAAAATATTAAATTGTATTGATTGACTATGCTCAGGATAATACGTTCTGTTTTTCCCTTTGAGTTATTCTGTTCTGCACCGCCTCCGCCTGTATTTTCATCTGATTTTACCATAACAACCGGGTTTAAGTAGCGACCACACCACTGCTCGCTTATCGATACTGGAGGCGGTATGAGCAATATAGTAAGAGACAACAATATAATTGATTTCAGTAAAATTGGATATAATCTGGTCAGTTTCCAGTCATGGACGCTTGAAAAAGCTTTCAAGGTCATAGCAGACGTCGGTTATAGCACTGTTGAACTCTGTCTGGAACACCCTGAAATGGATCCAGAAAAGCTGCTCAATGGCGATATCGCCCGAATAAAAGCCGCCCTCGAGGAGAACGGCTTACGGACCAGCGCCATCAGTTGTAACTGCAAGGATGCCAACCTCGATGCCACCTTCAGCGAGTGCGTCAAAGCGTTAGACGTTGCCCTTGAACTGGGGACGAAGATTTTTACCATCAGCGCGCCACCGGAGAATCTTGATCCAGGTGGACAGCTCACTCGACAGACTTTAAGTAAACTGCTTCAAATTGCTGATAACAAAGGAATCATAATTGCTATAGAAAACGAACCGGATTCAGTGATTCATGGCTTCTATGATTTCTCCATGCTAATCAGCGAATTGATCAACCTTCCGCTGGGTCTGAACCTGAATCTTTCTCATGCTGCCCTGACCGAACAAGACGTCGCCGCGGTCATTAACGAATTCGCCTCTCACATAGTACACACTTCCATATCGGATTGTCGCAAAAACCAGCACGATCATTTAATCCCGGGCGATGGAAATCTTGACATCCATGGATTGATTGTCAGCTTGAATCGAAATCACTATCAGGGAGATTATATCCTTTCTCCGACAAGCGTGAACCAATCGCCCGATCAGTTAGCGAAAGCGGCTATGGATTGGTGCAGGGAGACGTTGGGTTAGACCTCTTTAAAACATTATAGTAATTATGTCCACGCTATATCTGATAGACGGCTCAGCCGTGGTCTATCGGACTCATTTCGCCTTCAGTCGAACTTCACTGACCGGACCGTCCGGTCAACCTGTTGGAGCCACTTACGGAGTGGCTCTGTTTATTAATTCACTCTTGAACCGTGAAGATCTGGACTCGGCGGTCTGCGTTTTCGACACCAAAGAACCCACCTTCCGTCATGAAATCTTCCCCGAATATAAAGCCACCCGCCAGAAGATGCCGGACGAACTTGCCGCGCAGTTGGAGGGTATTAAAGGGATGATCGAGGCGATGGGGATTACAGTTATCGAAAAACCGGGCTTTGAAGCGGATGATCTCATCGGAACGCTGGCAGTCAGCGCCGCTGAAAAGGGGATGGACGTGCTGATACTGAGCGGTGACAAGGACTTCGGACAGTTGGTCAATGAGAAGATTCATCTCCTCGTGCCTTTAGGCAAAGGCGAAGGCTTGCAGGAAATGGACGCCGACGGCGTGTGCCAAAAATGGGGTGTTCAGCCAGAAAAAATCATCGACTTTATGGGACTGAAAGGCGATTCTTCCGATAACGTTCCCGGCGTTCCTAAAGTCGGGGACAAAACCGCCGCACAACTGATCGACCAGTTCGGATCGCTGGATGAAGTGCTGAAAAGAGCTGAAGAGGTCACCAAGCCTGCCTTGAAGAAGAATTTGATCGAATATGCAGAACAGGCGAGATTATCCAGAAAGCTCGTTACCATCGATACGTCCGTGCCTGTTGACCTTTCAGTGGATCAACTCGCGAGGCGCGATCTTGATCAAGAACGACTGATGGAGATTTACCGCGGGTTCGGTTTTCACAGCCTGATGGAGAAACTGGAAATTAAAGAGCCTGAGACTTCCGACAATCTTCAATACCAAGCTGTAACTTCGGTTGAGAAACTTGACGAACTGATTGAAATTTTCAAAAAGGGCGATCCTCTTTCTGTTGATCTGGAAACGACGTCTGTGTTCCCGATGGAGGCTGAGATCGTCGGTTTTTCCTTCTCGGTAAATGAGAGCGAAGCCTATTACGTTCCGGCATGCGGCGGCAATTTCCCCGAGAGCAGTGAAAATATCACGCGCCTCGGTCAAACCGTTCCCGGCGAAACAAAGTGGGTGATCGGGAAGCTACGCAAACTTTTCGAAGATAAAAACACAGCGAAATGCGGACAGAACCTGAAATATGACGCTCTGGTTCTGTGCTGTTATGGTATCTCTATGAAGGGGATCGAATTCGATTCGATGATCGCCAGTTATATTATCGATCCATCGCGCCGGCAGCATAACATCGATTCGCTGGCATTACAATATCTGAATTTCAAAAAAATTCCTACGTCGGAGCTTATTGGCGTCGGCAAAAAGCAGATCAGCATGGCAGACGTGCCTCTCGATAAGATTACACAGTACGCCTGCGAGGATGCTGACATAGCGCGCCGCTTGACGATTCTTCTTGAGGATGAGATTCATAAAGAAAAACTCGGCGATCTCTTCAGGAAAATTGAAATGCCTCTGCTGCCGGTTCTGCTTGAGATGGAATACAACGGAGTGGCGCTGGATGCTGGACTGCTGTCTGAGATGTCCGCAGAGATGAGCGGAAAGCTGGAGGAACTGACCGATGAGATTTATAACCTGGCAGGGCTCGAATTCAACATTAACTCAACCAAGCAGCTCCAGCACATCCTTTTTGAAAAACTCGGATTAAAACCGGTTAAAAAGACTAAGACAGGGTATTCTACCGACGTCGAAGTATTAGAAAAATTAGCGTCACAGGACCCTTTGCCTAAGACGCTTCTCGAGTACCGTCAGTTTCAGAAGTTGAAATCTACTTATGTGGACGCTCTACCACAGATGATAAATCCGGTCACTGGCAGAGTGCATACCTCTTTCAATCAGACAGTCGCTGCCACCGGTCGGTTGTCCAGTTCCGATCCCAACTTGCAGAACATCCCCATCCGAACCGAATTGGGCGGGCAGATCCGCAAAGCGTTTGTTCCTGGCGGGTCTTCGATGGTGTTGTTGTCAGCAGATTATTCGCAGATCGAGCTACGTCTGGTGGCGCACATATCGGGGGACGAGGAGCTGATTAGCGCATTCCATGAAGGCAGTGATATTCATAAAATAACCGCCGCGAAGATAATGAACGTTCCGCCTGAAGAAGTATCACCGGAGATGCGCCGCAGCGCCAAAGCGATCAATTTCGGCATCATCTACGGCATGGGCGATTGGGGTTTGTCGGAACGGCTGGGGATTCCGGTCGCCACGGCAGCCGATTTCAGGAAACATTACTTTGAAACCTATCCTGGCGTGCGGGCTTACATGGATAACATCATCGAACAGGCGCGCAAGGAGAAGAGAGTGTCAACGTTGATGGGTCGCCATCGCTTACTGCCTGACATAGACGCGAAAAACCGCAACATGCGTGAATTCGCAGAACGTATCGCCATCAACACCCCCATTCAGGGCACAGCGGCTGACATGATCAAGATAGCAATGATCCGCGTCCAGGAGCGGCTGAAGAGAATGGCTTCACCGATGTTTCCGACTCCGGCAAAGATGATCCTGCAGGTGCATGACGAACTGTTATTCGAGGTTGAAAAAGACTACCTTGAAGAGGTAAAGCAGGCGGTTAGAGAAGAGATGGAAAATGCTATGGAATTAAAAGTGCCGGTCGTAGTCGATCTGGGAACAGGCGATAACTGGCTGGAGGCTCATTAGTATGGGATTTTCAACCCCATCTTCATTCCTTCGCTTGTGACACCCGAAGTTATCAATCTCCAGAGATGAAGGAATCGATAGTTCTTCTCAGTTCACGGATGTGGTCAGCTGTCGTTCCACAGCAGCCTCCCACAGCCCGGATGCCCAACTTCAGCATATCATTGGCAAAACCGGCGAACTCTTCGGGCGTTTGCGGATAGATGACGCCGTCCGGCGTTATTTCCGGTGATCCGGCATTCGCCTGAAAAAGCAGCGGGGTCTCAATATTTTCAGACAGGTAAGACGCCAGTTCGAGCATTCCTTCCGCTTCCAGGGTACAGTTTGAACCCACCAGTAAAGCGCCTTTCTCACGTATATTTAGAAGCGATTCCAGCGCAGGATTTCCCATTACCGTAAAGAATCCTTTGGGTGTATTATTGAATGTCAGGGTTACTGCGGCAGGGACGTCAGGCGCCACTTCTCGGCAGGCTTCCAGCGCGATCACAGCCTCTTTCAAATCATAGTGAGTTTCATGCAGGAAGATATCTATACCGGCGTCAGCAAGCGCTGCCGCCTGCTCTTCGAAGGCTTCACGAGCAGTTTCGTCAGTCAGCGATCCGACCGGTTGAAAGAATTCACCGGTGGGACCCATATCGCCGGCAATAAACGCTCGATCATCAGCTACCGCTTCTCTGGCAATTTCAACAGCTCGCTGGTTTATCTCGACGAGACGGTCATCTAAGGATGCTTTCTGCAACCGGAAGCGGTTGCCGCCGAAAGTGCAGGTGGTAATGACATCCGCTCCCGCGTCTCTGTATTGGCGATGAACCTCTTGCAGCACTTCTGGGCGTTCTAGAACCCAGGCTTCAGGCGCCTGTCCCGCAGGAAGCCCCCTGTCGATAAGCAGTGATCCCAGCGCGCCGTCGATTAACAGCGGCTTGCCGGATTGTATACGCTGAATGATATTTTTGTTGGTATTCATAGCTTATCCCCGCCATAAATGACGGGTCTACGTTCAAGCAACCCCCGTGAACGGGGCTTCTCTCAAGGAATGCGTCGGATTCAGGGAAATCCGACCTACAGGTTGTTAGACTGCGTCCCTCAGCCGACGGACTTAGTCTACCCTACATGACTTCCCCCTGCAGACTAACGGCTAAATCAACTGCTCTTGCCGCATCGGGAGCCCAGCCGTCAGCGCCGATATCATCCGCCCACGCTTTAGTGACGGGCGCTCCACCGACCAGCACCTTAACGCCGTCCCGCAATCCCTGGTCGGCGAGCATGTCTATAAGGCGTTTCTGGTTCACCATGGTAGTTGTCAGCAGAGCTGATAAGACCAGAAAATCCGGCTTCCGATTCCTCGTCTCTTCGATGATTCTTTCGAGCGACACGTCCGCACCCAGATCGGTAACATCGAAGCTGTTAGCTGAGAGCAGCGCGCAGACCAGATTCTTGCCGATTTCGTGTATATCGCCCTGAATCGTTCCCGCGACGACAGTTCCGCGAGTGATTCTTGTGGATTTTCCACCTTCTTCGGGAAAGAGAACGTCCATCGCCGCCTGCATTGCCTGCGCGGACAATAGTAGCTGCGGCAGGAAGAACTCGCCCTGATCGAAAAGATCGCCCGCCTGCCTGATCGCCTTGACGAAAGGCTCTAAGGCTTCAAGAGGATCGATTCCATCCTGCAGAAAAGATTCAGCAAATGATTTCGCATGTTCAACGCTGCCATCTAAGATGCAGCGGGTGATTTCGTCATTGGTTAGATGGGACATTGTGCCTCGGAATTGAAGGATAAAGGATAAAAAATAAAAGAAGTAAGATTTCTATGCTGCGTCTCTGATCCCCCCTTACTCGGGGCTGTTCCAAAAGTCTATAAACTGTCATTACGAACGAGGTGTGGTAATTTCTTAGTGCTTGTAATATAAGAGATTGCCACGTCACTACGTTCCTCGCAATGACTCAATACTCCTCTTTTGGGATAGCCCCTTGCACGCCCTACCTCTGGCATTCCGGACAGAAAAACGCGCTGCGACCGTTCAACCGAATGCGTTTTATCTCTGTGCCGCATTTGCGGCATGGTTCTCCAGCACGTCCGTAAACCCGAAGAAACTCCTTGAAATTTCCCGGCTTATCATCCACGCGTCGGTAGTCGCTGACCGTGGTTCCGCCTTCTTCAAGCGATTCTTCCATGACTTTCTTCAAGCTCTCAGCCAGCAGGGGTAGTTCCTTCTTTTTCACTCTGGAAGCTTTTCGTACAGGTCTGATTCCCGCGCGGAAGAGCGCTTCGGAAGCGTAGATATTGCCGACTCCTGCGATCAGACGTTGATCCATCAGCAGGGTATGAATGGCGCGGGTGCGCACGGTTTTACCATTGCGAGTAGATATAACAGCTTTCAGTGAGCTTGCATCAAAATCATCGGACAGCGGTTCTATACCTAACCGTTCCAGCACGGGAATCGATTCATTTTCCCGATAGGTTTCGAGCCTTCCAAAGCGGCGGATATCAATATGATCGAGGCAGCCGCCGTCATCGAAAATATAGCGGCTGCAAAGATGTTTATCCGCTGTGTTTTCATTCTCGGAGACTACGAATTTGCCAGTCATACCAAGATGCGCCAGCAGACGGCTGCCGTTATCCAGTGAAAATATGATGTATTTCCCGCGTCGGTCGATCTTTGCGAAGGAACAGTTCCGAAAGAAGTCGTCAAACGGCAGCGTCGAACGTTTCAACATGCTTTCCCGGAGCAATTCCGCTTTGTCGATGCGTCTCCCAATTGCATAATTTCGCAGCTGCCGGACAATGGTTTCAACTTCAGGCAGTTCAGGCAATCTCAGTCCTCATCTCAAGTAATAGCTGTAACCGATATAGAAGCGATCGTAATTGTCCAAGTCCGGGTACCAGTGATAAGCCGCGTGCAAACTGGCAAGTCCTCCGTTGGCAAATAATCCCAGCCCGGCAGTCCAGTATTCAAGGTCAGGAGTTTCAACTTTGCCTCCTTGAAGCGCGAAAGATGAGGATGGACGCAGTTCGATTCCCAGCCGGTATTCAGCGTGATCGAGGTTTTTGAAGTCATCCCAGTCATCGACTCCCAGCTGGAAAGCGGCGGTGATTTTCCCACCGAAGCTGCGTGATGCTCCAAAAAGGACGCGGTAGGGAAGCAAGCGGCTCTCCGGATCCGTAATGCTCTGGAAGTTTAAACCTAACATAAAGCCTCGATATGGCATCAGAGCGCCGACGTCTCCGCTGAAGTATCCTTCCCGCCCTTCGTCGTTCCAGTTCTCGCTGATGTACTTGAAGGAGACGCCGACCGGCAGTCCAATGGGCGTTTGATAGACGGTTGCCAGAATAGCGGCGATGGCGTCGCTTTCAATAGGCAGAGAGTCTTTAATCCTGTACACGCCGAAACCCGCGCCTCTTTTTGCTGATTGGACATACTTCAGGTAACTGATACCCCAACTACCGGGCAAACCCAGATCATCGAATCCTAATGTCATATCTAGGGCGATTCGGTCCTGCAGAAAGATTCCTGCGGGATTATAGAATACGGTTACAGCCTCCATCGGCAGGGCGACTCCAGCGCCCGCCATAGCCTGCACGCGGGTTCCAGCCGGTTCGGATGCGGATGGTAAACGCGTGCACGTCGCGAGGATGAAGCAACAGAAAATAAAAATTCTTAGCATGGATATAGTATAAGGAAATTACGATGTTTTCGCAAGCTGATTCCAGAAGTTTATGCAACCTGAATATATGTTGTCATCAGCGGGACTTGGGGGCAACAGCCCTAAAATGATCTGAAAATCCTTGACATTATCAGCACATTAGCCTATATTTTTGTCGATAAGCTATAACAAGGCGCATTAATAGGATTTGAGAAGCTACGAATGCTGACTTTATTAAATCCTTTGTACAGAGCTTTTGGCGGAGGAGAGGTCTCGCTGAATGAGTTACTCCATTTTAGTTGTAGATGATTCCTGGGAATCCCGGGAAGTCATCAGTTCGATCCTGAATACTCAGGAAGAGTATAACCTGGTGATGGCGGAAAATGGTCAGGATGCGATGGGGAAACTGAACGCCCAGCCATTCGATCTGGTCATAACCGATATATCGATGCCGGTTATGGACGGTTTGGAGCTGCTGGATCACCTGATTTTGGAGATGCCGAACATTCCAGTCATCACTTTCACGGGTTTCGGGGATCTCTTCGGCGTGAAGGCTCTAGAACGCGGCGCTGAAGACTGCATTTTCAAGCCGTTCGATGCGCGTGATTTCAAACTGCGCATTGCCAAGGCGCTGAAGTACAGCCGGTTGAAGAAGTATCAGGACAGGCTGGAGCTTAAAAATGAAGAGCTGCGGATGCTGTCGGTTACCGATCAGCTCACGCAAGTGTACAATCGGCATTTCATGCACGATGCTCTGAAGCGGGAATTTGCGCGGGCGAAGCGTTATTGCGTTAATTTATCCTGCCTGATGATAGATATAGATCACTTCAAAGAAGTCAACGATTCCTACGGTCATCTGCAGGGCGATTCAGTTCTGCGCGAGTTTGCGGCGTTGATAAGAAATACCTGCCGAGAGGTTGATTTATGCTGCCGTTTCGGCGGCGAAGAGTTCCTGGTGATTCTGCCTGAGACCGACCGCAGCGGCGCAGAGTGCGTTTCTGACCGGCTGCGCAATCTGGCTGAGAAGATGTCGGTTTTCCGGGTGGACAGCGCTGAACTTATAAAGGATTTAAAGATCAGCATTTCAATCGGCATCGCTTATTATCCAGATCCCCGTATCCGCACTGATCATGATTTGATCGCCTTAGCGGATCAGGCGCTACTCATGGCTAAGGAGCACGGCAGGAACTGTGTGATGGTGGCTTAACAAGGGAGCATCATTGGAGACAGAAAGGCGGTCGATATGACCGTCTTTTTTGTTTTATTTACACATACTTCGTTCCCGTCTGACTGGTCTATTCACCAACCATTGCACGAGGGCGTACGACGGCACCTACAACAACTTGCCTCATCTCCCCTTGATTTTCACGCCTTTCTATGGTATTATAATCAACATTACCATCAGCTATGTTATTCGATATGAAAACCATCTTTCTATCGCTGATCGTTGTCTCTTTTCTGTGCAGTTGTTCATCCCTGGCAGATGACAATCTGACAATAGATGACGTATCAGCAGACAGTTCCATTACCCGATTTGTAGCGTCTCATCAGAAGTCAACATGGGAGGTTATCACCGCATTCCCCGGGAGGGCGATCTATTTCCCCATAAAATATGCCTTAAAAGGATTCAACAGCACAATCGGCTGGATAGATGATGAAAAGATCGTCCAGAAGATAGACGATTTCCTGAACAGCGATGACGGCAGGCGGGGTATCCGACCCACCTATTCAGATCAAGAAGGCGCGGGGATCAAGTTTTATAGTAAAGGATTGCACCATACAGACGTAGACCGCAACATCCTGAAAGTGTATCTCAGCGGCAGAGAATATGGCAGGCAGAGGTATAAGATTACACTGCTGGATTTTCACCCCTTCCGAAACGGTATCGATGCTTCCCTGGCATTACAGTACCGTAAACTGCCGACGGAACTGTTCTTCGGAATCGGATCCGATTCAAAACAATCCCAGCGGAGCGGTGTTACGCATGAGCAGTCATCGGCTAAGATTACCCTTGGAGTAAATCCTCTGGAAAGCATCAGAATTAACGCGGTCGCGGGATATGATTTCAACTATACCTGTTCGGGAAAAGAGAATAATACACCACCCATCACCGATTTTTACTCACCGGAAGAATTACCCGGATTGAAAGAACAGGTGGAAATGACGCACGGTTTGGTTGAGATATTGTTTGACAGCAAGAATCGTCCCGGTAATCCGACCAGAGGCTTCGATGCACTGTTTTCGAGTGGTATTTATCAACAGACAAACGGCAGTGAATACGGCTATTTAAGATATTCGGCTGATATAAGGAAGTACATCTCCCTCTTCTTCGATCGTGTGCTGGTTATCAGGATGGCTGTGGAACGGAACGATCCGTTGAGCGGCAGGAATATCCCCTTTTATTCTCTGGCGGAATTGGGAAGAATAGAGACGATCCGCGGTTTTGAACGGGGCAGATACCGCGACCAGGACATGAGTCTGGCGACGGTCGAGTACCGTTATCCTGTCTGGCGCAACTGGGACGAACATGGAGTGGATTTTCTCCTCTTCGCCGATGCGGGACAGGTTACTTCGGATATCTTCAGTGAATTAGATACGGACAGTTTTAAAACAGGATTGGGCTTCGGGATCCGAATGTGGAGTCAGGAAGGCTTGACCTTTCGGATAGAAGCAGGCAGGAGCGACGATGGCTGGCGGATGTATTTCGCGTTGAATTAGGGACAAGATGAATATTAAATTGAAGATGCAGAAAATATCAATATATTTGCTTATAACAGTATTGTCAATTACGGTGTTTATGACTGGCTGTTCCGGAAACCGTTTGTTTATTCCGCCGCTACCGGTGCCGGATGATCGTAATCCGGTGGATAAGCCGGCATACAGGAGCGCTCCAAACGATTTCACCGACGGATTCAACCAACAGTTTGTTCTGCAGGGCGAACAGTTCACCGATCTATCGCGTCATATCCGCAATGCTAAGAGTGCTCCCAAAGAGGCTTATAACGTCGATGCTTTCGGGGAAGCGCCCAACTCATCCTGGTTCACCAACCGGAACGCCCATAAGAGATTAAGTATTGAAGAGATCATTATCGGACCCGGTACAGGCGGCGGTCCGGATACTTCAAGCGTATGGACGATCATTCAGGCAAAGGCAGAGGGGGTGACACCCGGCTTCACTATTATTGACAGCCGGGGCGATAAATATGTCATCAAGTTCGATCCGATCGGCTATGCCGGATTGAACAGCGGAGCAGAAGTGATCGGATCCAAGCTGTTTTACGCCGCCGGTTATAACGTGCCTGAAAACTATATCACTCATTTCGATCCGAATATACTCACGTTGGGGGCGGAAGTAAGATTCTTAGATGAGATGGGTCGCAACCGTTACATGCATGAAGCAGATCTGATGGAGATGCTGACGAGGGTGGATTATCTTCCCAGCGGTCTGATTCGCGCCACTGCCAGCAAGTACGTCCCGGGCAAGCCGCTGGGTCCTTTCCGCTATCGCGGCATGCGCAAGGATGATCCTAACGATTTCATACCTCACCAACACCGCAGAGAGTTAAGGGGACTGCGCGTCATGGCTGCCTGGCTGAACCACATAGATTCCAAGGCGGCTAACACGATGGACACGTTCATCGGTAATGACGGAAAGGGGTATGTGCGACACTATTTGATCGACTTCGGCACGATATTAGGCAGCGGAGGGCGTGGACCGCAGCCGACATACCGCGGATATGAAAACGAACTCGATCCGCATGCGATATTACTGCGGACAATAACGCTGGGATTATACACGCCGAAGTGGGAGCGGCTGCCTTCTGAAGTGAAATATCCTTGTATCGGGCGGTATTATTCCGACTTTTATCATCCGCAGAAATTCAAGATTATCTTCCCCAATCCAGCTTATGACAACCTCACCAGCCAGGATGGATTCTGGGGAGCGAAACTGGTAATGTCCTTTACTGACGAACAGCTTCGAGCGGTTGTGGCAGAGGCACAATATCCTGATCTGGAAGCTGCGGAATATCTCCTGAAGACGCTTATTGAACGGCGCGACAAGACCGGGCGTTACTGGTTTAATCGAGTTAATCCGCTGGATGATTTTAGATTGATAGAGCGTCCGGACGATGGATCGCTCTGGTTGCGTTTTACTGATCTGGCAGTCGCTGCCGGGCTCGAAACGGAGAAGAGCGCCAGCTATCGTTATAGTATCAGAGTTAACGGTGTTAAGATCGAATCTCGACACGAAGTAGAATCGAGTAATCATATTCCAGTAAAAGTCCTAGCGGTGAATCAGCCTGCTGAATTTAATAATGCCCAGATGGAGGTAATGATAGAAGTCAAGCGAGATCATCAGAAAAAATATGGTAAATGGGTGAAGGTGTACCTTGAGAAGACAGATCAAGGATTAGATATAATTGGAGTAACGAGACAGGGATAGAGGATTTCAAACCAGATGGATCAGAAGTATTCGAAAAGTGGACAATATTCGCAAAAAAGAGCAATATTCTTTAATAATTCAGGCATATTGTGTCTTTTATTAGTGTTTTTCGCTATTTTTTCGTTTTCCGGATGCGCCACCAAAGGATTAGTAACCGAAGAGTACGACGCGGATTTCTACCGCGTTCCCAAACTGTTACCGGACATACTTGATGAAGACCCGGCGTTCATCGTGTACGGGGATACTCAGGCAGATTGGCGGATCAGTCAGAAGTTTCTACGTAAGGAGAACTGGCTGACCTGGAAGATGGCAATTTTTCCATTCTATGAACTGTGCTGGCTGGGTAATGGAGCTGTAGGCATTTTTAACCGTCTTCGCTGCGTTCCTGATTACGGGAGCGATAGCAGACGAATGATGAGGGACGCCATTCTCAAAGAGTGGAAAACCTCGCCGATAGACTTTATATTGAATACGGGCGATATATGCGCCTATGATGGCAGCAGACCACAGCACTGGGCGCTCTTCCTGCGGGAAAACAGGCAGGAACGCAGTCTGCTCGATGAAGTCCCATATCTACCTACTGCGGGGAACCACGACCGCGTCAACAACTTAAAATACGGCAGACAGAATTACCAGGCGGTCTTCGATTATCCGCTTTTTTATTACGTGGAATCACCGAACATGGGGCTCTTCGTCGTCGATTCCAACGTCATGATCGACTGGAAGGGCGAGATCGAGGACGATGAACAAGACCGGCTCTTCGCAGAATGGTTCGTGTCCGGCGATCCAGACTGTCCCGGATGGCTGGAAGACGAACTGAAGAGCTGCGACAAACCATTTAAAGTAGTGTCGATGCATCACTGCCCGGTGAGCTTCGGTCATCACTGGACGGACTGGATTTCAGACAGTAATGGGCGCAACCTGTCAGAAAAGCGGAAAGCGCTGCTGGATCTGTTCGCTGAAACCGGTGTGCAGGTCGTATTTTCCGGGCACGATCATATATACCAGCGGAACGTGCTGGAAAGCGGCGACAGACCCGAAGGTGATATTCATTTTATCGTCAGCAGCGGCGGGGGAGTGCCGCTGCGCGATCTGACGTCAATTAAAGAGATGGGAATAATCGGGGAGTTCTATTCTAATGAAGGTATTGAAGTTATGTCGGAAAGCCATTTCAAGGCATTTCATTATTGCATTGTCCAGGTGGATTCGGCAGAGATGCAGATCAGAACTTACACCGTCCCACAAAGTTCACCGGAAGAACCTGCTTTATTGGATGAAGTAGTTATTCCGAATCCACATCGTAATTAAACATCCGGGTTTTTGCATGACAAATCCCTTCAAAGAGATCATGAACATACGCCGCAGTGAACTGCCGCTGGCTTCGTTGATGTTCTTCTACTTTTTCCTCGTTATTACCAGTTTCTGGATATTGAAACCGATTAAAAAGTCGCTGTTCATCGGTTATTACGATCTGGCGGGATTCAACCTTCTTTCCTGGCAGATGACGGCTTCCCAGGCGGAGCTTCTGGCAAAAGTGATGAATATGATCGTGGCTTTTTTAGCTGTGATTGTCTTCACGTTTCTGTCGCGCAGATTCAAGCGGCAGCAACTGACTTACATCTTTTCTGTGTTCTTTATGGTCAGTTATGTTATCTACACCTCGGTTATCGACAATCCGTCCGATCTGACTGTCTGGACCTTTTATCTATTCGGCGACCTTTTCTCCACATTGATGGTGGCGACGTTTTTCGCTTTTTTAAATGACAGCGTCACACCCGATTCTGCGAAACGGCTGTATGGTTTGATCGGACTGGGCGGAGTCATCGGCGGCGTTTTCGGCAGTAGTTTCGTCAACCTCAGGATCAGGCAGGCAGTGGAGGCTGCTGATGGTGGAACTTCAATAGCGATGTCCTGGTGGCTCTGGATCTGTATTTTGATCGCGCTGGTGATAATAATAACCGCATTTTCCGCCGGCAGGCTGGTAAGGAAGAATCCTCCGCGTCAGGTAGAGGAGTCGAGACCAGAACAGAAAAAGAAAGCTGGCAGCCCTGCTCTTGAAGGGGCCAAGCTGGTGTTTAAATCCAGGTATCTGCTGGCGATTGCCGGTATTGTGGGGCTATATGAAATCATATCAACCGTTGCTGATTTTCAGTTCACGGCAACGATCGCTCACTATTTAGACGGCGCGGCTATAGGCAGACAGTTTTCGCTGATATACACTATCACCAACTGGGTGTCGATGTTCGTGCAACTCTTCCTTACCAGCTTTATAATGACACGCTTCGGGCTGACCGCAGCGCTGATGATTCTGCCGGCTGCAGTGGCGATGGGATCGGGCGCTTTCATGGTTTTCCCTATCCTCTGGACGGGCAGTTTTCTGAATACCGCGGACAACGGATTCAGCTATTCCATCAATCAATCAGCCAAGGAGACGCTTTACGTTCCCACCACCCGGGATGAGAAATACAAAGCGAAGGCGTTTATCGATATGTTCGTGCAGCGTTTCGCCAAGGCGATTGCCGTGGGTTTAAGTCTGGTTATTACATTGATTTTCACAGATTTTTCTACTATCAGGTGGCTGTCGGCATTCACACTGATCGTTATGGTAGTGTGGATATACGCTGTGCGGTATGCGGGGCGAAGGTTTAAGGAGATAGAAGAATAGACAAAAAGATGATCACAGATTAACGCGGACTGTTTTTAATGTCAGTTAAATTTCTTAAAAGAAGCGGTATTGATCCGGGCGAGGGTGTGCGCGCCGGTCTGATGTTCAGCTATATCTTTCTGGTGATTGCATCGCTGCTGATTGTCAAGCCGGTCAGAACGTCTCTCTTTTTAACCGAATTCGGCGCTGAACAGCTTCCCTATGCCTTTATGCTGGTGGCGCTGGTATCGGCTGTGGTGGCAAGGTTTTATTTCAAGCTCGCCAGCCGGTTCAGCCTGAACCGTTTGATCAGCATCTGGCTCCTGTCATCAGCGGTTAGTCTGGCGGTAATCTGGTTATTGCTGCACCGCGGTTACCAGGAAGGTTGGTTCGTCTATCTGTTTTATATCTGGGTGGCGGTTTTCGGAGCGATCTCCGCTTCGCAATTCTGGCTGCTTGCCAACTATGTATTCAACTCACGCGAAGCGAAGCGGATTTTCGGATTTTTAGGCGCGGGAGCCATTGCCGGAGGAATATTCGGCGGATATTTAACGAATTTGCTTGTCCCTTTCACAGGCACGAACAACCTGATTCTTATATGTTCAGGATTCATTCTTATTATTTACTCTATTTTCAGAATAATATGGCGAAAGTACGCCCGGCGGAATCTTCAGAAGAGTCTGTCATCCCGGAGACGTAAATCCCGTGGTATAAGCACTCGTGATCCCGTCAAGCTGGTCCTCTCATCGAAGCATACGACCTATATGGCTGGGGTGATCGGCATAGGGGTTTTCGTTGCCAGTTTAGTTGATTACCAATTCAGCGCCATCGCCTCGGAGATCGTCACGGATGAAGATCAGCTCACTGCCTTTTTCGGTTACTGGTATTCTAATATCAGCGTTGCCGCGCTCTTCGTTCAATTCCTGTTGACCAGGCATATTCTCCGCCGTTTAGGCGTCGGCGCTTCGCTTTATTTTCTGCCAGCAGGCGTTCTACTGGGTTCAGCGCTGGTATTATTTGCGCCATCGCTCGGGACAGTCATTATTGTCAAGTTCTTTGAGGGCGGTTTCAAGCAGTCCATAAATAAAGCCGGGTTGGAACTCTTAGCTCTGCCGCTGCCGGGTGAAATCAAAAACCGGGCAAAAACGTTCATTGATACTTTTGTGCCCAGCATAGCCGAAGGGAGCGGAGGCGCGCTGTTGCTGCTTTGTACAATCATCTTAGGCATTTCGGTGCAGCATATCAGTATTGTGGTTCTCGCCTCGTTAGCTCTATGGTATGTTCTCCTGCGGCGAGTAAATAAAGAATATGTCAATTCGTTCCGACTGGCAATAGAGAAACGCAGCGTCGATCTGGAGGAGTTGACGTTAAATGTCAACGATGCTTCGGTGCAGCAGATTTTCGAGCGCGTGCTTGAAGGCGCTAAT
This sequence comes from candidate division LCP-89 bacterium, assembly GCA_025774555.1. Classification (GTDB taxonomy): domain Bacteria; phylum Electryoneota; class B3-LCP; order B3-LCP; family B3-LCP; genus JALGVT01. Next base: position 21,855 of record JALGVT010000028.1, read on the forward strand.
CCTAAACAGATAATGTATGTACTGCAACTGCTTGAGCAGGTGAAAAGCGAGACAATTTCACCCTATCTAGAGAAGCTGGTAACACACCCTTCAGATAAAGTAAAAGCTCAAGTTCTAAAATTGGCGGTAGAAGTATCTGACCTCGATTTCACGGAGCAGGCGAGGGATTATGTGCCGTCCAATGATGCTGATCTGCGAATAGCAGCGATCTATTACCTGTGCAGGAAATCATCCGATCCGATTAATAAGCTGATGGGATTTTTAAAAGATGAGGCGATTCAGGTTCAGGCGGCGGCAGGGATAGCTGCGGCTCATCTATTTAACGATGACGCTGAAATCCGGAAAACGTTTAATGTAGCACAACTATGGGAGGAGACAAAGCGGTATCAGGAATCAATGGAATTGAGCGAGGTAGAAGATGAGTTCATGCGGATCAACCGCGCCGAGATGTTCGGCATAGTACAGACTGATGAATTTAATCCATATCTACTTGAATTGCTGGAAGATGAATCGACTAAAGTCCTCTGCGCCGCTATTCATGCCGCAGGGAAGAACAAAGCGCCTGAATTCGTTCCAGTTCTGATTAAGCGCCTTGGGACAAAAGTTGTGCGGAGCTATGCGAGGATTGCTCTGGCTGAATATGGCGATGAAGTGATCGATGAACTCGTTAAGCGGATAGAGGATAGATTCGAGGAAATTGAAGTAAGACACAGCTCCATAAAAGTCCTTGCTATGATTGGATCGCAGCAGGCGGCGAAAAACCTCTTCGATTGCATCGATCGGGAAGAGACGGAGCTGCGCTATGCTGTTTTAAAGGCAGTAAACAAGATAAAGGACAATCTTCCCACGTTGAAGCTGAATTCCAGGAAGATCAATGCCCAGTTGAAGCAGGAGATTGAAATACATCAGGATTTGCTGCAGATACTAAACCTGCATCGTGCCGAGAAAGAGGATTTTAGCGATGATTCGCCGTCCTCCTCAAAGCAATTGGAGTATCATTCAGCGGGAGGGCTGCTGGAGAAAACAATAGAGGAGAGACTCGCCCGGAACATGGAAAGGATTTTTCGATTTTTAGGTTTGAAGTATCCTCAGAAAGACGTCTATAATGCCTACCTCGGCGTGGTCAGCAGGGATCCAGTGCGTCACGCTAACGCCATTGAATTTCTCGATAACCTCCTGGATTTCAATTTAAAACAAGCCATTATTCCTCTTCTCGAACCAGGCACAAGGCGTATTTTTCCGCACCGATTACTTCTGCATGATTGTCATGAGCATCGGGTCGATGATTACCTCAGCTATTTAGTCAATGGATCAGATAACTGGCTTGCCGCCTGTTCTCTATTCTTCATCGCCAGTTCCAGAGACGTTAAATTCTATCCTCTCGCCGAGAAGCAGTTAACCAGCCCTTTATTAATTGTTCGTGAAACAGCGGAATATGCTGTTAAGAGGTTGAAAAGCACGGAATAATTTTGTAACTTTAGCTATATTAGAATACCTGATATTTATGTTGACGACGATAGAGAAAGTAATTATACTTCAGGGAGTGGACGTTTTTGAGGACGTCCCCACGGAAGGACTGGCGCATATTGCTTCCATAGCTGAAGTATTCGACTATCCCGAGAATACCGATATTTTCAAGGAGTACGGTCGAGCGGATTCGATGTATCTCGTTCTGGAGGGCAGCGTGGTGCTGCGCCAGGGTGAAAAAGAGGTGATGGTCGCGAAAGAGAAGGAAGCCTTCGGCACGTGGGCTCTGTTCGACGACGAACCTCGTATCGTTACCGCGACAACCCGTGAACCGGTTAAGCTTTTAAGGATAGATGAGGAAGATTTTTTGGATCTGTTGGCAGATGACGTGCGCATAACACGCGGTGTTTTAAAGAGTCTGGTCAAACGCGTAAGAGGATTGATGGCGCTGGCAGCGAGAAAACAGGGCTGAGATTTCTAAGTGTCAATCGCGCTATAGAGACATAGTAACTATTCACATTTTAAGTTATTTCACTGTCTTTCAGGCATTACAGGCATTCAGTTAAGCGATATAAACAGAATTGTTGTGGAGTACCGCTAATATGGCAGAAGAATTACAGACCGTAGTCGTTGTTGATGATGAGGAGATGGTGCTCACCAGCATCGTTTCTTTTCTCAAACTCGAATCCAATTACAATGTTGTCACCTTCACAGCAGCGCATCAAGCTCTCGGTTACATCAGAGAGAACGACATTGATTTAGTTATTTCCGATTACCTTATGCCCGAGATGGACGGCATTCGATTCCTGGCGGAAGTCCGTTCGTTGAAGCCCGAGGTGCCGCGGATTATCCTGACCGGCTATGCGGATAAAGAGAATGCCATAAAAGCGATCAATGAGGTTGGTCTGTTTCAATATATAGAAAAACCGTGGGATAATAACGACCTGATGCTGGTTATCAGGAACGGACTGGAAAAACAGAAATTGATTAAAAGGCTGAACCAGAAGATTTCACAGATCAATCAGGCATACGGGGAACTTGAGGATCTGCAGCGGGAGATAGTCAAGGCTTTTGTGTAACAGATGACCAATTCCTGTCGAGAACGAATGCGAATGTTACCATTTGGAATCAGTCCGTTCTAACAGATACATGTGGAAAAGGGGCTGTCCCAAAAGTCAATAAACTGTCATTATCCCACAGGGATGCCTACGGCACGAACGAAGTGTGGTAATCTCTTTGTGCTTGTAATATAGGAGATTGCCACGTCATCCGTCGGCTGACGGATCCTCGTCCCGAAGGGACTCCTAAGGAGCAATGACTCAATATTTCTCTTTTGGGGCAACCCTTTTTTCTCATCTCAGGAGTATTTGCATGGAATCCAAACAGACTCTCAGAATATTAACAGCGCTGGCGATATTAGCCTTGCTCGCCTGGTTGATCTATCTACTGCGCGATCCTCTTGTTCCTGTTTTCACTGCGCTGTTCTTAGCTTATTTGCTTGACCCGCTTATAGACAAGATGGAAAAGGTCAAAGTAAACCGGTCGGCGGCAATAGCAATCTTAGCTATATTAGTCATTGGAATTGCAGGATCGGCTGGCGGATTCTTAGTCGTTCAGATTCAGCAGGAGCTGGTCGCGCTCTACAACGATCTGCCGGGATACATTGAGAAGGTACAGACGCAAGTCGTTCCGGCAGTGGAGGATTTAACAGGTATAGAACTCCCGCATAGTATGGATGAAGCGGTCAACGAGATTCAGGCGCAGCTGCAAAACCTCGATCCAGCCGTTTTAAAACCGGTTACGAATATAATAACGCAAGTATCCAGCAGCACACTGACAGTCATCTCCTGGTTGATCGGACTGTTGATCATCCCGGTTTTTCTCTTCTATTTCCTGCGCGACTGGGATCGCATTACCGAACGCATAGCAGGATTAGTCCCGGTAAGCAAGCGACAATATGTAATTGAGAAAGCTAAAAAGATTGATGAAATTCTGGGAGCGTTCATCCGCGGGCAGCTTACCATTGCAGTGATTCTGGGGATTCTGTACAGCATCGGGTTGGTGAGTGTCGGGATCGATTTAGCTGTAGTAATCGGCATGGGCGCGGGCATAGCATTCATCGTTCCCTATCTCGGAACGATCTTAGGTATAGTCGCGGCTTCAGTGATGGCGCTTCTGGAATTCGGTCTGTCGTGGCAACTGGTGGCGGTGTGGGGAGTATTCGGTGTGGTGCAGTTGTTTGAGGGCTCTTTTTTGACGCCAAAGATCATGGGGGGTAAGGTCGGATTATCTCCGGTGGCGGTGATCTTTTCACTGCTCGTCGGGGCGGAATTGTTAGGATTGACGGGGATGCTGGTTGCTGTGCCGGTGGCGGCGGTGCTGAATGTGTTTATTGGGGAGGCGATTGAGAAGTACCGGGCTTCATCGTTGATGCAAGAGGGGGATGGAAAATTAAAAATGGAAGAATGAAGAATAGAAATAAAAAAGAAAGAAGTAAAGAAGCCTGTCATCCCGGCTTGCCGGGGATCTGACAGGCTTTATTTATGTGAATTTTTTCATCAACGGCATCTTGCCATACCCCGTGTAGGGGCGCACGGCACGCCTCGCCTCTACATTTCCTTCATGAAATTATTGTCTATCTCATCATGGATTATCTGCTGATGCTTGCGCTCTTCTGAAGCCAGGAATTCAAACATTTTACGCGCCGATTCATCTTTGAACGCTTTGGCATAGGTCAGGTAAAACTCTTCAGCGCCCTGTTCGCGTTTGAGTGCCAGTTGCAACGCTTCAACAGGGATTAAGGTCTTGTCAATGATGTATTGTCTCTTGGTGTTAATCTCAGAAATTCCTGATTGTTTCCAGCAGTTCCTCATCTGATGGCATGCCGCGTTTAGCATAGCGGATGATACCGTCCCTATCGACGATGTAAACCGTCCGTTGAGTGCCCTTTTCGGGAATCTTTTCAGCTTTGTAAGCTAAGGTAATTTCCCTTTCTTCATCGACCAGCAGCGGGAAATTGAAATCGTTCTTGTCACTGAAATTCTGGTGGGATTTCAAGCTGCCGGAATTCACGCCGAATACTTCAGCGTTCAGCTCCTTAAAGGACATTATATCGTCCCGGAAAGCTGATAGTTGGCGCTTTCAACCAGAGGTATTGTCTTTGGGGTAGAAGGCTAACACGAGGTTTTTCTTACCCAGGAGATCTTCGGATCGTATAGTCTGTCCGTTTGTACCTTCCAGAGAGAAACCGGGAACTTTCGATCCTATGGATAAGAGTTCAGGCATAACAACCCTCTTTATCTACTTAACTTCCTCAAATTCCTCTTTCGCCGCGCCGCAAACCGGACACTTTTCAGGAGGTTTTTCGCCGCTGTGGATGTAACCGCAGATTTTACAACGGAATTTCTTCATTTTTAAGGTTCTTATTTATAATGATCGGAGTAATTCTAAGTTACGCTTGAAATCTTCCATTTCACCCGGCGTTTCCAGCAATCCCGGAAGCTTCGAAAAGCGGTCGTCGTTCATCAGCCATTTAAACAGATCGATGCCGATATGCCCTTCGCCGATATTCTCATGCCGGTCAACGCGGCTGCCGAGCGGTTTTTTAGAATCGTTCAGGTGAAATGCCTTCAGGTTTCCCAGACCGATCACATCAGCGAACCGTTTCCAGGTAGCGTCATATCCCGTTTTATTTGCCAGATCATATCCCGCCGCGAACATATGGCAGGTATCAACGCAAACGCCAATGCGTTCCTTCGCCCGGACTTTTTCTCGCATCGCCGCTATCTGTTCAAATTGATAGCCCAGATTGGTGCCCTGACCGGCTGTGGTTTCCAGCAGCGTCATAACTTTGAAGCCGGGTGTGCGTTCATGCACTTCATCGAGGCTCTCGGCGATTTTGGCGATACCCCATTCCTCGCCTTTGTTCAGGTGGCTGCCGGGATGAGTAACGACATAAGGGGCGTCCAGCGCTTCGGCGCGTTGCAGTTCATCAATGAAAGCATCAATGGACATCTTTAACTTCACAGGATCGGTGGCGCAGAGGTTTATCAGGTAGGAATCGTGGATGACGACCGGCGATATTCTGGACTCTTTCAGATTGGATTTAAATCCCTTGATATTCTCTTCGGTGAATGGTTTTGCCTTCCACTGCGTCTGGTTCTTGGAGAATATCTGAATGGCATCACAGCCGATTTCCTGTCCCCTCGCCGGCGCATTCTGTACTCCGCCGGCGATAGAAACGTGTGCTCCGAGGATCATACTACTTCAACCACCATTGCGCAGGATCATCTTCCGGCGGAGCACCCGGACCGGTGATGTTCGCCATCAGCATTTCTTTGTTATAGACCATCTTGGTGCGATCCCAGCCGGCAATTTCAACGTCTTGAGTATCCATGCGGATGGCGTCGCAGGGACAGACTTCCACACAGTAACCGCAGAAGCAGCAGCGCAGGATGTCAATTTCATAGCTCGCGGGATGCTTTTCAACGGTCGGATCGGGATGTTCTTCGGGAACAATATAGATGCAGTTCGTCGGGCATACGGTTTCACAGAGCATACAGGCGGTGCATCTTTCTGTGCCGTCGTCCTTCTTCATCAAACGATGACGACCGCGGTAGCGGCGGTGAATAGGTCTGCGCTCTTCAGGGTATTGGTAAGTGACCGCGCCACGCTTGTCCTTCATCATGCCGAATACATGTGCGGTATGAACGATCATGTTACGCACGAAATGACCTGTTGTCAGTAAGAGCCCGCGGATGACTTCCGGGTAGTAGATCTTTTCCCACAAACCCATATCGACTTTCTGCACCGAGGTCTTGTAGCTGACAGGTAAATTATGGTAGTCAATCTTTGCCATGTCTGTATTTCCGTTATCTTGGGTCGATTAATATGGATCTATTCTATGCCGATGCTATTATCAGTTTCGTCCAGGTGTTTCAGTATTATTTCAGCAGCTAAACGGTTTCCCTCAGCATTCCAGTGCGAATTGTCCGGCAGGAAAAGCGCTTCACCGTTCTCTAAATAGTCAGAATAGAATAGAGGGAAAAGATCAATTGCCTTTATATCCAGCTCTTCACACCAGGCGAGGACCTTTTTTATCTCCTGCGGTGTTTCATCCCGCGTCTCGGTCCACTGCCGGCTGCTGGGCGTGGTGATCAGGGTCAGGTTCGTTCCCTGCCGCCGGCACTCATCTCGCACTGCCTTTAAGATGTGAAATGTCAGATCGCTGATTTCCAACGAGTCTGAATTGATCAATAAATAATCGACGGTGGTATCTTCTGCGACTTCATTCAGCTCCGGATCAGTCCTCTTTGAGCGGCTTTTCGGCTGGTTTTTATAATCGATCCTGGCGATAATCCGGTCTGTCAGCTGTCCTATTGCCAGCCGATCGTTGAACCAGGTGGTAACCGGATTCGGTTCAGGCGTTGTCGGAACCGGGACGTTCCCTGCCTTCAGAGTCCCATTATCATCTAAGTAGAAATGCGGTTTCGGGGTCCTGTGCCCGAAATCGCTGTCGTTATAGACCAGATCGTTGGCGCAGAAGAACAGCAGCACGTCATCAGGCTGGATGCGCTGCCCGAATTTTTGAAGCGCTAACAGCTCTTGATCGGTGCTGTACCCGAAAATGCCGAAATTATAGCAGACCAGGGTACTGTCCAGTCGTTCGATTACTTCGGACGCCCGCTCATTTTTCTCGATGCCGGTTCCCATGACGAAGGAATCACCGAGAAACATCAACCTGCGTTTGTGCTGGATTTGACTGACCGGCAGCGGCGGATCGTCCCTGAAGCCCCACTCGTTCGTCTGACAGGAAACGGTCATGCGGCTTTCCCGCAACCAGCCGTCGTAGTTCGGTTTTCCCACCCAGCCTAATGTATCATCATAGGTCATCATCGATTCGGACTGAGGCAGCGGCTGGTATCCGCGCCACGCAATCCGCAAAATGACTTCCGCAACTATCAGGCAGATGAAGATCATAACGACAAAGATCAGTAGATTGGCGCCCCATCCAGATTTACTCTTATTAGCGTCCATTAGCCTTTAATCAACAAGAGAATTCCGCCAGTAATCAGAATGTTGAGTACTGCCAGCGGAAGAATGCCCGTCCAGCAGAGGCGCATCAGTTGATCGTACCGGAAGCGCGGCAGCGTCCAGCGGATCAGCACCTGCAGCCAGCAGAAAAAGGCGATTTTTATAAAGAACGATCCCAGTTGCAGCAGAACTACAACCAGATGCGGCAGGTTCCACGATCCTCCCCAGGGGAAGACAAAGCCATCTGCATACAGGTAAGGAACCTGATAACCGCCGAAGAACAGCGTTGAAAACAGCGCCGACATAACGATGATTTCGATGAATTCGGCGAAGTAGAACAAACCGAATCGCAGTCCTGAGTATTCGGTATAGTAGCCGATGATTTCCGATTCGCCTTCCGGCAGGTCGAAGGGAACGCGCTTGGTTTCGGCAATGACCGCCGGGAAGAAGAGCAGGAATCCCAACGGTTGATAGAAGATACCCCATGCAGGCAAAAACCCGAAGATCAGTTCGCCCTGCTGTTTGACCATCAGATCTAATTGCAGGGTACCGAAGACCATAATCAAACCGACCAGCGACAAGCCGACGCAGACTTCGTAGCTGATCATCTGAGCGGCGGCGCGTAAACCTCCCAGCAGTGAATACTTGTTATTCGATGACCAACCCGCCAGGACGGTGCCGTAGATCGTTAATCCGCCGAAAGCCAGAATAAACAGGTAGCCGATGTTCAACCTGGCAACCTGCAGAGGGATTTCCAGCGTTCCAATGCGCAGCACGTCACCGAAGGGCACCACGGCGAAGATAACGACCGCCGGAAAGAAAGCCACGATGGGCGCTAAGGTGTGCAGGAACTTATCGCCTTTAGGAGGGACGAAGTCTTCCTTGAAGAACATCTTGATGCCGTCCGCCATGGGCTGGAACAGACCGATGATGCGCAGACCGAAGACATCGGCGCGGTTGGCGCCCAGACGGTCCTGCATAACGGCGGATTGCTTGCGCTCCACCCAGGTCATAATGGCGGCTAAGGTTACCAGGGTTAACAGCACACCCCAGATTTTGGCTAAGATTATTGCGGTTTCTAGCATGGATTAACTCTTTGTAAGCTCAATCTATATTATATGGGAGCTTTTTGTACTTTCATTCCCTTGATTCTGTTTTATCAGAAACAAAATAATTCTTAAAATCCCTTAAAAATATTTTACGCCAGTGGGTTCCGACCAAGTCCACGGGAGCAACTCGAACGTCAACTCTTATTAATAACTCTCTGTCTCTCACTTTGGGATCAGAATAATATACGCCCTTTTTCAATCCGATTTTTTTGAATAACTTCTTGAACTTTGGTATTAATTCAGGATGCCTGTTGGTTAAACTTATACCGAGTCTTAGTAGTGATGCTACTTTTCGCCCATCAACAGTTTTGTAAATTCCATCGCTCAGTGAGATCCTACTCTTTAAATCGCAATAACCGCGCAAGAAGGCAGTAACGAGCTTTTGTTCACGCGTAGAAAATAACTCTTCAGGTATAAACGGTGTAGTGTTGTTCTTATCATCTACATTGATATTGTGCGACTTCAAGAACTTGAATAATTGTGAGGATGGGTTACTCTTGATTTTTATTAGAAAATGATAGTCTCTGACATGTTCTGTACTTAGCTCTGCCATAGGATCAACAAAGGATAGTAGTTCTGAAACTTTTTCGGAGATAACCTCAACGTCTTTATTGTGGGCTACTTCTTGTGATATCTTATAACTGGTTATATCGGGGTAATAATAGAATCCCTCAAATTCATTACCTTGGTTCGCTATACTTCTAAACAATCTTATTTCAATCTGCCCTTTTGTAAAATCAATTGCGCTATTTGCGCTCAATAGCCCTAATAAGTACATTATCTCAGTGCTAACAGATTGCTTTTTTGCCTCCTCTATTAAGGTGGATTTTCTTTCTATATTTGCCTTTAGCTCCTTTAGAAAAGCATCTGTCTCTTTTTTTCGTTTATTTGCTTCGTCTAGTAATCTTTGGTAATCATCAAGAATTTCAGAATGGTCAAGTACATTGAACAAGCATTTATCATTCCAAATTCGCCAGAAATACTCAATTATCGATTCAAATAGTTTGTCCTTTATACCTGATAAGCAAATATTACATTCTATGTTATTGCGGATACCACCCAAGGTAAAGTTTGATGATCCTATGATTGCAGAATACTTCTCTTTGTCATGGAAAACATACAGTTTCGAGTGAAAACTGACTTGTCGCGCTCCTCTGGGTGGCTTTGTCTTAGTTTGAAAGATTTTACACTCTGAATCCCCTGGGATAGTAGCGAATTCTTCTATGAGTTTCTTGTCAGTTATTAAGCGATCTATGTCAAATATCGTTCGCAATTTTCCATTATCTCTTAAAAATGTGTTGAAGGAGTGTTGAAGCCGCTGGAAAGCATGATAATTAGCATATGAAACAGCAAACAAAGCTGTATCAGCCCATGAGAGAGCTAATTTAATTTCGTTCTCAAAATCCTCATCTTCAGTTGTAATGATTCTGGTTGTCATTTTCGATCCCCAAGCTTCTGGAATATCAAGATATATTCATGCACTTTATTAACTCTGAAAACATACGGATAACCTAATGGTCTTAAGTTGTTATACTCTTGCCTTCTATCCCAAATTATCAAATCGTCTAATTCGAATCCAATATTCTTCATGAAATCAATTACATCAATATGAAAAGGATAAAACTTGTTTTTCTTTCTTAAATCCATCAAAATTACACAACAGTAACCGCCAAGACGTGTTCCCTGATAAACAAGCTGAAATACATTTGATATTGAGTTAAGAAACTCCTTATATGATTTAATATTCCCTAAGTCTTTATCAGAAGAACTATAATTCTTCGCTGTTTTATAGTCCGCTGTTCGTCTCCTATTCAGTATATCCCAATATGGTGGAGAAGTAATAGTTAATTGGACTGTTTCTGCATCAACATAATCCAAAAGATTGTTGGAATCATCATGGACAATTTTAGGCGTGTATCCAACATCCTCAAAAAGAGAAAGTTCGTTAATTCTTTTTTGGTATACATCGATAAACTCTTTTGAGAGTTCTATGCCAATACTATCCCTTTTAAGTGACTTTGCAGCAAGCAAGGTGGCACCGGTTCCTACAAATGGATCTAATATTAAGTCCTTTTTATTACTATATATAGATATTAATCTGGATGGTAACATCTCTGGAAATATTGCAGGATGTTTTAAGGCAACTTCACCGTTTGTTTTTCTGATGTCTGACCAAATGGAGATTGAATTCTGGAGCCAAGTTTTTCCGTCTAATTCGACGCGTCGCTTAGGATTCCTAATCTTTTTTCGTGGTTTTTCATGCTCTGCGTGATCAGAATCGCTCATAAAATCCAGTCCTTCTACAATTTCTATTTTCTGGCCCATAGTATTTATATCATCCTTTTCTTGCTTTCCCCCGCCTCGTCCTCTTCTGCTTCTTCGTTCATATATTCGACGGCTTCCATGGCGGATCGTTTGTTATCATCCTGATAGTTCATCATGACCGTTTCAGCGGTGTATCTTGACTGAAAGAAGAGCCGGTGGCGTTTCTTCCAAACCCAGAGCAGCGTCACGGGCACCAATATAGTGACGGCTGTTAAAACGATCCAGTCCAAGGTCGTCATTTGGGTTTCCCGACGGGCATAATAGCTAATGGTTCTTCGCCATCAGGAAGCGCCAGAGCTCTACTCACTTTATTGTCGTAGAAAGCTCCGATGACGACCGTTCCCAGGCTCAGGGATCGTGCCTGTAGATAGACGTTCTGCACCGCTGCGCCGACTTCAATGTGAGTGTATTGTGTGCCACGCTCGCCGTACTTCTTCATCACCCGCTGATAAACTGCGGTGATAACGATAACCACCGGCGCGTCACTGATACTCTCCTGTTTCAGCGCGGCTTTGCACAGGTTAGAACGCTGGTCGCCGTCCAGAGTCCGCTTCAACTCGTGCCGTCCGCAGATGTACTTATAGACGCCTGATTCCAGATCATCAACTTTACCGGCTACGACGTACAATTCAAGTGGATAGAGCGCTCCGGGTGATGGAGCGGTGCGCAATCCCATCGGATGCGTCTTTCCCTGCGCGGCCCAGAGAAGCTGTGAGAGTTCAGCTAATGTCAAAGATTCGGCGGTGTAATCTCTCACTGAACGCCTGGATTGAAGCGCTTCTTCGACAGAAAGATCGCCCTTTTTGCTTGGTTCAGGGAGTTTGGCCACCTTATCCGATTCCCCAGCCATCAGCAGGCTGCCTCCAAGTAAGGATATGATTACAGATTTTATGACTAAGCTTCTCATGACAAGCAAATCCATATGGCTTCTACCAGCTATCCGGGTACAATCCCGGAGTTACGCCGAAAGTGGCATTCCAGTTCAGAGTATCATATTCAGGTTTGCCCTCTGCCAGTGCCCTGAATACGGATTCGGTGTCATCGAAAGACCATCTGGCGTTGAAGCGCTTCGCCAGTCTCTGCCAGATTTTCCACTGCGGAAGAGCCATACCCGGCGATTCAACCGCCTTCTCGAACTTCTGCACTTCGCCCTTGAAGTTGGTGAAGGTTCCGGTTCTTTCCGCGTGAACCGCCATGGGCAGAGCCACGGTCGCTTTCTTCCAGAGGAGGTTCTGATCGTGCGAGGCGACGATCAGCCAGTCCAGCTTGGTGATGATCGAATCTAAGTTGATTCCGCTCATACCTTCCAAGTCAGATCCAGCGACGATCAAACCTTTTATCCTGCCATCGTTGACCGCTGCGATGATTTCCGCGGCTTCCATACGGTTGCTGACCGATCCGACCCCTAAATCCTGGAAACCTTTACGATTGGGATAGGGATCGTCAGTCATCAAGACGTGGTCTGCCTGCAGAGTCTCGGTTGAAGGAATATCGTAACCCAGATTATCGAACTTCAGGAAGTCTCTGAACAGCTTCATGGCGATGAAGGCGTCTTCATTCGTTGCTGTTGGAGCGATCAAAAATGCCATCGTTCCGGTATTGCCTTTTTTCGAGAAGGATTTGATCAGGTCTTCGACTCGCGCCAGAGCCTGATCCCATTCCGCTTCCTTCCCTGCCACCATCGGAGTCAAGGCACGGTTGGCATCGTCAATGAAGCTGTAACCGTACCGTCCCCGGTCGCAGATCCACCAACGGTTGACGCCGCCATTATAACGCGGTTTAACGCGGAATATTCGCTTGCCCGGGTCTTTATAGTCGTGATCGACGTCAAAATGCAGGTATATGTTACACCCTCGGCTGCAGAGATTACAGACGGATTTGACCGATTTCAGATACCAGACGCGGCGTTTGAAGCGGAAATCTTTGTCCGTCAGAGCGCCCACGGGGCAGAGATCGACGACATTTCCAGCATATGGATTGTCCAGTTCCCTACCGGGGAAATTGGATAATACTTCATTGGAACCGTGCCCGAAGATACCCAACTGCCTTTCACCCCATATCTCCCCGCAAAAACGAACGCACCTGCCGCAGAGGATGCAGCGTTCATCATCAAGAGAAATGGTTGGTCCGACGGGATAAACCTTGGCTTTATGCCATTTCTCTACGTTCAGCCTATTGTCATACAAACCGTGGCGCATGTAGTAGTTCTGTAGTTTGCATTCCCCGGCGTCGTCGCAGATGGGGCAGTCGGTGGGGTGATTCATCAGCAGCAATTCGAGGACCGTCTTGACGATCTTCTTCACCTGCGGCGTATCGGTGCGCACAATCATGCCATCCGTTGCGGGATTAGAGCATGCAAGGTCGATGCGGCTTCTGCCGTTCTGTTCGATTTCCACCTGACACATCCGGCAACTACCGGCGATACTCAAGCCCGGGTGATAGCAAAAATGCGGAATGTCGATGCCCAGCTTGCGTGCAGCTTGAATTAAATTTGTGCCTTCCGGGACTTGTACTGTCTGATCGTTAATGATTAGTTCTGGCATGGGGTATGGATGCCTTTTATTCTGTTATGCCCGTGGTGGTGGAAATTTGCAACAGTTCATGATTCCTTGACACCACTCGGGAATTTATTCCCGAGTGATCAGATGGATGTTAAGAACATCTGTAAACTGCTATAATTATTCCCGCCAACTCTATTCTTATTATTTGAAAGAAATAATCAGTTTTTCATTAAGCTTAGGAATTCATCGTGGAATTACTCTACTATCGCTATTGCTGGAGCCGCTATGCTTCCTTTTTTGTCTAAACCACGGATGCACGCAGATGTCGCGGATGTCACGGATTTCCTGCGCATTATCCGTGTGATCCGTGTTTATCCGCGGTTAAGACTTTGGGGGTCTTAATAAACCGCTTCCAGGTAAGCCGTTTTCCACCAAAATTAATCAATAAGCCGATTTCAAGTCTGTAAGCTTCCAGATTATCTGCGCATAATGGGAATCGTCCAATTCGCTGATCGCTTTTAACTCCACCATGATCGTGTTTTCTACAAGGAAGTCCACGCGCCGCGTGCCGATATCCTTCCCTTTATAAATGATGGGCAAATCCTTTTCACGCATAAACTGGATGCCGGCTGCCTCAAATTCAATAGCCAGTGCTCGCTGATAAATCACTTCCTGAAATCCATTGCCGAGAAAATTATGAACTTCCATAGCGCAGCCGATAATTTTCTCAGTTACATTTGCATATTTCAGTTTAGACTCGGTGTGTTTATCCGCGGTTAAGACTCAATTTTTCATCATCCCTAAAAATTCATCGCGGAATTTTTCGACGATGGCAATTGCCGGAGCTGCCAGGGCGGCTCCCAGCGGACAGACGGTGGTACCGTCCAGCATGGGCGCCAGATCTAAAATCAGATCCAGATCCGCTGGCACGCCGTTACCTTCGTATATCTTCCTGGCAATTTTGTAGATCCAGGTGCAGCCTTCGCGGCAGGGCGTGCACTGTCCGCATGATTCGTGCGCGTAAAAACGCGACATCACCATGAAGACTTCCGGTATGGAAACCGTTTCATCCAGCACGATTGCCGCTCCAGAACCGAGCATGGTTCCCGCTTCCATCATCGCCTCGAATTCAAGCGGGATGTCCAGTTCATCAGGTTTCAAAATCGGTGTGGATGACCCGCCCGGAATTACAGCCTTCAATTCGTGACCGTCACGCACTCCACCGGCAACGTCGAAAACCAGTTCCTTCAGCGGCGTGCCCATGGGCAGCTCGTAAAGACCCGGTTTCTGCACGTGACCGCTGATTCCGAAGAGCTTGGTGCCGCCGTCGTTCTCCGTGCCAATCTTCTGGAAGGCTTCACCGCCCATATTCATTATATGGGGCACTCCCGAAATAGTCTCCACGTTGTTGATGACTGTCGGGCAGCCGAAAGCTCCGACCAGTGCGGGGAAGGGCGGCTTTAATCTGGGCCAGCCCTTTTTCCCTTCCAGAGAGTTTAAAAGAGCGGTTTCTTCGCCGCAAATGTAGGCTCCAGCACCCATGTGGATGATGACCTCTAAGTCGAAACCGCTGCCCTGGATGTCTTTGCCCAGCAGACCTTCCTTCTTGGCGTCGTCAATCGCTTTCTGGACGATGCGTTGCGGGTCGTAAAACTCGCCGCGCATGTAAATGTAAGCGGTATGAATCCCGACTGCAAAGCAAGTGATGGCGATCCCTTCCAACAATTGGTGGGGATCTTTTTCAAGCAGGGCACGATCCTTAAAGGTCCCCGGCTCGCCTTCGTCGGCATTGACACAGAGATACTTGGGCTTGGGTGTATCCTGGGGCACGAAACCCCATTTGACGCCCGCCGGAAAACCCGCCCCTCCCTGTCCGCGCAGCTTAGCGGTTTTAACTTCGTTGATGATATCTTCGGGAGATATTTTTTCAGAAAGTATCCGCTTCCACTGTTCATAAGTGCCGCGGCTCAGAGCAATTTTCAGCTCCGGCTGATCGGGATATTGGAAATTTCTTGTGACCAGTATATGTTCTGGCATTCTATTCTCACAAATGATAATTTGCTTGTTCAATCACTTATTATAAGTAACAGCGATGGGTTCAAGATCGAGTGTTTCAACCGCGTAATAAAGAGACTTCAGATCGTCTAAGAAACTGTCCCATTCTTCTTTGACGACTACTTCAGTCAGGTGTCGATAATAATCGATGCCATTCTGAAGATTCTCCTTGAACTCACTGAAATATTTCTGTTTACGCGTGGACAGATCCATTAAATACTTCTCGATTTCGTCACGGAGGTATTCGACATATAGCCTCGCTTCTTCGATGAACATATGCGGTCGATCAGTACTAGTCAGCTTTTCGCCCCGCCCGTAGATGTGGTTCACCATCTCTTCCAGGGTGGCGATCCTCGAAAAGTACTTGATGTTCGGTCCGCTGCATATCGCAGGCGTAGCTTCCGGTTCGATGTCGTTCTTCACTTTAATAGTCCCAGCCAGGTCGTTACAGAGGCAGCTTTTTGACAATACATTATCCTTTAACGCGGATAATTGCTCTGCAGTGTAATCGCCCTGGTCTAAACTCTTTAGCTTGTTTTTCTGATATTGCCAGGCGGCAAGACAAATCGGCTTCTCGGTGAATTCAGTATTGGATACCAGAATGCCCTTCGGGCAGGGACTGCCGGGACGTCCATCTTTGATGCGCTGGAGTCGGGCGGTTTCACTGCCGGAATCGTGCAGATTCCAGAATGGAACTCCCAAAGGAGAACTATTGCTTAAATACACATCCTGCTTATCTGCCTTGAGTAATTTATCGATATGGACTTTATCCATATTGGTGACTTCAGGTACCAAAAGAAACGGTGTGCCCCAGCCAGTGCTGTCCATCTCGTAATATTCCAGGAGAAACTTGTTCTCTGCATAGGAACCGATGCCGCCCTGTACGGTGAACTTAACTGCTGGATGTTCGCCCAATGCTGTATGTCCATCCGCAGCTAAAGCCTTTCTGTAAATTGTAAAAAGCTCTTCGATCAGGCTGTGCCTTTCATTCTTGAATTGCTCCAGAATCGGTCCGATCAATATTCCCGTTGTCGGGAAAGCATGACCACCGCAGTTCAAGCCGGATTCTATGCGATACTCAGACACCCAGATGCCGTGTTTCGCCAGAAATCTGCCCTGTACTTCAGCCGAGCGGAAATCGCTCACCTTAAGCACGACCTTCTTCTTCAGACTGCCGTTTTTCTCCGGGAAGAAATCTGAAAATTGCGAAATATATGAATAAAGGTGCGTGTTGATCCCTGCTGAGAAAATAATCGAAGATCGCAGATTGCTTTTTGCAAAGCCGCGTAAAGCCGCTCGGGCATCTCTGTATTCCGACGGCAGCTTTTCGCCATTGCGGTAATTCTCCTTATCGAGTTTGGTCATGATGTTGACGTCGATACTGCCGGGCGCTATTAAAGTGCGCAGATGATCCTGCAATCTGTTCTTCTCAACCGGATCATTTTCTTGCAGCATTTTCTGATAGAGTTGCTTTGGCGTCCTATCCGGCAGCAATTCAAAGTAACGCACGATATCGCTGTCCGGCGAAAAAGGTGAAGTTCGCATTCTCTGCAACTGCTCCCGCACCAGTCGATCGATAAGATTCAAATAGAGAGTGATTCTGCGGGCGCGTGCATCTTCATCCTGATTTTTAATCTCTTCGTATGGCTCGCCGATCCTTTCCGTATGGAATTTTCGCATCTGTTCGATTAAGACGTCATCTCCCAGCGAAATAACAGAACTGATACCCAGCTTGGCCACGGCTAAAGGAGTATCCAGCGTAAATCCCGTGCCCATTACCGGGATATGAAAAGTATGAGCGTTTTCTTGAGAAGTTATCACCTTTTTAATACCTGTGAATAGAATCGGTTTTATGCCGTTATACTCATTTTATCTTGCGTGATGGATCTAATTCCCCGATAATCTGATCGATTATTTCCGGTGTCAGGTTGGTGTGCAGTTTTTCATTCACCAACATCGCCGGACCGCGGTCGCAGCAGGCGATACATTCCACCCGCTCAACGGAGAACTTGCCGTCTTCAGTAACCTGCTCGGCTTCGATGCCCAGCCGGTTCTTGAGATGGTCTAAGATCGTCTCCGCGCCCATGATGGTACAGGAGATATTCTGGCAGACCTGCATATGAAATTCACCGATTGGTTGGTGATGGTACATGAAATAGAAGCGCGAAGCGGCTCGCACCATCACCGGAGATATTTCCATCAGTTCGGCGACGGCTAATTCAGCTTCATCGTCGATGAAACCGAAGTCCTTCTGCGCGAGATGCAGAATGGGCAGTAGCGCCGCTTCCTTCTTGGGATAAAGTTCCAGGTACGCCAGAGCTTCCCGGCGCACGGGTTCAGATAGGGTTTTCATGGTGTTTGTGTATGAAATGGTTCTAATGCGGTTTGCACAGGATTAAAATCCTATGCCCCAATTTTGTGTGAATTGGTTATCCCGTAGGGATGCCTACGGCAAAACCAATGCAGTTTTATAACGATTTTCGATCAGAATGGTGATCTTGCTGATCCTTTACATATTTTATTGCACCATTAAGCGCCTTAGGTCCTACCGTTGAGATTCCGTAACCTTTTTGCCACTCTAATGGCCTGCTTATAGAATATGGTATAACTCTGGAAGACTTCCCTTTTATCTTTTTAACAAAATCAGCAATACAGTGAGTTGGCTTAAACCTCACTACTAAATGTACATGGTCAGAAACAGCCTCAAAAGCAAGAACTTCATAGCCATCTGCCTTGGCAGTCTCTTGAATAATCTTACCTAATGCACTCTTAATTTTCATATCAATAATCTCGACTCTTGAAGCTGTATTCCAGTTAATATGAGCATACATCTGATGTGCAGTTTTAAACAACTTCATCATACACTCCAGTCGCTTGAGCGACTTGACCTGAAATTCGGGCGTCCGAATTCATTCGGATGTTAACAGAAATTAATTTATGCTTCTTCTTGAATATTATGGTAAGAATGCATTCCTCTTCCCACCAGAATAAATTCTGATGCCCAAATATCAACGTGAATTGGCTAAAGCCAATAATTCAATCTTAAGCGCCAGTCTCTTCAGAGACTTTAGGCGAGAGCCGGGCACGAGAGGACTTACCTATCCAACTCCCCGCCGATCATATTCAACGAACCGAACACCGGCACCACGTCCGCCACCATGTGATCCTGAATCATTTCAGGGATCGCCTGCACCAGCGGGAAACAGGGCGGACGGCAGCGGCATTTGTACGGTTTATCCGATCCGTCGGATACGATATAGAAGCCCAGCTCGCCGTTGCCGGCTTCGACGGCGTTATAGGTTTCACCCGGCGGCGGATTTATGCCGTGCTCGTGCATGACCAGCTTAAACTGGTTCATCAATCCTTCGATGTTGTTATAGACGTCCTGCTTGTTCGGTTTTGATATGGTTTTATCTTCTGCGTTAACCGGACCGTCCGGCATCTGCTTAAAGCACTGGTCGATGATCCTCATCGACTGGCGCATCTCTTCCATACGAACGAGGTAGCGGTCGAAACAGTCGCCGTTGGTGCCGATGGGCACGTCGAATTCCATGCGGTCATAGACTGAGTAGGGAAAAGCGCGGCGCACGTCATAAGGCACGCCTGCCGCTCGCAGCAACGGACCGGTGAATCCGTATTCGACTGCTTTTTCCGGTGT
>JALGVT010000067.1 GCA_025774555.1 candidate division LCP-89 bacterium
TGAGGATAGCTTCGAATTTGAGAAGCTGAGTGTCTCGGATGGCGATTTAGCAGTCAACGATTGGGTGAATGACGGCGAGGGATTTACAGAGCTCGTCGTATTCGGGGAATCCGACCTACCTGCTGATTTCGCGTTGCTGGGGAACTATCCCAATCCATTTAATCCTTCGACAGCTATCAGCTATCAGCTATCAGCTATCAGCCATGTAAACCTGACGGTTTACGATATTGCTGGGCGTAAGGTAGCGGAGTTAGTGAATGGTTGGCGGGATGTGGGGGTGCATGAAGTGACGTTTGATGCGTCGGAATTAACTTCCGGGATTTACCTGTATAGATTGGAAGCCGGAGAGTTCACAGGTTCAGGGAAAATGCTACTGCTCAAATAATGGTGAAAAGAAAGCTAACAATGAAAAAACTCATACTTCTGCTCTCGTTAGTATTACTTAGCTGCACTGCAATCGCCAGAATAACTCCGCCGCCCACCGGATCTGTTTACATGGAACCGGAATGGGCTGAAAAGGAGGGGATCATCATGCGTTATCCCTTCGGCTTCGGCACATCTCTCTTCGCCAATATGATCGATAATTTTCAGGACTATGGTGTCGTATATATCATTGTGGAAAACACCGCCGTACAATCCGATCTATTCGGCTACTTGTCAAGCCATGGTGTTCCCTGGGAAAACATCGAATGCATCTATGCGCCAACGGTAGGTAACTTTAACGGCGAATGGACAAGGGATTACGGCCCCTTGTTCATCTGGGTTGATGACAGCACCCTGTCGATAAATGACCTGATATATTTTCCCATGCAGCAGACCAGTGATGCCATACCGGAAGTTATTTGTGATCTGTGGCATATGCCCTATTATGGACCGAACATCCGTGAAGAAGGCGGCAATCTGATGACAGACGGTCATGGCGCAATCATGATGACCGATGTGGTCTTCGATAAGAACCCGGGCATGACAATGGACGAGTTACAGCAGATATACCAGGAATACTTTGGTCAGGATACTGCTTACGTCTTCGAGAATTTTATAGATGATCGCTTGGGGCATATTGATGGCTGGGCAAAGATCGTCAACGATACAACTATCCTGGTCGCTCGATTGCATCCCTCTGATCCTAACTATCAGCTTGTCGAAAACCATGCAGCATCCATGGACCAGATCCCCACCTTTAACGGGGGAACGTTCCATATAGTACGTTGTCAATTGCCCGATCCCTGGTATTACACCTATATCAATGGCACTCTGTTTAATGGTCTTGCTCTTGTGCCCGTTTATGGTTTCGATCTGGATCAACAGGCGCTTGAATCCTGGCAGGAGGCGTTAGGTCCCAATTGGACAATCGTTGGTCTCAACTGTTATCTGTTTTCGATGTTAGGTGGCGCGATTCATTGCACAACAATGGAGGTTCCAAAACACGACTGGGATTACCTTGTTAATGCGGACTTGACTTTTGAGCCATACTCTACACCCATTGTGATTCCCGCAATTGGCGGATCATTCGATTTCAACCTGGAGATTGAGAATATCGAACCGGATACCATTCAATTCGATCTGTGGATAGATGTAACACTGCCAAACGGCAATATATACGGTCCGCTGTTGAAGCGAGAGGGCGTCACAATGGTTGGATACGGTCAGATAGCTCGAGACCTGACCCAGGTGGTCCCTGGAAATGCCTCTTCAGGATCTTATATATACAATGCATATATTGGATCTTACCTGCCTCGAGTGATCAGCGCTGAACAGAACTTTGCCTTTGAAAAGCTGGGAGGAACATCAGGTGAATTTAACTTAAGCGGATGGAGAGTTATCGACACTTCTGAACAGCAGCCATCAGGAGATGTTGCCCAGACTTCTTCGACAATTATCCATTCAGCATCTCCCAATCCATTTAATCCAACTACAGCTATCAGCTACCAGCTTTCAGCGATGAGCTTTGTGAACCTGACGGTGTATGATATTCAGGGCAGGCAGGTTGCTGAGTTAGTCAACGGCTGGAGGGATGCCGGTGTGCATGAAGTGACGTTTGATGCCTCGAATCTTGCTTCGGGGATTTACTTGTACAGGATAGAAGCGTCGGGGTCAGAGGCGACCCCGACTATGAAAACAGGGAAGATGGTACTGGTGAAATAGAGGACGAGATGAGGTGTACAATCCTGTATCTCCGCGATTCACAATATTGTCATTTGTACAATAATTATCAGCGCTATAAAAGAACGCTTGACATTATCAGGATTATTTCCTATATTATAGAAACCAAAGATCAAAATTAACCAGTTTACACACAGGAGAGCGAAAATATAGAAAACAAAAAGAACATTTAAAAATTTGTAACATTCACAGGAGGTCATCATGAATTACAGACGCTTCTCTGCGCTAATCTGCATCCTTTTGACCCTGGGATTTTACACCTCCCTTTCTTTAGCCAATTCCAGTGGTCCGCCCGATTCACACGCCGCCAATCCCGCAAACTATTCTGATTGCTCAGCCTGCCACAACAGTTTTCCTGTTAACTCAGGGTTAGGCACGATATTTATGGTAACGATGCCCATCTCATACACTTCTGGCGGCACCATGCCGGTCGATATCTCTGTCGCTGATCCTTTCGCTTCTCGCTGGGGTTTTGAGATGACCGTTATAGACTGGGCTTTTGGTCCAGCAGGTCAATTCATCGTAGTCGATCCGATTATAACCCAGCTTTCCACCAATCCGCCTACTGGATTCGATTTTATGAAACAGACCAGCGCCGGGACTTTCCAGGGCGCTATGGCTGGCGTAGCCTGGCCGATTCTGTGGAACGCTCCGGTTGGTCCCTGGCCCGTGACCTTCTATTTTGCAGGCATCGCAGCCAATAACGATGGGACACCGATTGGGGACTATGTCTATACCGATTCTCTGATAGTTAACGCGGCGTCAGCAGTATATGTCCAGCTGACTCCAACAGGCACGACCACCTTCAACGCATCAGGTGGTGTGTTGAATTGGGATATCACTATCGAAAGCTGGTCAGGGCTTCCCACCGATCCCATCGATATCTGGGTAGATGTAACTCTTCCCAACGGTGTAGTTTTCGGACCTATACTCGGTCCCATTTATGGATTCCCGATGCCAGGAATACCGCCTCCGGTAACCATAACGAGAAGCCGGTTTACGAACATCCCCCCCGGTGCGCCGACAGGTAACTACATGATGAATGCCTATATAGGAGTGTACAGCCCGCCGAATAATCAAATACGCGCTGAGGATCACTTCGCTTTTATTAAAACCTATCCCGATGGCGGCGAAGTCACAGGAGATCTCACAGGATTCATTGATTCCGGCGAATCCTTTGATGACTGGCTGGTAACCTCTGATGCAGGGAATCATTCTTCATCTTTCACCCTTCATCCTTGTTCCCCCAACCCCTTCAATCCGACGACAGCTATCAGCTATCAGCTCTCAGCTCTCAGCTTTGTGAACCTTGAGGTTTATGATGTGAATGGAAGAAAGGTCGCGGAACTGGTTAATGGCTGGAGAGATGCGGGCGCACATGAAGTGACGTTTGATGCATCAGGATTGGCTTCAGGAATATACCTGTATAGATTGGAAGCCTTGGTTGCGTCGGGGTCAGGGACGACCCCGACTACGGTAAGTGGGAAAATGGTGCTGATGAAGTAAATGCTTGGCTGATTGCCATCCGCGAGTAGATGTAAAGGGGCTGCCCCAAAAGCCTTACAAATGTCATTGCGAACGAAGTGTGGCAATCTTTAATAGTGTGTAAATAAGAGATTACCACGTCATCCGTCGGCTGACGGATTCCTCGTAATGACGCGATATTATTCTTTTGGGACAGCCCCTCTGTTTTAACTAAAGACAGAAAACAGCTATCTGTTTAGTGTTCGTGCGTCTCAGGTTCCGCTTCGACAGCTTCCTCAGATTGAGGCTCTGGAATAGACGCTAACGCCATGCCGCACTTGGGGCAGTTTTCCATCGGAGAATCTCCGGGCACGACAATACCACAAGTGGCGCACCCCTTAGGGTGCGACGCGCGCAGCTTGGCGACGTTATCATCACTCATTTTCTCAAGTTTGGTATTGCAGCGCGGGCACATAGCCTCCGCATCATCGCTGATCAGAATGGGATGAGCAGGGCAGGTGTATAACGCTTCTGCAGTATAGACATAAGCTAACGCTTCCGCTGATTCAGGGGTTTCCGCAGCAGGTTCTGCGCCTTCTTGCGCTTCTTTCGCTTCCGGAGCTGGTTTATCAGCCTTACCGCAGCCGCCAATCAGCAGCATTAATCCCACTGCAACTATGCTGATAATCAGTATTTTTGTGATAGTATTAAACATAATCTGCCTCCTGTAGTAGATTAAATGACTTTTTATAACACTTGATTTCTTTGGACGGGGTATCAACATCGCGCATAATATAAGGGCAATAACAATCAAAAGCAAGCGGCATGAGAGCTTTTACCCGTAAATTCACTTATAATTCCTGGGATAAATTACTTTCGAGCATTGTTATAAGCATAGAAAAAGCCCGGAATCTCTCCCGGGCTTTTCCCTTTACTCAGACGGAGGTTCTGATGCGCGTGATCAGCTAATCCAGCATGATCTTCGCGTTAACAGGTACTGATTAAAAGATAAATCCTGCGAAGTGGAAAGTCAAGCGCAATAAGTTGCACGTAAAACATTGCACCTCATACAAATAAGTTAATCAGGCTTTGATTTCAATAAGTTCAGCCGCGTGAATTCCCACTTTTTAGCTTCAGATAGGGAACAGGTAACTCACCCTGTCAGAGCGCCGTCATTCCGGGCGTTGATATCGTACACATCCAAGCTTATCTGGCTGGCAACCAGCAGATCGAAGCTGATAGCGCCAGCAGCGGCTGATGCTGCAGTTAACAGCAGCAGTGCAATTGTTAGTAATAAGATAATCCGTTTCATGCTAAGTTCATTCCGCTGTTCTATTTCACTTCTCCTTTGCGGTTCCATTTCAGGTGCAATTGGGGATCACCGCCTGGATGAAAGACGAACAGGTTCGGATGCGACTTACGCGCCAGAACAACCTCTATCTGCGTCGTTTGATTGGCGCTGACGATATCGGTCAGTTTCACTCCGGTAACCTGTATTTCCAGCGGCTTTGGTCGGTAATATACCAGCGGCGTATCCAGGCTGGTATCGAACAGCATATAATATGTCAGTTGCGGTTCAAGCTGATCCAGATCTATATAAACCGTAAAATGATTCGGCGACGCTCGGTTTTTATGAGTGTGCGCCACCGTTTTTGAGGGGACGAATTCATCGTTTTTGATAGCGCCGAACGTGAAGCTGTAATCGTCGATCGGTTCGCCCGAATCATCGACGAAGCGAAAATCTATCTGGGCATACGCGGTGCGTTTTTTTAGAGTTTCCACGGTGGCTTCCGCCAGCTTATCCCTGACTTCTGCGTATTGATCGTCGCTTTTCACTTGCAGGCATTCGAGAATAAGTTTGAGGTTCTGATACTTCGGCATCTGAATCTTTGCGCCGCGCTTGATGCTGTTCATGATGCCGAAATCAGGACCGGAATGAGTGTAACGCCATAATGATCCGAAAGGGACGCCGCTTATTTCACCCAGTTTAACCCATCTGCCTGCGGACTGATCCGCCGTCGCGCTCTTCGCCGTGAACTGGTACCTGCGAAAATTCAGGTTGCCCGCCGCAACGCGCACGGTCATATCCGATCCGGCTTCGTAGTGCGCGGGCACCAGCTTGGAAAACATTTGATCCTTCGCCATCCTGACAATTCTGCCGCCCAGCCATTTCTCTTCATAATCCGTGGTTCTCTTGACCACGCGGTCGCCGATGAGGTTAAAAGGACGCACGCCCTTTTTCTGCCAATGATCGGAATTCAGCCACTCACCATTGATTTCCCAGGAAAATTCGCTGCCCAGCTCGAGCGCGGTTAGAAGTTTCTTGCCGGTATCGCCTAAATACCGGATATGAGCCAGCATGGAACGTCCCTGGTGAGCCAGCCTCGACCCGAAGTGCGGTCCGGCTAAAAATATCACGCTGCCCAGCGGCTTCTTCTCGGCGAATTTCCCGGTATAATTATGCACGATCCACTGCTTAACAATCAGCGCTCCGGTGCTGTGAGTAATCAGGTGGAACGGTGATGCCCAGTCATCCTTTAAATGCCGCTCCAATTCCTGATGCATCGCTCTGGCGACGTCCCTGATTTCGACTTCGTTATCCAGAGACACATACCGCCCGAGATAGATGTGCTTCAATTCGTAGCCGTTATCCGCCAGTTTGTGGTGCAGCGCCTGATATGTCTCAGTCGTTGTCACCGACCAGCCGTGAATTAAAAATACACGTTCCATAATTTCTCCGCTGATTAAAACGCTGTTCTTGTTTATTGATAACGGAAGTGTTTTATCATTACATATAACGCTTATCGCGTGCGGTCTCAGCTAAAATTCTCCTGAAAGTTTCCTCATCAATAGGTGTGAACCGTGGGTCACCGTTGATATAATCCAGACTGATGTACCTGTTCGCGTCACTTTCGGGGACGTTATAAGGAGGCAATAACGTGAATCCGGTGAAGACTTTCCCGGAGGGATGATCGCCCATTACCGCCACTTTTATCCGGTCAGCCGCAAACAACGAATCGACTACCGGTGATAAACCAGTTTTTTCGAACACGTTGAAACGTATCACCGCTTTGGTCCTGGCATTTAGAACGTACTGGTTGGCATCGGGTTTATCAACCAGTAATTCGCTTGCCATGTTGAACATCTTATTGCGAGGCGCGACGTGACGGGCGATGTCATTGATATGAGATATCTTAAACATGATCAACAGGACTACTATGGTCAGTCCACAGGGTACGGCGAGTTTTTTCGCCCAATCGAATTTTTCATAAGCTTCTCGAAGCAAAGCGACCAGACCTATGGCGATACCACCTAAAGAAATGTAAATATACCACCACCCAAACCACTTGAAGTTGAGTACAGTTGCGGAGGCTACAAACATATAGAAGAATCCGAACACAGCTATCCAGGCTGGATTCCCGATTTTCCGGGGGCGCAATCCCAGGATAGTCACCAGCGCAGCCAGTAACGTCCCCATCAGCCATTTTATGTTACCTAATTGGGCAGCTACAAGGTTATTCTCGACGTAGAATGATCCATTCATTACCCGTAGCAGGTTCCGTATTATTTCGATATTAATCGCCAGGTGCTCAGAAGCTCCGTAGCCGCCTAATCCACCCAGTACATTAGTGCGGTAGATCATATAGAGAGCAAGCACGACGAACTGCCCGACATAGCCAAACCAGGCATACCGGAAAGTTACTCTTTTCACCCGTTTAATCAAGATTAAAGTTATATGGAGTGAGAGCGCTAAAAGCGGAAAGATCAGCAATAATTCCTTGCTTAGAATTCCTAACGCGATGCTAGAGAGCGTCAATATCATCCATGGATTAAGCCACTTTTTCACCAGAAGAGACTTGCCCCAGAAATATAAACCCCACAGGCAGAAGAGGCTGGCTAACAGGTCCTGAGGCATTGTTAAAATAACTGCGTTAGGCGAATTGGGGTGGAAAGCGAATATGGCCGCAGCTAAAACCGCCCAGGGATTCTTCTGAAATAAAAATCTGCTTAGCGCAAACACTCCCAATGCGTTCATCACATGGAACAATAACTGTGTCACTCGTTTTCCCAGCGGTCTATAGTCTGAGATTAAATAATCTATGTACATGGCGAAATGCGATACCGGCCTGATAAATCCCTGCGAATGGGGATTTTCAACTTCCAGTATAAGTTCAGGCACACTATCGACGAGATCAAAGGTTAACACAAATGTAGTCATGTGAAGAATGCCCCATTCGAGCGGCCAGTCAAAGGAGGGAAGATACAATACCGCAACGATGACGATAACCGCCAGAAGAGCCAAAGTAGTAAGTCTGTTAGAACTCATCTAATTCACCTTTAAACCATGTCAATTGTTATTAAATAGCAATCCAGATGCCAACCAATATACGAAAATATCTTAGATAAATCAAGCGGACATTAAATAAAAACAAAAATAATCCAAGCCATCAGGAGAGGAATAGGGCGATTAAAAACTCGTCCTGTTTAATTCAGCTCCCCAAATCCTCAAAACTTTATTCGAATAGCATTATATATGGTTAGTAGCATCTTTCACATTAACTATCCACGTCCTCCGGTTGGAGTTGTCCCAGGTTCAATTCGGCTATTGCCCTCTGCTTAATTCCGATCCGCGTGTTTTTCTCTTTTTGATTGGCGCTAGGGATTTTCTTGATTAAGTCCAGGAGAAAATATGTTCCACACTCGATAATCCCATCCCACCACTTATCTTCTGCTTTAACAACTCGAATATCTCTAACGGATGCTGCACTGACTTTTTACCTAAAAATCAATTTCTGCTGCAACCAAACCACAAATCACGGCGTCCAATATATAGCAAGCAGCAATAGTTGCATTAACTCACCGTACTAAATAACTCAGCAACAGGGGAAATACAATGAAAGTATTAACCAGAATAAATTCAAAAATTAAGACGTTTATCATATTCATCCTCTCACTCGCCGCGATTATCATAGCGACTTCAAATATAAATTGATATAAGAAATATATAAAGGACATCGTCATGAAGATAAGATTTTGTGCTATCTTAGCTTTGTTGGCGGCATTTTGTCTGATTTCTCTGACGCAAGATGCGAACGCCAAAAAAGAGGTCTTCGAACTTGATGAAGTATATCCGCTGGCGAAAGACGGTACCATCTACCTGCGCACTGGCGACGCGGACGTCAAGATCACCGGGAGCGACCGGAAGGACGTTCATTTAATCATAGATTATGAAGCGAAGAAATCCGGTATCTTCTGGGATTCTAACGATGATCCATTCGAGGTTGACGTTAGAGCTGAAAACGGCAATCTGTACATCCGTGAATATGATCAGGACAAGGTCACAATTGGCGTTGTGGTAACCAATGAATTCATCCGTTATGATATTACTCTGGAAGTGCCGCAGGAAGCTAAGCTGAAAATCACCGGGGATGACGACAATTACGATATCAGAGACGTACAGGGCAGAATTGCGATGAGTTTCGACGATGGAGAAGCCCTCCTGCACAACTGCATTGGCGGCGATTATGATTTCGAAGTTGAAGATGGAAGTATCGAAATGATCGGCGGCAGTGGTATGCTGTCCGCCTTCATTGAAGACGGTGAATTATTCATTGAGGATGCCGCCTTCGATGAGATCATCGCTGAGGTGGAAGATGGCGATATCGAAATCGCAACAACATTGAAAGATGGTGGAAGGTATCGGTTGGGAAGCGATGACGGCGACATCATGTTGACAGTTCTGAGCGGCGGCGGTGAGTTCCAGGCAGTGTATGATGATGGGAGAGTGCGGGCGTCAGGGGAATTTATAGTCGAAGATGAAGACGAGGAATTTACGCTTTATAAGCTGCCGGGGGGAACGGCAAAAGTCAAACTCCGCACCGAAGATGGAAGAATCAAGCTGTCAAGGTAATGACGCGCGAGAAAACACAGAGGCTGTCCTAAAATGCTATAAACTGTCATTATGAACGAAGTGTGGTAATCTCTTAAAGGTTGTAAAATAGGAGATTGCTTCATATTTTCGTTCCTCTCAATGACATTTTCTGAGATTCTTCGCTACGCCTTCGTCTTGATCAGAATGACGTGAGAAAGTCGGGGTCGAGACGACCCCGACTACGGTGTGATGGCGGGGGCAAACCCCCACCGGGCACGGCACGCCGTGCCCCTACATGGATTTTCTTCAGATACCAGCAATCAGCGACTACTTCAAGAGTACCATCTTCCCAGATGCCTGATACTCTCCAGCCTGCAAGCGATAGATGTAGATGCCCGATGACAGGTGCGAGCCGTCGAAGGCAACGCTGTGTGCGCCGGTTCCGTAAGTTCCAGAAGTAACGTTAGCAACCTCTTCGCCCAGAAGGTTGAAGACCTTCAGTGAAACGTCACTGACTTCATCCAGCGAGAAGTTGATAGTCGTTACAGGATTGAATGGATTGGGAGATGTTGATAATCTAAATTTATTTTGCAACAACGTAATTGCTTCTTCTTGTTCGCCTTGGGTGCGATCGTAACCACGTGATCCAATTGTTTCAGAGCAGAAACACAATAGTAAGCAGTTTCAGGACCGCCTTGGCTGGGCGCGAATTCATCATCTGTGAATTCATTTGTCGATGGGGTGCCTATAACAGGCCAGAGTGTAGAATCAGGAGGATTTCCCGCGCCGGTCATAATATATCGCCGAATCTTATAATAATCCAGATCATATTCACTGTTCGCTGTCCACGTGAGGTGGCATCTATTATTTACGTTTTCAAGGTCCAAACCCTGAGGAGCATAAGGAGGGATATCCAGGTGAATGGAA
>JALGVT010000005.1 GCA_025774555.1 candidate division LCP-89 bacterium
TCGATTTCTGTTAATGTCTTTGGAGCCATAATCTTCCTCACCAGGCGCACTGACTATAGACAGCAGATGGAAGATATGAAAGCCTCCCGAGAAAAGGCGTAATATAAGATATGGCAGGATAGAATTCAGCTCTGTTTATGGGGGATACCGTTAGTGGAATGGCTTAAAGCAGATCTGCATATGCACAGTAAAGAGGATCATTTTGACGTTCTCTCTTACTCTGCCTATGAGCTGATGGATCGCTGTGCTGAACTGCATTTTCGAGTCATTGCCATCACTAATCACATCATCTTTACCTATAAAGAATCATGGCGCGAATATGCAGCAGAAAAAGGAATGCTGCTGATCCCCGGTGTTGAAGCGAGCATTCAGGGAAAGCATGTCCTGATTCTTAATGCTGACGTAGATGCCAATAGACTGCGTTCTTTTGAAGACCTTGCAGCTTATCTCCGTTCAAACGACGTCTATGTTATTGCGCCGCACCCTTTTAGCTGGAGTCCGATCTGCCTGCGTGAATACGCATATAAGTATGCCGATCTATTTGACGCTGTTGAAATTCATCATTTCTATACCAAGCATCTAAATCCGAATAAGAGGGCTTACCGCTTTGCTGAAGAATACGATAAATGTCTTATCGCCAATTCGGATTGTCATCATCCCAGGTATCTGGGGAAAACCTATTCGCTCATTCATACCGAATTTACCATCTCTTCTGTGTTGGATGCGCTAAGAAGAGGAGACATTAAAATAGTTACAGAACCTCTGGGGAGCGTTGAAGCCTTCAATCTGCATACCTATCTCCGTATCGGGCAGTTTAAGAGAGCTGTAAGGCTTTTGCGGAGATCTGATGGATGCAAATCAATAATGGGATTGATAACGGGAAGATCCGCGCCACTGAAGAAACCTAAAAATACTTAAAATAATTATCGCGAACATTACGGGAAAAAGCATGGCAGAAGATAAAATCGACGGATTTATGAGAACCAATATTTTCGCTTTTAAGGCGGGAGCTATTGGCGGGATAGCAGGAGGTATTGTAGAGGTTCTGTTCATTTCAGATTTTGGCGGTCAAGCGGCGAATCTGTCGGGACTGTTCTTCGGTGCGCTTGCTTACGGTATATTAGGCGGAGCTATGGGAAAGTTGATAAACCTGTTCATTCGTCTATTGCCATTTCATGAAGAGCGCAGAAAAAGCCGGCGCCAACTGGGCGGATTATTGATCGCTGCTTCCTTCAGCTTCATTTTGTTTCTCGTGTTCTTCTTCAGAGCATTCCGCGATTACCATGCTGAGAAAGTACGATACTTCGAGCCAACCGGTCTGGCGACAATCGCCGTTCTGGCGCTGGCGGCTTTGGTGATATTCTTCCTCCTGCGCTGGTTGTTATCGAAACCGCTTGGTGAGGTGTTAAGCTGGTTACTGCGTCCGTTTGGATTCATCGCATTCCTCGTTGTAATTTTGGCAATCGGGATTGTCTTGAGTTCTACGCTGGCAATGGATACGGAGCGGATCACCAGCGCTTTTTTGGGCGATAAACAAGCGGCTTTAGAAAAGAAACCCAATGTAATTTTGATTATGGTGGATACTCTTCGTCCTGATTGGCTGGGGTGCTATGGGACAGAGACAGGCGTCAGCACGCCGAACATAGACGCTTTTGCACGTGACGCCGCGATGTTCAAACAGCATTACGCGCAGGCTACTCACACTAAACCGTCAACTGCCTCCTTATTGACGTCGAGGTATCCCACAGGTCATCGAGCCGTACATAAAACTGAAGCGCTTCCTCAGAGCGTCACCACAATATCCGAAGTGTTCGCAAATTCAGGTTATTATTGTGGTGGAATTGTAACTAATATAAATCTTGCGCCCATTTATAATTTTCAGCAAGGTTTCCACGAATATACCTACTTACCGCCCAAATTCCTTTTTGGAGCGAACGAAGCCGCATCGAGTCTGGTTATTTACGGAGTGATGCGCCTCGTATGGATGAAGGTATCCAGTAGTAAATTCGTCTATCATTTTTACCGCAGCGGTGAAACGGTCAACGGCTATCTGAACAATTATATCGAGCGCAATAAGGATAATAAATTCTTCCTTTTCCTGCACTATATGGATCCGCACGATCCCTATTTCGAGCATCCCTATTCCGGCAAGGGATATGCGCGCGCCTCGATGCCGAATCCCGATGGGAAATTCGCTGAACCGTTTCAGGAATTTTATAAGCAGGAGATTGAATACCTAGACTACTGGATAGGTCGTTTAGTTGAGACCTTGAAAGGCGCAGGCTTGTACGAAAACAGCATAATCGTTTTAACAAGTGATCACGGGGAAGAGTTCTATGAACATGGCGGCTGGTGGCATGGAACGACATTACATGAAGAACAGGTTAGAGTGCCGCTGCTCTTCAAACAGCCGAATAGCCTTGGCGCTGAGACGGCATTTGATGAGTTGAGCAGCAGCGTTGACGTTGTTCCCACAATTCTATCCGCTGTTGATTTGGACATTCCAGATATTATGCGCGGCAGAGATCTATTCGGTCCTCCGCCTCATGAAAAGTTTATAGTAGAAGTATTCTCTGAGGCGGACCATGAAGGCAATGTTGTTCAGATGATGCGCATCGGACCGTGGAAGTACATCCAGACAAATCCTGATAATCCACGTAAAAGACCCCCGCAGCAGTTATTTTATATACCGGATGATCAAGGCGAAGTTAATAACCTGGTGGGTGCCGAGACCGACAAAGCTGGAGATATGCAGCTACTGATGAAGGCAAAATATCAGGAAATCATGGCATCAATGGAAGAGGGATTCGAGCAGGATATGGACGCCGCCACGCAGGAACGTCTGAGGGCGCTTGGATATACACAGTGATTAAGCATGGAGTAAAATGTCTGGTTTTGGCGCTGGATGGACTTGATCCCGACCTTTTTGTCCGTTTTAGAGACCAGATGCCAAATTTGTCCGCTCTGGCGGAGCAGGGTGTCTTCTGTCCCTTGAGGTCAACTACACCGCCTATGACATTTCCCGCCTGGTCAACCTGTCTCACGGGTGTAAATCCAGGGAAGCACGGGATTTTTGACTTCACGGAGCGCATTACGGGTAAATACGGAGTGCGCTTTTTAAACTCCACACGCCGCCGTTATCCAACGTTTCTGCGAATATTGTCCGAAAGAGGATTTCGTGTGGGGTCAATTGGATTGCCGACGACCTATCCACCCGAACAATTGTCTGCTTTTCAAATTTCCGGATTCGACACGCCTTTGCCATCTAAAGCAGACTCATCCTACGTATATCCACCTGAATTATCGAAGGATATTGATAATGAGATGGGTGGTTATTATTTCGGTAACTTCAATGAAGGACGCATTGGACCAGCATGGCATAAGAAGGTACTTAAGCAGTTATATCTAGGTGTTGATAGAAAAAAGAAACTCGTTAAATTTCTCGCAGAGCGTTTTCCGCTCGATTTACTCGTTCTGCATGTTGGTGAAACCGATACTGTGGGGCATCATTTCTGGTCGTTTTATGATCGGAAATCACCGAGGCACGTCGATAGAGGGGATTTAGATTTATCAGATGCCATATTAAATGTCTATCGCTCTGCTGATAAGCTTGCCGGTGATCTGCTTGATTTATTAGAACCCCGCTCTATTATAGTAGTCAGCGATCACGGGATGGGGGGGACCTCGGACCGGATACTTTTCCTTAATAATTTCTTAGCCGAACATGGGTTTCTGCATTTTAGTGAAACCAGTGCACATACTGCAATAATAGGGAACCTGAAAAAGGCAGGGATGAAATGGATTCCTTATAGATGGCAGCAGACTCTATTTAAATTAGCTGACAGTAGAATCGCTTCAACAATTGAGTCAATTCAACGATTCTCCGGCATAGATTGGTCTAAAACCGTGGCATTTAGTGAAGAGTTGAATTACTTCCCGTCTATCTGGTTGAACGTCAAAGGGAGAGATCCTCGCGGAATCATCACAGATAGCGATGTGGATTCCGTCATAAAGCGTATGAAATCAGCGCTTTATGATTGGAAATATCCCGATGATGGCTTGCCTGTTGTGAAGCAGGTATATCATCGGAATGAGATATACGAGGGCACCGAGATAGGCTGCGCCCCCGATTTGATATTAGAATTGAACAAACCGGAAGGTTATAGCTATGCTATGGGCAGAAGCAGTGCTCAGCGTGGGGGAGAAACCTGTCGGAAACTTACCCTGGATCAATATTTAGGGTACAAAGGCGAAACCATGAACGGCTCACACAGGCAGATGGGAACGTTTATTGCGAAATCAGATAACAAGACTTTCAACGTACAAGATGACTTTTCACTCACAGATATTTCGCCGACTATTCTACACTTATTCGGACTGGATAGAATTGATTGGATGGATGGTAAGAGTTGTCTTGCCGGTGAACAGGGGGTTATAAATTCTAATTTCATTACACCAGATAACTACAAATATTCTAACGAAGAAGAGAATCAAATCAGAGAACGTTTATCATCCCTTGGGTATTTAGAATAAAATAATGATAAAGCGGTTAAAAATAGCTATGGTTGCGGCTTGTCCGTTTCCAACCTCCCAGGGATCGCAGGTATTGATACGCGAGCTTTCCGAAGCCTTAGTTCGCAGAGGACACGAAGTTCACATTGTTACCTACCATTTCGGCGAGAATATCCCTTGTAAAGGGATGATTATCCATCGCATACCGGAATTCTTCCCGTACAGTAAGTTTCGTTCTGGTCCTGAAATTCGCAAGCCTTTGCTTGATTTACAGTTATCTTATAAACTCAATCAGGTTGTGAAAGAACATGGCGTCGATATAATGCACTGCCACAATTATGAAGCGCCCGTTGCCGCTTTTCCGGTGCGCTTTCTGCGCGGTATTCCGGTTGTCTATCACAGCCATAATACTATGTCGGACGAATTTTACACCTACTTCCGGCTGAAGATACCACAGATACTAGCTCGTGGAGCTGCGCATTTAATGGATCGTTATATACCCCGCCGCGCTGACTTCGTCATCGCTATAAATCGTAGTGTTGCAGATTTTTTGATACAGTCTGGAACGCCGCCTGATCGAGTTAAATACATCCCTCCCGGAATTGATTATGGTGATCAGGTTTCTGTGGATGAAGCTATGCTGCGGCAGAAGTATAACCTCGGTGAAGGCCCGTTGATTATCTATTCTGGCAATCTTGATGGATATCAAAGAATGGATATACTTTTAAAATCACTTCCTGATGTTGTTAAATCACATAATTCGACCAGATTAGTTATATTAACGAGTTCCGATGCAGATGCGTTCTTGAAATATGCAGAGGAACAAAAGGTCGGCAAGTATATCTGTCTGATTAAAAGCCCCGGATTCGATGTTGTAAAGCAATTGTATAAAATAGGCACGCTTGCTGTAAATCCAAGAATTTCATGGTCTGGTTTTCCGATAAAGCTATTGAACTATATGGCTGCAGGATTACCGATAGTGGCTTTTCATGGCGCAGCGCCTTCTGTTCTGCACGGTTCTACTGGACTGCTTGCCCCAGCAGGTAACAGCGATTTATTTGGAAAACATATCTGCAGACTGATTGAATCGCCCGAGTATGCTGAATCAATTGGTAATAAAGCGAAAGGGACCGTGAAGGAACATTACTGTTGGGATAGTATAGCTAACGATATTGAACAGGTTTATGCCAAAATACTGAACCTGAAAATATTCGCAGAGATAGAAACAAACAAAGCCGAATCCATGCGAGTTGCTATCTGATACACATTTAAATTATGACCGATATGGTGATTTGAATTTCTACTGACAGATCATGGTATTTTTTGTAATGTTTAGAAATTAAAATATTTATCTTGACTTTTCGGAATAATTAGTTTAATTTAGTATAATGGATAGAAGTACTGATACAGTGATTTAATCGAGGCATCCATCGATGGAAATTAAGCAAGTATGGGATATTCTGCTCCGCAGAAAATGGGTGATTGTCCAGGGGTTTGTGGTTATCTTTGGGATAATACTGGTCACAACACTCCTGAAGCCAAAAACCTACCTCGCTGAAACTGTGCTTGTTATTGAAGGCGAAGGCACACAGGAAGCGCTATTGCGAAGTATTGGTCTTGAGTCGATCAGTGAAATCCTTTTCTCTGCGAACATGGGGCAGAGTAGTTCACTCGCTGAAGTGGAAACGATGCGCATGCTCAGCAAACCCGTGTTAGATAAAGTTGCCCAGAAGCTTGATCTGCGTGAATCTGATGGAAGTTACACACCTGGACCATCGCTAAGACTGATATTTCAGACATTCCAGTGGGGAGCATTGCGCGGCTTAAAAGTGAAACCGTCTAAAAAATCTCCTCTGTTCACTATGCAGGGATATTCGCCCGATCCGCAGGAGGCTCTCGACTTGGCAAATACGCTTGCAGAAGTGTATCTGGCAACTGACGTTGAGAGAAGCCACCGGGAAACTGCTGACGCAGCCCGTTTTGCTGATGAACAATCCAAACTTGCCAAGCGTGATTGGAATGAAGCTAAGAGGAAGCTTTTAGAATTTCAGGAAAACGGTGGAGTCGTGGATGTCAATAGTGAATTAAACAACCTGATCAGCCAGATTTCCGCATTACGCGCCGAACAAAACATAATTAACCTGTCGATCCAGGAATTCAATACAATGGAGCAGAACTTCCAGGGCGAAAGCGATCAAATCGGCGGTACAACTATATCATCGAAAAACCAGATTGGATACCTCAGGTCACAGCTATCACAATATGAATCAGAACTGCAATCCTCGCTGAGCAAATACACTGAAAGCCATCCTGTGATTATTTCGCTGCGAGAAAGAATCATCGATTTGCAAAAGAATCTTTTACAGGAAAAAGAGAACATCCAGGTTTCTGAGGAAACCCGGTACAGCGAAATCCAGAACCAGATCGATAAATACCAGGAAGAACTAAAGCAATTTCCGCAGAAACTATATACGCTCGCACAACTTCAGCTCTCAGCGAATACGAATGAGAGACTATACGAGATGCTCCTCGATATGAAATATAGGATGAATATCACCAAAGCGATGCAGCTTTCCAATATTAATATCATAGAGCCTGCCTGGAAATCGAAACTTCACTCACCTAACCTCGATGACAATATTATGATTGGCGCGGTGATGGGACTGATTTTTGCCCTCGGTCTCGCACTGTTGATCGAGTATCTCGATGATTCGGTAAAAGATGCTGATTCAATTCAGACAGCATTAGGCCTGCCTCTTCTGGGAAGTATCCCTTTAATGAATCGGCGCGACGTACCTTTAATAGCAGGAATCGACGTCAACACATCCAAGAAATCAATGTATTTTTTAAGGGAAGCGTATAATATATTATCGCACAATATTAAGTTGGGCAGCCTGGATGAAAAAGTAAGCAGCATTATGGTCACCAGCTCAATACCTGAAGAGGGTAAAACTCACATCAGTGCGAATCTGGCGATAAATATGGCACAACAGGGGAAGAACGTTCTACTGGTTGATACTGATTATCCGAGACCCGACGTTTATAAGATATTCGGTGTTGAAAATGAGATCGGACTGACCGAGGTAATTTTGGGCGAAGCTTCACTTGAAGAAGTGCTTAAACCATCTGGAATCGACCGACTCTGGATCATTACTACAGGACCAAAA
Organism: candidate division LCP-89 bacterium; assembly: GCA_025774555.1. GTDB lineage: Bacteria > Electryoneota > B3-LCP > B3-LCP > B3-LCP > JALGVT01. The sequence continues at coordinate 7,680 of JALGVT010000005.1, forward strand.
CCGCCCAATACTACTCAGCTATTTGAATCAAATCAGATGAAGGAATTCATTCGAGAAGCTGAAAAGCTATTTGACATTGTAATCTTCGATACCGCGCCGCTATTCTCTTTGAATGATCCGGTTATTTTAGGCGCCATGGTAGATCGTGTAGTAGCAGTTGCTTCTGCAGGTGGAATTTCAAAGCAGATGCTGAAGCAGGCGATGGAAACACTCGAACGAGGCAACAGCCGGCTTCTCGGAATTGTCCTAAACAAGATGCAGATGGAGGGCACGCACTACTACTACTACTATCACAGTTACAATCAGATAGATGAAGGCGGTGGATTTAAGAAAATGGCATCTAAACCTTTAGCTTTGCTCGGATTGAAAAAACGATCTAGCAAACGGGGATTTAGAGATAAACCAGTATAAAGCCGAATACGGAATCAGAGTTAAAAGGGGACAGTGGAGAAGCCATTGCCTCCTTTTCTCTCCAAACACCAAAAAACAATAAAGAGGTCAACCATGAAATGCAGAACTCTAACAATTTTGTTGTTGCTGCTTCATATAACAGTAGCGTCTGCAATCGCTTACCAGCGCACGGTTCTGGTTGAAGATTTTACCAACTGGGGTTGCGTTCCCTGTGCAATCCCGAACACTTATTTGCATAATGCCATTGAAAGTTTCACCTCGGACGAGGCGTTTGATATCGCCTATCATATGAGCTGGCCCAGCGGTAGTGATCCATTCTACCTTGCGAACCAGAGTGAAAATGACACCAGAAGGTACTATTACGGGGTCAATGCTGTCCCGCATATGCGTTGCAACGGAACGATCCAAATGAGTACCAGTTCACAGTCATCAATGATATCGGTCATCAATTCACAATTATCAATTCCTTCGGATATCTGGCTGGATCTTTCTGCTCAGGTTGTTGGCGATGAGATACACGTAACATGTACCGCGTATGCAGATGTGGCAATAACCGGTAATAAGGTGCTTCACATGCTCGTCCTCGACCGCTATACGTATCTCCCCGGGACTCCGAACGGCAATCCTAACCATTATCATGCCATGCTGGATATGGCGCCGACAGCATATGGACAGATGTTTAATGTGTCTGCTTTTGACTCGACATATTATATGGAAATATTTCCCTTAAATTCAAGCTGGCTGATTGAAAACCTGGACATTGCCTGTTTTGTGCAGGACAACGATACACATTCTATCCTGCAAGCAAGAGTAGAGGAAATGCCGCTGGATTTTCCGAACATATTCATTGCAGAGTATGAAGTAACTGATCTAACGGGGAATAATGATGGCAGGGTCGATCCGGGTGAAACCGGTGAGATGATGGTCACACTGGAAAATATGGCGCCGTTCCACGATGCAACTGACGTTCAGGCAGAATTATCCACTGATGATCCGTTAATCACGATTACTTCTAATACTGCTGCCTATCCAGATCTGATTTCAGGCGCATCAGCAGCTAACACTTCTAATCCATTCGTATTTGACGTCGATCCAGCATTCGAAGCGCATGAAGTTACCTTTAATATCGCTGTTACGGCAGAGCCGGGAAGCTTCACATCAACGTATCAGATTACTTTCATGGTTGGTCGTCCTGACATTCTCTTACTGAACGATGATCTTCTCGGGTTCTATCAGGAATGGTATGAGGAGTCGCTTGATGAGGTGAACGAAGTCTATGATTCCTGGATTCAGCCGTTGCAGGGATTTCTGCCGCTGGATGAGATGAATCGGTATAATATCGTGATCTGGTACACAGGAGATGATAGTTATTCTCCATTGAGCGGAGATGAGCAGACCAAGATTGAGAACTTCCTGAACGAAGGCGGTCGCCTTCTGCTGTCAAGCCAATATGCAGGAGACGTTATCGGAGGTTCGACATTTCACGAAAACGTTCTGCACTCCTGGCATCAAGTAAACTCAACAGGCGAACTGCTGTTATCGGGAGTTTCCGGCGATCCTGTTTCAGACAGCACGAGCATAACCTTCGCTGGTTCCGGCGGCGCTGGTAATAACAACTCTTGCTCGGGTATGGATCCGATTTCACCGGCAGTTGGAATTTATACCTACAACGTCTCGGGTCTGTTCGGTGCGCTGCGCTGCCAGACGGATGTAACGCGTTTTATATACTTCGGCTTTCCTCTTGAGGCTGCCACAGGCGCTGTGGGTACTACTCCGCGAGCAGAAATAATTGATAACTGCCTTAACTGGCTCAGAGGCGATGTCGCAGTTGAACCTGATGATCCTGCAACTTATCTACCAGAGCAGCTTGAATTAGACGGTGTTTATCCCAATCCCTTCAATCCGTCTACCGAGATAAGGATAGCGCTTCCCACAAACCAACTCAGCAAATTACAGGTGTTTAATCTGCAAGGCAAGCTCGTTTCGGATCTTCTTAGCGGAGATTTGAACGCGGACAGATACAGTGTGCTATGGGATGCAAGTAACTTAGCATCTGGAGTCTATATAGTAACATTGAGTCATGGAACTGCAAGGCTTTCAACTAAAGCAATACTTATAAAATAACGCAGACTGATACTTTGAAGCATGAGAGCCACGTTAAAGCGTGGCTCTCTTTTCTCTTGAAAACAAGACTTTTAAAGATTAGATTATATAACCGAAATCATAACCGTCAAAATAACATTATGAAGAAGAACATCCTGATTATCATTTTATTGGCGGGGGCGCTAGTCCGTATCTTCTATCTCGCCAGTATATGGAATACGCCTTTAGCAAACGTCCCCATTATCGACTCTGAATACTACCACACCTGGGCAGCCGCAATGGCGTCAGGAGTAAGTGGGGTTGAGGGTGTTTTCTTCATGAGTCCGCTCTATCCATATTTTCTCAGTTTGCTCTATAATCTATTCGGAGCAGTTCCGCATGTTGCGCTGATCTCGCATCTTATAATCGGTGTTCTACTTATCTTCCTCGTATATCTTCTCGGTAGAAGGATGTTTTCAGAGAATGCGGGTCTAATCAGCGCATTTCTCTGCGCTTTTTACATGCCGTTTATTTATTATGAAGGTATGATTTTAAGCGCCACACTTATTTTAGCCATCAATGCGTTAGTGCTCCTGCTCTTATTAAATCCAAATAAGGCAGTATGGCGGGAAATAGCCACCGGTTTTTTAATCGGTTTATCGGCTATGGCGAGACCGAATATACTGCTGTTTGCATTGCTGCTGATATTATTTTATCTACTCTATCCTGCAAAGAGGGACTTACGGCGTGTGCTTCTTCTTTCAGTCGGTATAGCGATCATTCTAATCCCCATTGGGTATAGAAATCACAGGATTGGCGGTGAGTGGATCTGGACTACGACGGGCGTTGGAATGAATTTTTACGCCGGTAATAATCCATCAGCCGAGGGAATATATTGGGAGGCGCCTTTTCTTCATTCAGCAGAGCCTCAATACGAGAATGAAGATTATCGAATGCAAGCCTCGCTGAATACAGGTCGTGAAATGACCGTTAATGAAGCATCTAAGTATTGGCTCACGCGGGGAATTTCCTATATTTACAACCAGCCTGGCTCATATTTAAGGCTGTTATTAAAAAAATCCTTTCTCTTCTTTCATAATACGGAAATACCTAATAATTTGAGCATCTACGCTGCTTTGGAGTTCAGTTCTGTCTTGCGACTGATTCCCTTCACTTTTGCGTTAATTGCTCCTATAGCTTTTGCAGGCTGGCTGTTTTTTAGAAGAAAATCGGGAATTGAAATAGTTCATCTCTATGGATTGAGTTATTTTACAGCGACTCTTTTCTTCTTTGCGGCATCGGAATATCGGTTGCCGATAGTTATCGTTCTGCTGCCTTTTGCTGGAAAGTTGCTGACCCAGTTAGTTAGTTACTTGAAGAATACAGAATGGGCTGCTATATTGAGGACTGTTTTATATGTGGTCGTTTTTGCTATCCCAATAAATATGCCCACCGGCTTCACGAAAAACCTTCAATCCAGCCGCATGGATTACTATAACCTTGGCAGCGTGCTGGAAAAACAGATGCGCTTTGAAGAGGCGTCTGAGATGCTGCAGCGTTCGCTCTTAATTGACCCGAGCTTTATTGAAGCGCATCGTGCTCTGGGGGATTCCTATCATGCTTTAGGCATGCGCCAAGAAGCAGCCAGGGAATTTTCACTCGCAGGGGTGGATCCGAAACCGGAACTTTTGTTACTCGATGCCGAAGAGCAGATATTTGAAGCGCATTCTAAAGCAATGATGGGAGACTTAACGGGCGCGCTCAAAGCCTACGGGGAAGCAGTAGCAGCGCATCCTGATCCACCCGCATATGCATATTATAACATGGCTTATCTGGCGCTGCAATTGGGGGATACCCTCAGAGCAATGGATGAGATAAACATAGCCGCAGAAATTGAACCAGATGAACCGCAGATAGAATATCTAATCGGCTGGATTAACGAATGCAGGAATATGTGGAAGGAAGCGAACGATCATTATCTTTTCGCATTGCAGAAAAGACCGAACTTTCATAAGGCGCGCATTCAAAGCGCGAGGATGTACATTAGAATGGGAAATGCGGAGAAAGCTGCTGTAATGATAGAGCCTCTAATCGGAGTTCAACTTGATAATGAGGAGATGTATAACGAAGTATTAGAAATTGCACGTGAGGTCGGGTACTAAGTCTGTTGGATCAATCGCATATCACTATAGCGATAAGACTTAAGGGCTGGAATCCATAATAAAAGCGTTGACATTGCTGTTTTTACGCTTTACGTTATTTTATTATGCACGACCGCTTGTCCATGATATTATGAAAATTCCCGATACAGAGAGCGAAAATAAAAAGATGCAGGAACTCTATGAGCTAAGCGTCCAGCGGATAGCTCGATCTAGCACTACCGTCCTGATTAGCGGCGAAAGCGGCACGGGCAAGGAACGCATGGCTAATCTCCTGCAATATCACAGTCCAAGAAGTGACAAACCATATATAAAAGTCAATTGTGCCGCGCTGCCGGAAAGCGTATTAGAAAGTGAACTGTTCGGACATGAGAAGGGGGCGTTCACCGGCGCTGAAAGTCGTAGGATAGGCAGATTTGAGGCGGCGCACACGGGCACTATTTTCTTAGATGAAATTGCCGATCTAACCCTCAATGTACAGTCGAAACTTCTTCGAGTTATTCAGGAAAGAGAGATTGAGCGTGTCGGCGGGACAAAAACGATAGGTATCGACGTCCGCATTATCGCCGCCACAAACAAAACGTTAAGTCAGGAAGTCAGTGAGGGACGGTTCCGCGAAGATCTTTATTACCGCTTGAATGTCATCGCGATTGAAATCCCGGCGCTACGCGACCGCCCGGAAGATATCCTTCCTTTAACAGACAAATTTATCAATAAATTCTGCGAACAAAACCAGCGCGATCTAATCAGTCTCAGTACTGAGGCAGCCGAACTGTTTCAGAAGTATAAGTGGCTCGGCAATGTTCGAGAGCTGGAAAACATCATTGAAAGACTGACAGTTCTGCTCCCTAGGAATATAGTAACTCCGGACGTTCTTCCACCAGAATTAACCTCCGTCGGGAATTTGAATTCAGTCCATAGAGTGGAAATAGAAGGTAAAACTCTTCGCGAAGCGAAAGCCGATTTTGAAAAACAGGTAATCGAGGATACATTGGCAAAGTGCAAGGGGAACGTATCCGCTTCATCATCTATGCTGGGTATTGCCAGAAAAAACCTTCAGGGCAAAATAAAGAGTTATGGAATTGAGGTAGATCGATTCCGTGGTGGCAATACCGACACTGAAGCTTGACCAACTCCTACCTTCTGATAACTCCAAATAAACATATAATTACACCTAATCTATAATTTCGCTGGAACAAAGAATGCCACCTAAAGGGGACAACTTTGCCTTATATGTAACCTTTTCGTTACACTTAACAGCGGGTATATTCGTGTATATAATCTATAAATATAGCTATATCTGTATAATATACAATATGATATGGAAGTAAAGTGATTTTTTAACAAGTTTGGCAAAGACTTTGCATTACTATCAGCAAAAGCGGAAAGTAAAATTATGAACAAGATCAATCCATTACAGAAGATTGCCGGTTTACCTGAAGACAGGCAAAGCGATAAACCTAAAGATTCGAAGATAGATTCCAATAAGATATCAAGCGAATCTGTGCATGTGGAAATATCACCGAAAGCCCGGATGGTTCAACAAGCTGATGCAGCCCAGAAAACAAATTCTGGGGTTTCCGCAGAGGATACATATCGCGTGGGTGACCAGTGGTATCTGAACGGATACCTTCTAAAAGAAGCGGATTGATAACAATAAGCAGTGGAGCCGGAGTGGCAACTCCGGCTTCACTATGTGCCTTTTTGCTGTAAGGCTAATTTGTAAGCCAACACCTTCTTGATCCAAGTCATGTTGGCGACATGACGTTCAGATTAACAGTGGTTGAATCGCATTTTGAATTCCCGAAAAGGGAATCCTTGTGGTTGTCAGTGCTGGACCTTTGTTGGCTCTAACTTTATAATCGGCAGGATTCTTTAAAACTTTAGTTGTGAACATGAATATTTCCTGGCTAAATTCCAATCCTCACATCAGTTCGTTCTTGGACAGGCATATTTCTTCTGCTCGTGTCCTCGGCGGTTCTGCTGAAAGCGAGGAGGAATTTAAGTCGAGCATTCGAGACAGCAGGAATGCAGGAACGTTTCGCGGCATAAACAGTTTCTTTGCAAGCCCATTTGAAATTAGTAAATTAAACAATTTCAAGGGAATGAAGGAAAACGTTCATAACAAACAGTTAAAACCGCCGTTTGCGCCGCCTTCTGAAAAATTACTTCATGCCAGATCAGATAGTGTTGAGAAGAAACTCGAGGTCACAAGCCGGATCAGAGAGGAAGATCAGGTTCTTCTCACTAAAAACAAGTCGTTGGCGGAATTAATAAGTAATGATACTGAACTGCGGGATGCATTCATCAATGGTGACTATGCAGACGTTAAGGAGAAGTTGTCCTTAGCTGCAAAGGAGAAACTTGGCTGGAATCCGAACATCACACAGAAATTCCTTGAAGAGCACCCTGATGAAGCAGCCATAATCACAGCAGATTTGGGCAATGTGTCGAACTTGTTGTCTGAAAAGGATTTGGCAGATGCGCTGACAAGCGATGTTCTTGACAGGTTGGAGAACGAGGTATTTGGGCGGCTTTCTGAAAAAGCTGCTAATCTTTTTTCCGATGCTCCGAAATTGAATGAAGAATTCTTCAATGAAAATCCCAAAGCTGCTTTATATCTGTTGAAACATCCTGAAGAGATAAATCGATTAGACTCAAATCGAATTGCTCAGGACGAATTTCACGATCACGTCGCGCTATATGAAAATCTGGTAGATCCGGTGGCTGAAGCAAAGAAATTGGCGGACGGAAACGTTGCATTGGGTAATGATTTCTGGGATGGTAATCCCGAGCTATCGCTGATAATGATGGCTGAAAGGGCAGTTGATTTAAGTAGCGAAATGCAGAAGAGCGCACTCGATTTTCCGAAGGAGAATTACGAAAAGAGCACACTGTATGAACTTCTTTCTCACGATCAAGCAAAAAGAGCCAAAAAGCTGCTGGGTGATAATTCAACGCTCAGCTTAAGTTTTCTTGAAGAGCATAGCGGTTTTTCACGTTTGCTAAATGAAGATCCCGATTTTGCTGAGACATTAAATGAGGATTCAGGTGTTTCTGAACTATTTCAAGACAATGACAGCAAGACAGCTCGCATATTACGATCGTATGTTTCTGGACTACCAGGCAGAGATCGTTCTTCCTGGCACTGGTGGGCTTGATAATGAAGAATGAATTGATAAAACTCACAGCAGATAAAGTGACGATTTCTGAGCAGGGCAGAGCGGCTGCTCACAAATGGAAACCCGGCGATAAGCCGTTTGTGCAGTTTATAGCTGAGAGCGAAGAGCAGTTTGACAAAACTGAGCGAGTTAAAGACGATCAGGCTTGGTGGAGTGTTGATCCCGTTAAAGGAATTGATGAAAATGATCGTGATGCCAATCTCCCTGCTGATAAAAGAAAAGCAGGAATAGTTACTGCCGACAAGAAATTGACGTTGGATATTGGCAGCCGTCTGGAAATAGAGAACCTTCAAAACTTACGCGGACTAATTATCAGGAGCACTACGAAAGTTAATATGAGTAATGGAGACCCCACCTGTGAAACGAACTGGGAGGTATTCCCAGAAGATTTGAAATAGATTTGTTGATGAGAAGGGCTAAGATATGAGTATAAGCATAAAAAATCCTATTCAGGTGCAGGACCAGTTCCGACCTACAGGATCAAAGATGAAGTTAGATGAGTTTTTCAACCCGCTAAGCGAATCTTTGCAACGGATAGGAGAGATACGCGAAGAGAGAAGGGGCGAAAACTTATCGATGCCTGATGAACAATATAAGCGAATAGATATTAAAGTGTAAGGAGGATATTATGGCTGATGGTATTGAAAAAATAGGGAACAATCATCCACCACCGGAAGCAAGACGCTCCAACGTGGAAGATAAGTACAGAGAATTAGAAGAACTTGACAGACGTCGAGAAACGCTAGCCGAAGAGGGTAAAGGCGAGACTATCGACGTGTACGCATAAAACAATGTAATACCAATAAAAAAAGCAGGGGGTTATTATGGTAGATCAGACAAGGTTGCCAGGGTATATCGCTGGTAAATTGACAAACCAGCTGCAGAATGCTCAGAACGCTGCACAGCGCGAAAAATTGATGGATGAAATCGCCAATTCACAGCAGGTGGAGCATCTGAAGGAGGTCGTAAATCCTGACAGACTCAGTGAGAAAATGCAGAGTGTTACAAAGAATGAGAGAATCCAGGATTTCGTGCATATCTCACCCGAAGGCAGGGAAAAGCAGCAAGCTCAGGAAACTACCCAGACCAATCCGCAAGGACCGGGGAGCGAATCAAATCCGCATCCCGAACTGGGCGCTCTCGGCAATCTAAATCCGGAGGCATAATATAATTTGTTAGACCCGATAAGCCTCTACGTTCACGTTCCGTTCTGTCAACGGCGCTGTCCTTACTGTGCTTTCTATTCAGTTGAAAGCGCCCGCGAAGAGGAAATCACAAGCTACCCGCGTCTACTCCTTAAAGAATTGCAATTGATAAAGGAGTCCTGGCGCGGGTCTTCAATTGGGACTATATACTTCGGTGGCGGAACGCCCTCAATTCTGCCGCCCAGCCTGGTAGAGAGTGTAATTAGCGCAGCTAAAGAAGCATTTCAGTTTGAAGATGATATAGAAGTGACTCTGGAATGCAATCCGGGCACAGTCGATGCTGGCAAGATTGAAGCCTTCATATCTGCGGGAATCAATCGTCTGAGTATCGGCATTCAAGCGCTCAATGATGATAGACTTGGATTTCTGGGACGGATTCATGATATGAATCAAGCAGTGGAGACGTTGAAAATAGCGACTGAAGCAGCTGGAGTCGATGTTTCAGCAGATCTCATGGCAGGTACGCCTCTGGATACCAGAGAGAGCTGGTATAGAGAACTAGAAAAGCTCTTACCGTTTCGTCCCGATTCATTGTCCTTTTACAGTTTAACCGTCGAAGAAGGCACAGATCTGGCGTTACGATTAGAAAAAAACGAGAAAATATGCCTTGGATCAGACGAAGTAGTTGATCTGATGATGTATATCGGAGATCGATTGGCAGACGCAGGATACCGTCACTACGAAGTGTCAAACTGGGCTTTGCCCGGACATGAATGCCGCCATAATTTGCATTATTGGCGGCGCGGAAGATATATCGGTTTAGGTCCATCGGCACACTCATTCGATGGAAAACGGCGCAGTTGGAATAAGCCGGATGTTACAAGCTATAGAGAAGCGCTGAATAATGGGAATCTCCCGCCGTCTGAATATGAAGTCTTGAGTGATGCAGAGGTGATGTCCGAGTGGGTTTATTTAGCGCTGCGAGTCGCTGATGGGCTTGATTTTGGAGAGTATCAGGAAATGTTCGGAGAAGTACCCTCGAGTTGGAAATCGTTACTTGAGAAAACTGCTGCATCAGGATACGGCGATTTCGATGGAGTGAGATTTAAACCAAACGACAGGGGTTTGCTGTTAGCGGATGAAATATCGGCGAGGATACTTGGATAGAAAAGGCAGGCGCTTACGCCTGCCTTTTCTGTTTAAACTCTATTTTAGCTTACCATTTCAGGGCGTTCATGATATCACGAACAAACAGCAGAGCATCCGGACCTGAGACATTTTCAGATGGTCGAAAATATCCCGTCATTTTATCCAGATCCATGATATTGCGCTCGACAGCGAGCATGGCAGCGCCATAGAACGGATGATCGGTTCGCATGTCGCGAATATGCGACTCTTTTTCGCCTATATATTTTGAGAAGATACTTTCGTCGCGCGTTACCATGTAGATAAGTCGCTGCACCGCGCCGGCGAATTCGATTCTGGTTACAGGGTCATCCGGATAGTATTTATGATCCTGAGCTATTTCGAAAATACCGGTGGCTACGAAATCACGTATCATTGATTCCGCCCAGTGACCGTCTATATCGAGAATTTCATTTCGATCTGGACCAGTTGCAGACGTCTGGAATTCAAGAGGATCCTCAGCCTTGAATGACAGGTCAGGAGCAGTGCTCCCGGCTTCGCGCCTCTCAATTCTTTCCACGACGTTCAATTCTTCAATGAACAGGACAGCCATGTCTGCGCGGTTGATTTCATCGACGAGAGCAATTTTCTTACCCCACTTCGTGCCAGGTTGAGCCCGCACGATCTTGTGGACGCTCTCCATGGCTTCACCAGCTTTTTCAGACCATAAGCCGTTGATGTCGATGGCATTTCTAAGCATATCCTCTGAGCTTCTGAAACTGAAAGCCTGTTTGTATGCCAGACCCATGTAGTAATATGCTTCATCGCTGCGCGGATCGATCTTCAATGCTTTGCTCAAGCCTTTTTCACAATCCTTGATCCAGTTATCATCTTTCTGCATAATCGCATAGCAACGGATGTATGCAATCCAGACGCGGATATCTGAATCATCCAATCCCTTGGCATCGCCCAGGTGATCTTCAGCGCTTTTAAAATATTCTTTCCGTATCTTGGATTTCGGATCTTTTATCTCTGATCCCAGTGCCGCATAGACCATACTCAAACCCGCATGAGCTGGAGCGAAATCCTTGTCGAGCAGCAGGGCATCTTTAAAGCGTGCTTCAGCCGCATCTAGATCGCCCGCATCGAACTTGCGAATACCCTGGTTGTAATGCGATTCGGGTGTATCCAGCAGCCCTTCTGCGGCACGTTGTTTAGGTCCGCAGCCGTTTATACAGAAAACTGCCGCGATAAAGGTTATCGTTAAAATAACGGGAATTATTCTTTTCATATACTCCTCCAATTGCAAATAAGCAATTAATTAAGCAGAATTACGGTTTAGTCGAGGATGACGATGACGCGGCATTTCTGCAGGAAGTTCAGGTTCTCCTTCATGCTGTGCAGAAGTTCAGCATCCTGATTGGAAATGACGACGTCGGCGCGATTCGGTCCTTCTGACTTTAATCCTTTCACAACCAGAGGTTTATCGGTGACTCTGTCATTCTTTGCCGCGGCTTCCATATCCTTTTCATAGCCGATCATACCGTATTGAATAGCCCACTCTTTGCTGACATAACTTGAACCGTACACTTCTTGACCATCTTCATTCAGAACTCGTGGCGAAAGCGCAGGTCGGGCTCCCAAACCGGTTGCATCTATGATAAGACCGGTATAGACAACTCCTGATATAGCCGAAGAGAGTGGCTGTGCTCCCCCCATTTTCGCAGGCAAAACAGCTTCAAGGAAAGGACCATCAAGACTCATCTCAATGGTTACTTCGATTGAACCGTCATCGTAATATCTTGGATCACCCACCTGCCGGAAATTCTGAGCAATCCCTTCAACTCTGGTCCGCACTACGTCACTTGACAACATTGAGTTTTTGACAGTGGTTTCAGACGACATGGCGATACCTTGGATGACCTCAAGCATGTTTCGTAATGCGTCCATTTTAGCCGCACGAATAATGCCGGCTCTACCTCCAGGTCCGCCCGGCGCACCGATTCCAGTGGCAGAGATCGTACGCTGAGTAAAATCTACAGATCCATTCATACCAATCTGTTGAACTACACCTTGTGCCAATCCGATCGTTGTCCAGAGCAGTAGTAATAAACAAACAGATGCTGCAACGGTGGATATGCGCATAAGTACCTCCTTATGCATTTTATTTTTATTTTAGTATCAAACTCTAAACGGCGAAATGAGCTAAGATTAACCCATTTCGAAGTACTCTAAGAAATTTAATCCGTACTGCTGATTAATTCAAGTGAAAAGAGCGCTATTTTCAGCGATGTGTCTGCTATTTCTGATCGACCGCCTTGTCCTTTTCCAAGTTCCAGCGAACCCATTCAGTCTGTTCATCGGGATCTTCAGCTGAGAAGTCACCTGATGACAGCAGTTGACCTTTGCTGTCTATCCTGATCTCCTGCATGTTCTTTATAATATAGTACCACACCTCGAAGGTAACCCGCCGTGGTCCCTGGATCTGCTGGGGACCCTGAATCTGCTTAATATGAGGCAGTTCCTGAGGAACAAGCTCCTTTATATCGGCAGTATTTGTGATTTTTACCTCACCTTTATAGACCTTGAGAACAGTGGAGGAATCATCACCTACACTGATACGAAAACGCGTCCCGGTGATGGCTGCGCCAGCGACTGGTGTATTAACGTCAAAAGAGACCTCCTCTTTTTCTTCAGACACCATTGCCCAGATATCACCCTTTACTACGTCTATTTGAGTTTCATCGAGTCCCTCTTTGGTCTCTTCATATAATTTGACTATGTCGATGGTCGTTAATGGCGCCATGCGGATAATGTTTAGTTCTTTCAGGGTGAGTTCCGCACGTGATTCTCGAAGGGTGCGCACTTTGTCACCGCTGATAATTTCAGAACCTAAAACTGCGCTCATCCAATTATCAGATGTCACCGGTAGTTTTCTGGCTCGCCCGTCCAGTTCCGTAACCTTTCCACGGTGATGAATATCCTCATCCTGAACGTCTGCGAAAAGCTCCTCGTCCGCCTTTACTCCAACATGCAGAAAAACTACAAGATTGCACAGAAATAGAAAAGCTATTACACGGTTGCGTCTCAGTAATCCGCTTCTTTTTACAGGCATCGCTTGTGCCTCCCGAATTATAGGTTCTATTTTCTTAAACCACAATATTTAAATATTTCTCCCCAAAAGCAAGAAATATGTAGCTTAATTTCAATTAATATGAGATGCACCGGTTAGATTTCCCGTCGGTTCACCTGTCAGGATAAATGCAGCCCAATAAGAGGGATGCGCGTTAATGCGGTCACGTATATGCCGTTGTGCACTCTGCATGGATTCTGCAGGAGAAAGCCCAGCCCTCAAGTTTCGATAGAACCGCTTGACGAGCACAGCCGTGGCGAGATCGTCAACTTTCCAGAGAGAGGAAAAGACGCGCGGAGCTCCCGCATAAATAAACGCCCGGTTAAATCCTATAATCTCTTCGCCGCCCGATATCCCTCCTAATCCGCTTTCACAAGCAGAAAGAAGAACTAAAGAGCAGTGATCGAGGTGAAGATCGAAAATTTCAAACATCTCAAGCCGCCCGTCCTGTTCATCATCCGGCGCTAAGAAAAGACTTGAAAATGTTGGATTCTTTGAATTGAACTCACCGTGACAGGCTAAATGAACCACGCTTGCGCTGTCGCTGAAATTCACAAGTTTGGATTCCTTTGCCTGTTCACCAAGATAGATATTCACATCTTTATAGACATATTTGATTGCGCTAACTTCTTTTTCACCGAAAAACAGACTCTCCAGCGGCAGACCTGTGTCAGGATTACCAAGCGCTAGAATTTTACCAATTTCATTATGAGATCTTTCTTCAACTCTGTTTCTACAGAATGAAAATATATTTGCTGAAGGCACATAATTGAGAGTGAAGTGGTCTATTATATAGCTGCCATCCGGTTCAATCAACAAGGCAAAAGGAAGATAGAAGAGAGAACTTGTCGGCGCTATGATCAGGTGACTTTTATCATTCAGACGTTTCACAATAGGCGCTATCAATATTCTATATAGTCTTATACATTCTTCTTGAACAGAGAGTTTCTTCTTCAATCTCATACGCAGATTTTCAACCATAGTCTTCAGAGAATCACCTTTAATAGCAACTTTTGCAGCTTTTATCCCTTCACGATCCAGCGTGAATATCACTAATGCCTCATCTAACAGGTAGTACTCAAGCAGTATTTCCTCGTTTTTCAACATCGTTTGGATCTGCGTCGAAGGCGCTGGAGTAACAGAGGTAATGTCTCTGTAACCGGGATGACTGTTCTCTATCCGTTCGAGCAGGTAGCGGTAATCATTCTCTAATGAATCGATTATTGTAGTATAGTTGGCAAAAAGCGCGTCCTCTTCCGGTGTTCTGACGGCGCCTTTCGTTTTGAGATATTCTACTTCTTTGCGAATTCCTGCCAATTTCGTGGATATAGCATTTACTTTATCCTGCATTTCGACTGAAAGCCCGGCGCTGTGGTCGATGCTGCGATTCTGAATCATATCTAAAAAGGTTCGAGAGCGCGATCTTTCCACAACATCGAGAGCGCCAAATGTATTATCCTCATTTAAAAGAATGCTGACAGCCAGCCTGTACACCTGACCTTTATTCTCCATGAAGCCGGTCTGCAAACCCTCTACGGCGATAGAAGCACGCGTTTTCTCAATCTGCTCCATGGCGCTGTAAAGAGATACCAATGCTTCTTCGTTTTTTCTATTTTTTATGAATGCTTCAGCACGTGCCAGCTCAATGCGCCATAAGAGGTCTTCTATGTTATTGTCTTCTGCTATTCTTCTAGCGAGATATAAATTGGAAATCGCCTCTTTAATAGCGCCATTAGCTATTTCAATAAGCCCCATTCCGAGAAAAGTTCTCGCGTGTATTCTTTGATCGGTAACCTGCGGAAGGATGTTTTTAACAGTTTTAAGCGCTTTCCTGGCTGAGTCTGCCTGATCTGTTTGAATATACGCATTGCCGAGATTAAGCAGTGAATACGCCATGCCGCGTATTGAATTAAGCTCTTTATCGATTTTATATGTCCGCCTGAAACGGATAATTGCCTTATCAACCTCGCCGGATGAGAGTTCTATAAGACCTATGTTCTTTTCAATCTGCGATCTGCTCCTGTAATCACCTGTGGTGATAGCTCCTTCTAATGCGTGCTTGGCTTTTTTCAATGCCCTCTCGGCGTCTCCTAAGCTCAGATAAATAAGAGCTTCCGTATTTTCCGCAAGATAGACGTATTGATTTAATCCGAGTTCTGAGAATTGCTCACTCGCGATACGTATTCTGTCAAGTCCTTCCTGAAATCTTCCCTGTTTCCAGTAAAGTCCAGCGATATACTGATGCGACAGAGCAGTCGTCAAAGAATTCTCCTGACCTTCAAGTTCAATCGCCTTACTCTGCATTCTTAGTGAGTTTTCATAGTCTGTCATGCCTTCGTAAGCTAAACCAAGGTGCTGATACAATTCTGGCGGTATTGCTAGAGCATGTCCTGACGCTTCTTCCAGATTAGGAATATTATCAAGAATATCCTCGAGGAAACGGGAAGCCTTATAATAATCCTCCCTTATCAGCATCAGACGACAAAGATAGACACTGCTTATAATATAGGGTTCATATTCACCCCAGTCATAATATAGGTCCCGCGCTCTGGATATAGCAGTTTCAGCAGCATTATAATCTTTAAGTTTCTCATGGTATGTCGCAGTTATCTGGTCGTCAGAAGCCGCCCGCAATTCGTCTCCACGAACAATTGCCATACTGCGAGCCTTTGCACGCGCACCAATTGCGTTTGCAGTGCTGTCTAGGTTGTAGTAATATACCGAAAGGTTGCGGTATCCAGTCTCGACCAATTTCAGGTCTCTTTCTGCCCCGGCAATATCTATCAATATAGTCTGTGATTCGATAGCTTTTCCCCAAAAAGAAGCGCCGCGTGCCGCCTTGATTCGGAGCAGATGCAGTTTTTTGATGGAAGCCGCATCTTCTGTCTCTTCAGCCATGGCAAGCGCTGAATTATAGTACCGCAAAGCCCACTCGGCATCACCTTTCTGTAAATTATAGTTGCCCTTGAGAACGGTTGATGTGAAGTTCTGTTCTACGAATTCCTGTCGCTGAAAATGATCTAATCCACCGCTCCCATAATATTTAAAGCCAGAGAGTGCTTCATCTAAAAATGAATCATTAGATTCCAGAGCGTCTAAAGCGTTATAATAAGCCTCTCCTGGAGAATTCGTAACCTTCTCTTCTATAAACACTTCGATGAAATGTTCGAGGTGGTCATCAGTGATATTCTCCGGTAAAATAATAATACTTGATACGCCTGTATAGAGCAAGCTCCTGATTAGAACTGTTTCGTCATAGATACTGCCCTTGATAAACAGTACATCTGCATTCGTGCTGATATTAAACAGTTCTGAAATCGGTATCTGTAAGTTGTTATCTTCATAGATAAGCTGGTCTAAGGGATTGGAGACATTGTTTTTATCAATTGTAAGGTATATCATCCCCGCGTTCTCTATCGCGTCGATAAAATCCTCGCGGCTTTGTATTTCTATCTTATCAAATTGCGAAAGTTGCTCCTGATTCACTACATTTATGCGCTTACCTTGCCCGATTGATTGTTTCCCATTTAAAAAGACAATACTTTGAATGTCTGGAAGCATGTATAGAGGTGTTTGATCACTGCCAACGGACTTGAGCCAGATACTTTGGACGGGGAGTTTAGACCATTCACCGGGCAGTATTAAGAATACCCTTTCACAATCCTGAAATCTTGATTGCTTTGATGCAAATACAGCTTGCAGTATATCTTCCGGGCTGCCATGTAGTCTGAGGCTGTCAACGTCCAGAGTGCGGTCATCCAATTGGATTAGATAGAGTTGTTTCACAGCCGACGTTATTTGCAATAGCAGATCACCAGACTGCAGGCAATTCATAATAGTATCTGGATCAAACGTAGGCATAGAAAACAATGATGCAAATTCCGGATCTTCTGTCGTTACTTTCTGCATGGTAGAGAGATATTCATCTTCTATATCGCTTAATTGCTCCCGTGCTTCTTCAAGCTCATCAATATCAGGTTTGGTTTCGGATTCAAATAGCGCTACTTGCTGTCTTGATTTGTTCAGTTTTCTGCGTAAGTAAGGAATGACGCCTCCGCCTCTGCCCCAAATAAACTTGCGGCGCTCGAATTTGACTGGGAACATACGGCTGCGTATCGCAGAAATCAATGTAAGGTTAGACCGTTGCTGCGCAATTTCGAGGACACGTACTTTGTCCCCGACATTGAAAGCGTTGACAAGCGCTGATTCGAACATTATATTGGCTTCGATATCGGATTGAGTAATTGCGCCAGTTTCATCTTTGTTGGGCGGACGGTTTGACCAAGCGTCGATAGCCAGATCAAACCATTCATCGGCTGAATGAGATCCCACGATCAAGCTGATATCATTCGATAAGGACGTCCGTAATTGCGTGCTGCAAGATGTTATTCTGCCCAACCTCCAGAAAACACGCCACAAATATCTGATGTCGCCGATCCGTTCGGCTGTCCTCATCCCTTCAACTAATACTTTAGCGCTTTCTGAATAATCCTGCAAAGTGTATAGAAAATCTGATAGATCCAGACTAAGCAAAATCTCATCAGCAGGATGATTGAGACGTCTTGATTCGTTTATACCGCTCTCAAAAACCCAGATTGCTTCAGCCTGGAGGTCGATTATTCTGAACAGGTCGATTTCGCTTGATTCGGGAACGTTGTTAGATGCCTTCAGGCATAATCTGCCATAAAGTCGATAGAGCCTAAGACGCTCATTAGTAAATCCGATTTTATCTGGACCGAACTTATCTATCTCCATTTTCAGCAGGGTTAGAAGCGTTTCGGCGTTAAAGGGTTGGTCATGATCTAATATCAGCAGACTGCTTAATAACTTCTGATCAGGGATTTCCGCATCATCGTCAAGTGGATCAAGAGACTGATAAAAACGGCGTTGTATCGAATTTTTGAGGTCAGCTACGTCTGAAACATTTTCTGTTCGATTGACTGCTTCGATAATAAAAACCCAGATATCATCAGGATAACCGATGTTATAATGCTTAAACCATGTCATCTCGTCAGTTATATCAGCCTTGTTTATGGCATCTGAGGATGAACGCGAGAGTTCTAAGGAGGCTATGTTCAGCAGCGCTGAAAGCTGTCCTGATCTATATCCGTGACGATGACAGAGATCGTATGATCTGATAAAACATCGTTTAGATTTGACTAAACGATGATTATTCCAGAAATAATTCCCTAATATATTCCAGAGGATAGCCTCTCCTTCGGGATCATCTCTGTTGATGGTGATCGCAAGACGCTCTGATGCTTCCTGTATAGCTTTGGTTGGATCCTTAGAACGATAATAGACGTCCTCTGCAATAGAGTGATTAAGAAGAATCTCATCCTTTTGAGTGAGACCTATCGCTGACATAGGAGAACCCGTGCCTAAATAACCGAAGTTCATAATTGGTATCGGAATGCCCAATATTTCAAGCACAAGTGGATTATAAAATTCAACTGTTGGAATATCTGCGTTATCGGGAAGAGATTCTAATGCGTTGTCGGTTAAAAGCAGAGCATTCTCATCGTCCCCCATGTTTAACGCATTCAGCGCCATGTTTTCAAGCCACAGACTCTGCGGGACATTCAGTCCTTCACGATCTGCTAATATCTGCGCCTGCCGGTAATATGAATTAGACAACTCCTCGTCCCTAATGACTTGATGTAATTCAGCCAGTCGCAACAGGACGCGTAGTTCACCTTGAATCTGTTTGAGGTTGTGATAAAGTTCGAGTGATCGGCTGTAACTCGCCAATGCAATGTCGTTCTTGCCTATAATCGAGGCAGCCTGACCCATCTTCTCGCGTATATTAGCTTCCTGCTGTAATGAAGTAAAACTCGAGTCCCATTTTATCTTCGCGATGTAAGCGGTCAGCGAACGATGATAACCGAATTCACCCAGATTGAAATAATTGTTACCGAGGTTCAGATACAGTAAAGCCTCAAGTTCTGGATTTGTAGTCTCGTCATTTATTGAGATGCCGAGTTGAAGCGCTTCGATTGCTTTCTCATAGCCCTGGAATGGGGGAGAAGCGCCTCTGAAGGTTAGTAATCTTCCCATGCTGTTCACAGCCGAGCTCAAATTATGAACTATTTTCTTGAAGAAATTACCAGCAGTTTTCGATTGACTACTATTACGCTTTTCTTGCAATTCATAATTGTAGCTCAAAGTAGTATAGCCGTAAACCAGGTCTGATTCCAATGCAATCGCCGATTGAATAAGCTCGTTAGACTCGATAATATCAGCGGAGTTACCTTCTCCAGAATAAGATAGACACAAACCGAGAGCGTACATATTGGCTGCATTATCCGGCTCTTTCTCAAGCAGTTCCCGGTATTCTTGAGTTACCTCCTTTAGGTGGTTTAGAGACATTGCGGAGGCAATTCTGCCGCGGTGCAATCTGACGTCATTGGGTGAGAGTCTCAGCGCTTTTCTAAAATTAACTTCAGCCAGTTCCCAATCGGATTGGTGAAGCAACTGTTCTGCCCGCTCAGTCAGCATCGATATTCTCAGCAGCCGAGCTTTGCGAACGTAATAGCTGTTCTTGAGGTCTTTAAAGAGGGCTTCTACCTCTTCGAGGTGATTTTGAGCCAGGAGGTTCTCACCCATCTGATTTTCAAGTTCGGCTGACTCTATTAATGATTCCGCATAAAGAGACCTGATATACGAGTGTGGGTGCCTGATAGCATATCCTCGAATCCTTTCCCATTCGCTGAGAGCGATCTCTGTTTCGCCGCGTTCAGCAAAGATATCAGCGATTTTCTTCTGAGCTGCGGCTCCAAGCGCAGGGATTTCGGGATATCTTACGATGATGTTCTGCAACCCAGCTAAGGGATCATCACTTCCGACCTGTAGAGCAACAACATTCTCAATCGCTTTTTCCGTCGGAATTATGTTGTCTGAGAAATCTTTGATTTCTCGCAGGTAAGTATCCAATGCTTCACTTTTACTTCCGAAGCTGAAGTAAATTGAAGCTATTCTCAACAGTGATTCAGCGGCATAATCACCTATTAAAACATAATCTGCCACTATTTGGTTATAAATATCAAGCGCCTGTTCAATATTGCCGGTTTGTTCGTGGTTTGCCGCAATCAAAAACAGGGCGCGAGCGGAAGACTCTGGATATTGTCCGGAATGATCGAAAATAGTTGTCAGGTTTGATATTAATGAAGATGGATTTTCGCAGACGAACTTGCCATCATATTGAAAGGAACCGCTATGCACCTGAATCTGGTAATCTATTCGAGCTTGATTTATTACGGCAGTCTGTTCATCATATTGACGCGGAAGCCTCTTTAGAAAAGTAAGGGCACGCGAACCTTCGCCTGATTTATTCAATAACCTGGCTGATTCGAGCATCGATTTTGCGCCAAGCTCGCGCGCTTGAGGATGGTCAATTCTGACTCTTTCAAACGCTAATAGTGTCGCCAATAACTCTTCCCGCAATAACGGGCGTCCAATGATTTCTGCCTCCCTACCTATCGAAAGAGCGAAATTGAAACATGCCTCCGCTGTAGGTGCTCGTGGGACAGGACCCTCTGCAGGACCTTTCCATAAATCCATGCTGCCGCTTTTGTCGCTTGCGTGGTAAATATTGCCATCGCTCGCCCAGCAGGAATACGTCTCTGAGGCGTCACCAAGTGAGATAGCCCGCGCCACCGTGTTTGAATCCACCTGGTTAAAACGGTAGAGAAACTGACCATCTATCGGTGTCAACAGTCCATCAAGATTTAGGTCTCTGTTGACTAAAACGGCACAGAAAGAATTTCCTGATGGAGACCAGCAGGGAGAAGAGGCAGGGAAAGAGCTTTCATAGACGATTTCCCATTTAGGCTGCGGTTCCTTCAAATCCTCTAAATGTAGAAGGCAGATATCACCACCGTAATCCTCAGCGGGGACCTTTATACAGATAATGTCATTATTAACAGGTGAAAAATCGGGTTGGATAAACCCATGTGGAGTCAGGAATGTGCTTTTCTTCTTTGACAGGTTGAGCAGTTTTATTCTGCCCTGCACGCCTGCGCCATCTTGATACGCGATATATTTACCATTTTTAGAGAATGAGGGATTGCTCTGATGTCCTGCTTCGTGGATAACAGTTTTTACGCGCAAAGCGCGCGGGGATTCATTTCGTAAGGTTATATTCAGTATGTAAAGATCGCCCTCAGGATCATCGCGCATAGACACAAAACAGATACGCTTTCCATCAGGAGACCATTCGGGATTGAAATCATCTGCAGGATGAGAAGTCAGCGGGACAGGCACACCTCCGCCTGTTTTGCGAATCCAGATGTCATAGTTGTCATTGCGGGTTGAAGCGTAGAGCAGCCAATTCCCATCAGGCGATATCGCGGGATCAATTTCAGATCCCAAGTCGGCTGTTAAGGGTTGAGAATAGTGTATCGCAAGGGATTTGGGTATTCTGTTAGCTGGCTGAGGTTCCGCCTGTATTTGAGGTAATAATCCGCTGAGGATGAATAATACTGCCGTTATAGGCAAATAGCGGTGCATATCTGGTGCTTATATCACTTGTTAATCCAACTGCCATCTTCTTTTTGGATCATGCTGCCGGGTGGTGAAGCGTCCCTGTTCATTTGCGCGAAAACTCTGGCGATTGCATCTGGATCCATAGGATTGACTGCCGAGTTGATCTCAACGATCCTGCGCATGATGATCTCGCGGTCTCTATTCTCTTCGACGATGATCTTATTGACAAGTTCGCTGTACTCGAAATCTTCGTTATATCTGGATGTCGGAAGGATCGTCAGCAATCCTTCAATGTTCTCTCCAGTAACGCCGTCTTTTTTAAAATCTTCTATGTCATCAGCGTTGAACTTCCTATTCGCGAAAGCTTCCAGAACAATGCGTCTGCTTTCAGGGATAGTAATATCCGGCGATGAAGTCGAGCGGGCTGATGATATCATCCAGGCATCTTCTTCGATGGTGCGATAGGTACCCAAAATCTGCTTTTCAATTGCAGTTCTTTCGCTGGTGAAGGATACTTCAGGGGTTTTAATGGTGCAGCTAATCAAAAGAAGGAGGCTCACTATACCTGCCATAATGCGTAGATGAATCATTGTATAATACCTGCTTTTCGTTTTGCTGCTATTAGTGTGTTCTTCAATAGCATGGCAATAGTCATCGGTCCCACTCCGCCGGGTACAGGGGTTATCGCAGAAGCGATCTTGCAGGCGGAATCGAAGTGAACGTCTCCCACGAGGCGGTAGCCTCGCTTATCCTCCGATTCGGGAACATTGACGCGATTGACTCCAACATCTATGACGATACACCCCGGTTTTAACTGATCACCGTGGATGAATTCGGGAGAACCGATGGCTGCAACTACAATATCAGCCTGGCGTAGAAATTGCGAAATATCACGCGTCCTCGAATGACATAGCGTAACCGTTGCATTGCCACCCTCACTTTTACGCGACAGGAGAGTTGCCAGAGGGCGTCCCACGATATTACTCCTACCGACGATGACAACGTGTTTCCCAGATGGATCTATATCGCTTCTACGCATTAATTCTATCACACCGGCTGGTGTACATGGCATGAAAGACTCGCGACCCGAAGTCAGGCTGCCGACGTTATATGGCGTAAAGCAATCCACGTCCTTTACCGGATCGACGGATTCAATAATTTCCACTTCATTCAGGTGTCCGGGTAGAGGCAGTTGAATGAGAAAACCGTGTATGTCCGGGTTGACGTTGAATCTATTAACAAGGTCAAGCAGCTCTTCCTGTGTCGTTTCAGTGGGACGTCTTTCAGTCAGCGAATAGAAACCAACTCGTTCGCACGCTTTTCCTTTCATGCGCACATAGGTCTGCGATGCAGGATCATCTCCGACAAGAATGAATCCGAGGCCCGGGGTGATGCCTTTTTTTTGTAATTGAGCCGTTTCCTCTGCTATTTCGTTTTTAATTAGATCAGAAACTGCCTTACCATCTATAATCTTCGCTGACATTTATGCTCCTGTTTAAGTAATGAATAAGATAACTGCAAAGTTCCATAATTAACGTTAATATAAAGCGAATCGCAGAAAAATAAAAGTCAATTTTCATTAAAGAGCATATATTGTACACCTCCAATCTAAAAATCGTATCATCGAGGAGTTTGTCTTCTCCACAACAGAAATCGTTCAACCTGGTTTAAGGTTGAAAAGCGGCTATTCAGGTTGCCTTTCCCATCTATTTTTCTTGATGCGTTGATCGAACCATCCGGGCAATTCAGCCGGTTGATATTTACCATATATGATTGGATGCAGCCATAATAGTATAATCCGAGCCATCTTCGATCTGGATGCAAGGCGAGCCGAAGTTCTGTGCATCCAATTATTTCTCTGCGTCCACGGACAGGACGCAATGCACATACCGCAGTCCGTGCCGACTTTAGTCCAGTAGGTGTGACATTTCAGATCATCAATATACCATTTTTCTGTCCCGCGCACGACCACTTTATCCCCCATCGGGATTGATTTTGAGGGGCAGACATCAGCACAAATCTTACACCTGTTGCAAAAATCCTGAACGCCGATATCCACAGGCTCATCACATAGCAAAGAAAGAACAGAAGTAACGGTAGATAGACGCACACAGTTTCCACATTCCTTCGTTAAAAGAAATCCGCACCGTCCCAGTTCGCCAAGGCCAGCGTCTATAGCTAACGGAACTGACAGAACCTGATAGTTGGCGAAATGATGCGCCCTGGCGGGGAAACCCAGACTGCGAATATACTCAGCCAACACTACTGAAGCAATGGCTGAGCGCAAATAAGTAAGAGACGTGTCCATCAGTTCAGGGGATCCTGGAGCGGTACGGATCAAATCGATGTCCTCCCTGAAACCCATAGATATAGCAAATTGGTGTG
Organism: candidate division LCP-89 bacterium; assembly: GCA_025774555.1. Lineage (GTDB taxonomy): Bacteria > Electryoneota > B3-LCP > B3-LCP > B3-LCP > JALGVT01. The sequence goes on from JALGVT010000005.1 coordinate 31,786, forward strand.
ACAATTCGATTTTCTCACCCCACTGTTCTTCAGAGTAGCGCGTGCGACCACGGTTACTATATACATAAGCTTGGTTCACTGAGCTTATTCCGACGAGGTCTGCTCCCAACTGTTTAGCAAAATTCTTAATTTTATTCGTGGCAGCTTCTGGAGATAAATGTACCTTCTGTGGAGCAGGAGATCCATCGACAACTTCCGGGCTGCCGATATGCTGCATGAGCCACGCTGGCGCTTCATAGAATCCCATATCAGCATCACTGATAAAGGAGCCTATTTCCGGTCGTGTGCGATTATTATCGTCAGGTTCCTTCCATTCCGGATGACGCGAATAAAACTCGTCGTATTCGGGCGTTTCCGGTTGAAGATCGCGTCTGGCAAAAACGTTGTCTCGTTCGTCGAATTGAATTTGATCGTTTTCTGGCATTAAAATCTTACTTAGCTAATTTCAGCTTTGAGTAAATTCCGGTTTGTCATGTGCATTGGTGATATAACAAGGGGCTGTCCCAAAAGAAGAATATCTCGTCATTACGAGGAACGTAGAGACATGGTAATCTCTTATATTACAAACTATTAAAGATTGCCACACTTCATTCGCAATGACAGTTCTAAGGCTTTTGGTACAGCCCCTTGGTTTTTCCTGCTATTCCATCATTGAATGCTTTAAATTACCGCCCTGTTCGCGGGGTTTCGAGGTATTTGAACAGAGGTGAATCCGAACTGATAACAAGTGAAGTGCCCTCTTTCAAAGACTTATTATACAGTTCCAGGCTGCGAAGAAACGCGTAAAACTCGGGGTCCTTGTTGAAGGCATTGGCGTATATTTTGATTGATTTTGCGTCGCCTTCGCCGCGGATTATTTCGCTTTTACGCTGAGCTTCAGCGATAATGATTGTCTTATCCTTATCAGTTGTAGCTTTAATCTTCAACTGTTCCTCAGCTCCTTCACTGCGGTATCGCTTGGCAATTCTATGACGTTCAGCACGCATTCTGGCGTAAATACTTTCCGCAATTTCAACCGGGAAATCGGTCCTCTTAATGCGGACGTCCACGATTTCAACGCCAAATTCCTTGCCTTTCTCTTTAGTAATTGCCTGAACATCATTCATTATAGGTTCGCGTTTTTCGGTGATAATTTCTGATTGGTTGTGAGAAGCGACCGCTTCACGCAGTGCTGAAGAGATAATCGCGTCTAACCGCGCATTGGCTCTCGGCATGTCTCGCAAAGTTTCATAGAATACTCGCGGATCTACAATCTTATAACGTGAATACGCGTCAACCACGAGTGTTTTTTTGTCTTTGGTGAGGAATTCGGCGATCGGAGCGTCATAACGTAACAATCGTTTTTCGTAAGTCGTAATTGACTGTATGAACGGTAGTTTAGCGTGGAGTCCGGGATTCCGAACCTCCTTAACGAAACGACCGAGTTGGATGATTATTATCTGCTTGGTTTCATCGACTGTATAGAAAGCATCAGTAACCAGGATGAATGCAACTAAAGCTGCGACGATGTATATCAGTGTCTTCTTTTTCATGGCTGTCCTCCTTTTTGTGCATCGGCAAGAGGTATCGCTGAACCGAGATCACCCAGCGGTAGAAGAGGAAGAGTTTTCCCTGCAACTTCAGGTGAAATCACTATCTTATTTACTTTGGACAGGACCTCCTGCATCGTCTCGAGGTAGAGCCTGCGACGCGTTACGTCTTTCGCCATTCGATATTCCTTCAGCATAGCAAGAAAGCGCGCTGCGTCACCCTGAGAGATTCTGATTTTGCTTTCCATGTATGCCTCTGCTTCGCGAAGCATCTGTTCAGCCTCACCGCGTGCTTTCGGAAGGATATCCTCTTTATAGGCTTCCGCTTCATTGATGATGCGTTCGCGATCTTCCTTGGCGCTGACAACATCTTTAAAAGCGGCCTGTACCTGCTCAGGAGGATCGACTGCCTGGAGTTTTACGGCGGTAATCTGGAGACCGGTTTGATATAGATCCATCAGTTGCTGCAGGTGAACCCGTGTGTCTTCCTGTACCTTTGCTCTGCCTGTCGTGAGAATGTCATCTATCATCATGCTGCCAACAACGCCGCGCAGAGCCGTTTCTGCGGCATCTTTCAGCGTTCGTTGATCGGCGACGCCCTCCGGATCCCAGACCTTAAACAGATAATCCGGGAGATTGCTGATTCGGTACTGAACTACAACCCTGATATTCACGAGGTTTTCATCGCCGGTGATCATAAGGGATTCTACCGGGTAAGATTTTATTCGGGGAGGAGGTCCCGGATGTATTGTCCGGAATCCCAGTTCCATACTCCGAATCTGTTCGACTTTGACAACGTCAACCTGCTCGAAAGGTCGAGGTATATGCCAGTGAGGGCCAGAATCCGCAGTAGAGGTCATCTTACCGAACCGTCGCACGACACCCATCTCGCCGGGATCAACAATGTATATTCCGGTTAACAGCCAGATGATGAAAATCGCGCCGACCAAGTAAAACAGCATTCGTCCGGTACCCTGACCGAGGAATTTCTCCTTCAATTGATTGAGAATATCCCCATCAAAAAGCTCCTCTATTGATTTGTCCATGGGCAACTCCTATCTTTTATGTTTTATTGCTATTTAATTCTACAATATGACACACAGAATGGACATTATCAAGAAATATATGAATTGAATGCTATCGCAAAATGAACCCGCCATGATAGAAATACTACAGGAGGATATGTACTGAAATGATACATTGTTAGATGTATCCTCACAGTTTAAGACATATAACTGCGTATATGTTGAAGCGAATCCGCTTACGAGCTGATGGTATAAATATTGCTTTAATAAATCTGATAAATTCGTTATAATAAACGTGTCAATGAAATATCAGGGCGAGATTATGAGACAATTCATTGTATTATCTCTGCTGTGCGTTGCTGCTATGATAGCGCATGCTGAAACAAATGATCTCTTTCAGCAGGCATGGGACTTGAATTGGCGTGGGGAACATGCTGCCGCGGTCAGTGGATACGAGCAGTTTGCATCAGATAACGTTGGACAGACGCTCGCGCCCGTGGCGCTGTTTAACGCGGCAAGCATTACAATGGTGGAAATGGGAGATATTGATGCCGCCAGAATGAAATTTAAGGAATTAACTGAAACCTATCCCGGAACAAAATGGACGGCTGACTCATATCGGAGACTGGCGGAGATTGCGCTCGAAAAAGGTGATATCAAGGTAGCAGTCGATAATTATAAACTCGGCTTGAAAAACTATCGCGGCGAAGATTTCGAAATGCCTGACGTATGGGTGACTGAGATGATTGACGGTTGTAGAGATAATCTGGTTGCCATCGATGATCCAGGTTATTCAGTAATTGTGTATGAGGATGTCCTCGCATTCATCCCTCATGGCAGTATCTTTGCTGAAACCCAGTACAACCTCGCTGGCGCTCTAAAATCATTAGGACGGAATGAAGAAGCTGCCGATAAGATGTGTTTTCTCCTGTATAATTACGCCGCGTTTCCAATATCAGCAACTGTGATGGCAGAAGAACGCGAGTTTATCTCTGAGTATGTCGAGCTTCCTTGGGGAGATATCGAAAAGATGAACCTGATTCAGGGGCTTTTTCAACAGTCCGATTACGATCAGGTGGAACAGATATTCAGCGAAGTAAGAGAAAACAACCCCGACACGCCTCTCGACGATAGATGTCAATACGGTTTGATCATAACCAATGTGTATAGAAGCGGCGATTTCAAAACTGCTCTGGATAATATAGAAGATCTGCTGGCAAAGTTTCCTGAAAGTGGTTGGAGTAATCAGGCACGAAACAACATTGGATTCTGGGAGGAGGCACAGAGTTTAAAAGACAGATTAAAACTCGAACCAGATGATTATTCGACTCATGTAAGCTTAGGATACAGGCTGCTGCGCAACCGGTTCAATGAACAGGCAGAAGAGCATTTCTTAGTTGCCACAGCCGATACCACGTCCGATGCCGCGTATATGGGGCTGGGTTATACCTATCTGAGAAGCGGGCGCGTTGATGATGCGATAAAAGCATTTGACAAGTTTCTTGAGAGCAGTCCCGATGATGGAAACGTGTATAATCAGGTTGGTTATGCCTACATCGGACAGGGACAGCCTGAAGAGGCACTTAGATACTTTGAACGCTATCGTGAACTGGAGCCGGATAATCCAAATTCGCACGACAGTTATGCGGAATGTTTGATGAATCTGGAAAGGTACGAGGAAGCCATTGCGGAATACAAACGGGCGATTGAACTTAATCCCGGCTTCACCAACCCGTATTTCATGTTGGGCGAAATCTATAATCGAACCGGCGACACTGAAAGGGCTTTGAAATACTACCAGCAATACATTGATAGCGATCCGAACGGATTCCAAAGTGCAAGCGCCCGGGAAAACGTACAGAATCTTACCAAGCAATAGATCGAATAATCTGACGGAGGATATATGGCAATCACTAGAAGAGAATTTATAAAAGGCGGGTTGGGAATTGCTTCGGCGGCAACAGTTGCATCTGCGCCATTTCATCCCTTAATCACATATTCCGCAGGTTTATCACTAACACCTGATGTTATGGTTACTTCTGGTGATTCACCTGCTAAAAATGTCCGTAAGGTTATCGAAGCGTTGGGAGGTATAGAGAAATTCGTCAAACCAGGAGATAGAGTCTTCTTGAAGCCTAACAGCATTTCGCCAATGGGTCCTGAGTATGCGGTGAATACTAATCCTGATGTGGTTGCGGAAGTGGCGAGACTATGCAAAAAGGCGGGCGCATCCAAGATTTTAGCAATTGCTCATGATGATCCCGGAAGCTGGGTGGCAAATGGTATTGGCGATGCGATCAATGCTCACGATGGTGTTCTGGGCACCGCGGATAATATCGAAATGTATCAGCAGGTCAATATCCCGATGGGAATGATTTTAAGAGAAACAGCCGTGATTAAGGAATTCCTGGAATATGATGTTTTCATCAATCTGCCGGTCGCTAAGCATCATGGTGGTGCGCAACTAACGCTCGGGATGAAGAACTATATGGGATTAAATTGGGATCGTCAAATTATGCACAGGACGGATCTGGATCAGACAATCGCCGACCTGGTAACTGTGCGCAGACCGGATCTGACCATTGTTGACGCCACCAGAATGCTGTTGAACAACGGACCCAGTGGACCGGGCACGGTACGTGAAGTTAAGAGCGTTGTAGCATCAACGGATATAGTAGCAGTCGATGCTTATACTGCAACGCTTTTTAAGCATGAGCCTCGTGAAATCAGACACATTCGCTATGCTGCGGAAATGGGACTTGGAGAGATGGAAGTCAAGAAGATGAATATCGTAAAACTAACATCCTGATAGAAGTATTCAGAAAAAGGGGCTGTCCCAAAAGTCTATAAACTGTCATTACGAACGAAGTGTGGTAATCTCTTAGTGCTTGTATAATAGGAGATTGCCACGTCACTTCGTTCCTCGCAATGACGTTGCTTTCTTCTTTTGGGACAGCCCCTTTATTTTTATATTTAGAGAATCATCAGTAGCCGGAAATCTGCAGCGATATACGTTGCACGGCATCGAGATCGCCGAGATCTGCATATGCAAAATCCACCGTGATATGAAATTCAGAAACAGGGATACTTAGTCCAGTGCCGAAAGACCACCGCTCTGTATCGTGACCGAATACATAGCCGGTACGCAGGAAAAGCATTTGCTTAAATGCATATTGATAGCCCAATCTCCAGTGCGTGAAGCCTTCATTGATATGGCGGGCGTCAAAAGCTATGATGCTGTCATTATTCTGACTCTCTGATAAAGCATCGTTCTTGCCCCACAGGTGCCAACCGAATCCAACCTGAAATGTTAGCGGCAGAGGCCAGGAAGAGACCTGATATTCGGTTGCAGGCTCATCTGGCTCACTGGTGATAATGTCTCTTCCATCAAGCTCCATCTCGCCGCCAAGGTTAGTCATTGCCATACCGATGGAAAATCCGGGTAAGTCTGTGCGCAAAGAAGTGCCAACGTCCACGGCAATTGTCGAAGCAGTTTCATGGAATAGCTTCTGGCGGATATATTTAAGAGTGCCGCCAATACTGAAATAATCGGTTAGTGAATGGGCGTATGAGGCGCCGATAGCCATATCAAGATACTCGACCATAACGTTATTGCCTTCCTGATATGTCAGAGTTGTCTGCTCAAATTCATCGCCTCCCAAAGTGATGGCAGATAAACCGAATGTTCCAGAATAACCGACAGGAACGGTCACTCCTATAAACTGATGCCTTAAGTCAGCGATCCAGTCGGCATAGTAAGCAGATACGGCAAATTGACGGTTCTGCGCGATTCTGCCCGGATTCCAGTAAAGAGCTTCCGGACCTTCAATAATGGCAATCCCTGCGCTGCCCATACCTGATAATTTAGCGCCGATGCCGATCTGAAGAAATTGAGCCGCAGTCGTGCCCACTTTATCAAATCCAAATCCGCTGTTCACGAAGATGAGAAAAGATAAGATTAAAGCTGAGTAAATTGCTCTTTTCATCGGATTACCATCAGTTTACCGGTTGTGGATTTTCCGTTCGGCGTCTTTATTACATAAATATAGACGCCGTAGGCAACATTCATTCCCTGGTGATTTTTAATATCCCAGAATTTATATCCCTCGCCGCTTTCAGACTTGTGGTGAAGAGTGACAACCCTGTTCGCTGAAACAGTGTAAATGGCTATATCGCATTCGGCGGGAAGATGAGTGAACATAACTTTCGATTCGTAAGGATTGCTCTCCAGACCAGAGCTGACAATCAGAGGATTTGGGACCACTTTAACTCTGGATAAGACATCCTCAGTTGCATCGTTTATGATAGGCGCCTGCGTATCAAATCGATAGACCATCCCGGAATTAAAGGGTTTAAAGGTTATTAATGCGAAAACATCGCCAACGGATGGAGGAATAGCGTCTGCAGGACCATTCTGAGTTTTAATCCAGACTTCTGAACCTGTGGTATCGACTTCATCGTCACGCAGGATAAGCATATCGGGCCATAACGTGCCGAGATCGCCATTTGGATTATACGCCGCGCCACCTGGTATCAAATCCCAGCCATAAGGACCCAGAGACGGTATTGAACCGAACGCTAAGATCAAATCCGAGATGAGCAGGTGATCGGTTGCATCGACCCAAACACCTCCAGAATCATATACCGATCTCTCAACTTTCAGGTTTACCCATACTGCAGAATCTCCCGCTTCATATCCAAATCCACCGGCAATTACAGGACACAGAATAGAGTCTTCTGTTATCGTGATGCGCCAGTCATCCAGACCGATTACGATCTCTTCGTAGGATTGGTTATTTCCCGGATGACGATTCTCTGTCCACCAATCGAAAGTGGTAACGCTGTCAGGATCGGAACTTCCAGAAGGCGTCTGCCAGCCTATCTGGTTCACCCCGAAGCCTTCAACGTTCTTTGCAAAGAGCCGAAAACCATTGACGATGGGCAGATCGTCACCAGTTAGTGATATGTTTTGATAAGTGAACTCTTCACCGGTTATTGCGTCAATGAACTGGAAGGTACTATCCGTAATGTCCTCCAGGTTCAGGGTCGGTTGATAAGTTGTGTCTTCGGCTACAATAACCGTATCGCCAAAATCGTTGAAAGTTATCTCATAGGTATGATCTAAAAGTTTCCCCGGATCGACAATTATTACTTCGAGTTGACCGTCGGCAATCTTGCCCTCCTGTTCCACCGGCATTGGTGTAGATCCGGGCGTAATGTTTGATGATTGCGTATGAGGCACCGCCGCGATAACGTTGACTTCGTATTCGGAAACACCCAGAACATTTTCATAACTGGGCTCAGTCAAAGACGGGTCTGTCGGATCGAAAACACCTTTGTCGTAGGCAGTAACACAGTACCATACTTCCTGACCGTTGACCACATTGGAATCTGTGAATGCGTGAAAGATTCCAGTGTCGTCGCCGAGCCATTTATTGGCATTGGGAAAATCAGGACCGTACGCTGGATCTATCCCTGTAAGACTGTCCACAAGATCGCATTGTGCTATGGGAATCCACCCGATAATGTCGCCGTAATAATTGGTGACAGGATCACCCCAGGTATCACCAAAATTCTCGCTTTTATACAGTTTGTAGCCTTCAAAATCCATTGTGCAGTTGATAGGATCGATGCTGCTTTCAGCGCGGTTGTCCCAGAATAGGTTGACCACGCCATCGCCAGCCGTGGCTGTCAGTATTGGCGTCAATGGAGGACCCGAGCCCTGGTATGAAAGATCATTTCCCATGTAATAAGCCGTCGAAGCATTCAGTCGCAGGTCGGTGGAATCCTCGCCTATGGCGAATACGATTGAAAAATCTACGCTGTCACCCGCTGACAATTGAAATGGACCGCTGCCGAAAGTAAAGGTGATCTCCGTGCCGGGCAGACTGTTGTTATCCACTTCATTCCACAGTGCAGGATCATCGAAGGCAGTGTCAGAACCGTGGAAGTATTCATCGATATTGGGCAGGGGAGAGGCATCATCGTTTTTGAGCATAGCCGCGAAGTACTGGTCATCGGTCGGAGACCAGTCATCGTGGTAATAATGAAAGGAAGTTACACCCATATCGTTCGGGCTCTCAATCATACCCATGCCTATGTATCCGACCGGACCTTCCCATAAATCTTCAAAATGCGAGGAATCGTCACGCTGGGCGACGCCGTTGTGATCCCATTTATAGAAGAAAGCGGGGTTTTCATTATACTCATCGAAAGTCCAGTGCTGAATGTAGTCGTCTGCGTAGAAATCCGGTTTCAGATCAGCCTGAAAACCGATGTAACAGGAATCATAGTCAGCGCTGCCTTCATTGAACAGGCGATATTTAATAAATATTAAATCCTCAGCATAGTATCTGCCATAGCAGTACACCGTCTGATCAACACGCAGACCCATGCCGTAGTCGTCCTGCAGTACACAGAAGATATCACGATCAGAAGTAAATTCACCCGGCACGCTATTCCCCGGATTCTGAAGATTATCCCGGTAATACCCGGGCCAGGTCGGGGTTCCGTTTATAATGGGCCAGGTATCGCGCATGTCGCTGAAAGCCATAAACGGCGTAATGCCGTCACCGGCAGTATTAAAATCGTTGCGCACGTCATTATAGTACAATCCCAACGATCCATCGCAAGCTTCCCATCCAAAATCTAAAGCCGCCGATGATTGGTCATAGACGGAAGTGATAATATTATCGTCAGCTATCATCATAAAACTAACGCCGAATCCGTAATGCTGCACGTCTGAGCCTGATCTGGGCCAATGAAGCGCCGGGCTGCCGAGGTGGAAGTTCGAGAGCACTCCGTAATTAGTGAAAATGTTGGACAGTTCGCCTTTATCAGCCAATCCTAAAGCTCTATCGCTTACAGAGTTTATTCCATCGGGACGAAACCAGCGATCCGGGTCTTTCAGATAATGAAGACCGGCTTTTTGTTTGTCCTGCGCGAAGAGCAGCGCAGGGATGAACAGCATTATTAGCAGACGTCGCATAATATCGTATATTTGTGATTAGAACTTCGCTTGAAGACCGATTTTAATGATTCTTGGTCTATCTACTTTTGACGGATTGTAAAGTTGATCCAGCGCTATTGCGTCGCTCGCTGTGGGTGATTCCCACGGTTCTCCGGTGCGCGAATTTACTCGAAGATCGTTGGTCAGATCGAAGAGGTTCTCAACGTAGGCGAGCAGCATCACTTTTACAGGCGTATTAACTAACGGTTTTGTGAAGCGGATATCGACTGTTGCAGTAGGATCCATCCGGGAGGAGTTGGTGAGCGCCAAACGTTCGCCAGCTCCGGTATAAGGAGTGTAAGGAAGACCACTCGACCAGGACGCGGTAGCGCCTAAGGTTATATCGGAAAGTAGAGCTTTAATGGTCTGCCCTCCGCTGACAGCGCCGCTCTGCCATATCAGCATGGCGTTCAATACGTGGCGTCGGTCGAAATCCAGGTAGTATTCCTGAAAGGCTTCCGGTTGTTGATAATAGACGTTCCAGAAACCTTCGAGAGGCTCGGATGAATTGCCTTTCGCCACGGAATAGGTGTAATTGCCTTCAAACGACCAGTGATCTGAGAAAGTGCGGCTTATCCCTAATTCAACGCCAATCACAGACGCATAGTCGATATTCCTGAAAAGAGCATAGTTGTATTTGGTGCCTATTCTAACCTGTTTAGTGCCGACAAGGTCGGTAATGTCTTTGTAGAAAGCTGTAACTTTAAATCCTAAATTATCACTGAGATTCCCCTTCAAACCGACCTCGTAGGCAACCGTTCGTTGAGGTTTCAATGACCTGTTACCCACCGCGTCGAAGGCGCGTCCAGCTAAAGTATCAGGATTCAGATCGACGCTATTCATAAAGAGAGTCTCATAATGCGGATACTGAAAGAAGTGACCATAAGCGAAATAGAGACTCATTCTATCATTGATCGGATGCGCTAAACCGAGACGCGGACTGAACTGATATTCTGCATCGACCTGCGTCATCCCCGAATCGGGATTTTCAGGATTAGACCAGCCTTCGGTGCGTGGATCAACATAGTCCAATCTGATTCCCGCATTGACGACCATATAGGAAAGCTCTATCTTATCCTGAATATAAGCGCCCAGTTCAATCGGATTCTCAACGTATGAATCGATAATTCCGGCAGGCTGGTCATTCTCGTCTATGGTTAATTCACGGATGTCAAGCATTTCGATTTCTAAGAGTCGCGCTTCAATGCCAGATTTCAACAAGTGGTGATTTCCATATTGAAATGTGCCGTCCGTCTTCAGGGAGTAAGTCTCAGTACGGCTCTCACGCCAGACGTCAGACCAGTCGGTCTCTTCATAGAAATTGAATTTGAAATCCTTCTGTTGATAACCGCTTTCAAGGTAATCATCCCACTCTTCAAACAATTTTGCATCATGAGATTGTCTGTAATAACCCAGGGATACGTCGAAGAAGGCACGCTTGCTTAAAGGGTGTGTCCAGCGAAGATCATACCGTGTATCACGCAGGAAATGCTTGTGATAATGCTCCGGCACATATTTCCAGTCGTGGTTGTAGGTCTGATAGTTTTCCCAGCCCATTCCTGTCGAAAATGAAATCTTTCCGCCGCTGCCATACGATTGAGTAATCTTAGCTATCAGTGAACGCTCCTGTTCGTAGCCGAATGGCAGATATCCATTTTCGTTATTCACCATCCCGCTAATGAAGAAATGCGTGTTATCCGCCAGTTTTAAAGGACCGCTCGTAGTAAGCGCCAGACGCCCGACCGTGCCCAGGATATTCGTAGGTTCATCCAGCACATCGTTGGGTTCGTAGAGTGAATTACCATCAGCATCCCTGATCACATCGTAGTTTTTACCTGCCCAGTCAGTTTCGCGGTAAGGGCTGGAATTGATCATAGGCGATAAATATTCAACGTTGACGCTCAGATCATCACCGCCTTCTCTGGTGATAATCTGAACTACACCCGACATAGCGTCGCCGTATTCGGCGTTGAAGGTGCCGGATAGCAGCGTCAATTCCTGCACCGCTTCTCGATTGATAAAAAGCGAGCTTTCTCCGGTAATGGGATTTTCAATGCGCTGACCGTCCACGTAATAGACAATTTCACCAGATCTGCCGCCGCGAAGGTGAAGCTCACCGTAAGCGTCCGTAACTGCGCCAGCTTGCAACTCTAAAGCCTGAGTGATGGTTTCAACAGGAAGCTCTTCCAGCAGTTCCTGACGAACGACAGACCGCGAGGAAGTCTCCTGCAGATCGACAGGCGGTTTTTCCCAGGTTACGACGACTTCATCCATTTGAAGGACTGATGGAACCAGCGAGAGATTAAGCCAGGTCGTTTGACCGCTGTTCACCTGGACGCCGATGATTTTCTTTGAAGAATAACCGAGCAGAGACGAGGTGATCTCGTAAGTGCCCGGCGATACGTTCAGGATGAAGTACTCGCCATTGATATCGGTTGCAGATCCCAGAGGCGTTTCTTCGATAATCACATTGGCGTCGATCAGCGCCGCGCCTGTTTCGCTATCCGTAACCCTTCCGGCGATCTTCCCTGTCTGAGCTAAGGAAGGGGTGGATAAGATGAAAAGAAGGGTCAGTATCAGGGATAAGCGAAGTAGAGAGATAATTCGTATTCTGCGTGATTCAGATGGGAATCTGATTACGAGTTTGGGAGGATTATTCATATTATTACTGCAAATGATTGATTTGCAATGGATTGTTATTTCAAGTAGACTGCTTTACGGCTTAACGTCAAGCCTGACGAGGTCAGGTTGATGATGTAAATTCCCGAAGATATCTGATTGTCTGCCTGCCAGGTCCAGAAACTTCTGCCAGCGGGCGCTCTATTCTGATGCATAGCGGCAATACGCTCTCCCTGAATGTTGAATATCTCTATTTCAACCGGAGCAGATTGTGGTAAATCATAAGCAATTCTAAGCTGCGAATTGAAGGGATTGGGGTAGGGAAGATGCAGCGCCATTTTACTGGGTATTTGGTTTTCATCGGGCATTTCAACTGGAATTATTCCAAACTCTTCAAACATCATACTTAACAGGTCATAACGTGTGTTACCCGATGAGGTGGAATCGTTGATGCCTTCGATGCCGAAGCAGCAGTAGAACAGATCGCTGACGGCAGTCTGCACGCGCACTCCGGCGAGTTCATCGGGATTTTCTTGACGATAGATGAAGGTCGGTTCTGACCCGACCGGAAGCGCGGTAATGACGTCCATAGAATACTGATTCCAGGCGCCGCCGCTGCCAGCCATCACAAAATACAAATCTTCGGTCAAGGGATTCCCTTCGATTCCTCTGACGGTGAGTATCTCGGCGTGAGGCGCTAAATAGCTTACTCTGAAGATGTTCGTCAGAATAGAAGGCTGGCTTACCGATAAATCCTCGGCAACGTTTTGCCCAGTAACTATCATTTTTCCCCCGGAATCCAAGTATTCGTCAAGGTCATCCCAGTCGCCAGCCGGGAAGATATTCGTCTCCGCTGTGCCCGAGAAGTGGATTACCGCCTCATATTCCATCAATTCCGTTCCGAGAATTTCGCGGTCATTCCGTTTCCATGTTTCACTGGTGTAGCCGATTTGATCTAAAGCATCTTCATAGTAGATAGATGTGTTCTCTTCATTGTTCTGGTCAGCGTCTATAATTAGAATCTGTGCTCTACCTACAGGTATCTGAAGGATTTGAGAATAATTAAAGCTATCACCGGTAATTTGAGCTTCCACTTCGATAATCTCGAAGTCATCGTCTCCCTGCTGGACATTGATCACAAACGGCTCGGCGCTGTTATCTCCGACTTGTCCTTGAATCAGATTGCCTGCGTAGTGGTTTGATTGCGTGAAACTGACTGCTGGGTTTGAGCTGCTGACCGTGATGTTGACATTGTTTGCGGTATCGAAGAATTTGTGATACTGCACAAATAGCGACCCATCTTGATTAAACAGGAGGCGGTCGCCACCCTGCCCGTTGTCAACCCAAATTGAATCAATAGTGACAAATAGATCAACAGCCTTAGCGGCATTTAGACGTCCGCCGCCCATCATGCCGACATAGCCGGGATTCTGAGTATCTATATTGTCAGCAGTCCAATACAACCAAGAACTTACGTCAGCGATGCCCCATTCAGGTTTTAAGGATTTGACAGAAGCGGCAACTCCGGCAGTGACAGGTGTTGCCATTGAGGTGCCGCTCATACTGCCGTAACCTTCTATCAGAGTGGACTTGATACCGTCTCCCGGCGCGCATACTGTTATCCACGTTCCATAGTTTGTGAAGTCAGCCAGCACATCTCCCGGAGCCGTCGCCGCAACAGCAATTACGAAGTCATAGCCGGCAGGGTACTGGATACTGCTTGATGCATCGTTTCCAGCCGCTGCAATAGGGATCAAACCGTAATTGCTTGCCATTTCCAGAGTAGCGCTGAAATAAGGCACAACGCCGGGACCTCCGAAACTCATAGAGAGCACTTCAGCGTCCATATCGACGGCATAATAGACAGCCTGCATGGCAGCATACAGATCGACATATCCCATTCCGCTCGATGATAAATATCCAGCGCGCAGCGCCATAATCTGGCAGTCGAATCCCGGTGATGCGACTCCGATACCGTTATTTGTCACTGCGCAGGCGTCTCCGGCGCAGTGTGTGCCATGCCCGTCGAAATCTGAAGGATCATTATCGGGCGGACCCGGGTCTTCGCCGGGCCAGACGGCAGATGAATCCAGATCAATCCAGTCCCAGCCCCAGAAATCGTCAATATAACCGTTGCCGTCGTTGTCGATGCTGTCAATCTCAGAAGGCTCTATGAAGCGGTTGTTATTTAAATCTTCACCCGAGTTCATCCATATATTAGCAGATAGGTCAGGATGCAGATAGTTCACGCCGCCGTCTATGATAGCAACCTGAACGTCAGAAGAGCCTCTGTGAATTGCCCAGGCAGCCGGCGTCTGAATCGCCTCAATGTGCCACTGTCCCGGAATCAGCATATCATCCGGATTGAACTTCAGTTCATCCCAGGGAACCAACACAGAAGGCCAGGCATTCTTCGTGCCCTGCCATGATTTCAGTTGCGCTATAGCATCTTCAACACTGACCTCGGACGGAAAAGATACTAAGTATAGTTCAGGATAGTGCCGCTGCGCCGATTGAATTAAAGTTTCAGCGGATATTCCCACCAGAATCGCATCCAGATCGGCGTCACCTGTGTACACTTCGCCGTTATTTAATTGCTGGGGCGAAGTGAGTAGAGGCTGTACCATTTCAAGGACAACTTTGCCCGATCTGACAGTATTCCATTCGAATGCGGATTCGATATCATCGGCAACGGCGCTCATGCCTAAAAAGCAGACAAGCGCCGTTGCAAGGAGAATGTTTTTCATCTTACGATCATCTATTTAGTGTGATTATTTTACCAGTAACAACGGTTGAACGGATCGTTGTCCGTTGCCGTCCAATACGGCGAAATATGTGCCAGCCGCAATCTCTTCGCCTGACCACGTTACTTCCCAAACGCCGGCAGGATGGAAACCGTCAGTCAGCACCGCAATCTCACGTCCTGCTACGTCAAAGATCGACAGCTTTAATATGCCAGGTTCTATATTTTCGTAACGCAGGGCAACTGTTGGATTGAAAGGATTAGGATAGACACTGGATATCTTGAAATCTTCCGCCGAAGCGTTCAACTGTGAAGGATCCCACCAGATGCCCGGACCGGTGCCGACGTCAAAGCCTTCGAGGATCATATTATTCCATTCTGCAAATTCATCCACCCAATTATCCGGGTCAATTGTCCATTCATAGTAGTGAAAGCCAAGTTCAGCAGTCCAGGGTGAGGTGACGGTTTGGTAAGTTTGTCCAGACTCCACCGATGGTATGGTTGTCAGGAAGAAGTCCTCGCCGTCAAGATCCATGGTGATGTTGAAAGCGCCCGATGCTCCTGTCCCCATCGGTGTTGACCAGTGCAGGACAAAAAGCACTTCCTGATCTACGTAAGGTTCAGTTTGTATTGTGTCGCTGTCAGTTACCCAGGCGCTGTCCGCTGAAAAATCGAAAGATCCCTCAGGAAGAACCAGGAAAGATTCCTCGAGTTCGTTGTTATCCTCATTCCCCTCGGGAACAGTCCCGCCAGAATCGAGCGTCCACCTTAGAGCGTGCTCGCCAAGTGTTGCTGTCCAGGCGTCTGACACAGTTTCATGCGTAGAATTCGGTTCGACGCCAGGATTATTATCGGTGAAAATCTCAATGTTGTCTATTTCAAGTTTAACATCAAATGCCGGACTTGTGCCAGGACCGTTGATGGCGTCCCAATCGAGCTGGAAGTGAATCTGCTGGTTTTCAGCCGGACGGATCGTCATCTCCTGTAGAAATTCGTCGAGGTAATGATTATCCTGTGCAATGAAGTCGAAAGGTTGAGCGCCAGCATCACCCAGGACAATAATGTCATCGCAGTACACTTCATCAGCGCCGGTCATATTGAATACATATAGACCGAAGAAGCCACGGCTCGTTTGTGAATCGGTGTAAGGACAGCCGGAAAGTTCAGTGCCATCCCAATATACCCAGATCTGATTCCCCTCGAATTTAATCCCCATCAGATGCCATTCATCCACCGTGGGAACACCGCCCGGGATTTCGGCTCCGGTCCATTCCGCGATACTCTCGCCGGTTGCTCCGACGTATTTGCGCAGTTGAAGCCGCTGGCTGGCGTCGAAATCAGCGCGGAAACTGTAGAACGATCCGAGACCCCCAACGCTGTCCCATCTGGCGACTATTCCTTTATAAGGTCCCATCATGCCGCCGCCTGGAGTGATATAAACCTGAGCCTGGAATTCGTAATCAGTGTCATTCAGACTTCCAGCCAAAGCTGTGCCGACTTGTGCGGTCATGTCATTACCCACAAAGCCGACCCAGTTGTCGCCTGACGGGTTGCCTTCCCAGTAGTCAATTTCCATGTTATTGCCGCCTTCCCAGCCTGAGAACCAGTTCAGGGAAGCTGAACCATCAGTAAAGTATTCGGTGTAGAGTGTATCCTGTCCCCATACGCAGTTCACAGCAATCAGCAGGAAAGAAAAAACGATCAAACTTTTCATTGATTTCATGATCATACCCCTATTATTACAGATTTTAGGTTTTATCGGTTAAACGCGTACGATTCAGATAGAATGGAATATAATAATTACCACACTGCAAACGACTGCATTAAAACATATTATAAATAAAACTGGCGTGAAATCCAAGTGATAAACACCAAATAATTCTTTGGATTGCATGAATTTCACGTTTGCTGTGCTGATTATGCGTAATTTTACCTCACTCCTTTTGAATCATCGATGAGTTAGTCCAGCTGAATGGAAGCCCATACACAAGAAGAACTAGAGCATCTTATTGTTATATATAGAAATACAGTATATTATTGTATAATGCTAAACGTCAACCTCAGTGAATGGAATGAATTATGCGATATAATGGATCTTTAGTTGGATCAACCTAAAAAAAAGTACTTGATAAAGAAGAATATTTTTATTATATTATAGAGTCATAATCAATCGAATATTCCAGCTTTAAAGTGGATGAATATTGCGAAGAGAATTTAAAGCTGGTATATGATAGAATCACTCAATAATTTACATACTCTCCTGGAAATCCAGTGAAGTTGAACAAGTAACGAGGTTGCTATGAAGAGCGTTAAAGTCCTTAGTATCTGTACACTCCTGTTGCTGGGATTAAGCACGGCTTTTGCCGGGTTTGTTCCACTGCGAACTGATGTGGAAAATGATAGACCTGAAACTGAAATTCTCTATTCAGGGGCAGATCGTATTGAGTTTGAAGTAAGACTGCCTGGCATAGAAATGTTAGAGGCGACCCTGGAAGGTCGCAACTGGGATCGAATTGAGATACCAGGAGGCGGTTTCAGTGATGATCTCGGATCACCCGAAGTTCCCAATTACAATCGAATGATCGCTATCCCCGCTACTGCGGGAGTAAGAGTGGAATTCGTACCGATAGAAGTAACCACTCTTGAAGATGTCGATTTAATGCCCGCTCAAGGCGATGATCCAGCTGATCTTCTGGAGAATAAACAACCCTCTAGAATGGATGACGCTGCCTATGAAAAAGACGAATTTTATCCCAGCGTTGAAGCTTCAAGTTCAGAACCGGCAATTATGCGGGGTGTCAGGCTTGTTTCAGTGCGGATGAATCCGGTGCGTTACAATCCAGTTAGCAAGGAACTGAAGATTGCTCACAAGTTCCTTGTCAAGGTGTATTTCGAAGGAACCGATCAGCGTAATCAGTTAGAGCGAGGCGCACGACCGATGTCGCGTTCATGGGCGAAGCTAATGAGCGCTTCAATCATGAACTTCGACCAGCTCGACCTTGAAATTGTGCCAGTCGGATCATATCTGATTGTATGCGAAAACGACAACTATCTGCTCAATACACTGCTGCCGACTTTCATCGAATGGAAAAAGCGGAAGGGGCATGCCGTCTTCGTCGAAACGTTCTCGCCGGGCGCTTCTGAATCGACTATAAAGTCGATAATCCAGAATTTCTATAATCAGTCTGAAATCCCGCCCGAATTCGTCCTCCTGGTTGGAGATACTGATGGCAATTATGCACTCCAGGGTTGGCCCGTGGGTTGGTGGCCCGCTGATGAAGTAGATCATCCCTTTTCACAGCTTGAAGGAAATGACATTTTAGCAGACGTTGCCGTCGGGCGGTTTGCAGCTTATGACGACTACCAATATATGACGCTGCAGAACAAGGTGATTCTATATGAGAAGATGCCTTTAATAACCGAAGATGAATGGTATCATCAGGGGTGTGTCATAGCGGGAAACAGTTACTCAGGAATATCTACTATACAAGTTGGACGCTGGCTTAAAACACGTATGTTCGAGAACCAATTCACACGCGTGGATACCTTCTGGTACTGGATGGGAGGATCGGTTGAAACTACTACGGATAACGCCTTTCGTGATGGGATTTCCGTATATAATTATCGCGGAAACTACATGATGGAAAACTTCTCCGTCAACGATGTAAACTACCTGGAAAATGGCAGAGACATGCCATTCGTGATCACGATAACATGCGGCACTGGCGGTTTTGCTGGTTCAACTTCGTTTATGGAGCAGTTTGCAGAAGTGGGTTCACCTACTTCACCTAAAGGTGCTATTGCTGCTGTCGGCACAGCGACGCTTGAAACTCATACACGGCAGAATAATACTATAGCGTACGGTACCTGGGGAGGTATATTCGAAGAAGGTTTAACGCAAGCAGGGAACGCCTTAAACCGTGGAAAATTGGAACTCTACAACACCTTCCAGGCGCATAATTCCAGTACTGTGAGCAGCTTCTCCAAATACGCGGCTCTTGCCGGCGATCCTGGCGTTGAACTATTCAATGCTCCCATCCGGTACATGTCCTGTACGATTCCAGCTTCTATGACTTTTGGCGAGAACAGCTTGACCTTGACGGTTAATGAAACCGGCATAGGACCCCTTGAAGAAGCTACAGTCTGCTTCTATAAAGAAAATGATTTGCAGGAGGTAGGGTTAACTGATGCTGCGGGACAAGTTACACTACCTATGGGTGTCGCCAGTCAGGGTAACGTAAAAGTGACCATAACCAGGCAAAATTTTTACCCAATCGTTGATTCTCTGAATGTTATACAAGCAGACGTTGCCGTCGGTTATTACGATCATTCCATTGACGATGACTCGAATGGTAGCAGCAGCGGTGACGGTGACGGTTTCATCAATCCAAATGAGACGATTGAAATTCCACTCGTCTTTAAGAACTACGGTTCTTCGGTTACCGCTACGAGCATTAGTGTGACAGCAACGTCAACCGATGATTACATAACGATAGACGATGGGTATGAATCCTTCCCGAATATGTCAGCCGGGGGAACCGGCAGCAGCAGTGATGATATAGACATTACCATAGCACCGGATTGTCCTCATGGGCATATAGTTCACCTCGATTTTGAGACGAATTCAAGCCAGGGATCATGGGATGGCGGATTGGACGTTGAGGTGATTTCATCTGATATGGACGTGAGGTCGATTTCATTCGCTGGTGGAGATACAATTCTGACTGCCGGCGCCACGGGAGATTTCGTTCTGACAGTAGGCAATGTCGGTGGAAAAGCTGCAAGCTCTCTAACAGCAGTTTTAACATCTAATGATCCATACATTGCGATAAATGACAACTATGCGGCATTTGGCACAATCAACCCTGATGGTATCGGCGATTGCAGCGGTAATCCCTTCAATATTACTACGGATGAAGCTACGCCGCCCGGCTATTGCGCTGAATTCACGGTTGATTTCACGACATCAGGCGGCGCGGAACAGAACGTTGCCTTCGATGTTGCCGTTGGGGAAAAAACACAGAACGATCCTCAGGGACCGGATGAATATGGCTATTACTGCTTCGATAACACCGACATGCTGTACAGTGAAATGCCTGTCTATAATTGGGTAGAAATCAATCCTAATTACGGTGGAACCGGAACCCAGCTTGCTATCAACGATCCCAGTGAAAACCAGGATATGTCGGTTACCATACAACTTCCCTTCACCTTCCGGTATTACGGACAAGATGTGGATGACATAACTGTATGCAGCAATGGCTGGATCGCCGCTATCGCTGACAATTCGTATGCCGACTTTAGAAATTACCCGATACCATCCATGATTGGACCAGATGCCATGATCGCTCCCTTCTGGGATGATCTGATTACCTGGTCGAGCGGCAAGGTCTATGCGTGGTATGATGATTCGAATCATCGCTTCATCGTGGAATGGTCTCATCTGAAAAATTATGGATCCAGCACTCAACAGGTATTTGAAGTCATATTATACGATCCTGTATATTATCCAACGCCGACGGGAGACAGTGAGATTGTTTTCCAGTATCAGGATATCACTGATATTTACGGACCGAGCGATGACAATAAATACTCAACCGTCGGTATTGAAAATTTCGATCAGCGCGACGGAATCGAAATCGTCTATTGGCATGCTTACGACGACCCAGCCGCTGCTGAATTGCAGGACGGTAGAGCCTATAAGTTCACAACCAGTATGACCTATAACCTGATTGGCAGCGACATCGATATAGAATTGACCTACCAATCAGGATCCCCGGTGCCTGAAGCAGGCGGCAATCTTTACTTCGATGTATATGCCGGCAATGTCAGTGGTGTTGCACAAGACTACGACGCCTGGCTGGCTATATCATACCAAGGGGGAGAGCCGACCACGATGGTGCAGAGATCGTTCACGAACTTCTTGCCTGGATGGGCTATCAACAGACCAAATATGTATTTCCCGGTTCCGGGAAGTTATGCAGCCGGAAATTACACTTTCTACGGGAGAGTTGGTGATCATCCTGACGATATCTGGGATGAGAGTTCGTTTCCATTCAATAAATTAGGGATGTATAACAGCGGAGTGAATTTTGCACTTTTCGTTCCTTCGGGAGTTCCCAACCCATTTGATATAATTGAAGGAAGTGATGTGAGTGAAGCGGTTCCGGATGAATTCGAACTTCTTGGAAGTTACCCGAATCCCTTCAATCCAACGACAGCTATCAGCTATCAGCTTCCAGTGGTCAGCTTTGTGAATCTTGCAATCTATGATATCTCCGGGAGGAAAGTTGCTGATCTGGTCAACGGCAGCCGCGAAGCGGGCGTTCACGAAGTTACCTTCGATGCTTCGGATCTGGCTTCTGGAATCTATCTCTATCGCTTAGAAGCCGGCAGCTTCAGTGCGACAGGCAAGATGGTGCTGATGAAGTAATCATGCAAAATGGGGGGGCGGAGGATAAACATTCTCCGTAGGTTCGTAGAACTCCTATGGAGAGTCCTTAGGACTTGTCTGTCATTAAGTCAAAAGCTAGATTTAGGGGCTGTCTTAAAAGCAATTGAGACAGCCCCTTTTAATTTGCCGTTTATCAGGAATTATCTTCAGGAAGGTATTTTCTGCGGATGTATCTCGTATATAAGGAGACAGCTGGGTTATGACCCAATACGCGGTCCTTGACTATAAATGTAGTAACTGGAGCTTTCGAGCACATTGTGAATACTGCGTCATGCCCAACGCAAAGACCACAGATGATATTCAATTCTGTGCCGGCATCATTCAGTAACTGTGCCTGTCCGGCGGGATTGCACATCACCTCAACCTCTTTTTCTGGATGAATCTGTTCCAGATTGTATTCAGATTTTGGTATAGCTGATACCTTGCAACAGACAGAAATGACGTCAAAATCCTGCTTTAAAATATCCGCAAGAACCTTGGCTTCTTCCTGCATACCAACGCAAAAAGCAAGCCCCAGTTTGCGGAAATTCATCTCCTTCGCGAAGAGGATGATTTCTCGCAGGCGGGGCTCAATACAGTAATGCCTGCCTTCAATAGCAGTAGCTGCCCGATGCAGCTCTTTTATATGCTCTGAGTTATATAGCTCCCGATGTGAATCCGCACGGGAGAAGCAGTCTTTGTCAATGTAGCAGTCGAAGTGCTTGCAGGAAGCGCAGCGCGGCTTTGGATTTTTCTTCATCGAACTCAGTCTGCGCGCTTGCGGTTATTCTCATCGACAAAGATAACCTTCGATTGAAGATATCGCGCCTCTTCATCTTCCACTTCACAATACGAAATGATGATCACCTTATCGCCGCGCACCGCATCGCGTGCTGCTGCTCCATTCAGAAGCACTGTTCCTGAGCCGCGTTCTGCGGGTATGGCATAGGTGATCATGCGCGCGTTGTTGCTAAGATTTAGGACGTGAACCTGTTCCCCGGGGAGAATGTCCGCTTCATCGAGGAGGTTCATATCTATGGCAATACTGCCTTCGTAGTCTATTTCAGTTCCAGTTAAGGTTGCTCGATGAATTTTCGATTTGAGCATCAACCGTTTCATTGCCCTACCGTAACTTTAAGCCAAATTTATACAACTGGATCTTTCTAAGATACAGAAATAAATCCTGCTTGTCAAGTAAAATTATGAACTAAAGAAATAGAAACTTTTTTAAATTATAAAGTACCGAATTTGCAATCGCTTAACAGTGTTATGGATCACTATTTGAATTTCGCATATACTTTTTTGAAGGGAAGCATCGATGCTTTCTACGGGATTGTATATTTATCGGCTCGAAGCTGGCGAAATGTCTTACAGCAAGAAGGCTGTGCTGGTGAAGTGATGCTTGTGGATCAAAGTACTATGGTGAGCATAAAACGCAGCTAATCGGCTGCGTTTTACCTTTATTGTCACAGCTATAATGCTCTATTTTGCAGATGCTTTTCCCTGCGCTAGGAGTTTTTCAAGTAGAGATTCGGTTTTCGGTTTGGTTGGCTCTTTTTCAACTGTTTTCTCAAATAGTATCTTTTCGAGCTGTTTTTTAAGTATCTCAGGGCTATAATCGCGTCCGAGATAGCGACCATCTTTAGCCAGCGATATCTTCCCGGTCTCTTCGGAAACGACTATCACAGTTGCGTTAGTTTCTTCCACCATACCGAGAGCCGCTCGATGACGTGTACCCATTGAAGGATCTACTTTGGGACTATCTGAAAGCGGCAGAATACACTTTGCCGCTTGAATAACGTCTCCGCGAATGATGACAGCGCCGTCGTGAAGAGGAGTGCGCGGGAAGAATATGGATACGATTAAATCAGATGTAACTTCGGCGCCTATTTGTACGCCTGTTTCCTGAATACCACGAATGCCGGTCTTTCCCTGGATTACGATCAAGCCCCCATATCGTTTCTGCGACAAAGTTTCCGTGGCTAATATAATTTCATCAACAGTGGATGTTCCTCTCTCCTTAACAATAGCGCGCACGAGTCTCGTCTGTCCGAGCTGTACTAAAAGACGACGCAGTTCTGGCTGAAATACGATAACAAAGGCTATCACCCAGACGGTTGATACCGATTGTATCAGCCATGACATTCCCTGCATACCCAATAACTGCACAATAAAGGAGGCGACAAAAATCAGTATCAAACCGGTGAACATCTGCGATGCTCTGGTTCCCTTCATAATCAAGTAAAGCTGATAGAAAACGATATAGACAGCCAGAATATCGAAGACGTCAATTAGCGTAAAACGCAGAAATCCTATTTGAAATAACTCCATGATCTAAACTCGTTTCCTTGGGAACGCGTAGCAATATTGAGGTTCGCTTTCCATTATATCGTCGAACTGTCCATTAACAAACTTGGTTCTGGCTATAATGGCAGTGCTGTGCACCAGCGGCTTAACTTTAATTGTCTGTTTATTTAGAATTAGAGTATTCTTAAATATCCGATCAATTTCAGTTTGATGCTTAATGTAACCTTCGCCTACAGGAAAAACCTCCCCGTCAATTTTCTGATTCAATATGGAAATATCATCGAGTTGGTTTTCTGTCAAACGATCCCATTTAGAAGCACTCCATTCAAAAACAGCCCAATAGACTTCAGTTGCTCTTGCGGACATCAAGGTTAAAACCCGCCCGACTTCAGAAGAGACAGACGCAGCTAATCCATCTAAAGTAGGCACTGTAATGAATGGAATCTTCCATGCCATACAGAGACCTTTAGCCGCCGCCATCCCCACTCGCAGACCTGTGAATGAACCGGGACCGGAAGAAACTGCAACTGCAGAGAGCTTAGCGCCAGATATCGCATTATCTGCTAAAAGGCGATCTATCTCGCTAAGGAGAATTTCATTATGTTTCAAGCCTCCTTCGATAATGCGCATTTGGAAATAATCTTCCCATAAAAGAGCAATACCGCAATCATGTCCTGTTGTATCCAGGGCTAATATCATTACGTCTCAGTATTGAAATCACCAATGATTATTTTTAAGGTTTCTTCTCTGGAAACCTCATGGCGTGAAAAAGTGATGATTCTTGAGTTTTCAGATTTTTCGCTGTAACTGAATTTCAATATCCAATTCCATTGATCATAATATTCAGCAATCAAATCCGCCCATTCGACAATAAGAATACTGTTGTCACTGAAATACTCTTCTAATCCGGCTGAAAGAACTTGCGCCCTGTTTCTAAGTCGAAAGCAATCGGCATGGTACACTCGCTGATTTGCTTTATAATCATGCACGAGAGTATAAGTTGGGCTGGTCACAGCGCCCTTATAATTAAAACCCCTCATTATCCCGCGCACGAAGACCGTTTTACCTGTGCCAAGGTCTCCCAACAATGAGACACTGTCTCCCGGCTTGAAAAGCCTGCTACATGTCTCTCCAAATCTTGCAGTTTCTTCAGTGCTGTGTGTGGTGACCTGCATCGTTGCGCGTATTATTTCGGATCCATGGTCACAACAGGCAGAATCATTTCATCCATAGATATTCCACCGTGCTGGAAGCTGTTTTTGTAAAGATTGACGTACTTATTATAATTAGTTGGATAGACGAAGTAGTAATCGTCCTTGGCGATGATATAGTTGATATTGATGCCTCTACGCGGTAGTTTAAAATCTTGAGGATCACGTACGAACATTGCATGTTTTGGATCGCATTTAAGGTTTCTGCCATGTTTGTACCTGAGATTTGTCGATGCGTCTTTATCAGAAATCACCTTCGCTCCCCTCTGAACACGCAGTGAACCGTGATCAGTCGTCAGAACAATATGAATGTCCTGTTTTGAAAAGCTCCTTAATATATTTAGCAGCGACGAGTGTTCGAACCAGGAAGTAGTCACGGCGCGATAAGACGCTTCATTACGCACCATCTCTTTAATCACGTCTGAATTTGACCGCGAATGCACGAGAATGTCAACGAAATTGAAGACCATGGAAACAAGAGGCTGATTGAAGTAAGACGCAACCTTTCTATCAACGCTGTCAGCCTCTTCCATATCCAGAATTTTTACGTATTTTGAACCTGATGGCAGACTGACGCCCAACCGCTCAAGCTGTTTGTCGAGAAGTTCATGTTCAAAACGGTTCGATGATGACTCATCATCTTCTCCGCGCTTCCACAGATCTGGGCGTTGACGCTCTAGTTCGCTTGGATAAAATCCGCTGAATATCGCATTTCGTGAATAGGGTGTGGAAGTCGGGAGGATAGAGAAATAATAATCCCGTTTGACATTGTAAAGTTCGTGAAGGATCGGTTCAATTGCCAGGTATTGATCCATTCGCAGACAGTCGATTACTATAAAAAGAACGTTTTTACCCTGCTTCAAGGGAGTTGCCAGGTATTTTTGTGCAATGTCAACTGATAGTGTGGGCTCATCATCGCTATTGATCCAATTGATATAGTTGTCTTCTACATACCTGCAGAATTCCAGATTGCACTGGCTTTTTTGATCTTGAAATACGTCTTCCAAGCCGAGATCCGGAAATTTCTCCAGTTCTATATCCCATTCACAGAGCTTGTAGTGAATGTCGATCCAATCCTGCCAGTTAGCGCCGGCAGCTATAATCGAGGACACACGATTAAACTGCGAAAGATATTCCTTCGCGATTCTGTCTCGGTTAATCTGCGAAGACTCCGTCAGCTTTTTAAGCGCCAGCAAAATTTGGCTTGGATTAACAGGCTTCGTCAAGAAGTCATCGATACGCTGCCCGATAGCCTCTTCCATCAAACCTTCTTCCTCGCTCTTGGTGATCATTACGGTTGAGATTCCCGGGCGAATCGCTTTAATGTCGGTGAATGTAGCAATACCATCCTTGCCGGACATATGTTCATCAAGCAGGACGACGTCGAAGGAGCCGCGATGAATCTGTGCTATGGCGTCCTCGCCACTTGTTACTGCAGTCACATCATAGCCGCGCTCTTCAAGAAATAGAATATGCGGTTTAAGCATATCTATTTCATCATCAGCCCAAAGGATTCTTTTTCTTTCCACAGGCACTCCAGCTTAATGAGAAAAATCTATACGGTCGCTAAAGAGACTCGGAGAGGATTTCTTAGATTATGAAAGTAGTATCTGCTCAATAGCTTTTGCTTTATCTTTTGCCAAACCATGCTCTAAAGCCAATGATAAGGCCTTCAAACTCAAGAGCTTGTATATTCTTGATAGCAAAGGATCAAATGATTGCAGCGCCGTGACATGTTCCTGCACCGTGGATATATCACCTCGCGAAACTGGTCCAGTAAGAGCTTCAAGCTCACCTCTGTCAAGGCAATTATTCAGCGATGTTGTCATAAGCGGTGCTAACATCTTGCGGCTATCCACGTCAGACAGACCCGCCTGACGCATCAGTTCAACAGAGGCGTTCATCAATACTGGAATAAAATTAGAGGCAAAAACAGCCGCAGAATGATAGAGTGTCTTGTCGCCTTCAGGAAGGTGAATGGGAATGCCTCCGATATCCTTCACAATTTTACCAAGAGTGTTTCGCAACTGCTCGGCGCCCTCCAGAACGAAATAAATATCCTTTAAGGGTGGGGGAGAGTGTGGCGAGAATGTTTGCAGTGGATGAAGCGACCCCACAGATATTCCGCTTTGTTGTAAAGATTGTAATATTGATCCGGGAAACGCGCCGGAAGTATGAACACAGGATTTAATGTCAAGATTACTACTATAACTCGCTATCATCCTATCGACTTCAGCGATCTGTGAGTCAGGAACAGCGATTATCAGAAGATCAATATCTACAGCAATTTCAGGAAAGGTGTGGGCACAGGTTTTCAGATCAAGCCGCTTCGCCAATCCGATGGCTGCGGCATTATCGGAATCGATTAGGCAGGCAATGCTATACCCTGTTTTTAGAAGAGTATGTGCGAGCGCGCCTCCAACAGCTCCTGTTCCAACAAATCCGATTTCTTTAACTGGTAAAAAGCCTGTAGGGTTATCTGAATTATACTCCTGAGTCAGTAGATACCTCCGCTATAAGATAAACCGGTTCGCTGATGGCGAACCGGTTTATTATCTGAACGGCAAGCTCATCAGCGTTACTTCAAGATGACCATTTTTCGAGTCTCAGAGAAATTCTCTGATTCCAAACGGTAGATGTAAATTCCGCTTGCGAGTGATGCACCGTTGAAAGTTTGAGTGTAGCTGCCAGCAGGTAGATGAGTGTCCAGCAGGGAAGCCACTTTTCTGCCTGAAAGATCGAAGACGGACAGTTTCACTATGCCCGATGAAGGCAGGCTGAAAGCGATCTCCGTCGTTGGATTGAACGGATTTGGATAGTTCTGTCCGAGGTTATAGTCTTCAGGCGCTCTTGTGCTTGATCCATGATCTGTAACCGGTACAAAATCAAACCAATTGAGGATGCTAGTAATGATCTCTTCTCGAGTAGTAGATCCAATCCCGGATACTGCTTCCAGACAGAACGGCAGGTACACCAGATCGCTGTTAGCGCCCGACCAACGTATTCCAGCGCCGTCACCAGAAGGAATGTACTCGAATATTAAACTTGCGTCATCAAGCGCGTCGATAGTTGCTGGTGACTGGCTGTTTTGAGCGCCGCCGGCGCCGAAAAGCAGCATGGTAAAACCGTTTGTGATTGGATCACCATCGATTCCGGTCACTTGAAGGCCCGTTGTTCCCGAGGTCGATGACGCGTGGAGGACGTCCGAATAGAATGAACTCCCCGCCATCTGTTCATCAATGTTTTCACCAATCAGTAGGAGCTGACCACCATTATTTAGGAAATCAGTTATCAGAGTCTCTTCACCAGCGCTGATGGGATCATCAGCATTAGATGTGTGCCAGAAGACTATAGGGTAAAGAGCCAGTTCTGTATCTGTGATTGCTCCGTTCTCATAGACATCCCAGACGTCAGGCTGTACTCCAAGAGCACGCAGGTCTTGATCGTACCAGGTGTGATAGGTTGACTCTTCATCGTCAGAAATAATGACGATGGGCGGACGACCGATCATCTGAACGATCTCTTCAACCAGTGTGATGTCATAGACCGGTTCATGCATAGTAAGGGTAAATGTTACGTCATGTGCGTATGACAACGGATCAATAGTGAACTGAAGCGGATCGCTGTGATTGTTCACTGTGGATGACTGTGGAATGTCACCGAGACTGTTTGTCCCGTTGATAATAGTAACGTCTGGATCATCACATTCGAGAGTGAGTTCGACACTGTTTGCGCCAACGGAAAGCGAAGCATTCTCCACAGTTACCAGCAGATCGACCGTCTCACCAGGGTCGGGGCGACCATCTCCATTTCCAGCGCTATCATCAAAGGAATTATCGGAAATTGCAAGATTGGGGAACATGGAGGAGATGGCGGCTCCGGCATCAATTCTACCCCATCCGAGAAGACCAGCGTAACCGGGATTCAAATCGTCTATATTCACACAGGTGAAGTAGATTTGATATTCGACCGCCTCATTAGTCATCGTCGGATCGGCAGCCCAGATCATCAGAGCAAGTCCTGCCGCAATAGGTGTGGACATCGACGTCCCCTGAGTGCTCTGGTAAATGTTACCAACCATAGTGCTGAAGATATCGACACCGGGAGCGCATATATCAATCATAGTGCCGTAATTGCTGAATCCTGCTTTATGATCGTTCTGGTCTGTGGCTGCTACATTGATGACGTCGTTATAGCAGGAAGGATAATGAATAGCGGAATTGCCGTCGTTCCCCGCAGATCCAAAGAAGAGGACGCCGTCTAGATAGCCGTTGGTGATTATATTCTGTTCGTAGGCGGAATAACCTGGACCGCCATAAGACATGGATATCACATTAGCGCCGTTTTCTATGCAGTAGCTGATGCCCTGCGTCCCTGCATAGATCAGTTCATTGCCCACACGAGCAGGCATGATTTTGGCTGAGCAGCCGAGGCTGGCAATACCCACAACATTATCCGTGACTGCATTGGCGTCTCCGGAGCAATGGGTTCCGTGTCCGCCGTCAGGAGGATCCTGGATATTATTATTATTATACCAGAGGTTCCAACCCCAGAAATCATCCACGAAGGAGTTGTTATCATCATCGATGCCGTTCCATTCCATAGGTTCGATGATGCCGTTTCCGTTCAGATCTTCACCGGGATTGACCCACAGATTTGCCTTTAGGTCATCATGGAGAGTATCAACACCTGAATCCACAATGCCTATGATAAGATCGGAGCTGCCCAAAGTATAATCATAGGCGATTTCCGCTCCCACTTTCGACATTGCCCATTGTGTATTGAAGTAGGTGTCGCTGGGGATATAATCGGATTTCCGGATAAGGTAAGGTTCGGCGGTTACGATCTCGGGGAGCTTTTCGTATTCACCAATAACCTCATGCAGATCAACCTCATAAGGAAATTCGAGGATATAATACCTTGAAATATCGGTCTTATAAGATTCAGCCGGTTTTTCTGACCAGGGGATTAACTTGGATATATTCATCACGTTGAACCTGGCTGCTAATGCGTCGAGTTTGTCATTCCCGAGAAGCGCCAATCCGTCTTTAGATTCCACATTAATGGTTCCAAGGTCGTCAGATAGGAAAACAACAATCCGTCCCTCCCATTCATAATTTTCCGTCATAGGGGGCGAAAAAACTGCAAACGCGCTCGATACCATGAGAACTGCAGTTATAATGCTAAGCAGCGGGAGATTGCGGGATATCATGATTATGCCTCTTTGAAAGTAATTCTGTAACACTCTAAATTGGGATTGAAATTATGTTGTATATGATGATTGAGTTGATCGGTCTGAAAGTTCTATTCCCTCACCTTAAATAATATAGAAAATAAAATGTTCGGTGTCAAGCGAAATTATTTGCACTTTACACAGTATCCGTTTTATTCCAACGCCTAACTTGGAATGATTTTGATTGACATTCACCCCTTTTCAACGTACATTACATAGCTGATAACACATCGATAAAACAGCCACTAAATTTCACTTTGATGCCAAAAGAAATCGTAACAACGTTAATCGTTATTTCCCTGATTCTGTTAATTATTTCGGGATTTATAACCAGTCAAACATATAACGCGCTATACGGTCTGAATGCGCATAACATAGAGAGTGATACGCGAACTCTGCATATCGTTCCGGGTATGAGCCTCATGAAAGTGGCGGAGCTACTGCGGGAAACTAAAATCATCGACCGACAGGAAGATTTCATCTTTGCTGCGGAGTTCTTGAATTTCGATCACCGCATACAAGCAGGTGAATACGATCTTCCTTACGGCATATCCAACAGCTCTCTGCTGTCGATGATCGTTAATGCCGGCGGCGCAGCTTCACTGGTCACGATTCCTGAAGGATACACATCCAGGCAAATCGCCGGAATACTGCAAACTGAAATCGGAATAGATTCTACTTCTTTTATGGAGGCAGTATATGATACCGTCCACATTAATAAATACGGATTATTGACTCCGTCATTTGAAGGATTTCTCTTTCCCGACAGTTATAACTTTCACAAAGGCATGAGCGCATCGCAGGTAATCGATCTGATGGTCAACCGTTTTTTTACCGTTTTTCATAAATGTGTTGACGCCAGTCCAGATGAAGTGAATCTCTCCTTCACGGAGCTGGTTACACTCGCTTCTATTGTAGAAGGCGAAATGTCGCTCCTCCCAGAAGCTCCGAAAATATCGGCTATCTACCAGAACCGATTGCGGAAGAACATGCGCTTACAAGCTGATCCGACAATTCAATACATTATAAAGAAAGGTCCAAGACGTCTTTACAACGGGGATCTTGCAATAGATTCGCCCTACAATACGTACCTTTATTCAGGCTTGCCGCCGGGACCTGTCTGCAATCCGGGCAGGGCAGCATTAATGGCAGCGTTAAATCCTGCGCCAGATCCTTATCTCTATATGGTTTCAAAAGGTGATGGCAGCCATGCTTTTAATACAAAATTTAGTGATCATCTACGCGATAAAGCAAGATTGGACAGCCTCAGAATTGTTGTTTCACGAGAGAGGCGAAAATAACGAACATTAATGGACACTTTTTTAAATACAAAAGATCTTAATCCTGAACAGCTCAAAGCTGTAGAATCCTTTAACGGTCCCGTGCTTGTTCTTGCTGGAGCTGGCAGTGGGAAAACACGCGTTATAACGTATAGAATCGCCCTGCTGTTACTGGAGAATTATGCTAAACCGTGGCAGATATTAGCGGTAACATTTACCAACAAAGCCGCTTCGGAAATGCGTCAGCGAGTGAACAGTATGCTCGGGATGAAGAACTCAACCGACCTGTTCATTGGCACGTTTCACGCCTTTGGTGCGAAATTGCTAAGGAGGCACGCCGCCGAATTCGACAGAACTGGTAATTTTACAATTTACGATGACGACGATAAAACCAGACTGTTACGCACAATTTTAAAACCAAAGGTGAGCAGCGCTGAAGTAAAGAGCTACTTAGCAGCAGTCAAGGGCTTTATAAACCGTGTAAAAGGCAGCCTCGGTGATCCTGAAATCATCGCTAACACAGGCTTGAGCAGTAATTCAGACCTGCTGATTGAAATTTATCATCAATATAATAAGGCACTGCAGCAAAACAACGCCTTTGACTTTGACGATCTCATCAATCTGCCCTGTCTGCTGTTCAGGGAAAATGCCAGAATTAAGAGTAAATACCGCGATCGCTTTCAATATCTGTTAATCGATGAGTTTCAGGATACCAATCTGCCACAGGGAGAGATAGTGCGGCTGTTGGGAGCGCCAACCGGCAATGTTATGGCAGTCGGAGACGATGATCAGTCCATTTACGGCTGGCGAGGAGCTCATCTGGGCAATATCCTACAATTTGACAAGGACTTTAAAGGAGTTAAGACTTTTAAGCTCGAGCAGAACTACCGTTCAACTCAGGCTATTTTAAACGTTGCTCATAGAGTTATTAAGAATAACGCGTCGAGGCATCCGAAAAAGCTTTGGACTAAACGTAAAGGCGGGGGCAAACCTGTCGTCATTCCAACCAATGACGATCGCGAGGAAGCATCGACCGTAATTGAGACGATTCAAGAACTACATTCGAACGAGAATCACAATCTTGAAGACTTTGTTATCCTTTACAGAACAAACGCACAATCGCGTACTTTTGAAGACATACTTCGACAGAATACTATTCCGTATATAATAGTAGGCGGATTACGTTTCTACGAGAGGAAAGAGGTAAAGGATTTCCTCGCGTACCTGCGACTTTTAACCAATCCCAGCGACATAATCAGCATACAACGCGTCATCAACTTACCCCCTCGAGGCATTGGACAAAAGACTTTTGAGCGGCTGATAGAACATTCCGATAAAACCGGTAAATCTCTCTTTAAATCAATATTGCATGCCGATCAGATAGAATCACTTGGCAAAACTGCAGCGAAGAAGGTTCAGCAGTTCGGTCAATGGATAGATAAAATGCAGCAATCAGCATCCGCTGAAAATCTGTTTAAGGTAGGGGAGAGGCTGCTGCATGAATCGGGTTTAGTAGATTACTATAAAAAGGAAGATGAAACGCAGACATTGCCACGCACGGATAATCTAAGTGAACTTTTAAATGCACTCAAAGAATACAGCTACGCCAGTGATCGGACTGCTATTGAAGACCTTGAAGACTTTCTCCAGGAAGTTGCCCTAGTTACTGACATTGACCGCTGGAATTCAGATGAGCAGGCTGTCACACTGATGACGCTACATTCGGCGAAGGGTCTGGAATTCCCGGTTGTATTCCTGACCGGTTTGGAAGAGGGTCTTTTCCCGCTGGCAAATACTCTTGATAAGCCGAGAGAATTAGAGGAAGAAAGGCGTCTGTTCTATGTAGGCGCTACTAGAGCGATGGATCGCTTATTCCTGACCTATGCAAGAAACAGGCGACGTTGGGGACAGGAGATTCCATGGCAAAACCCGTCGCGATTCCTCAATGAAATCCCTGATGAAATGCTTGATATACGGGAAGAACCTTTAGCAATTGCATCTAATCAACAGACAGAGTCGCTGTTTTCCCAATCTGGATATAAATTTCGAAGAGAAACAGCACAGATTAACATAACAGAAAAATACCCCATGGGGGCAAGAGTTCAGCATTCCTCTTTCGGCGAGGGAATGGTTATTGAGAGAGAAGGAAGGGGTGAGAGCCTCAGACTGCTCGTCAATTTTGACTCTGTAGGACAAAAATTGCTGTTAGCAAGTTATGCGAAACTAAAGGTAATATAGAAGAAAATGGACTTAGAGACACTGGTAAAACATGCTCTTGAAGAAGATATAGGTCATGGCGACTTAACGACTGAGTTGACAATAAGCCGCGACAAAATAGGAGCAGCGCGCATCATGTCTCGCACTGGCGGGATTATTTCGGGAACAAACGCTTTTACCGAAGTATTTCGACAACTTGACGAATCTATCACTATCAAATGGGCTTACAAAGATGGACAGCCCTTTATGTCCGATGTGGTAATATGCGAACTTCAAGGCTCAGCGCGGGCTTTACTTACCGGAGAGCGAACCGCGCTGAATTTTCTGGGTCGTTTATCAGGCATTGCGAGTACAACTAAAGAGTTTGTTGATAAGGTATCCCACACAAAAACGATTATACTTGATACCAGAAAAACAACGCCGCTGCTCCGCTCACTCGAAAAAGCCGCGGTCAGGCATGGTGGAGGCGGGAATCACCGTCGCGGCTTATACGATATGATTCTTGTCAAAGACAATCACGAAGATGCCGCTGGTGGAATTACCAAATCACTGCAACTAATTAGCGACAACCTTGTCGGCGACGTCGAAATAGAAGTCGAGGTGCAGAGTCCAGATCAGCTCGTCGAAGTGCTTGAGTTCAAAGTCAACCGAATCCTGTTGGATAACTTCAGTATCGACATGATAAAGGATGCAGTAGAGTATGTTTCAAACCGAGTTCCGCTGGAAGTCTCCGGCGGAGTTACGTTGGAGAATGTTCGAAAGATTGCAGAGACAGGTGTGGACTTCATTTCCATCGGTGCCATCACTCACTCTGCTTCTTGCACAGATTTTTCCATGCAGATATATCGATGAAAAACAAGGATTATAAAATATTAGTCGGTGATACCGACACTGAATCGCTTGCCTGGATCAAGAAAATTCTGCTCGAAGAGGATTTCGGCGTTTGGACTTCCTCTGATACGGGTGAAATATTTCGAATAAATGAATCAGGAGATTTCGATCTGTTGATATTTGATATAAAAATCTACGCACAGCTCATTGAAAATAATTTTTCCATTGAATCTCGCGAGGAACGCGACGCCCCGATTATCATCATGACAACTGATGATGATTTTGATCTTGCTTTCTCCGCAGTTAAGAAGGGCGCGGTTGATTTCCTCGATAAACCGGTGCGTGTCAAAAGACTGCTGATTACTATACGAAACGCGTTATGGCACAGTACTCAGATAAAACAGATACGACGTGATCAAGAAGAGCTGGCATCACTCAAGGAACTTTATGAGCGGATCATCAACGGTATAGATTACGGTTTGGTGGTCTTGAATAACGAGCTTCGTATTGATTCGATCAATGAACATTTAAGAAAACGGCAACGGAAAGGCACAACGGACATTATTGGTGAGAACTGTTACCAATATTTTTATAATCAAGGGACAATATGCGAAAAATGCCGCGTTAGAGAAGTTTTTGAAAAGGGGATACCTGTCAAGTATAATCTCGTAAATAAAGCTGTGGGAGGCTCAAATTATTATCTTGAGGTTGAGGCATTCCCGCTCTTCGATAAAAGAGGTGAAGTCACTAAAGTTGTGCAGTTGATTAAAGATATCACACAACGTATCCAGCTTGAAAGAGAACTTCTTGAGAAGAAGGAGTATTTAGAAAGTTTGGTTGAACATGCTCCGATAGGGATATTTTCCACTGATAGCCACGGCTTTATCCAGACAGTGAATCCGGCATTTGCGAAATTGACCGAATCTGAAGCGCCTTCTGATCCAATTGGTATGAATGTGTTGGATATAGAGAGTTTCAAAGATACTGGCGTGGATAAAGCCTTCGGACGCGTACTTAAGGAGGGAAAGCCATTCGAGGCAGATGTTGTCCACTGCAGAGTGCAGGATAAAGGCGAAACCCTGATATGTTCTGTACAGGGCGTGCCTCTAAAGGGAATTGAAGATGATGAGATTACCGGATTGATTGCCACCGTCGCAAACGTAACAGAGAAATGGAAACTCGAGGAGAGCTACCTCAAGAGGATAATTGAATTGTCTATCTTTAAAGAGATAGGTGAACTCTTTCAAGGAACGAACGATCTGGATGATATCTATACAATCGCGCTGATAGGCGTTACGGCAGGGCAGGGTCTCGGTTTTAATCGTGCTTTTCTTCTGAGATACGATAGGAATGAAAACATTCTGTATGGTGAGAAAGCAGTTGGACCTTCAGATGCACTCGAAGCCGGGCGTATATGGTCAGATCTGTATAGAAAAAATCTTTCTCTTCAAGAGGTATTCACTCATTACAAAGGCGATCCTGAAGAGAAGGATACCAGGGTTAACGAAATCATTAAAAAACTGCGCATTCCAATCACCTGGGAAGAGGGCTTTCTGCATAATATACTTTTTAAGTATATTCCAGAGAAGATAACTTATGAAAGAGACAGTGAATATACTGATCAAAAGCTCATCGCTGATACATTGGGCTGCGGCACTTTTGCAGCCGCGCCGTTAATCAGCCGAGGAAAATCAGAAGGGCTGATCATTGCAGACAACCTGATTACAGGAAAGGAGATAACCACTGAGGACATTAATCGGCTTAGTATTATTGCAAACCAGAGCGGCGCTGCCATCGAAAATTCTCAACTGCTAAAGAGCCTCGGGGAGAAAGTGGAGGCTTTACGACAAGCGAACCTGGACCTGACGAAAAACCGTGATCTACTCTGGCGCGCTGAACGTTTATCTGTTATAGGAGAAGTTGCCGCGACAGTAGCACATGAAATTCGTAATCCACTAACCTCAATAGGAGGATTCACACGTGCCGTATTGCGTGAAATCGAAGTTATCGACAAGGTGGACACGAACAAACGATTTCTGGCAATTATTTTAGAAGAAGTAAAACGCCTTGAAAGGATCGTAAATGAAACTCTAGAGTTCGTAAGTCCAGTTACACCGCGTTTTGATTATGAAGACCTTGAAACGATCATTGAGCAGACATTCAATATGATGTCTGGCGAAATAAGCGAGAAAAACATTTTAATTACAAGAGATTTCCACCAGGGAATTCATTCAGTCTGGATTGATAGTGATCAGATCCGTCAGGTATTATTAAACCTTTTCAGAAATGCGATCCATGCTATGGAAGATGAGGGTATGTTGTCGGTAATTACAGAGGGCGATTCCGAGAATATAAGAATTCATATTTCTGATACCGGTCACGGGATTCCAGAAGAGAACAAGAATAAACTATTCACTGCATTTTTTACTACTAAATCCACAGGTTCTGGATTAGGGCTTACAATTACATCACAAATTATTAAAAATCACGGTGGATCGATTGAAGTGGAAAGCAAGGAAGGAGAGGGCTCGACTTTCTTGATTACATTGCCAACCCATAAAAGGGAGGAATAAGATAAATGAAGAAAATCCTGGTCGTCGATGATGAAGAGAATTTGAGAATTCTCTACAAAGAGGAACTTACTGGTGAGGGATACGATGTGGACGTTGCAGATTCTGCTGAATCAGCCTTCAAGCAGCTTGATGAGAATACATACAATGCAGTTATCTTAGACATACAGATGCCGGGGATGAATGGCTTGGAAGCAATGAGTAGGATTCTGCATAAGCACCGCCAGCAGGCTATTATCCTGAACACTGCTTACTCGCAGTTCAAGGATGATTTTGAATCATGGTCGGCGGATGCCTATTTAGTAAAAACGAGTGATCTGACTGAATTGAAAAATAAAATTCGGGAACTTATAGGATGAAAAAGCATCCGTTACATATTGCCTTCCTATGGCATATGCACCAGCCTTACTACCGTGATCCGAAAACGGGTAAATATATCTTACCCTGGGTCAGATTACATGGTATTAAGGGTTATACGGATATGCTTGCGGCGGTCGAACAGTTTGGCGGGGAGGGAATTACGTTCAATTTTGTTCCCTGCCTGCTCGAGCAACTGACGGATATTGCTTCTGAGAATGAAATGGATCTCTACTTCGATCTTTCGCAGAAAACTGCCAACACACTGGATCAAGCCGAAAAAAAGATTATCCTGAAGCATTTCTTTTCGGCTAACTACGCCAATATGGTTCAACCATATATTCGTTACCGAGAACTGCTTCGTAAGAAGGGGAAAGGCGTAACTGATAAACAATTAGATCAAGTATGCCGAGAATACACGACACAGGACTTCCTGGATTTACAGGTCTGGTTCAATCTTACCTGGTTTGGATGGGCAGCTGAAGCTAAGTATGATTTAATTCCAGGATTGAAAAAGAAAGGAAGGAATTACACAGAAAGTGAAAAAAACGATTTGCTGCGATTACAGCTTGATACTCTCAAAGAAATCATCCCGGCATATCGTTCTGCCTGGCAGGAGGGCGCTATTGAGATTGCGACGTCACCCTATTATCATCCCATCCTTCCTCTGGTTATCGATAACAGAATCGCTAGTATCTCACAACCAAACGATCCCATGCCTGCAAGCGGCTATAACAGGGAAAGTGACGCCGCTTTGCAACTTAGCCGAGGACGCGAATATGTCGCTTCTTTGTTTAGTATGGAACCTGTTGGGCTCTGGCCCAGCGAGGGGTCTGTAAGTCCCGCAGCATGTGAACTGGCAGGCAAAGCCGGCTTTGAATGGATGGCGTCTGATGAGAGCGTTCTTATGGCTACTTTACAGCGCAGTGATCGTGAAAATATGTTGTATAGAAATTACAGAACAGAAGATAATGGACCAACGATAGTTTTCCGCGATAAAATTTTGTCTGATGCTATTGGTTTTCGCTATTCAAGCAACACTGCAAAAGCTGCAGTAAATGATTTGATCGCCCACTTAAGTAAAATTGCGGAATCCCCTGATAAAAACGAAGAAAGAATAGTCCCCATCATCCTGGATGGCGAGAACGCCTGGGAATATTTCCCTGATGGCGGTTATAATTTCTTTAAAGAGCTGTACTCGCGGTTAAGAAAAGACAAGAGGTTTCAACTTACGACGATTGGCAATTACATCAGCGAGCATCCAGCTAAAGAAACGCTGCCATCTATTTTTCCGGCATCCTGGATTAACGGCTCATTTCGAATCTGGATCGGCGATCCTTTTAAGAACAGAGCCTGGGACCTTATGGCTGACACTGTTAACGCATTTGAGGAGCAAGACAAATCGCAAACGGACAGTGATTCTCTTCGTAAAGCTCATGAATGGCTGCTTCGCGCAGAGGGCAGCGACTGGTTCTGGTGGTATGGTCAACCGAATTCGTCTGATTTCGATCATGAATTCGATTATCTTTTCCGCGCCAATCTTGTTGAAGTATATAAAGAGCTTGGAATCGATCCCCCCGAGGATTTGTCACATCCGATCACAGAAGAAACCAAAATTGAAAAAGATATTGCTCTTTTTCCGATTTCTCCACTTATCGATGGTAAAGAGACGCATTATTATGAATGGGTGGGAGCCCGGGTCATCAACGCAGGAGACTCATCAGGCTCGATGAATTTTACCAGCAGTTTGATGGAACGGCTCTTATACGGCATTTCATCAGATTGTTTTTACTTAAGACTTGATTTCACAGACAAAGCACCTGATTTAGTAATGCCTGAAATATACGTAATATTTACGGGTTTACATCAAGCAATACTTTCGATAAGAAATCTTAAGCTCAACGAAGATATTATTTTGAGCTGGCAAGCTGAAAAGCCACCCTCAGAGGAATGTCTGGCGGCATTTAATAAAGTGCTGGAGATAGGAATCCCCTTCACTAATCTGATCCCTGAAGGCGAAAAAGTCGTCGAATTCGCTATTTCGCTGAAACAGAAGAATTTAGAAGTGGAACGCTGGCCCCGAGAGGGGTTCTATATCTGCCCGTGCCCAACACAGGAATACTTAAACTCTAACTGGGTTGTATAAAGGAAAAACACAAATGAAAATCAAAGGCGCATTTAGCCTGGTTTTGCACTCGCATCTTCCCTATGTTCTTTCTCATGGTAAGTGGCCTCACGGCATGGATTGGTTGAACGAAGCTGCAGCTGAAACTTACCTGCCGCTTCTGGGAGTATTCAATCAACTCGCACAAGAAGGGCATCCACCAAAGGTGACTATAGGGCTGTCACCAGTACTTTGCGAACAGCTTGCAGACCCTCTGTTTAAAGAGGAATTCCGGTCCTATCTGGAGATGAAAATTGCGGCTGCCCGCATAGACAAGAAATCTTTTGAGAAGCTAGAAGATGAACAGATGGCTCATTTGGCTTCCAATTGGATATCTTTCTATTCTGGAATCTATGATGATTTCTTTGATAAATATGACCAGGATATTATTGGTGCT
The DNA here is from genome assembly GCA_025774555.1 of candidate division LCP-89 bacterium. Classification (GTDB taxonomy): domain Bacteria; phylum Electryoneota; class B3-LCP; order B3-LCP; family B3-LCP; genus JALGVT01. Next base: position 71,711 of record JALGVT010000005.1, read on the forward strand.
TATCGGAAATTACAGGATGATGAGCAGCTCGAAATCATTACGTGCGCTGCGACTCACGGGTATCTGCCTCTGTTGGGTGAGGACGTCTGCATTGAAGCCCAAATAAAACAAGCTGTTGTAAGCTACGAAAGACATTTTCGCAGGAAGCCTAATGGAATCTGGCTGCCGGAAAGCGCTTACAGACCATATCGTGAATGGAGTCAGCCGACAGACGGTAAAGAAACGCGGTTCAGACCTGGATTGGAAGAGTTCCTTGATCGCCACGGTCTTCGCTTCTTTTACGTCGATTCACACATGATTGAAGGCGGGAAGGCTCTCGGTGTCTATCTAGAGAGATTTGAAGCTCTGCAAAAGTACTATCAACAGTTCTCAAGTGGATACACAGAATTGAAGGATGATTTCACTAGAAGTCCATACCAGAGTTACATAGTTCAATCACGGGACGAATTCGAGGGTAGGATACATGCCTTCATCAGAGATCCACGCACCGGTATTCAGGTCTGGTCAGGCGAACACGGCTACCCAGGTGATGGAGCATATCTGGATTTCCATAAGAAGCGATATCCTGGAGGTCACCGGTACTGGCGCGTAACTTCCGCAAAAGCCGATCTCGGCAGTAAATTGCTGTACGATCCTGATACTGTGCAGCAGCGTATTACAGAGAATGCCGCTCATTTCAAGGAGATTGTCAGACAAATTCTTCTACATGAAGGACAGGAAGCTGAAGGACTGCCTATTGTCTGCGCTCCCTTCGACACTGAGCTGTTTGGGCATTGGTGGTTTGAAGGACCGCGCTGGCTTTATCAATCTATAAAATGGCTCGATCTCGATCCTGAGATTCAACTTATGACTGGAAGCGAATATTTAGATCAAATACACACGCACCGTGTTGTCTCACTTCCAGAAGGCTCCTGGGGTGAGGGTGGATTTCATCATATATGGTTCAATGAGGACACACAATGGAGTTGGGAACTTATATATGCCGCGGAGAAGAAGATAGTAGAAGCCGCGGATAAATGGAGCGATCACCCCGACAGTAGAATACAGGAAGTACTGCGACAATTATGCAGAGAACTGCTTCTTTTGGAAAGCTCAGATTGGCAGTTTCTTATATCTACAGTCAGTGCCAGAGATTACGCTGAGACAAGACTGGTTGGGCATAATCTCGATTTTGAGCGACTTTATAAACTGCTGACAAAGCTTGCTGATGGAGAAGAACCGACTGAAGAAGAATGGAATAACTATAAATACGCTTCTGAGCGAGATACGCTATTCCCCAATATCGATCCGAAATGGTGGTGTTCAAAAGAAAGTGCAAATCATTGATAAATAAGAAATAATATAGATTAAATGGAGGATCCATGCCCGAGCTTCGACACGATCCTATTCAAAGACGATGGGTTATTATAGCTACAGAACGGGGGAGACGTCCGTCTGATTTTGTAAAACTTGAACCTGATCAATCAGGCGGATTCTGTCCTTTTGACGAAGGCAATGAAAGCAAAACTCCACCGGAGGTATATGCTATCAGACGTCCCGGCACTAAACCCGACCAACCCGGATGGGATGTCAGAGTTGTGCCTAATAAATTTCCTGCGCTCATGATTGAAGGAGATGAAAACCGGGAAGGCGTCGGTATATTCGATAAAATGAACGGTATCGGAGCGCACGAGGTCGTTATCGAATCACCAAATCACGATATCAGCCTCAGTGATCAATCCCTAGAACACTTCGAGAAAATCGTCCGGACCTACCAGTTGAGATTGTTGGATCTAAAGAAAGACTTGAGATTTAAATATGTGCTAATCTTTAAAAATCAAGGAATTACCGCTGGCGCGTCACTATCACACCCACACACTCAGATTATCGCCACGCCGGTTACGCCGCGGGTCGTTTCAATGGAACTGGAAAGCGCCAGAAAGCATTATGAACTTAAAGAACGATGTCTTTTCTGCGATATTATCAGGCAGGAAATGGAAAACGGGGAACGTGTTATATGTGAAGTGGACGGTATGGTGGCGATAGCACCGTTTGCATCAAGATTCCCATTTGAAGTTTTCATAGCGCCGACAAAGCACTCACACGATTTTTGTGAACTTGACAAAAATGGCATCACAGCGCTTTCGAAATGTATGAAGGAGGTTCTGACCAGGTTGAAATTAGCACTGAACGATCCGCCTTACAATTTCATGCTGCATACCTGCCCCAATGTCGAAGCGAGATCGAGACGAGCAAATTATTGGACTACGCTGGAGCATGATTTCCACTGGCATTTTGAAATCATTCCACGGTTGGTGCGAACCGCAGGCTTCGAATGGGGAACAGGCTTCTATATCAATCCAACTCCACCGGAAGATGCGGCAAAATATCTTCGTGAGATAGATATAAATGCTGGAGGGTGATATGAGTACCTGCGCAGTTTCTATCGTATCAAAAGGCAAGGGAGTGTCCGTCTCAAGTATAGTCGCTAAATGTGTTAAGGAATTGGATAAATTCCCTGATCTAAAGTGGGAATTGACGCCTATGTCAACACAGATTGAAGGACCTACTGATCGAGTATTAAAAGCTGTTCGAGCTATGCATGAAGTGCCCTTCAAAGAAGGCATTCCACGCGTATATACGGTGATTACTATCGACGATAGGCGCGATAAAGAGCTTACTCTTGAAGGCAAAGTCGCTTCTGTAAGAAATAAACTTAAAGCTGAATAACGTATTACTTGTTAATTGTCTGAACGTATACATCTTGTAGTCATTGGGGGAAATGCGGCGGGTATGGCAGCAGCTATGCGCGCTCGCCGTGTTTGCTCTGATTGTAAAATAACTGTAATAGAACATACAGGCAGAATATCTATAGCTAACTGCATAATACCTGCATATTTAGCAGATGATGTAGAAGACATAAACGAACTTCAATTACTCTCTCCACAAACTGCCATTTCAGAGCACCGCATCGATGTATTTACTCACCATAAAGCGCAAAATATCCAACCTTCTAAGCGTGCTCTTTCAGTAGAAAATCTGGAGACCAGCCAGGTCTTAGAAATTACCTATGACAGATTGATCTTATCCACCGGCGCCAGTCCTATATTGCTCGATGTACCAAACAATAATACTGAAGGTGTCTTCAAGCTTCGCAATCTTCATGATGCCCTTGAATTTAGAAATTTTCTTGAAAGAAGAAAACCTGAATCTATAACTGTTATAGGCACTGGATCAATCGCGCAAACGTGCGCTGCGGCGCTTCATAAGCGGGGAATGGAAATCACTATGATAGGCATTGAGAAGACCCTGATGCCTGATCTTCACCCTTTACTGTCTGAGCGTATAATACGAACATTAGAAATGAACAATATCAACGTATATACCGATGATATTATAACTAACCTTAAGGCATCGCTTGATGCTTCTGTTCAAGCAGTCGTAACCGATAAGAGAACGATCAATTGCGATTGTATCCTTTTTACTGTTGGAGTTAAACCTAATGTGGATTTGGCGCGTTCGGCTTCGATTAATTTAGGCAAGACCGGAGCTATTAAAGTTGATAGACGCTTAACGACTTCAAGAAGTGGAATTTACGCCTGTGGTGATTGCGCTGAGACGCATCATATTATCACGAATAAGCCGATATATTATCCATCTGCAACTACAGCCGCACGCCAGGGCAGAGCCGCTGGCGAGAATGCAGTTGGCGGGAACTCTATAAACGATACGGGTACTTTAACATCAAGTATCTGGAGATGCTTTGATCTGATTGTCGGCAGGGCAGGTTTATCCAATAGGCAGGCTGCGGATGCAGGTTTTTATTATAAAACTACCCTAGTGCAGGCATTATCCAAACCGACACAATTCGGAGGCGATTATATAGATATTATTATTGTTAGTGACTCGGAGTCTGGAAGATTACTTGGAGTTCAAATTGCTGGAATGGACGGAGTTCATGCGAGGTTGAATGCATTTGTCGGAGCTATCACCGCAAAGATGACGCTGCATGATATCGAAGCTCTCGATTTTCCATACTCACCAGAGATTTCAAATCTACGAGACCCGATGAACATAGCAGGGAGAATAGGGCAGAAAAATCAGGATAGGTAATTACGAATGTTTTTTATTTACATCACTAACTTAACATAATATATCTTATGCGACATAGTCCCTGAGTCCAAATAAAATGGGCTTATCCTTTTAACCCAACAGAACAAACCCCTCTCTGCTTTAAAGTCGATGACCTTCTGTCTTTTATTGACTGGGCCAAAGCATCGGAATCCAACTGAATAGTCCCTGCATAATATCGATGAAATCCATAACCTTGGGATGCATGCGTAGATTCCAATAGAGATTCGGTACATGAAGCAGCCCGTAGAAGGTGCCTCCTGAAAGGACCAGACTGATAATAAATGCGCCTCCAGTTTTGCGGAAACGACGCAGGCTCTTTACACCTAAGAAGATAAAATAGGATTGAACTTTTGCATCTAAATATTCTCTATCGTCTATTCTGAATGATTCAATGCTCCAAAACAGCGCCGTAAACAGGGATATTACGAGGAAGTACGCTGGAAGAAGTGAAAATTGATTAAATGGACCCACGACGATCAAACTGATTAGAAAACCCACTCCGAGCGCGTAGTTCGTACCCCTTCGCATCTTCTTGATAACGAGACGGTCGTGCCAGTAAGGTCCAGGATAGCCTGGACGAACGATTGAGTTGATGTTGCGGATGATTTTGAGATGCGCGGGAACGTAAATAAACATGATCAGCGATACGAATTTGTGCTTATCGAGGAGCTGACCGAGAGAGCCCTTGCCTATTAGATGTTCAACAGTAGCAGCGACGAAGGTAACAATGGCAAAAACGATAAGCCAGAAGAAGAAGCCACGATCTTCGGTGAACGATACAATCCTGTAACCCCACTCAAAGAGGATGAATTGTGAGGTTGGCAGAGGTTCACCGCAGGAAGGACAAGTCCGTTCCCGATGACCCCATTGAATGTCACCTTTGCAATTAGGGCATTTCATGATGCAATCTTATTTTAATCAGTATCTTATGACTCAACCCATATTCTGCGTTTGCAGGTTTCACTGCCTTCCGGCAGGGAATGAAGTGTTTCTATTTTTAGATTGGTGCCGAGTTCCTTATTGACGTCGTCGAGGCAAGTTTCAAACCACAGATCGCATCCCGGTTGATCTTCTTTCAACAGGTTCAGTCTTTTATGCCACTGATACCAGGGGCAGCCGTGGTGGACTACAAATGTCTCGGAGTCATCCTTTCCTTCCTCTATAATGGCGTCTTCGCCCATGCACTCACTCGACCATACCATGCTTTTAGCAATCTGAATCGGCAGAGGTTTAGAAGGATCGATGCGCCTTAAATACGCTTTTGCCGTCTCATGACCGGTTATCTCCCACATCTTATATGTGATCTGCTCCGGATCTACATCAGGACACATTTCAGCGGCAGCTTGTCGCCAGGCAAAGTGCTGCGATCGCGTTATTTCGCAGAGAACTTTAAAGCGAGTTTCTATTGGAATTGTGCTCACGGGATTACCTCACGGGTCGATAAGCATTATGTACTTCGTACGGTTCATAATGCGGCAATTTAAAGTCGATGGCGTCAATCGGGCAGACGTCGTTGCAAATACCGCATTCTTCACACAGATCATCCAATATGACCGCCACGTTGCGAACCATACCAATTACTTTGGGCGGGCAATATTTTACGCATATTTCGCAGCCGTTACATTTGAATACATCTATCTTCGGGATCATTATCTTTCTCCTTATCCTTCTATTATCTCTGTAAATTACAGCCTCATCCCCATTCTGAATCCGTCGAGCAACGCTGAATTGCCTCTTCTAGGTAATTGAACGTCTCCTATGGAATAGGCATTCTTATAATCTACAGGTTTATAGCTTTCCATATTGGATAAGATGACGCTATCTGCTGCTATCGAAACCTCTTTACCGTCTGGAGCTTTAGCTATAACTTCATTCTCTCTTATCTCTATTAAAGTGTGCAGGTTGTACTGAGTAACACCGCTATCCTTTAATTTCTTCATGTATCGCCAAATATACGAAGGATTGACGTCTCTGCCGATCTTTTTTATGCCTGATAAGATACTGACCTTCTTCTCTGGTGAATTGTGAAGAATGAAAAGCGTGGTTGAAATAGTCACGCCGATATCTCCGATGACGAGGACGTTGTCACACAGGTCCACCCTACCCCGCATTACGTCAAGACAACTTACTACGTGCGGCAAATCAACGCCGGGCACATCAGGTTTCACAGGCTGTGCTCCGGTTGCAATGATGGTAACGTCAGGATTTTGCTCTTTAATGAATTCCTTGGTAACATCTCGATTTGTCAGTATCTTACCACCATACATTTCAGTCAAATACGCCAGATGATTTATCAGGCGCATGAACTCTTCATCGCCGCCCGGTCCGTGAGAAGCAGCCTCCAACTGACCGCCTATACTGTCAGCTTTTTCATATACTGTGACGTCATGCCCTTTTTGTGCCGCGACAGATGCCGCTTGAAGACCCGCTACGCCAGCGCCAATGATTAAGACTTTCTTCGGTTTCTCTGTTTTATGAAACCCGTAAAAACCGTATTCAGGCTCTGTTTCATGTCCGAGCGACGGTCTCACCATGCAGTTTAACTCAGCATCACGGAATAATCTTGCTAAACAGATATTACACGCCATGCAGGGAACGATCTCATCCTGTCTGTCCTCCATGATCTTCATGGGCAGAAAGGGATCGGCAATCATAGCCCTGCAACTCTCCCAGAAATCGAGCTTTCCATCTGCTATGGCTTGATCCGGTATTTCAGGAGTGAACAACCGGTATGCCATTGCAATGGGTACATCGAGATTGTTCTTCATACGCTCTGCGATGTGTAGCCAGGATCCCATTGGGCGATCACGGCTGATAACCGTTTCAGCGGATTCCTGCCACCCAACTGTGACAGATAAACAATCTATTCCAGCGCGTTCAGCAATCTTTATAATTTCAAGACATTCATCTGGAGTGTTTCCTCCGCGGTCATTTAACAGCTCTTCACCGCAAAGTCTTATGATAATGGGAAAATCCGGTCCTACTGTTTTGCGGATACCTTCGAGTATTTCCCGCATAAATCGAGCGCGATTTTCAGTAGATCCCCCATATTCATCAGTGCGCCTGTTGGTGTATTTTGAATTGAAATTGGAAACGAGATAGCCCACAATACCGGATATCTCAACGGCGTCATATCCAGCTTCCTGCGTTCGTAGAGCGCCATTCACATGCTCCTGCACGCACATTTGAATCTGTTCGACAGTCATCTCACGCGGTTCACGAAACCGAGGTATCTTCTGAGGTACTTCTGATGGACCGACGGTATAATCGAGTTCTACGCCTCCAACTCTGCCGCAGTGCATGAGCTGTAAAACCGCTTTAGCATCGTATTTATGAATAACATCAGAAATTTTCTTCAGACCGGGAATGTACTTGTCATCCCAGATACCCATCATGCCCACATAGCCTTTGCCCTCTTCGCGATGATCCGTATAAGCTCCCTGTGTTGTAACCATGCCGGCGCCGCCGCGAGCCTGAGCTTCCATATAGGCAATCTCTTTTTCGGCGACAAATCCGTCACCATAATTAAAATTGGTCTCGGTAGATGCGTATTTGATGCGGTTCTTCGTCTCCATTTTCCCAATCCTACCGGGACTGAAAATATGTGGATACTTCTTCTCGCCGGGTAACATTCAACCTCCTTGCGGGAGCGGAATATCGCTTCCTTTTTATAGCTATTTATTACAATGCTATAATGTTATAAAAATATTTGAAAAATGCAAGTATTATCTGCTCCAAGTGTGAAACTCAATTCGGCTCTTTTTCTGCATATGTTATAGAGCTATTTGAAAGTAATTTCCAGCATTGTCAGTCAGGCGAATCCGAGGGACTCCTACGGAGAATGCCTTACCTCCAATCTATACAAATCCATATGAGGTGGAGGATAGACATTCTTGTCTGTCATTAAGTCGATACTGGAAATTTCTTTTAGGCACTGTTATAAATATAAAAAGGGGCACGCATTGCATGCCCCTTAACCTAACTTCTCAAGAATTACTTCAGGAACAGCATCTTCTTTTGCAGTGATTGACCATCGGATTCCAGACGGTAAATATAAACGCCTGAAGCTAAGTTGTCAGCATTGAAGGTTACGTTGTGTAAACCTGCTGAGTAATTGCCATCCGCGAGAACAGCGACCGTGCGACCCATCAGATCGAAGACCGTCAGTTTGGCAGCGCCTGCTGCTTCCAGCGAGAACTGAATGTTGGTCATCGGATTGAACGGATTCGGACTGTTCTGGTAGAGCGCGAAAGTGTTCGGCTGTGATACAGTGCCATTCTCAACACCAAGAGACGGTGAGAAGACAGCACGTGCATAGAAATCGAAGTTGGATGCCGACATTCCTGTGCCAAAGTCATCAAAGAAGTGACCTTCAGCCTGCTGGGATATCTGATCCCAACCGAGTAAACCGAGTAAATGCGGCGTACCCAAATCGTTCAGCACTTCATACCATACCCAGAAATCTGTCCGTGTATCCTGGAGAAAATCGATTCCAGAGATATCAAACGTCTGCCATGTTGGATTAACCTGGGTTACATTAGCTTCCCAGCTATCCACTTCGGGTCCGTGCGTCGTCGCAGTGGCAGGTTCGTATATATGAATCCGAATGGTTCCGGCATCACCGAACAGACATTTCAATTCCTGTCCATCCAGATTAAAATCTATACCGTCATCTTCCGGCGTGTATCGTATGTATGTGCCTTCACCGGTTTCGTAGTTGAATAGGAAAACCGATGGTTCATAGCTGTAATGCCTTCCGTCATAGCCGAATTCCAGAACGTCTTCCGCGGTGATTTCAACAAGACCCGCCTTAGATGTGTCGTTGGCGGTAAACTCATCTCCTGGATTGGCGCAGTAAGCATCCACATAGTAACTACCCACTGCTGGTGTGGTCCAATCCCATTCCTTGACGACCATAGTACCGTGCGGAATAGATGCCCACGGAATAAGAGGATTAGGCGTGCCGTAATTGACGCGGTAAAAAGCAGGCACAGAGCCTTGATCATCTAATCCGTTATTGTGCAATTCCACGGAGCAGGGAATCTGGCTAAAGTACGCTGACGTCGGCATGGGTACCAGAACGTTCTCTGCAGAGATGTCATTGTTAAGCGCATTAGTGAACTCAACATAGAAGTCATCTATGAACATTCCTGTGCCGTTATACTGGTCGGGATCGGATTGCCAGAGTATTCGAACCTGAACTTCATATCCCATATATGGAGTCAAATCGAACAAAGCACCTGCATATTCTGACCAGAGTGTATAACTCGTCGTCGCATTGTACCATACGTAATTGTTTCCACCCGGCGTTCCCCACGGATTGGAATAATGGTACCAGCCGTAATTGCTACCTGCTTCTATGGGACGCATCTGTACCGTCCAATTGTCAACGTCCGGGAAGGGATCCGGATCGCCAACGTTGATATTGGCGTAAACATAGAAATCACCCAAGACTTGGCCCATGCCCGGAGGGTAAGAAGTCAAGTCAATAATTGGAGATTCAAGTGCACAGAAAATATCAGGTGGATAACTGGCAGTCCCTTCATCAGACATCTCCATTACATGTGTAGCTGAAGGCGGGCTTGGGAAGGTTGGCTCTGACAAATGCCAGAAAGCGCCCATAGCTGGGGTTCCCGGGGTGGGAATCAGGTCGCTGGGGACGGCGATTCCTTCACCATTGTTGATGAGAAAACGGTTCGTGCCTTCAGCAATGACGATATTATCAACCTGCATACCAATCAGGTCTGGATCGTCACCGGTGCAGAAAACAGGATCAGAGCAGAGCGCAAAGCGGATTTTAACCGTTGAGGTTGTGTATCCAGCGAGGCTCGCAGACGCGTCAACCCAGGCGCCGGGTCGCACACCGCCGGAGAAACCGCCCCATCCTGCAATTCCAATCCCCATCTGCCATTCATAACCGAAACTGTACATACTGGTGCATGTATAAGCTGGTGACAGCATATCGAGAACTTCCCAGTTGGCGCCATCATCATCGGAAACCCATACATTGCAGCCGTCCCAGCCATCGTAATCTGGGGGATAACCGCCGGTCAATTCCTCAACAGCGAAGAACAGGTCGAATTCGAGCGTGGGATTAGTCGTTCCGGAAAGATCGATCGTAGGACTGACCAGGAACTGTAGCCAGTGATTATCATAACCTCCTAAATCTTCATCACCTGCCCACCATGACATTCCGCTGCCGCCGTAGGCTTGGAATTCGCTAGTATGCCAGGAACTGACGTCGGTCAAATCCGCAAAGGTCCAATCGCCCTGTCCACTCTCGAAATCTTCCTCGAAGATAATCTCGTCGCTCTGATCCATGCCAGGATCAGGCGTTTCAGGAACCGTCGGATTGTCAACCGCGATTTGATTCGCACGAATCGATGTGATGCTTTCACTTTTTGCCCATCCCTGAACTACGAAGAGTAAAGTAATGGACACTAAAACCCATAATGTTTTTTTCAGCATTTCTGCCTCCCAATTTAATTGGTTTTTATATGTTGTATCTACACTATTTCGTTATTAATGGAAATTTCATATAATTGAATCAGATTGGATTCAGGAAATTAGTAAATGCTATCTTACAATTTCGCTAAAGTAAAATTAGAATGCAAGTATTTTCTGCTCCAAGTGTGAAACGCAATTAAGCTCCTTTTCTTCGTATAAAAAAATAGAGAAAGGGGCTGTCCCAAAAGAAAAGCACAACGTCATTGCGAGGAACGAAGTGACGTGGCAATCTCTTAAATTACAAACACTAAGAGATTACCACACTTCGTTCGTCCCGTAGGGATCCCTATGGGATAATGACAGTTTATAGACTTTTGGGACAGCCCCTTTAATGTAACCACTAAAGAATTACTTCAAGAACAGCATCTTCTTCTGTAGTGATTGACCATCGGATTCCAGACGGTAAATATAAACGCCTGAAGCTAAGTTGTCAGCACTGAAGGTTACGTTGTGCAAACCTGCTGAGTAATTGCCATCAACAAGAACAGCTACTCTGCGACCCATCAGATCAAAGACCGTCAGATTCGCCATACCCGCTTTTTCCAGTGAGAATTCAATTGATGTCGCTGGATTAAACGGATTGGGCGTGTTCTGCTGTAATGCGAATTCGTGCGGTTGTGAACCTGCGTCTGGATCTTTTACTCCTACAGCAGGTGAGAAGACAGCACGTGCATAGAAATCGAAGTTGGATGCCGACATTCCTGTGCCAAAGTCATCAAAGAAGTGACCTTCAGCCTGCTGGGATATCTGATCCCAACCGAGTAAA